>CAMZNG010000001.1 GCA_947313745.1 uncultured Mycoplasmataceae bacterium
CTTATTTTTCATTCAAATCAAATCATTATCATTGGTATTTAAAATTAATTTAAATAGAAGTTTTTCAAAAGAATTTTGTATGTTCTTTACTGATCTCTCATCAGAAAAACTCTCAACCAAAAATTTCCCATTTTCCCAAGAAACACCATTTATAAAATCAATAAATTTTTCCTCGTTTTTATACTTGTTAAAAATTGAAAATATGTCTTTTTCTTTTTTGTTTAATATATCTTTTAACTTTGCGTTTATATTTTGTTCACTCATAAATTCTCCTTAATTACATTATATAATTTTATGCCAAAAATATCTTTAAAAAGGAGTTTAAATTCTTTTTAAAGATATTGACTATGTCTAAAATCGCATAAAAAAACGCCTCATCCCATCGCAAATGACATAGGCGACTGTACTATAACTTAATGTATAATACAATATTTATTATACCATCCTTAAGAAGGGAATAATTTATTTTTAATAAATTTAATTGATGCTATTTTTTGATTTTCTCTGTTGAGGTTCTCTACCTAAATAATCACCTAATGTTATTCCTTTTTTTGTCTTGAATTCATCATATCCACTAGTGCTCCCGCCAGAAAGAATATCTGAAAAATAAGAAGGAAATTTTCAAAAAATGTTTTCTTGTAAGATTCCTAAATCATTAATTATTTTTTTATCTATTAAGCTATCTCTAATTTTTAGAAGTTTGTTTTTAACATATTCTTTTGGTTCTCCCATAAATATTTGTGATCCTTCTAATAATAAAAATCCGCCTTCTACTATTTTTAGTTTTCCTTTTTTATAAGAGAACTCTTCTCCTTTTTCAAGGTCATCTTCTTCATCATTTTTATTCTTGGGAGATAAGTTAAATCTAAGTAGAGAATATATTTCTTTAAAGAATTTTCAATCTTCATTTGCTCTTAAATTATCACGCTTTGATAAAAGTGAGTTATTAATTAAATTTTTATTTTTTACGTCATAGTTCATAACTGAGTTTTTAAAGAGATTGATTGTTTTTTCTTCAATTGATAAACAAATATTTTTGTTTAAAACGGCTGAACTTATTACATAAATTTTATCAAATTCTTTTGTATTAGAATGGTCTTTAACTCTTGTTAAAAAACTTTCTGTTTCTCCAATATAAATTTCATTATTTTCTGTTTCTTGCAAAATATAAATTGAAGGAAGGTTTTCAATTGCTTTAAAATCAATTACTTTCCCTAATTCATCTCTTGAAAATTCATAAACTATGAAATCTCTAATTTCATATCTCTTTAAGCTTTTTATCTCTGAAGATAAATATAAATCAATAACCTTATCAAATAAATTAAGTTTCTTATCCATTTTTTTCTCCTTGTACTTAAATAATATATGATTTCTGCATCAATTGTTATTTATAATGAAACAATAATTTTATTTTTTTCAGAATATTTTATTGATAATGGTATTAAGATTTTATATTTCATCATCACCATCAAGATATAAGAGTTTTTTTATGTCTTTAATTCATCTTTCGTTTTTTATTTTTTCCATATTCAATAATGGGTTTACAATCTTCTCTCTTTCATTCTTAAATTTTTCTCCTTGATTATTGTATTTGTTTCATTCCTTATCATTTTCTCTAAATCCGAAATGTTTAAGAAGTTTGTAAACTTTTTTAAAATCAATACCTTCTATAAAATCATTAATTACTTCAATCTCTTCATCTATATAAAAGAAATAATTATGTGTAATTCAGTTTCTTATTTCTAATAGATTTTTAAAGTATTTCATGTAGACATCTTTATCAATGTTAATATCATCTATTAACAATTCCTCTTTAATAGAAATAAATAACTCTTCTTCTCTTTTTATTTCTTTAATTATTGCCCCCCCAGGTAGAATAATCATTTATTTCATAGCAATCAAAATATTTTAAAGTAGATACCCTTTCTATATATCCTATATATGCATCTACCAATTGTAAATAGTTTCTTAGGAAAAGACCTATTTCTTTTCCTTCCATGTTTGTCCCGTTTATTTTATTAAATGATTCTTGAAATTCTTTTGATAATTCATCTGTACTAATTGTTTGCATCATCACCTTCTTTAATATTTTCTATTCTTTTTGTGCACTTAACACAACATTCATCATTTCCGAATTGTTCTCACTCCTCTTCGCTTATATATAGAAGCTTTTTAATATTAATATTTCATTTTTCATCTTTTTCTTTCATATGATTGTTTAACAAAGCATCTATAACCTTAAATTTTTCTACTACAAATTTTTCAGATTGATTTTTATATCCTTCATTACCTTCTTTATATTTTTTATCAAAACCAAAAATTTTAATGGTTTTTTTGAATTTTAAAAAGTTTATTTTTTTAAAAAACTTATTTATATTTTCTTGTGAATTTTCCATATAGAAAAAATAATTATGGGTTATTTTATTTCTTATGAAAAGAAGGTTCTCAAATGATTTTTCAAGAGTCATAGTTTCATCTTCATTTATAAATAGTTCATCTATGATTATTTTTTTAAGCACTTCATCCTTAGTAATTTTTAATTGAATCGAAGATCAAGTAGGAGGTTTTTCTTTTTTGCCACCTTTTTTATTGAAATATGTATGATATTCAATTGTAGATATCCTTTCTATATATCCTACATATGCATCTACCAATGGTAAATAGTGTCTTAGGAAAAGACCAATCTCCCTATTATCCATTTTTAAACCTCCATGAAATTTATTAAATTTATCACAAAATTCATTTGATAATTTATCTATTTCTACTTTAGACATTACAACCCCTTTCCTTATAGTATTTTTTATTAAATTTTATTTTATTAATAAGATATAAATATTGTAAGAGGTTTATTGAACATGCTAAAACTACCCCAACACCAAAAATTATATAATTATCAATTAAACTAAATTTAACATTTGTAAAATTTATTACAAAAAATAAAGGTAGGTATACTAATGAATTTTCAATTATTGTTGCTACTAGTAAATATCAATATTTATTTTCAGATAAAATTTTTGTTTTTATTTGATTTTGCAATCCTATAATGATCATAAACGGCATAAACATCATTGAAAGATTAATTGAAGAGTGTAAATAATCTTCCTTGCCAATAACATTAGGAAGGTATGTATAAGTAAGTATTGATCCAATAAATACAAAAAGTATAAATTCAATAAAAAGGTAAAACATCATTAAATCATTTGTATCTAATTCATTATCATTATTAAGTGATTCACTTAATAGTGAATAATCAAAAACTGATGTAATCCTAAATAAAATCATCCAATAAATAAATCCACCCATATTTCATGTATTCCAATCTTTTTCTCCAAGCATCTCAACTATCTTTAAAGTAACTAATGTATAGAATAAATTTCTTATTAATAATTCAAGAGCAGGGACCATTCCTTTTTTATAATAATCTAGCATTCTCTTTTTTGAAATCTTGTCATTATTTTTTTCTTTCTTTCTTGTTAAAAAATAGAAAAATATAAATACTATTACCACTAATAAGGTTGATATAAAAGATGAAATAGATATAAGTGAAAGATTGAATTCAAAAGGAGAGATATTTGATAAAAACAAAATGTCTACTATCACTTTAAAGAAAATACTTACTCCTGCAAAGACAATTGCTTTATTGACTCTCTTGGTAATTATTATTTCAGATGTTAAATATTGTTCATAGGAAATTAAAGTACTTGTTAATGTTTGGAAGATTAGATATAAGAGAAGATCTTTATCTTTAATCCCTGGATTTAAAGACTTCATTGAATTAAATATTATTGGAATCAATCCCATTGTTATAAGCAACATTATTGATAGTGCAATATTCACTGACATAAAAACTGAAAGAGAATTATTCTTATACTCAGAATTCTTATAAGTAAATATCGGAACCAATATAAACGCCCCAATAATTTCAAAAGCCATTTGAATATATGTTTGAAATGATGCCATAGCTAGTGTATCTCCACCTTGATCAGCAATCCAAAATATTCTTACTCATGAATAAATAAAAGGTCCAAGAATAGCTAACGACAATGCAGCTAAAAATTTTATATCTAGTTTCTTTAAAACCTTAAACATAAAATAATTATATTACATATATAATTAACATATGAAAAAAAGTGATGTAATTGGAAATTACTATTATTCCGATGATAGAGAAATAGGGGCTAGTCATGTTGTAGGGAAAGGAAAAAGACCCTACTATATTTTATGTGAAATTAACGAAGGGAATTATTTTGCAATTGTGTCTACAAAAACAAAACACACTGGGAGAAAGAAAACCTACCAAGGCACTAGAAAATACATTGACAATGATATAGGATCATATTTAAGACTGGATTTACAAATAGGTTTCAGGATCTTTAAAAAGAAGGAAATTGAAAACGGAAAAAAAGATATTAGGATAGGAAATCTTTCGGAGGAAAAGAAAAAAGATTTAATGGAATATTACTCACTTACCATCAAAGAACAAAAGTCTTTTTTTTAAAATAATTAATATTACTTATATTTTAAAAGGATAACTCATTTCCTGAAAAATCAAGGGTTGAAGCATCTTTGTTGTCTTCGTCAAACTTTCTTCAACACCTTGTACACTCAAAATATTTTTTGTTTTCTTTATATGAATATGTTTCTTTAATCATTGATTCCTTATTAAAACAAGAATTGCTGTCACACTTATTTTCTTTTAAAATCTCACTCTTTAAATTAAGATTAGTTGATAGCTTTGCATTACAATTTGTACATTCTAAATATGGTCCAAATTCATAAACTTTTAATTTTGGATACTTTATTTTTCCTTCTCCACATAACTTACATTCTTCATTGCTTTCATTTTTTTTAACAAGTTCTCTTCTTTCTTCTGAATAATTAAATATTCTTTCCTCATCAAAATAAATTTCCTTATTAAATTCTTCTTTGCTTTTAATTGCTTTTAATTCTATTAAAACTTCAAAAATTAAGTTATGAAAAAACTTTGCAAACTCTATCATTTCTCCAAATGAAATTTTTGTTATCATTGATTTTGACCTTACTTCTACATGAGTGGTTCTTCCATAGTGAACAAAAGTATTAGAATTATTTCTTAATTTATTATAATTGTCATTTTTAAAATTAAGTCATTTTTCTTTTCCTGGTTCTTTTTTTCACTCAAGAATTTTTGCACTCAAAAGAGCATCGCATATAACTTCATTATGTAGTAGTCAATCCATTAAATACCGAATATCTAATTTAATATAGTGTCCTTCTCTATTGTGAATAGAATTTTCAAACCACTCAATCAGAGATTCAAAATCACAATAATGTTTTTCTCCTTCAAGATATGGGGAAAGTTTATTTATTATTTTAAAATTTGATTGTATTGTTTTCATCTTTATAAGTATATTATAAAATTATCTAAAGTTATTAGATAAAATAGTGTATTTCTAAAACATTAATGAGTCTTTTTAAAGTGTGATGCTATTATTCCTAGTAATCCAAATAATGTTGTCCATACCACTGGAAGAAGTAAAACTGTATTTCATCTTCAAGCATTTGCTAAATCACCGCTTGAAGAATTATTTTGTCATTTAATGATCCTTAAATTTTCTCATGCTTTATCTCCAACAAATTGTCCAAACCCATTATTTATATCTCTTTGGGAAAATTGAGAATATACATATGAAAGTTGTCCAGAAGGATAGAATGGAAAAGCAAGAGACATTGGAAACATATTAGATGAAAAGATATCGCTTTGGTAATTCATATAGGTATAGGTAAATTTACTAGTAGTTGCTGGTCAAAACACAGAATTAAGTCCACCCCCAAAAATAAGTGCAAGAATTGTTATTATCATTAGCAATATGAAATAACCCTTTTCAAATTGAAATAACCTAGTGTAAAAAAAGGACATAGCAAATAGGATTGAAGATATTTCAATTGTTGAAATAATAGGTATTCAAATTGCTCTATTAAAAAACTGAAAATGGAAAGTGCTATAATCATAAGATAATCAAGATGTTTCAAGAATTTTTAATTCTGCAAAAATTTGTAAAGTAAATAAAAATAAGAATAATATTAAGATTGAAGTTAAAAGCATAAAAATATAAATTGCAATATTAAAGTTAAATCTATTGTTACTTGATACTTTAATATTTTTGTACATTGTAGAATTAGAAACATTAAATGATAATGTTGCAAAAACAATCCCTAATGATGGAATAAGTGATAATTCTAACGCAATAGGAAAACCTTGATATCCAGGGATTAAGAAAGCTAAAAACAACGCTGAAATAAATATAGGAATAAATATAAAAAGCATCATTTTTTTTATTCTTTAAAAAATAACTAGTGTTTAAAATTAGTTGATTATAGATTAAATTTATATTGTTTAACATATGGTAATTATAATATAAATATATATATATATATATATATAAAATTACTTAAATTAATGCTTTATTATATTTATTAAGTGTTCCAAATATAAAGAATATATAACTTTAATTTAAATAAAAAAAACACTCAACATAAACGATGTTGAGTGTTTTGATATATTGTAAATTATTTAATTTTTTTACCTTCAAAAAATGTTTGTGTAGAAGGTAGGTCTTTTCAGTCGTCTATTTCACATTTAAATAGATCAACATCAAATACATTAACATCGGCTAATTTACCAACTTCAAGAGAACCTGTTTTATCTCCCATTTTAGTCATTTTAGCAGCATCTCTTGTTATTGCAGTTAATGCCTCTCTTCTTGTTAAGTCTTCTGAAAAATTATTAGAAACTCCATGGATTGTTTCTCTTGTAACTGCTTCTCATGCTACTAATAAAGGGTTAGTTGGCATGTTTGGAAGATCAGAGTGAAGAGATAACATTGAACCAGAATTTAAAACTGACTTGAATCTACTTAAATCTTTTCTAACAATTTTTGGAATTACATCTGTTTCGTCAAATGCTTTTGAGTATAAGTTATTATACATTGTGAATCCAGATATTTCGGGCTTACTATCTTTTGGATATGATTTTATTTTTTCAAAAAATCTATCTGGTGCAAATCCTAAATGTTCAAGTCTAAATATTTTATCTCCTTTAGGAGAAATTTTTAGCATTTCATCAAAGATTTCTAAAAATTTATCATGTGCTCCATCTCCTTGTGTATGGAAAGAGAATGAATAGCCTTTTTTTCAAAATGGTGTTAAATCATCTATTATAGTTTCCATATTATGTTTTTTTGAAAGATAATTTCAGTTACCCTTATCTTCTTTATTGTTAAAGTTCATTGATAATCTAATCTCTTGATCTTTTATTGCTCCATCAAGATGAACTTTTACTCATTTGTCATAAAAGAAGTTAGGTGATGTTTTTTTGTTGAATTGCTTTTCAAGTTTTTCCATTCTTTCCATAACTTTATTAATGTCTTCGTCACATTCTTTAAATCAATTTTGTAATCATGGTAATCCTACAACTCTAACTTTGTTTTTTGTTGTCTCTTCAACAAAATGTTTTATTGCTAAACTTTCAGAATTTATATCTCATAAACCTAGTGCATGCTCAGTCATTGAACTAACACCATATCTTTTTGATAAGTATCATATTCTATCATAACCTTTTTTCAAGTTTTTTTGTGCTTCCGCAAATAATGGAGCTAAAGCTGGAAGTGCACTTTGTTCAGAGTATTTACCATTTCTTTTCCCATCTTTATCTTTTCCAATGAATGGACTATCTTCTTGATCTAATAAATTTAATTTTTTGCCCATTCCGTTGGCAACTAATCAAGTATGTGTTGAAGAAGAAACAAATAGTATCGGTTTATCTGTAAATCCTTTTAAGTCTTTTTCTGTTAGGTCTCCATGTACCATAGGTGTTCATCCACAAAATTTGTAATCTTTTTTATTTGGATTTCTTTTAATAAATGTTCTTATGTTTTCAAACATTGCTTCTCTTGTTAAACATTCTTTGTAAACTCTTGTTCCGAAATCTCATTCTAACATATCTATATATTCAAATAATGTTAAGAATAAAAGAGAGAAGCCAATGTGTGAATGTGGTTCAACTCATGCAGGATAAACATAATTTTCAGAAAATGATTCATCGTATTCATAACCAAACTTTTTGATTAATTCATCTAAAGTTCCTAATCCTACAATTTTCCCATTATCAATAGCTATTGCTTCATGCTCACTATATTGTTCATCCATAGTATATATTTTTTTTGCTGTAAATATTTTTTTCATTTTATCTCCTAGTTATATTTAAAATAAATTTTTTGTTTTGGAAAGGACTGTCACATCATAAATTTATGTGGCCTTCTTAATTAAGAAATTTATATTAAATCATCTTAAAAGAATCCTCATATATATTATATATAAATTAATAAATATAATTATTACTTATTTATAAAATTAAATAAAAAACCTAAACATTAATGTTTGGTAATTACATTAAATTATTTTTTGCTTTTGTTTTTTATTTTTGGGTTTGTTTGTTTTTTATCTTTAAAAATAAAGTAATAAACTGCTCCAGCTATTGCTCCTACTATAAGTAATGAACCAATAACTATTAATGCTATTTCTCAACCTTGTAATCCGCTAGATTTAATTTCTTCTGTTGTTGTAATATCAATTTCAGTATCAAAATCAAGACCAGGAATTTCTACTTTTTCACTTTTTATTTTAAAGTGAATATCTTTGTATTCTGTTTGAGGATTAAGTCCATCAACTGTAAATACAAATCCTGTTCCTGCTTTTTGTGTTTCGTCTGAAGTTCAAATTAATGTTTCTTCATTACTTGCTTCATCTACCGAAACAGCTTCAACACTATAAGGTGTAACTTTATCTTTACCATTTAATGAAACTATATCAATTGTAAATGTAAATCCATCACTTGTTATTGAATTTTCATCTATTGCTCCATTCTCAATTGAATCAATTTTATCTAGTGTTGTTATGCTATCAGTAACATCTGTAAGTTCTTCTCCAAATAAAGTATCAAAACCATCTCCACCATATGCACCAATTTTTACATTAGTATATTCTGTTCCTTCTTTTAGTTTATCAACTGTAGATGTGATTTCTCCTGCGTTTGTTAATTCTTCAGAAGTTCAAATTTCTGTTTCAAGATTGTCATTAGCAAATATTTTTAATTTATAAGGATTAACTTCTCCTTCGCCATCTTGAGTAACTTTTGAATTTATTGTAAATCCTTCTTTAGTTATTGAAGCCTCATCAATAGATGCACTTTCAATTCCTGTTACATCTGTTATTACTCCTGAATCTTTTGTTTTAAAGTTATCAGGATTTGTTCCAACTTGTGATCCAAGCGTTGTTGTTTCATCACTATCTAATAATTGAACTGTTATTTCAGTATAATCATGCCCAGCTATTAATTCTGTAAACTCAACAGTTACTTCACCTGAATCAGATAGTTTTGTTGAATCTTTAGTAAAAGAAGTTCCATTGTCTTTTCCGCTCATTTGAACAAAGTAATCTTGAACATTACCATTTGTTGATGAATCATCATTAACTGTCATGCTAATACTTACTGTTGTTTCTGTAATTGTTGCAGTATCAATTTCAGGATTAGTTATTTCAGTAACCTTAGGTGATGCTTCTTCTGTAGTACTAAAAGAGTTTGGATCCATTCCTGTAAATTCAGAACTAATTTTTGTTGATCCATCTATTTGATATAGTTGAAGCTTTACACCTGTATATGTTTTTCCTGGTGTTAAACCATCAAAAATAATTTCAATATTTCCTGAGTCATTTTGTTGTTTAGACATTATATTAATTGAATTATCAGCTATCATTTCAACAAAGAAAGGTCTAGTACTGCCTCCAGCAATAGTATCATCATTATTTATATTCATTTTAATTTTTACACTTGTGTTTGTAATGGCAGTGTTGTCAATAGAAGCTGATTCAATACCTGTGACTGTTGGATCTTCAGATAATGGTGTTTCAAAGGCATTTGCTGATGCTGAATTACCAAGTGCTGTATCGTCAGAAAAATCATTACTACTATATAATTGAAAATTAATGTTTGAGTATTTTGTTCCTGCAGATAATCCTTCTACTAATTCACCATTAATTTCTCCATTAACATATGATTTGCTTGATTTTCATTCTACTTCTTTATTTGTTTTATCTGATGTAGCTTTAATACCAATTCAGAAAGGCTCTATTTTTTGTGGATCCGTACAGTCAGCATCTAAATTAAAAGTAACTGTCGTTGTTGAAACTGAAGAATCATTAATAGTTACTGATTTAATTCCTTTAACTGTTTCTTCTTTTGTAGTAACTTCACCTAATTCTTTAGTTATTGGTTTATCAAAAGATGTTCCATCTTTATTTACTACTTCTATTTTTATATCTTTATATGTTTTTCCTGGGTTTTAACCAGTTATCTCTATTGTTGGAGGAGTAGTTGTATTAAATTCTTCTGTAGTAAAATCAATTCCGTCTGAACCTGTAACTTTAAATTTATAAGCATCAACATTTTCTTTATTGTTTGCACTTGTTACTTTTGCCTTAATTTTAAAACTTGATGAATCTATTGAAGTTGTATCAATTTCTGTTGAGACATCAAAACCATTTACTATATCTAAAGTTGTGATTGTTCCATCAACAACATCAGTCTTCTCAACTAATATTTCATCAGGAGTTGTTCCGTCTACTATTTCTATCTTTATATTTTTAAATTCTTTTGCACCATCAAGCCCAGCAATACTAAAATCAAAATCACCTATTGAATCTTCAATTTCTGATTTTCAAATTTCTTGTTCATCATTGCCATTAGCATATACTTTTACCACGTACCCTTCAACATCAGATGCTCCATCTGTTGCTGTTGAATTAATTGTTGTACTAATTGTGAATCCATCTTTAGTTATTGAACCTTCTTTTATTGAAGCAGATGTTATTTTATTGACTTAATTAAGGGTTGTAAAATTAGCATCCCCAGATTCTGGAGATTTTGGATCAACTATTGTTGTTTCTGTACTATCATCTACTAATTGAATTTTAATATTTGAATATGTTGTAGATGGAGTAAATCCATCAATAATTACATTTTCGCTATTTAACTCTTTATCAAAAGATTTTTTTGATATTCCAATAACACCAGAATCATCGATCATTTGTACTTTGTATGAATTAGTTGATGTTGATCCATTATCTAAAATGGGTAGTTTATCATTTGTTTTAGTTGTGACTTTTGTTGTGATTGAAATTTCTGTTGTAGTTGCTGTAGTTACATTCATAAGATTTCATGCTTCTATTGAACCAATGTCAGATGCACTTACATCATTTCTTTCGTTGATAGGTTTTAGTGTGTTGTTTAAATTATGTGAATTATTAACAACAGTTGTAATACCTAGTGTTGCTGCTAATGGTATTGTAACCACTATAGCAGCTTTTTTTAAATTTAATTTTTTATTATTTTTCATGTATAACCTCTTTACATACGAAGTTATTATACAATAACATATTGATCCTATATATCTTTTTTGTTTGAAATTTTAAAAAAATATTTAGATATCATTACTAATTTTATTTGCTTGTTTTTTCTTTTGATGTCTTTTTATCTTTTTTAGATTTTCTTTCATTTCAAGTTAAACAAACCTTTGCAATAAATAAAAATCATATAGCTACTGAGATTGCTGCTGCTAATGAAAATATATATCATAGGTAAGTTAATATTTTACTATTAATAATAAAGTTGGGGATTCCATCTGTACTAAAGTAATTAAATATTGGGTATGGAGGATTAGCTCCTTTTGAAATCATATACATTACAAAAACAAAATATAGTGCTGCTGGAATAAATACAATAGATATCTTTTGTCTATTTGTTTGTTCGATTCTTGTTTTTGTAAAAGTACTATTTGATTTAAATTCTCAAACCATTAATGATGGAACTATTATATGTAAAAATATTGTTGATATTATCACTTCAGGATGATTATTAACAATTCCAAAATAAAGTACTGGAGCAAGTCCAAAAACAAAGAAAACAGTTCCCGTAACAATTATTGTTATTGTTGATAATCCTTTTCAATATCATGATTCTACTATTCCTTCAAATTTTTCATTTTTAATAAACTCTGAAGTAAGAGCAGCTCCTGATCAAACTAAAACAGAAAGACAACTTAAATGAGTTCAATATACAATTCAATCATTAAATGATGATCCATGAGAAAAATCAACGGCCAATGAAAAGCACATTGCAAACAAAGCAAAAGAAAATAATAATACTCTTCTTACTAAAGGAGTCTCAAAGAATGTCTTTTCTATTTGTGTTGATTCATTTTTATTACTTAAAGTATTAGTCATAATAAAAATATTATAATATAATTAACATAATATGGGAAATAATATTGAAGTTACAAATAAAAACATTTATAAAAAAATGAATGATTTTTATAAGTCATCTAATGCAATGATTTTCTTTTTGACAATAATTTCAATATTTTCTATACTACAAATGGTATTGTTTTTTACAAATGTAATGCCAATAAACCACACATACTTTAATGGAGACAGTATAGAGGGATTTAAAGCACAAAAATTAGGTCTTCTATACTTTTCATTCACACTTAGTATTACAGGAGCAATTGCAGGTTTTGTTGGTGGAGTGTTTGGGGTGAGAAAAGATCCTAAATTTATTTTATGAGCAACCTATCAAAGTGCTTGTACGGCAATAACATCTATTATTATGGGGTCTTTAATTTATGGGGTCTTTACTGTATTAATAATCATAACTAATTTTATTAGAATATATGTTTGAGTAGAATTTCCAAAAAGAGGTATAAACTTAAATACCAAAAAAAATAATATAGTGATCATTATGGTTGGTATATTAACAATAATTATTATGGCAATAATAGTTGCACTATTTCAAAATAATATTTATGGAGATTTAGTAAAAAAATATCCATGATATGGATACTTTGATATCTTAGGAGCCGCCCTTAATTTAATGGGAATAACTTTCTTACTTATTAAATCAAGAGTTGCTTTCCCAATTTTTTTAATGGCAAAGCTTTTCTTGTTAGTTTGTTTCGGTGTTAATGGACAAATAATTCCAATTATCCAAATGCTTTTATTTGCAATAATGGATGTAACATCTTTCTTATCTTGAAGTCATAAAGAAGAAGTTGAATAATAAATTATTTTTCATCTATTTTAGAATTAACTTTTTCAGTTAAAAGAGAAGCAAAAATATGTCCATAAACATTATTTGTTTTAGAAACAAAAGCCTCGTTAATTTCTTGTACAGGAATTATAAGATTTAAATAAAATAAATTATTAATGTTTAGAATGCTTAATGAAGTAATTGTTATTGTATAGTCTGCACTTCCAGATCCTGAGCTACTAATAACTAATATAAAAACCAATAGTATTGTTGCTAATACAAATAAGAATGATAGATTTCCATAATTGTTTAATGACATTAAAATTATAAGTGTAGGTGTAAATCCATTACACATAACCATCCCCATCACTATTCCTTTTGTTGGTGTTAAATTAGAGATATCATCACTTACTCCAAGGGTTCTAGTTAACTCTTGTGTCTTTGATAAAGATGCTGAAATACTTTGTGTTCCAAAAACGTATCCAGCATGTTTTATTAATAAAAGGGATTTTTCTTTTGGTGATTGTGTTGATGAACTAAAGAATATATTTGACAAGAATAATATTAAAAATATTATTATTGCCCCTAACCAATATATACCTAAATAGATAAGTATTATCAATCACATGTTTCCCGTTTCTTTTGTATTGGCCAAACCTATTGTTGTAAGAGAAAACGCAATAACAAAAGGAACCATGAATATTATTTTTAGAAGAAGATTAAGAGAGACTTTTTTAAGATTTGAAAAAAATGTTAATGAGTTTGTATGTATTTTCGAATTTCTTTTTCCTACCACTTTTAACAAGACACCGATAAATACTCCCATAAAAATAAACAATATCACAATATATCTTTTAACTATATCAACTCAATCAATAGGAGCACTTTCTCCAGGACTAAAATTTGTTAATTTATCAGGAATAAGTAATATCAAAGGAATCATTGCAATAGCAATAGATATCCCAAAAAGAGAAAGCCCTAATAAAGATGCAAATGATGTTGCATATGTTTTTTTATTTATTGTTTGATTTTTCTTCTCAATGAATAATAAAATTATCATTGAGAAAACATATAATGGAACAATAACCATTATAAGATCAAAAAATATTTTTGATGATAGTTCAAGCCAGTTCTTTGCACTGACAATTTGAGAATCATCTATTATGCTTGAGTGCCTAATGGTTGTAAAAATCCCTATTCCTATTACTCCTAATATAAATCCAGTAATTAATCCAACAGATTTATTTTTCCAAAAAATTGATATCCCAATTATTATTGATGATAAAAATATAAAAATAAGTATTCCTCCAACAAACCAACTTGACACCTCATAATTAATTTCTAATAAATTATTAGATGTTTCATATAAATTCATTTGTAGTAAGTCTCCTTTCCTTAATATAAAATAAATTATAATTAGTTTTATATTATAGGACCGAAGAGATTATGTTTATATATTCTTTAACATTATCTTCTAATTTATTAGAAATTGATTCTGATAAAAACGATGAAAAAAGACTCAAAGAAAAACCTCTGTCTTTATGGTCTTGATGATTACATTTTTTATTACATGTTAAATTATGTAAATAACTTTTAGAGTTTTCATTATGTTTAATTACTTTTTTCATATTGTTAAAATTATATATAAATTAAGAGGTATAATTATAATATATTATTAAAGGAGTGATTACGATGTCGTTATGAGTATGAATTGTAATTCTTGTAATAATGGTAACTGGTTCAATATTAGTAATATCCTTTATTTTAAAATTAATTGGCGCTAGTATTAGATTTGTTATAAAATTTATTTTTGGTATGACGATATTATTGGTTTTAGCTGTAATTATAATATCAATTTTAAATGTCACTATAGAGCCTGGTCTATGACAAACTATTATAGATTGATTAGGTAATATTGGATATGAACATTAATGAATAAAATGTTTGAATACAAGAATGCAAAAAAAGAAGAATAATCTCTTCTTTTTTTATAATTTAAACTATACTATAAATAATGAAATTACTAATATCTAAAGTCTACTGATGTTCAATCATCTTTAAATACTTTAGTTTTAGATCTTCTTATGAATGAAATGATTAGAAATTAATTTATGTCTTTTCCTATGATGGTTCATATTAAGTTGTCAACAACTTGAGATCTAACGTTATTATAAATTTATTCTCTTTTTAATCCATTGATATTAAATGATAAATATCCAAATTTTATTTATTTTTTTGAAGCTTATGGAGGGTCTTTTCAACATTGCATAAATCTCTATTCTAAATGGACTAGTACTAGATTCATTATTATTTATTCCTTTAACATTAACTGAAAAACCAAATTCTTTATCCTTTATTTTGTTAAAAATATTCTAGATAAATAATCTCTTTAATTTTCAAAGTTATAAAATAAAGAAATTAGGTAATTCAAGAATGATCAAATTTAAATTCTTGAAAATAGATGTTCAACCTTAGAAAGTTTTGTTTTTGCAAAATCTTTATCAAGATTTTTAAATGATGGAATTTCTTTTTCTCCTAATCAAACATATACTTTTTTGTATGAATCAATTAAAATTGGAGATATCATTGTGGATATATTATATATTTCATTTACGAGGTGGTTTAATATTGTTTCTAATTCATCACCTTCTTTTTTTCATGGTTCTGTCTTATCAATAAATCCATTTATTTCTTCTACATATTTAACTAGTTCTTTTGTTGAATTTGAAAATTCATAATTATCCATATATGTAATGTATTGTTTTTTTATTTTGTTAAGATCAATTTTCATTTCTCTATATTCTTTTAGATCAACTTTTTTTGATGGAACAATTCCTTCAAAATACTTATTAACCATTGCATCTGTTCTTGCAACAAGATTTGAATATTTATTTACTAATAGTCCATTGATCATTCCCTCAATTAATTCATTGGAAAATTTTCCATCTTCACCAGTAATAATATTATTTATTAAATAAAATCTTAGTGCATCTCTTCCGTATGTTTCAATAAGTTTTATTGGGTCAATAACATTCCCTTTTGATTTGGACATCTTCTCTCCGCTATCAGTAACCAATCATCCATGAGCTAAAACTTTGGGTTCTCTATAATTTTTCATTTTCAAAATTACAGGTCAATAGATACAATGAAATCTTGTTATCTCTTTACCTACCAATTGAAGAAGTTCTACTTTACTATCTTTTGATCAAACTTCATCAATTGTAAATTTTGAATTAGGATATAGTAATGCTGTAATGTAGTTTTGCAATGCATCTAACCATACATATATAACATGAAGATTATCCTCATTTATTTTTATCCCTCAATCAAAGGAAGTCCTTGTTATAGATAAGTCTTTTAACTCGTTAATAAAATTATTTACTAATTCACTTACTCTATAACTAGGGATTAGTAAATTATTATTTAGTAGTTTTTCCTTTATTCATTCCTTAAAATCTGATATCTTAAGGAAATAAGATTCTTCAGATATCTTACTAACAACTTTTCCACAATCAGGACACTTGCCATCATTTAATTGTGTCTCTGTATAAAAAGATTCATCAGTCTTACAATACATACCTTCATATTTTGACTTATATATAAATCCTTTTTCTGATAATTCAGTGAATGATTTTTTTACATAATCCATATGTATTTTATCAGTGGTTCTTATAAATACATCATTATCTATTCCAAGTTTGTCTCAAAGATTTTTGAATTCATTTATTATGTTAGTTACAAACTTAAGTGGATCTTGATTTTTTTCTTTAGCTTTATCTTGTATTTTTTGACCATGCTCATCTGATCCAGTAACAAACATAGTTTCATATCCTTGCATTTTTTTATACCTTGAAATATAATCTGCCAAAGTTGTAGTATATGCATGACCGATATGAAGTTTATCATTTGGATAGTATATGGGTGTTGTTACATAAAATTTTTTTTTCATTTTAATCTCTTAAATTATAATTAATTATTTTTTAAAAAGTTATAAATATCATTCTTTTTAAAGCTAGTATTTTTTGTTAAATAATTAATTATAGACTTATCAGTCATCCCTTCTTCTCTTAATGATTCAATATGTTTTCTTAAGGGGTCTTCTTTTTTTATATCTTTTGTTTCAATTATTAAAACTATTTCTCCCCTAAATTCTTTATTAAAAAGGTTTGAGACATTGTCTTTAACTATCTCTTCATAAATTTTTGTAATCTCTCTTGCCACAACAATTGTTACATCTCCAAAGTTGTTATAAATATATGATAATGTCTTATTTATTCTATTGGGAGATTCGTAAGCAACAATAACATCTGAGTTTTGATGTTTCTTTATTTTCTTAATTATTTTTGCTTCTTCCTTATCAAAGAAACCAATGAACGAGAAAGAATCAAATTTTAATCCGGAAGCAGATAGGGATGTTGTTATTGCATTTGGTCCTGGCAAAGGGATAATATTTACTTTTCCTTTTAGTTCTTCTATTAATAATTGACCTGGGTCAGAAATTGTAGGAGTTCCAGCATCAGAAACTAATGCAACATCATTTTCTTTTAATAAAGTTAAAACCTCTTCAACTCTAGATTTTTCATTAAATTTATGTAATGAAATCATTTTTACATCAAGATCAAGATGCTTTTTTATTTTACCTGAAACCTTTGTATCTTCACATAATAAAAACTTTACTTCTTTTAGGATTCTTATTGATCTTAAAGTAAAGTCTTCTAAATTTCCTATGGGGGTGGGGATAACAAATAATTTACCCATTTCCTTTTTCCTTAATAAAAAGTAAAGGAATTGTAAAATCTAATGCAAAGGATGTAATTGATATTCCTTCATTTATAACTTTGTTTATTAAAGTAATTATTTTTTGATTATTGTTAATAATTTCTGAAATATATAACAAAGCTTTAAATTGGTTATTTTTATCTTCTAAATTATTATCTACTCACTCATGTATTTTAACGATATCTCTATTTTTAAATATTTCTTTTTCTTCTTTTGTTAATTCAAATTTTCCTATTTTATTTTCTATAAAACATGAAAATATCAATTCTATATTTTTGTTTCATTTTGAGTATTCGATAACAATATCTTTAAGAAAAGTTGTATTTTTAGATAATTTCTTTGCATTAGAATATTTCCATCCATCAAATTTTTCAATGGTTTTATGAGTATCAAAATACAAAGGAAGATTCATTGTTTGAGCAAACTCATCTTCTTGTTCTTTGTTTCTATTTGTATCTAAATTTCTTAATAGTTTAACTGACATGTTTAATTATTTTATTCACAATTATTTCTTTAATTTCATCAACAGATTTTGAAGCATCTAATAAGAAATATTTTTCCTTATTAGATTCATATAGATCAAGATATGCTTTTTTAACTTTTTGATGGAACTCAATCCCTTCGTCATCAAATCTATTTGTTGATCTATTTTTTGATGAAATTCTTTCTAAACCAATTTTTGGATCTAAATCAAAGATAAAGGTTATTGATGGTTGATTTTCTTTACCAACAGTAATTTCATCTGCTTTAGTAAAACAACTTAATTCCACACCCTTAACAACACCTTGATAAATAAATGTTGAGTCTGAAAATCTATCTGAGATTACTATTTCATTTTTATTTAAATGGGGAATTATTTTCTTTACTAAATGTTCTCTTCTTGAAGCATTAAATAATAATAACTCAGTAATAGGATCTATATTATCGTTGTCCATTATTATCTCTCTAATCTTCTCAGAAAACTCTAACCCAGTTCCTCCTGGTTCTCTTGTTAAGAATACTTTCATTCCTTTTGAGATAAGTTCTTCTTCAACAAGTTTAGCTACTGTAGTTTTGCCTGTTCCTTCTCCACCTTCAAATGTAATAAATATACCTTTATGCTTTTTCACGTTTACTTACTGCCTCTTTAATTGTTCTTTCATCACTAAATTCTATAGATCCTCCAAAAGGGATTCCCATAGATAATCTAGTTATTATTGGTTTTTCCTGAATATTTTCCTTTTCTAATTCTTCTTTTGCAACCCTCATTATTAATTCGGATTCAATCGATGGTGTTAAAAGAAATAACACCTCTTTTGTATTATAACTTTTTATTACTTCAAAAAGTCTATCTAATACTTTTTTTGTATTACTAAAATCTCTTTTGTTTTTAATCCCCAAAATAAAGATTGATTTATTAAGGTTTGTCTTTTCTAATATATTAAATATATCCTTATTAGATTCCACAACCAACAACATGTCTTTCTCTTTGTTGTTGTTTGCTTCTTCTCCTTTTGAAATAATCAATCCTGTTAATTCATCTTTTATTAAGGGTTGTGAAAGAGAAACTATCTTCTCTAAAGTTGGTATATGTTCATGTTTATTTTCTATTAAATTAATCGCTAATCTTTCGGAAGTTTTTAAAGACATTCCTGGTAAACTTCTAATCAAATCTGTTATGTCTTTTAAATTATTCATAGTTAACATTTTCCTTTCCAAAGAACTTATCTATTTTCTCTTTCTTTACATCACTATTTACATAGGTATTAAAGTCAAGACTTACTTCAGTATTTGCACTAGTTAATTTATAGCCACTATTCTTAACGTTAATTAGTTTAGATCACTGTTCAGGGATTATTGGCAATATAAATTTATATTCTCCTAATATCTCTTTAATAAATTTAAATAAGGAAGGGGTTAAGGATAATCTTTTAAATTCGTTTGCTTGCTGTTTTGTTGAAAACCCTACAATAATTGTTTTACCATAATAGGCAAGGGGCTTTGTTCTTAATAATGAAGAGACTACTTCCTTATAATCTATTGATGTAATATAATTATCAATATATCTTCATTTACCTTTGATTCTTTCTAATTCAAGAGAATCTGTTTTAATCATTGTATAAATATAGTTGTTTGCTGTTACGAACTCTGTTATTATTTTTAATTCTTTATGTAGTGATTCATCCTCGTTGTTTGGGGTATTGTTATTTATAACTGTTTCACGTGGAACATCTTCTTCTTTGTTAGAACTATCATTAATAGTATCAACAGTATCTTTATGTAGTGATTTAGTTTTGGTATTGTCTACTTCCACTTTATCTTCTTGTAATATTGTTTCACGTGGAACACCACTTTCCTTCTTAATAATTGTTTCTTTTAAAGCATTGTCTTCTAAGTTATTATTAGGTTTATTACCTATTAATGTTTCATGTGAAACATTAAGTAAAGAGGTTTTAAAAGCTACTTTTAATAAGAAAGGGTCTTTAATGTTACATGTTGATATAAGTAATTCATTTAAAAGGTTAATAAACTTGTTGTTTCCCTTTTTAACTATATCAATCAATACCTCAAGAACTATCACAATAAGTTTTTTAATGTCTATTTCAGATGAATCTATTTGATCAACTAGTTTCCTCGGGTTGTTTAATAACATATCTTTTATACTTTCTTTATTTATGATACCTAAAGATTTAAGAACATTTTTAACGGTTAGTTCTTCGTTATATAAAAGAGATGTTTCCATATTAGATATTGCATCTCTTAATGAACCTCCTGATACCAATACTAAATATTGTATTGCTTCTTCCTCAAAAGATATGTTCTCTCCTTTTACAATTACCTCTAATCCTTCTTTAATATCTTCTTCAGACATTACTTCTAAATTTATAATTATTGTTCTTGAAAGAACTGTTTTAGGAATCTTTTGGATCTCTGTGGTTGCTAATAAAAATATTGTATTCTTAGGGGGTTCCTCTAATGTTTTCAACAATGCATTAAACGCAGCTTTAGTAAGCATATGCACTTCATCAATTATATAAACCTTATAAGAGGAACTAGTAGTTAAGTAATTAGTATTTTCTTTTATCGTTCTTATCTCATCAACACCATTATTTGAAGCAGCATCAATTTCAATAACATCAAAAGAAGATCCACTCTTTATCTCTTTACAAGAGTTACACTTGTCACAAGGGTTTCCTTTTTCTAAAGATTTACAGTTTATAGCTTTTGCAAATATTCTTGCTAAAGTTGTTTTACCTGTTCCTCTAATCCCATAAAATAAATATGCATGGTTTATTTTGTTTTTAATAATTGAATTTAATAATATATCTTTAGCAACTCTTTGCCCAACAACTTCATTAAAGTTACTTGGTCTATATTTGGTATAGAGTGATTGTTTATCATTCATTTTCTCTCCTTTTATTTTATATAAATTATACTATGTTAAAAGCAAGATTTATTTATATGAAATAAAAAAACGCCACACACACTAACTAAATCGATATGGCTGCTCCATTTCTGGCCTGACCAGGTTACGACGTAAGTGTTGTGACATTAGTTATTATACCACATCACTTATCTACATTTTATCCAAAAGGTAATGTGGATAAAATAATCTCCATTTCTTAAATATAAATACAATAACAATTAGTTATAAACATTTCCACATAACTAATAATAATAATTTAAATATAATTAATATTTACTATATAAACATATCTAAAATATCTTTCGTTATTATTAAATATAGTGGTAAAATTATATTACATATGGAGATTATAAAATAATCTAAATATTTAATTATATTGAGTATGTAGAAGGAACGTAAATGTCAAATAATAATTATGATGAACACAGTATTCAAGTTTTAGAAGGACTAGAGGCAGTTCGTAAAAGACCAGGAATGTATATAGGAAACGTAGATAATAAAGGTTTACATCATTTGATATGAGAAATTGTTGATAATTCTATTGATGAAGTACTTGCTGGACACGCAACCAAAATAAGTGTCACAGTAAATAAAGATGAATCGATAACAGTTTCAGATGATGGTCGTGGAATCCCTGTAGCTATCCATCCTAAAACAGGAGTGTCAACTCTTGAGACAATTTTTACAGTTCTACATGCCGGAGGAAAATTTGGTGGAGACAATTCGGGATATAAAGTATCCGGAGGATTGCATGGAGTAGGTGCATCTGTTGTTAATGCCCTTTCATCTTGATTAGAAGCTACAGTTTGAAAAAACGGTGTTGAAAGTAAATTAAGATTTGAGTTTGATAACAAAACAAAAAAAGAATCTAATTCAGGAGTTAAGACAATTGGCAAAACAACTAAACATGGAACCGAGGTTACATTTATGCCTAATTTTGAATTATTTAATAATGGTGTAGAATCTTTTGATATTGAAATAATAAAAATAAGATTGAAGGAAACAGCATATTTAAACAAAGGTCTTGAAATAGATATTAAAGATCTTCGTGAAGAAGGCAATGATGTTAACTATAAGTTTGAAGGTGGGTTAGTAGATTTTATTGTTGATATAAATAAATCATTAGAAAAAATCACCCAAGACGTTATTTATTCTGAAGGAGAAAAAGATGGAATAGGTGTAGAAGTTTCTGTTCAATATACTACATCATACCAAACTAAATTATATTCATTTGTAAATAACATAGCAACTACTGAAGGTGGAACACATGAACAAGGTTTTTATGATGCTTTATTAAGAATAATAAATAACTATGCAGAAAAAACTCTTTCTCAAAAAGATAAGAGATGTTTTAAAAGAGAAGATATTAAAGAAGGGTTAACAGCAGTAATTTCAATTAAACATCCAGACCCAATGTATGAAGGGCAAACTAAAGCTAAATTTGCAAATGTTGAAGTTAGAAAAATAGTTAACAACATTATCTCAGAAAAATTTGAGGCATACTTATTAGAAAACCCAATGCAAGGTGGTCAAATTCTTGCTAAAATTCAACAAGCAACTAAAGCAAGAGAAGCAGCAGAAAAAGCAAGAGAAGCAACAAGAAGAAAAGATGTTCTTGGGTTTTCAACTTTACCAGGAAAACTTGCAGACTGTGCATCAACCAATAGAGATGAAACAGAAATATTTATTGTCGAAGGAGATTCTGCTGGTGGTTCTGCAAAAATGGGTAGAGATAGAGAAGTACAAGCAATCTTACCTTTAAGAGGAAAGGTAATAAATGCAGAGAGAACAAGAATTGATAAATTATTTAATAATAATGAAATCAATTCAATGATCACTGCTTTTGGAACAAGTGTTGGTGAAGAGTTTGATATTGAAAAATTAAGATATGGAAAAATCATTATTATGACCGATGCTGATGTTGATGGTTCACATATAAGAACCTTACTATTAACATTCTTTTTTAGATTCTTTAAGGAACTTATTGAACAAGGTCATATTTATATTGCCTGTCCTCCATTGTTTAAAATAACAAAAGGTAAGTATGAAAAATACATATATACAGATGATGAAAAAGAAGAATTCCTTAAAACAGTTGAAGATCAAAGTAAAATAAATATTCAACGTTATAAAGGACTAGGAGAAATGAATGATCATCAATTATGAGAAACAACAATGGATCCTCATTCAAGAAAATTATTAAGAGTTACTATTGAAGACGCAGCAAGAGCAGAAACAGTATTTTCAAATTTAATGGGAGAAAACGTTGAGCCAAGAAAAGAATTTATTACTAAGAATTCTAAATTTGCAAGGTTAGATGTGTAAGGAGTGTTAGCATGAGTGAAGATAACAAAAATAAAGAATTAAATAATATACAAGATATTTCCATTTCAAAAGAAATGGAATCATCATTTATAGATTATGCAATGTCAGTAATTGTGTCAAGAGCAATTCCTGATTCAAGAGATGGATTGAAACCAGTTCATAGACGTATTCTATATGCAATGAACGGATTAGAAATGGTTCATAATAAATCGTTTAAAAAATCAGCTAGAGCTGTCGGTGAAGTTATTGCTAAGTATCACCCTCATGGTGATTCTTCAGTTTATGAAGCATTAGTTAGAATGGCACAACCATTCTCTTTAAGATATCCACTTGTTTGAGGACAAGGTAACTTTGGATCTGTTGATGGAGATAGTGCTGCAGCTATGAGATATACTGAAGCAAAACTTCAAAAAGTTTCTTCGCTAATGATGAGCGACATTAAGAAAAACACTGTTGATTTTCAAGAAAATTATGATGGGTCAGAAACCGAACCAAAAGTTCTGCCTGGGAAATTTCCTAACTTATTAGCAAATGGGACAACAGGTATTGCTGTAGGAATGGCAACCTCTATTCCTCCACACAATATTATTGAAATACTTAATGCATCAAAAGCACTATTAAGAAATAAAGAATTAAATTCAATGGATTTAATGGAATTTGTAAAAGCACCGGATTTCCCAACTTATGGAATTTTGATAAATAAGAATGAAATTCCTCAAGCATATAAAACAGGTAGAGGAAGAGCAATTGTTAGAGCTAAAACAGAAATTAAATTTGATGAAGCAAAAAATAAAGGAACAATTATAATTACTGAAATTCCATACATGGTAAATAAATCAAATCTAATAATTAAAATTGCCGATCTTGTAAAAAACAAAACAATGGAATCAATTTCAAATATTAAAGATGAATCAAGTAGACATGGAATGAGAGTTATAATAAAACTTAAAAAAGGTTATATTCCTGAAGTTGAATTAAATAAATTATTTAAACTTACAGCACTTCAATCAAACTTCCCTATCAATATAGTTGCACTAGTAAACGACAGACCAAAAACTCTAAATTTAAGAGATGCAATTGAAGCATACAATGATCATCAAATAAATGTTTTAATTAGAAGAACAAAATTTGAATTGGAAAAAGCAGAAGCTAGAAGACACATTCTTGAAGGTTTACATATTGCTTTAGATAATATTGATGCAATAATTGAATTAATAAAAAAATCTAAAGACAATGCAGAAGCAATAACTTCTTTAATGTCATCTTATTCATTATCAGAGATACAAGCAAAAGCTATTTTAGAAATGAAACTAAATAGGTTAACTGGTCTTGAAAGAAATAATTTATTAGACGAAATTAAAAAACTTGAAGAACAAATAAAAGATCATAAATTAGTAATTGGTTCTCCTGAAGAACAAATAAATAGAGTATCAAAATTAATGGATGAAATAATAGAACAATATGGCGATGAAAGAAGAACAGTTATTTCTGAAGTTTCAATAGGAAATATTGAAGATGAAGATCTTATCCCAGAAGAAGATGTAGTAATCACAATGTCTAAAAAAGGATATATTAAAAGAATCCCAATCTCAGAATATAGAGTTCAAAACAGAGGTGGAAAAGGCTCAAGAGGAGCTACTACTACTGATGGAGATTATATAAGTGATATTATCATTACAAATACTCACACCGATCTATTGTTCTTTACATCTTTAGGAAAAGTATTTAGAATAAGAGCACATAAAATACCACACCTTGGTAAAAACGCTAAAGGATTCCCAATGATCAACTTAATCCAAATAGAAAAAGATGAAGAAATTAAATCTATCATCACAATGGATAGTTATACACACTCAAACTTATTCTTTGTAACCCAAAAAGGAATTGTAAAAAAATCTTCAGCGGAAGAATTCAAAAGAATTAATAGAAATGGTAAAAAAGCAATTGCACTTAAAGATAATGATCATTTAATAGGAGTAACAGCAATTCCTTGCAATGAGGAAACAGAAGTTATTTTAGGTAATTCAAATGGTAAAGCAATAAGATTTAAAGATACTGATGTTAGAATTATGGGAAGAACAGCTTGTGGGGTTAAAGGTATTAATGTTGATGATGGAATGGTTGTTGATTATGCATCTTCATCAGAAGGACATCTAGTTCTATCTATTTCTGAAAATGGATATGGAAAATTAACAGAACTTGGTGATTATAGAATCACAAAACGTGGAGGTAAAGGAGTAATATCTATAAATATATCTAAAGCTGGAAAACTTCTAATCCTAACAACTGTTATTGGGAATGAAGATATAATGATAGTTACAGATAAAGGAACAGTTATTAGAACCAACCTATCTAAAGTATCAAAAGTTTCTAGAAACTCAAAAGGAGTTACAATAGTTAAATTAAAAGAAGGAGAAAAAATAACTTCAGCAACAATTGTAAAATCAGAAGAAGAAATCGAAGAAGAAATTAGTGACATAACAAAAGAAACTCATGTTAAACCTGAAACTCCTTCTATAGAGGAAAACTAAAATGATTGATTTAAAAAAATTAATTGCCAATAAGAAAGAATATTTAGAATCATTTAAAAATAAAAACTATAACATTTCCAAAGAAGTGGACAATGTTATTTTACTTTATAAAGAATATTCAACCCTTTTAAACAAAGAACAAAAGATAAGAGAAAAACTTAATAACACAACAAAAGAGATAAAAAAAGATCCAAAGAATATTTCTCTTAAAAAAGAAGCAAAGGAAATATCATTAGATGCAAAAAAAGTATCTGAAAAAGTTGTGTCTCTAAATGTTAAAATAAAAGACATATCCTCATACTTCCCCAATATCTCGAGCAAAGAAACTCCTATTGGAAAGAGTGAAAAAGATAATGTTGTTTTATATAGTAAACTTGATGAACTCAAAGAAAACAAAAATGCTAGACCACACTGAGATATTCTTGAAAAGAAAAACCTTGTTTTATTAAAAGAATCATCATTAATTTCTGGACCAAGACAAGTTATATATAATGGTAAGGCTGCCCTTGTAATAAAAGCATTAGAAAAGTTTATGTTAGAGGAAAATGCAATAAAGGGTTTTACAATTATAGAACCCCCGGTAATTGTAAACAAGCAAGCATTATATAATACATCACAATTACCAAAGTTCGAAGAAGATTTATTTAAACTTAATAATGATCAATATCTAATCCCCACAGCAGAAGTTCCTTTAACAAATTTAGTTGCAAATAAAATAATTGAACAAGATTCACTACCTTTAAAATATACAGCAGGAACTAATTGTTTTAGGAAAGAAGCAGGTTCAGCTGGAAAAGACACAAGAGGTTTAATAAGACTTCATCAATTTAGAAAAGTAGAGTTGGTTATGATTGGTAACCCTGCCAACGAAGAAGAAGATTTTAAATTTATGCTTCAAACAGCAGAAAATATTTTAATAAAACTAAACCTTCCTTATAGAGTAATTGAATTATGTACAGGAGACTTATCTTTTGGATCAAGAAGAACCAAAGACTTAGAAGTATGGATGCCTGGGGTAAACATGTATAGAGAGATATCATCTGTTTCATCTATGGGTGACTTTCAATCAAGAAGAATGAAATCTAGATTTATTAATAGTGATAAATCTAAGGAACTTGTTAATACATATAATGGATCTGCTCTTGCCATAGGAAGAACGTTTGCAGCAATTGTTGAAAACAATATTCAGGAAAATGGAAATATATATGTCCCTAAAGAATTACACAAATATTTAAAATTTAAAGAATTTTAATTTTATTGTAATCGTATAGAAAAAGTCGCCCACCCAAGGAGGTGGGTTTTTACATGAAAATAAATTTAAACTGAGAAAATAAATATAATTATTATATTAAATATAAAGACGGAAAAAGTATTGAGAAAATGATGGATGAATTAAAAGGTTATGAAAATTTTAATATTGATGATATTTCAAATTTTGAAAACACATTAAATTATTGAGGAAAAACATATATTAAAAATATTAAATTTCGTTCTTCAAATTGATTAC
>CAMZNG010000002.1 GCA_947313745.1 uncultured Mycoplasmataceae bacterium
TATAAATTGCTTTTGAATTAACATTAAATTTATCAAGAATAATAATCATAGAAATTGTTGTTACAGTCATTGAAATAAATGCAAAATACGCAGTTGAAAATTCATAATAATCTCATGATATGAATGGAGTATTTTTGCCAATCATACTTTCGAAAAATCAAGCCTCACTTATTATTTTATAACCAAAACTAATCTGTAATATATATATGATGAAAAAGAAGTATAAAAATACCAAAGTCATAACTAAAACAATGCTCATAATATTAACAGCAAAAAAAAGAATTATAAATAAAACATCACTTTCATTACTTTTATATAAAACAGTATTTTTATGTTCTTGGTAACTATTTAACATAACAAATGTTGGAATTATAACTGTTAAAAATAGAAATGATAATAAAGAAGAAACTGCAAACGGAAAAAGTATATTTGTTAATAATGTAATTATTAAAGGAAAAAAGAAAAGTGCAAAATACATTGATTTCTTATTCATTGACTTAATAAAAATATAAAGGGAAAGATAACTCTTTTTATATAAGCTCATATTAATATTATATATATTGATAAAAGAGAAAAGTTTGAAAACTCTTTATTTTTATTTATAATAAGATTATGAAGAAAAAAATATTAATAGTTGCTCACAATGAGTTTGAAGATACAGAACTTATCGCCACAAGAGATGTTTTATTAAGAAAGGGAATAGATGTTGATTTAATTTCTTTGACAAATAGTATTGATTTAATATCTGCATATAATTTAAAAATTAAAGCTGATGATATTATAAAAAATATTTTATCTAATTTAGATAAATATGATGCTTTATTTTTACCTGGAGGATCAGGCGTTAAAAATATTGACAACACAAAAGAAATTGATGAAATAATAAATCACTTTTATGTTGAAGAAAAAATTATTGGATCAATTTGCGCAGCCCCAATTTTACTAGCTAAAAGAGGAGTTCTTAAAAATAAGAATGCAACTTGTTTCCCTGATGATAAAATAGTAACTTTGCTAAAGAATAATGGAGTCAATGTTATTGACGATGAATTTATTGTTGATGACAAAATCATAACTGGAAGAGATATGAAAGCATCAATTAACTTTGCAAGAAAATTATCAGAATTAATTTTAATATAGGATACTTATTTTAATTGTGCTTAATTAATTTATAAATATTTAAAAGAATAAAAAAACTCCTTTAAAAGGAGTTTTTACTTTTATTCATTATCTTTTATTTCTTTGTAAACACGACTTAAGAATTTTGCAAGAATTTTATTCTCACCAATTATTGAAAAGTAATCTCCTTCTTTAAGAAGTGTCTTACCTGTGGCAATAAATAATTTTCCATCCCTATATATTATTGGAATAATTATTTCAGAAGGTAACTTAGAATTCTTGATCATCACACCAAAAAGAGAAGGGGGAACAGGAATTTTTATAGTTGAAACTCCATCAGCAATTTCAATTACTTCTCCCTCGCTTTCGCTTTTTAATGAAAAAGGATTTGCAATTTTATTGAATGTTCCTTTTGCTGCTGACTCTTCAGGTTTCACAACTTCTTCAACACCAATTTTATTTAAAATTGCAACATGCTCATTATTTATAGCTTTTGCAAAAACAGTGCCCTTAAAACTATTTTTTAAAATAGTTGCTATTGATAGTGAAGACTGAAAATCAGAACCAATACCAATAATATAGTAACCAGCATTTTCAATACCAATGCTTTTCATAAACTCTTCATTTGTTGCATCACCAACTATTAAAGATTTTACTCCTTTTATCTTAGTAAGTGCCTCTTCGCTTTTATCGATAGCAACAATTGAAAATTTATTCATTTTTCTTAAATTCTCAATAAGTGCATATGAATATCTTCCAACACCAATAATAACTATTTCTTTTTTTTCCATTTTACTCCTATAAATATGTTCTAATTAATTATAGTATTTTTTCTATTTAAATATGAATTTTCTTTATTAATAATTTTTTGATAAATTATGTAATAAAGATGATTAAAAAATGAATTTAGTTATTATTAAAAATAATAAACTCAACTAAATATTTAATAATAAAATCCTTTTAAAAATTTTTATTTTCTTTTAATGTTTGCTAAAATTTTACTTACATTACTATATAATATTAGAGGTAATTAAAATTAAAAAATTATTGCTCTGGTAGCTCAGTGGTAGAGCAGTTGGCTGTTAACCAATTGGTCGGAGGTTCAAATCCTCTCCGGAGCGCCATTTTATTATGGCCCGTTGGTGAAGCGGTTAACACACATGGTTTTCATCCATGCATTCACGGGTTCGATTCCCGTACGGGTCACCATTTTGGGGCGTTAGCTCAGTTGGGAGAGCGTCTGCCTTACAAGCAGAGGGTCACAGGTTCAAGTCCTGTACGCCCCACCATCTATAATAAAATTATTTTAATTTACCAAAGTAAATTTATAACCGCCGTTGTAGCTCAGCAGGCAGAGCAACTGACTTGTAATCAGTAGGTCGTAGGTTCGATTCCTATCAACGGCACCATATCTGTGCGGGTGTGGTGAAATTGGTAGACACGCTAGACTTAGGATCTAGTGCTTTCGGGCGTGGGGGTTCAAGTCCCTTCACCCGCACCATAAATTATTTTATATTCTATAATTAATAACAAGGTAAGTCTATTGGATAGACAACCAACAAATGCGCCTGTAGCTCAATTGGATAGAGCGTTTGACTACGGATCAAAAGGTTGTGGGTTCGACTCCTATCAGACGCACCAAACTCGGAAAGTAGCTCAGTTTGGCAGAGCACTGCGTTTGGGACGCAGGGGTCGCAGGTTCAAGTCCTGTCTTTCCGACCATTGTAATGGGGTGGTAGCTCAATTGGTAGAGCACCTGTCTTGCACATAGGAGGTCGCGAGTTCGACTCTCGTCCGCTCCACCATTATATACATTTAATATAAAATATTATAATAAGGCGAGGTAGCTCAGCTGGTTAGAGCGTCTGGTTCATACCCAGAAGGTCGTGGGTTCGACTCCCTCTCTCGCTACCAACTTAATTTTTATGGTTCTTTAGCTCAGTTGGTTAGAGCCACCGGCTCATAACCGGTTGGTCGCTGGTTCGAGTCCAGCAAGAACCACCATATATATTATATTAATATCAAAGGCGAATATTTTTGGAGATGTACCCAAGTCCGGTTGAAGGGGTTGGTCTTGAAAACCAAGAGGTGGCGAAAGCTGCGCGGGGGTTCGAATCCCTCCATCTCCGCCATTGTTATCGCGGAGTAGAGCAGTCTGGTAGCTCGTTGGGCTCATAACCCAAAGGTCGGAAGTTCAAATCTTCCCTCCGCAACCAAGGTCCAGTAGTGAAGTGGTTTATCATGCCTCCCTGTCACGGAGGAGATCGCGGGTTCAAATCCCGTCTGGACCGCCATTCATGGCCCGGTAGCTCAGTCGGTAGAGCATGTGATTGAAGCTCACAGTGTCGGCAGTTCGATTCTGTCCCGGGCCACCATCAATAAGAAAATGAGTGATTATATTTTTATTAATGGTTACAACCAATTTATTAAACAAAGACCAAAATGGTCTTTTTTTATATAAATAGAGTTATAATATACTATACAAAGAAAAATATTTGGAGCGGTAGCCAAGTTGGTAAGGCAGATGACTGCAACTCTTCGATCGTCGGTTCGAGTCCGATTCGCTCCTCCATTATTAAATTATTCCAAATTTAATAATGGGTATTTAAAAGAAAATGGAATGAAAAGAATGTTATGAATACTGAATAGAAAATGTTTCATCTTCAATTAAAAAAGAAATTGAAAAATTTTCTTTAAGTGAAAAACAAAAATTATTTTCAGAAGAGTTAATCTTTGGAACCGCTGGAATAAGAGGAATCATTGGTTACGCTCCTAGTCTTTTAAATGAATTTGTAATTGCAAAATATACATTAGCATTTGCAAAAACACTATTACAAAAATATGGGGAAAGTGCAAAAGAATATGGAATTGTAATTACACATGATAATAGAAGAAACAATATCCTATTTTCTGAAACAGCTGCAAAAGTAATGTCTGCACAAGGGATAAAAGTATTCTTATTTGCAAACAATGAATTACAACCAACACCATTACTTTCATACACAATTGCAAAAGGTAATTATGTAGGAGGGATAAACATAACAGCATCACATAATCCTCCCGAGTATAGTGGGTTCAAATTATATGATCACACAGGAACACAAATGCTTGATGAAACAACAAACAAAATAATTAAGTTTTCAAAAGATAATATAAATATTTTCAAAATAAAAAAAACTAGCACAAATATTTCATATCTTAATAAAGGAATAATTAATCAATATGTTGATTCAATTCTTAAGTTAGTTCTATTTGATTTAAAAGATATGGATAAAAGTAACTTAAAAGTAATTTTTACATCTCAACATGGAACTGCAACTCCAATCGCAGAAAAGATTTTAAAAAAATTAAATGTTGATTATCATTTGGTTAAAGAACAATCATATCCAGATCCAGAGTTTACGAATACAAAATCTCCAAACCCTCAAAATCCGGATTCATTTATATTAGCAAGGGAGTACGGAGACAAATATGATGCTGATGTTTTATTTTCAACAGATCCTGATGCAGATAGATTTGGAATCGAGATTAAACACAATGGAAAATGAATTCATATAAATGGAAATGAGTTGCCACTTATTCAATTAGAATATAAACTTAGAAAATTAAATGAATTAGGATATATAAAAAATGGTGACTTTATAGTTCGTTCAATTGTAACATCTCATGCAGCAGATGAAATTGCAAACAAATATAATGTCATTATTTATGAAAGTTTAACAGGATTTAAGTGAATTATAAATGAAGCATTCAAACATGAAATGCAAGGTGATGAATGTTTATTTGCTTGAGAAGAATCTTATGGTTCAACAGTGAGAACATTTACAAGAGATAAAGATTCTTTCCAAGCTTTAACACAAGTTATTGAATTAATGTGTGAATATAAAAAAGAAAATAAAACACTTGTAGATGTTTTAGACAATATCTATAGTGAAATAGGTTATTTTAAATCAGAACAAATTCAATTAAAGTTAAGTGGAAATGATTCTATGAATAAACTAAATAAAGTTTTAAATATATTTAGAAATATGGAAATAGGTGATATCATTATTAATGAAATAGTTATTACCAAAAAATGAGATTTTAAAGAAGGGTATAAAGACTTTCCTAAAGAAAATATTATTATTTTATGATTAAACAACAAATCAAAAATATCAATTAGACCATCAGGGACCGAACCAATTCTTAGAATATATATAGATGTTCAAGAATCTTCAAAATCAAAATGTTTATCAACATTAAAAACTTTGAAAAATTATTTCGAAAATAACATAATTAAAAATGAAATCAAGTAGTAAAGTAGAAAAATATAAATTTAATTTAGGATCTGACAATGTTAGAAAAACATTTTTTTATATTTTAGTTCCAACATTAGTAGCACAGTTAATTGCTGGAACTTTTGTTATATTCGATACTTTCTTTGTATCTCATGGATTCCATCCTGGAGCAATATTTTCAGGAATAGGAACTTTAACAACTTCTAACCCTTCATATGCAGCTCTTGGACCTGCAGCAATTTCATATGCAATGCCATATACATTTTTCATTATTGGAGTAGGACTAGCCATTGGTGCAGGTCTTGCAACAATTATGACAAAACAATTTGCTAATGATGATAAGACGGGAATCCAAAGATCAATGAATACATTTGCCCCAATGACAATAATCCTTGGAGTAATAATGATGATAATATTATTGCTTGGTGCAAAATTACTTGTTTGGTTTGGAACAGGATTTCAAAAAGATTATTTAGATTCATGATTTGATAATCCAATGATGAATAAAAATTGAAGTGAAAATGTTTATAAAGATGTTAATGGGCATATATTTTCACAAGCAGCTTGATTTTTAAGAATACAAGCCCTTGGAACAATCCCGTATATTTATATGTGTGGAGGAGTAATAATGTTAAGAGTTCAAGGAAAAGCACAAAATGCAACTTCATTCTCTGCAGCAGGACTTGTAGTTAATATAGTTTTAGATTTTGTATTTATTACAGTATTAAAAATGAATGTTGTTGGTGCAGCAATTGCAACTGTAATTGGTCAATATGTAACTGCTTCAATTTATCATTATTACTTTACAAAAAAAGCAACACTTGTTAAGTCAACTAAAATGGATTGGAAAAATTCTAAAGATATATTTGGGGAAATAATGAAAAACGGAGTTTCAATTATGATGCTTCAAGTTTTATCTGGGTTAATTTTAATATCGTTTACATTTGTTATTGGTATTTCTAATTATGGAAAAATGTATGAAGTTACAAACTATACTGCTGTATATCAAGGATATAATGCTATATTTATATTTGCTAATTTAGTAATAATTGGTGTTGCACAAAGTATGAAACCAATTGTTGGATATAATGCAACATTAGGAAATAAAGAAAATGTGAAGAAAGCAAGATTTTGAGGATATTCAATATCAATGGGATTTGCTATTATTATGACATTAATAGTAGTCTTTGCTACCAAAGATGTCATTGGTTTATTCTATAGTGTTGACGGAAGTTCGAAAGATTATATAACATCAGGTTATTTTGATATTAATCCTCCATTTTCATTGAAGACAACTGAAAAATTAGAAATTTATACAAATGGAATGGATGTTGCAACAACAATAGTTAAAGTGTTATTCATAACTTTCCCTATTGCAACTGCAATATCAATATCTGGAACCTATATTCAAGGATTAGGTGATAATAAGAAAACATCAATATTACTTTTTGGCAAGGTAATACTATTAGTTATCTTAGCACTTATATTTGCGTTTGCTCTTTCAGGAGCACTACAAAGTAATTGAAAATTTTTAGATAACACTGGAAATCCTATTAAAGTTTTAGATGGTTACACACAAGCAAATCTTGGATTGTTCCTTTCTCTTCCGGTTACAGATTTAATAGTTGGTGCATTATTAGTCTATTACTTAATAGATGTTGAAAGAAAACTTGTCATCCCGATGAAAAAAGTAGAGAATAAAAAAACAAAAGAAAAACCTGAAACTAAGTTAAAAACAGAAACAAAAGCAAAAAAATAATTAACTTAAATAATTTATTTAAGCTAACAAAATATTATAATTAAATATATGAGTGAAAAAGAAAATAAAATGCATGAAAAACTAGAGCCATTATTAGTGATTGATGAATTGGAAAAACTAAAGGACCTAATCTCTTTAGTAAAAAAAAGAAAATTCTATTTCAAAGGAATGTTACACGGAGATTTACATTCTGCATTATACAATGACTATAAAAAGAAAAATTTAAATAAATCATTTCAAGTAAATGATCTAGTTTTTCTTTCGAGAGAAATATTAAGTACCACAAAAAATAAAAAAGAATTAGACCTACATAACAACTTAGAAATAATGATTAATATGGAAAAAAATAATGTTGCCACTTTATTAATTGAATTCTCGGATAATTTACTTTATGAAATTTGGCTTGCTGCATCAGAAATTACAAATGCAAATCAACTTTCCTTTGATTACTTTAGTTTATTTATTTTAATGGAACCAGTAAAAATAAAAGAAAACGTAAGACATTGACATGAGAAAAATATTTACAAATCTTCTGGTCATGATCTTCTCCAAAGAAAAGATGATTCATTTTTCATTATAGAAAATGATAATGATTTGATGTCTTTTTATGACATAAAAGAAATTAGAATTAATACTCATTTAAAAGAAGAAATACTTAAATACTTATATTCTAAAAAAGTAAATGCAGAGAATGTATTTAAAAAAGAAATTGTCCCTTACAAAGAGGTTACAACTTATGGACCACTAAAATTAAATATTGAAGGAATTGAATCTAATTTTAATGGTGAATATGAAAAAGCAATTAAGAAGTATGAAGAAATTGTAAAAATTTCACCTAAACATAAAGGAATATACGGAAACTGAGGAATGGTTTATTTAAATATGAAAGAATATAAAACGGCTATTAAGAAGTTTAAAAAATCATTAAATAAAGAAGAAAAAACTGAAATTTATAATAGTTGAGGACAAGCTCTTTGTGGATTAAATAAATATAAAAAAGCAATTGGAAAATTTAAAAAATCAATAAAAAAAGGCGTTGATGAATCTGAAGCATACAATTATTGAGGATTAGCACTTAATGGTATGAATAAATATAAAAAAGCAATTAAGAAATTTGAAAGTTCAATCAAGATAAAGGGAAATTTTGCTGAGGCACATAATAATTGCGGAATGGCTTATACTGGAATTCGTAAATATAAAAAAGCTGTTGAAGAATTTAAGGAAGCAATAAAATTAGATCCATCTTATGAGGAAGCTGAATTTAACCTAGAGTTTGCCGAATCAAAATTATCTTCAAAAAAATAATTTAATTAATAATTAATTCAATGATAACCATTACTACATTTATAATTAATTTATGAAAGTTAAAGATTTTTTTACAAAAGAATTAAATGTAATAGATAAAAGTGCAACAATGTATGTTTGTGGACCAACTGTATATGATGACCCCCATATAGGTAATATTAGATCTGTTGTTGTCTTTGATGTATTAAATAGAGTTTTGCTATTAGAAGGAAAAGTTAAATATGTCCACAATATTACAGACATTGATGACAAAATAATTTTAAAGGCTAAAGAATTAAATATAAGTGAAAAAGAGGTTTCTCAAAAATATGAGAAGGAATACATTTCCTTACTAAAGAAATTAAATATTATTATGCCAAACAATATGCCAAAGGTAACCGATAATATAGATGGAATAATTTCTTTTATAAATGAAATGATTAAAAAAAAGTTTGCCTATGAAGTTAATGGGTCTGTTTATTTTTCTATAAAAAGTATAGAAAATTACGGAAATAAGGGAAACTTATTAATAGACCAATTAATAGATAATGAAAAAAATAATGATAAAAAAAATAATAAAGATTTTGTCATTTGAAAAAAAACAACTGAGGGACTAAATTTTGATTCTCCTTGAGGAAAAGGAAGACCTGGTTGACACACTGAATGTTCATTTTTTGTAAAAGATATTTTCGGTAATAAAGGAATTTCAATTCATGGTGGAGGAATAGATTTAAAATTTCCACACCACATAAATGAAATGGCACAATATGAAGCATGTACAAAAAATGAGTTGGCAAAAAATTGAATGTATGTTGGACATGTAAATGTAGACTCAACAAAAATGTCAAAGTCAATAGGAAATGTTGTTAAGGCAAAAGAATTTATTGATAAATATAATGCAAATGTTTTAAGAATGTTATTAATATCAATTGACTATTCAAAGCCAATAGATTTAAATGAAAATGTAATTTCAAATGCAGAAAAGTCATTATTAAAAATAAAAAACTCTATTACTAAAGCTATGGTCAATCTATCACTAAATTCTAATAGTTCAATAAATGAAAAAAAACCTTCTAAGGAAATGATAGATTTATTGAAAAATAATTTAGATATTCCATCTGCTATAACATTTATATATAAAATAGTCAAGGAATTAAATCAAGAAGATAGCAATAAAAGAAAGGAAAACTTAGTTGAAGAAATAATTGCAAATATGAAGCTGCTTGGATTTTCATTTAAAATAAACTTTAACTCCTTAAAAGAGAAAGTAAAAAATGCAAAAGAGAATAGCGATTACCAAACATTAGATAACTTAAAAAAGGAGTTGATTTTATAATGCACATTTACGGTAAAAATCCAATCAAAGATTTATTTGATAAAAATCCAAAAATGATTAAGAAAATTTATATCGAAAAAAAAAGACATCAATTTTTTTATGAAGAACTAAAAAAAAGTAATATTCAAGTTGAACCATTTGAATCATTAAATATTAAAAGACTATTCTATAAAAATGAAAACCTTCAAGGAATCATTGCAGTAATTGAAAGTCCAAAAATATACATGCTAAAAGATTTAATTTTAAAACATAAAGATGATAATAAATCAGTGTTTATAATTTTGGATAGAATTACTGATCCTCAGAATTTCGGAGCAATCCTAAGAAATGCTGCAGCCTTTGGAGTTAATGGAGTTATATTTCCATCAAGGGAATCATCACCATTATCTTCAATTGCAATGAAAGCATCGGCAGGAAATTGAATGAATGTTGATCTTTGTGAAACATCATCACTAAATCAAGTTGTAGAATATCTTAAAAAAAATGGTTATTGAATTGTTTCAACTTCTCTTGATGCAGATCAATCAGTCGATACATTAAAGGACTTTAATCAACCAATGGCAATAATTTTAGGAAGTGAAGGAAGCGGAGTGAAAAAATCCCTCCAAGAAAAATCTGAAATTAAAATTAAAATTGATATGAGTGATAAAGTTGAATCACTAAATGTTGCTTCAGCATCAGCAATTATTCTTCATTACTTAAAAAAATAATGAAAGACCCATTAGAAGACCAACTAAAATTAGTAAAGAAAATACAAGAAGAAAAATGTGTAAAGAGTTATAAAAAACTTTTGGGAGAATATGATCCTCTAATAAAATCTCTTTCATCATCATTTAAATCAAAATATAGAAATACGCCAATTGAAATAGACGACATAAAAAATGTAATGTCATTTCACTTTTATAAATTAATTCTAGATTATGATAAAAGTAGGAAAAAAGCCTTTCCTTCATATGTAAAGGAATTTCTATATTATAGAACATCAACCTGAATAAAACATTATGTAACATTAAATCATCAAGTTATGAATTATAGTGAAAACAATGTTGATAATAATTCTCAAAGTATTGATAAAATGTATTTGAACGAAGAATTATTAGATACAAAAAATACCTCTAGTTTATCAAAACTTGAAGTTCAAGTTATTGAATTAACCAAAAGCGGGATGACAATAAAAGAAATTTCATTAAAGCTAAGCATTAACATCAAAACCCTTTATGCCGCAAAGAGTAGGGCAATAGAAAAAATTCAAAATAACTTTCAAACAAATAGATAATAATTTAAGTTATAATATATAAGTATATGTTTGAAAGAGAGATATAAATTATGGAAAGAAAAAAAGTTATACTATTATGTGACAAGTGCCTTTCTCGTAATTACTCAATTTTTAAATCGGCAAACTCAGATACAAAACTTAGTTTAAGAAAGTATTGTTCTAAGTGTAATGCACATACAACTCACGAGGAAACAAGATAATGTCAAAATTTACAAAAAAAGTAGCAGAAGAAAAAAGAAAAGTAAGATGAGCAACAGTTAGTGATACAACAAAAATATTTTTTGCATCACTATTTACAATACTAGTTTTCGTTTTAGTAATTTGATTGTTTTCATTTGCAGTGACACAATTAGAAGGGTTAGCTAAATAATAAAAGGATAACAAGATGGAAAATAACACAGAGAATAGAAACAATAGAAAATGATATATTGTTCAAGTAGTTACAGGATATGAAACAAAGGTAAAAGAAGATTTACAAAACAGAGATTTTGATAAAGCTGACATTGAAGAAATTTTATTACCACAAGTTGTTTCTACAACAAAGACAGGAAAGGTAAAAAGAAAATCAATGTTTCCTGGATACCTATATGTTAAAGTAGAAATGACTGATGATTCATGATTTATTATTCGTAATACAAATTATGTTACAGGGATTGTTGGATCATCTGGACAAAGAACAAAACCAACTCCAGTAAGAGAAGTTGATATTTTAAAAATTAAAGAAAGAGTAATTGAAGAAGAATTAAGATTTCAAAATATTGAATCAGGAACTAAAGGTAAGAAACCAATAACTGAATTAAATTATAAAATTGGAGATAGTGTTGAAATAATGAGTGGAGAATTTAAGGAACAGAAAGCAAAGCTTTTATCAATATCATATGAAACTCAAAAAGTTGAAGTAGAAATTGAGTTCTTTGGAAGAATGACAAACGTTAAAGTTGATATTGACCAAATTAAAAAAATTGATTAGAAAAAATATATATTTGATATAATAGAAGAGTAAATAACTTAAGATAGTAGCTGTCGTAGAACTAAATTGCTACCGAGGTTTAAAATTTATTATATTATAATATAATAAATTTAAGATGCATCGGTAGATATCCAGTGCGTCTTATTTTTTTACAAAAACAAATATAAGAGAGAGGAGAACTATTATGGCAAAAAAAGTAACAAGAATTGCAAAATTACAATTTAATGCTGGCCAAGCAAAACCAGGACCTGAACTTGCAGGATTAGGTATTGACATGGGTGGATTTACAAAACAATTTAATGATGCAACTAGAGATAGAAATGGTACAGTTGTTCCAGTGATAATCACTGCATACGATGATAGATCATTTGAGTTTGTTTTAAAAACAACTCCTGCTTCTAACTTACTAATTAAAGCTGCTGGTATTTCAAAGGGTGCTGCAAATTCTTTAAAAGAAAATGTTGGTACAGTAACAATGAAACAACTAGAAGAAATAGCAGAATATAAATTAGAAGATTTGAATACTGATTCAATGGATGCAGCAATATCAATGTTAAAAGGAACAGCGAAAAACATGGGAATTAAAATTGCTAATGATAACTCTGCTCAACTTGAAAATAGTGGGGAGGATGAATAATGACTAAGAATTATAAAAATGCAATTTCAAAAATTAAAGAAGATAAACTTTATACAATTGAAGAAGCAATAAAATTAGCTAAAGAAATATCATTTGAAAAATTCGACACATCATTTAATCTTTCTATGAATCTAAATTTAGATACAACACATGCAGAGCAACAATTGAGAGGATCTATTGTTCTTCCAAATGGAACAGGAAAGACAGCTAAAGTTTTAGTTGTGGCTGATTCAAAAGATCATGACATTGCAAAAGAAGCGAAGGCAGATTATGTAGGTGGAATTGAAATAATGGAAAAAATAAAAATTGAAAATTGATTTGATTTTGACTTCATTGTTACAACACCAGACTTTATGCCAAAGATTGCAAAGTATGGAAGAATATTAGGACCGAAAGGATTGATGCCAAATCCAAAATTAGGAACAGTAACAAACAATATAAAAAAAACAATTGAAAATATTAAAAAAGGACAAATTGAATATAAAACAGATAAGGAAGGAATTGTATCTTCTATATTTGGAAAAAAATCATTTGATGATAAAAAATTAGTTGAAAACTATAATGCAATATTTAACTTGGTTAAAAGTAAAAGACCTGCAGCAGTTAAAGGAACATATATTTATACTTCAACTATTTCAACAACAATGGGTCCAGGTATTAAAATAAAGGTTGATTAAGGAGAAATAGATATGCCAATTACAAGACAACAAAAAGAACAACACGTTGCAGAAATTAAAGATCTTATTTCAAAATCAAGTATTATAATTGTTTGAGATTATCTTGGATTAAATGCACATGAAATTTCAGAAGTAAGAGCAAAGTTAAAAAAATCAAATGCTGTTAATAAGGTTTACAAAAACTTAATAGCAAAAATAGCTTTTGAAGAAAGTGGAAAGAAAGAAATTTCTGAGTCATTAAAAGGACCATCATCATTCTTATTTATAGAAGATGAAGATTCTAATGCGCTTAGAGATTTAAATAAATTTATAAAAGAGAATGATAAATTATCATTCAAAGCTGGATATATAGATGGAGTGTTCTATGACAAAGAAGGAGTTGCAGAAATAGCTGGACTGCCTTCAAAAGACAATTTACTATCAATGTTATTATCAGCATTACAAGGAACAATGAGAAATCTTGCATACGCAATTTCACAAATAAATAATGAAGAACCTAGTAATGAAGATAAAACAAAAAAAGAATAAAATAAACAAAATTAAAGAAAGTTAAAAGGAGAAAATATTATGGCAATAAAAGTAAGTGATTTTATAAAAGAATTAAAGGAAATGAAAGTTGCAGATCTAAATGAATTAGTTAAAGCAATCGAAGAAGAATTTAATGTTACAGCAGCAGCACCTGTTGCAGCAGCAGCATCAACAGAGGTAGCAGCAGCAACAGAGAAGTCAGTTGTACTTATCAATGGTGGAGCAAACAAAATAGCTTCAATAAAAGCAATTAGAGAAATAATGGGATTAGCTCTTATGGATGCTAAAAAATTCGTTGATAACGGTGGGACAGTTAAAGAAAACATCCCTACTGAAGAAGCTGAAGCTTTAGTAGCAAAATTAAAAGAAGTTGGCGCAGAAGTTGAACTTAAATAGTTTTAAAATATAAACAAATGGAGGATATTTTTATATCTTTCTTTTGCTATTAAATTAGCAAAAAAAATTATATATAATACAAAGGAGAAAAATGGAACATAAAATAAAAAAATATGGAATTGGTACAGAACGTATTAACTTTCAAAAATCTAAAATAGATTTTAAAATTCCTGATTTGTTATCAACACAAACAGAGTCTTTCAAATTATTTTTGGAAAAAGGTATTGATGAAATATTTAATGAAATTTACCCAATTAAGTCAAAAAAACTTACTGTAAGTTTTATTAAGTCAGAATTAAAATTACCTAAAAATAGAGAAGAAAGTATTGATGAAGCAAGAGATAAAGGTTCAAACTTTTTTGCTCCCTTAAAAGCAAAATTTAGAATTACAAATAATGAAACAGGACAAAAGGTAATGGAGGACACAGCATTCATTGCTAACCTTCCGTTAATGACTGATGGAGCATCATTTATAATTAATGGTTCTGAAAGAGTTATAATTTCACAAATTGTTAGAGCACCAGGTGTTTATTTTGAAAATATGAAAACATCAAGAGCTCAATCTGCATCAGATTCTTCAATTTTTAAGTTATCTTCAATTATTCCTTCAAGAGGTGCTTGAATTGAGTTTGATTATAAAGATTACAAACTTTTAGGAACAGATCCTTCAGATATAAAAATTAAGATTGATAAATCTAAAAGAATTAAAGTTGCAATGCTTCTTTATTCTTTAGGGTTGTCTGATGAAGACATTAAAGGTCTTTATGGAGAGCAGCATGAATTATTACTTGAAACTCTTTCAAAAGTTCCACAAGCAAAAAAAGATCCAATAATTTCTAGAAGAGAAATATTTAGAATTTTAAATCCAGGTGATAGATTAACTGAAGATCAAGTTAATAGTTGATTTTCAAATTTATTCTTTAACAGAAGAAGATATGACTTATCAAAAACTGGTAGATACAAAATAAATGAAAAACTTTCTCCGTTCAAAAGAATAATTAATAAAGTAGCTGCTGAAGATATTAAAACAATTTCAGGAAAAGTAATTGTAAAAGAAAAAGAAACAATTACTCATGATTTAGCAGAAGAAGTCCAAAAACAATTCTTTAGCAAGAAATTAAAATTAACAAATTTACCAATCGATGATTCAATTCTTGGAATAATGAAAGGTGTTTTAATTGAAAATCCTAAGGATAAAGAAAAATTTACTCAAGTTTCAATTATTAAAGTTTTCTCAAATGAAAATTATAATGAATCAAAAAATAAAGATGGGGAAAAAATTTCAAATGTTATTTCAAATTCTCCTTCTCCTTATGAGTTCTTAACAATTTCTGATTTACTATCATCAATAGGATACATTTTTAACTTAGAAGATGGATTATTTTCATATGATGATATTGATTCATTGCAAAATAGAATGATTAAAACAATTAATGATTTAATGAAAAATCAATTTAGAATTGGTCTTACAAGAATGGAAAGAAATCTTGCTGAAAGAATAAAAGCAAAAGATATTTCTTCTGTTACTGTCAAATCAATTACAAATCATAAATTAATGGAATCTTCATTAAAAGACTTCTTTAATTCATCGCAACTTTCACAATTTATGGATCAAATAAATCCGCTTGCAGAAATTTCAAACAAGAGAAGAATTACTTCTCTAGGGCCTGGTGGTCTTTCAAGAGATACTGCTTCATTAGTTGTTCGTGGAATCCACGATACTCACTACGGAAGAATTTGTCCAATTGAAACTCCTGAGGGTCCAAATATTGGATTGATACTTAATCAATCTCTTTATGCAAGAGTTAATGAATATGGTTTATTAGAAACACCTTACTTTAAGGTTGTTGATGGAAAAATTTCTGGAACTAAACCAGAATATCTAACTGTTTCTCAAGAGGCTAAACAAGTTATTGCATCTGCAAAAGCAAAAATTAAAGATGGAAAATTAATCGAAAAAGAATTAATTGCTAGAATAGATGGAGAATTCAATTTCTTTGAACCAACAAAAATTAATTATATTGATGTTTCTCCAAAACAAATGGTTTCACTTGCAACAGCACATATTCCATTCATTGAAAATGATGATGCTAACCGTGCTCTAATGGGAGCCAACATGCAAAGACAAGCTGTTCCATTAATAAAACCAGACTCACCAATAGTTGCAACAGGTATTGAAGAGTTTTCAGGATTGTATTCACCAACTACTGTTAAAGCAACTGAAGATGGAGAAGTAATAGAATCAACTTCTATATCAATAGTAATTGTTGGAGAAAAAAGAACAACTTACAAACTTAAAAAATTTGTAAGATCAAATCAAGGTTCTTCAATAAATCAAATACCAAGAGTTAAGGTTGGACAAAAAGTTAAAAAAGGTCAAGTTATTGCTGATGGTCCATCAGTTGATAATGGTGAACTAGCAATTGGTAAAAATGTTGTTGTAGCATTTACAACTTGAAGAGGTTACAACTATGAAGATGCTATAATCATTTCAGAAAGATTATCAAAAGATGATGTTTATACTTCAATTCATATTGAAGAACATAAAATTGAACAAAGATCAACAAAACTTGGTGAAGAAATGATAACTGCCGATGTTCCAAATGCTTCTAAAGAATCATTAAGAAATATTGGCGAAGATGGAATAATTTTAGTTGGATCAAAAGTTAAAGTTGGAGATATTCTTGTTGGTAAGATAACTCCTAAAGGTGATGAAGATGTTTCAGAAGCTGAAAAATTACTTGATTCATTGCTTGGTAACAAAGCAAAAAATACAAGAGATAGTTCAATGAGAGTTCCTCATTCAGCAGAAGGAATTGTTCAAGATATAAAAATCCTTTCAAGAGAAAACGGGGATAAATTAAATGATGGTGTAGAAAAAATTATAAAAGTTTATATCGCTCAAAAACGTAAGTTAAGAGAGGGAGATAAAATGTCTGGACGTCATGGAAATAAAGGAGTTATTTCAAAAGTACTTCCTGAAGAAGATATGCCATATCTTGAAGATGGAACACCTGTTGATATAATGTTAAATCCATTAGGAGTTCCTTCACGTATGAATGTTGGTCAAGTATTAGAAATTCATTTAGGAATGGCTGCTAAATTATTAGGACTTAAAGTTGCAACACCAATTTTTGATGGAGCAAACTATGATGACATTCTTGATATGTTTAAAAAAGCAGGAATGAAAAACACAGGTAAATTCACATTAACAGATGGTATCAATGGAGAAAAATTTGAAGATGATATTGCTGTTGGAGTAATGTACATGCTTAAGTTATCTCACATGATTGATGATAAAATGCATGGTAGATCAATTGGTCCATATTCATTAATCACTCAACAACCATTAAGAGGTAAAGCTAATAATGGTGGACAAAGATTCGGAGAAATGGAAGCTTGAGCTATTGAAGCTTATGGAGCTTCAAATATTTTACAAGAAATGATTACACTTAAATCTGATGATATTAAAGGGCGTAATGAATTATATAATTCAATTGCTAAAGGTGGAAGAATGCCTACTCCCTCAATTCCAGAAGGTTTCTGAGTTCTATACTATGAATTAAGAGGTCTTGGATTAAAACTAGGATTTGTAGATAATGAAGGGAGTGATGTCGAAATCGACAACACAATATAAGGAGGTTTATATGGAAGATAAAAAAAATATTTTAGAAAACGAATTTGATAATGGAATCAAAAAAAGTGAAATAATTGAAAATGTTAGACTATCATTAGCAACAACCGAAGATATTAGATCATGAACTTCAGGAGAAGTAACAAAACCTGAAACAATTAATTACAAAACTCACAAACCAGAAAAAGATGGATTATTTGATGAAAAAATCTTTGGTCCTGTTAAAAATTACAGATGTGCTTCTTGTGGTAAAAAACATAAAAGATCTGATGAAGGAAAAAAATGTACTTCTTGTGGTGAATCAATTATTGAATCAAAAATGACAAGAAGAAGAAAAATGGGACACATTGAATTGGCTGCTCCTGTTGCACACATTTGATTTTCAAAAGTAAACTACTCAACAATAAGACAAATCTTAGGATTTAAACAAGAAGAATTAGATTCAGTTCTTTATTTTAGAGCACCAATTATTTATAAAGATGGTGGATTTAAAACAGTTGCAAAAGTTGGAACAATTATTTCAATCCAAAAAGCTGCGGGAATTTACAGAAAAATTCTTAATGCAATGCTTAAAAATGAAGAATCAAAAGAACTTAAAAAGAGAATAAAAGATAAAATTGAAGAATTATTAATGGATGCAAATTCTCAAACAACAAAAGAACAAGGGATTGATTTTTATGAATATAATTCATTCATAATTAGATATTCAGATATTAAAATTGGATTTGGAGCAGAAGCAATTAAGTTTCTTCTTGAAAATGCAGACCTTAAAGCAATTCTTAAAAAAATAAAAATTAGTGTTGCAAATTCAAATTCAAAAGTTGGTATTTCAGCAATGCATAGAAGAATTAAAACAATTGAATCATTTGTCATTTCTGGGCAATCACCAGCTTCAATGATAATTGAAGTGCTGCCAATTATTCCAGCTGATCTAAGACCATTAATTCAACTTGATGGTGGAAGACATTCAACAGTTGATGTTAATGAATTATATAGAAGAATAATCATTAGAAATAATAGATTAAAACAATGATTAATAATGGGAGCACCTGACTTAATTGTTCAAAATGAAAAACGTATGCTTCAAGAATCTGTTGATGCATTATTTGATAATACTAGAAAATCAAACCCTGTTAAATCAAAAGATGGTAGAGATTTAAAATCACTTGCAGAAAACCTAAAAGGAAAACAAGGAAGATTTAGACAAAACTTGCTTGGCAAAAGAGTTGATTATTCAGGAAGATCAGTTATTGTTGTAGGACCAGAATTGAAATTACATCAAGTAGGTTTACCAAAACAAATGGTAGTTAAATTGTTTGAACCATTTATTGTTCAAAGATTAGTTGAAGAAGGAATAACAAAAACAATTAAACAAGCAAAAAAACTTATTGAAATTTATGATGATAGAATTTGAGCATATGCTGCAGGAGTAATTAAGGGACACCCAGTTTTACTTAACCGTGCACCTACATTACATAGATTATCAATTCAAGCATTTGAACCAATAATCACTTCAGGAAAAGCTATAAGATTACATCCATTAGTTACTCCTTCATTTAATGCCGATTTTGATGGTGACCAAATGGCTGTCCATGTTCCATTATCAAAAAATGCAAAAAAAGAAGCATGAGAATTAATGATTTCAAGCAAAAATATTCTTGGACCAAAAGATGGAAAATTAATTTTATCTCCATCTCAAGATATGATTCTTGGAATGTACTTCTTAACTAAAGTTAAAACAAATGGAGTTGGAGCGAAAAAAGTTATCGGTTCATATGAAGAATTTTCAAATGATTTAATTATGAAAAAAATTCACATTCATTCAATAGTTGCAATGCCATTGAAAGCATTTGGAATTAAATTTAAAAAAGAAATTAAACAAGGATATAAATATATTGTTTCAACAGTTGGAAGAATATTAGTAAATAAAACTTTACCTGAAGATTTTGCTTTCGTTAATAATATAAATACTAAATCTCTTGAAAAAACAGATGAAAAATATTTAGTTAAATCAGCAACTGAACTTGAAAAAGCATTCAAAGATATCGAGAGTATAATTGGACCATGAAAAAAAGGAGATGTTTCTAAATTAATTGAAACAATTTTTGAAACAAGAGAAGAAAGCACTGCTTATGTTCTTGATGAAATAAAAACACTTGGATTTAAATATTCAATGGTTTCAGGAACTTCAATGAGTATTTCAGATATTGTAGATATTAAAGAAAGAGAATCAATAATTGATGAAGGTGATAAAAAAGTTGAATTCCTTAAAAATAAAAAAGAAGAAGGAATAATAACTGATGACCAAAGATACCAAGAAGTTATTAAAGTTTGAGCAAATGTAAAAGATGAAGTTCAAGAAGGGCTAAGTAATGCCATTTCAAAAAATAAAGATAATCCATTATATATGATGATGGACTCAGGGGCTCGTGGAAATATTTCTAACTTTGTTCAGCTTGGTGGAATGAGAGGATCAATGTCAAAAGCAGTTCATGAATATGCTGCCCTTAAGAGACAAGGAATTCTTTTAAGAGCGGTTGAAGAAATACCAATTAAATCATCATTTAAAATTGGGCTAACACCTTTTGAATATTTCTTATCAACTCATGGAGCAAGAAAAGGTCTTTCTGATACTGCTACTAAAACAGCTGAATCAGGATATCTAACAAGACGTTTAGTTGATGCTGTTCAAAATATTAAACTAGTTGAACTAGATTGTGGAACAAATAAAGGGATGATTGTTCAATCAATTAAAGATACAAGAACGAATTCAGAAATAGAAGGATTATTTGATAGAATAGTTGGAAGATTCCCACTAAAAGATATTAAACATGAAGGTAAAATTTTGGTTAAAGCTAGCGAAATGATTACAGAACAACAAGCAACAACAATCATTGGAAAAGGAATTGAAAAAGTTATGATTAGATCAGTTTTAACTTGTCAATCTAAAAAAGGTGTTTGTCAAAAATGTTTTGGAAAAGATCTTACAACAAACAAACCAGTTGATGTTGGAGAAGCAATAGGAATTATTTCAGCACAATCAATTGGTGAACCAGGTACACAACTTACAATGCGTACTTTCCATACAGGGGGAGTTGCTGGTGTTTCAGATATTACCCAAGGTTTCTCAAGACTTATGGAATTGGTTGATGCAAACAAATCACCAAAATCACAAGCAATCATTTCTAAAACAAATGGTGTAGTTGAATCAATAAATGTTTTAAACGAAAATAAATTTGGACAACCAAGACAATATCAAGTTACAATTAAATCAGATTTAGATGAATTAACATATGATGTTGATTATTCACAATTCTTAAGAGTTAAACAAGGAGATGAAGTTAAAGCAGGGCAAAAAATAACTGAAGGTTCAATTCAATTGCAAGAACTTTTAGAGGTTGCTGGTCCTAAAAAAACACAATCATACCTAATAAAAGAAATGCAAAGACTTTATAGAATTCAAGGAATTAATATTTCTGATAAATACATGGAAGTAATAATAAAACAAATGCTTTCTAAATTTAGAATTATTGATGTTGGAGATTCAAAACTATATATGTCACAAATAGTTTCATCAGATGTATTTAGAAGTATAAATGAAAAATTAATTCTTCAAGGGAAAACTCCTGCTTATGGTAAGCAAATCATTCTTGGAGTTAAACCATTACCATTACACTCTGAATCATTCTTAGCAGCAGCTTCATATCAAAGAACAGCAGATTCACTTGTCTCAGCTTCAATTCTTAAAAAAATTGATAAGCTTGAGGGAGTAAAAGAAAATGTTATTGTAGGTAATAAGATTCCTGTTGGTACAGGGATTGAAAACCCACAAGGTAAATATAATATATTTGATGATGAGACATTTGATGTTTCAGATTATAACTTTGATGATACATTAGATATTAAAATAAATATTGAAGAGTCAGAAGAAAAATTTAAAAAAGAATTAGAAGACGATATATTCTAATTAATATCACATTAATAAAAAAATTGAGAGACATTATGTCTCTCTTTTTCTTTTTAGTTATATAATTATCTTAACTATGATTTTTAAAATGGATTACATAAATATGAATATGTCAACAAAAAAAATACTTAATGCCAATAACATTGAGAAACTTTCTATTGAAAGTATTAATCATATTGGAAGTACATATGATCAAAATAATTTTAGTCACTTAAAAAAGAAAATTTTTTTTAAATGGTTCTCAGATAATGTAGAGAGCACCGAAAAATTTTTAAAGAGAACTAAAAAATTATTAAAAAAAATAGAAATTGAATTAACTGAAAAAGAAAAAGAAATAATTAATAATATTGAACCAAGAGAATTTACATTAAGAAGATCAATGAAAACGATTGAAGCACCATATATTAATCTAAGTGTAAGTGATAATTGAAAATTAGAAAAAAATGTTTATTTTTTTTATTCATCTTTAAGAACATATGAGAAAAGAAAAATTTTATTCAATCTTAAACACACTAGCAATATATATTTATCATCAAAGGAAATAGTTTTATATGAAAAAGATAAGAAAAAAATTATTGATGTTATTTATTATGAAAATATTGAAAAGATAACTTTAAAAGATCATGCAATAAAACTATCATTTCTCAATGAGGAAGATAATTTGTATTTTAGATATAAGGATAATGAGTTAATCTATATTTCTTTAAAAAGAGCAATTTCTTTAAACAAAAGCAACATCAAGTTTATTGAGGAAAACTAATTGATGTTGTTAAAGATTAATTATTTTTTTAAATTATCGAACATATTTTTCTTATAAAGTTCAACTCCTGGTTGATTAAAGGGGTTAATCTCCAACAGATATCCAGACATAGTTACTGATATGAAGAAGAAGTATCACATATATCCAAGTGTCTCTTCAGAATTGTCATTGATGGTGATTACAATATTTGGTATTCCACCTTCTTTATGATGGGCACTTAAAACACCATCAAATACTTTCTTATTAATATCATGAAAGGTCTTCCCACTTAGATAATTTAATCCATCTAGGTTTAACTTATCTTTTTCAACCTTTATCTTTTCTTTATTATTGTTTATTCAAATTGTTGTTTCAAAGAAAGTTTTCTTACCTTCTTGAATTATTTGACCAAGTGAATGCAAGTCTCTTGAATATGAAACAGATAATGGCATAATTCCTTTACCATCTTTACCTTCTGATTCACCAAACAATTGCTTTAATCATTCAGAAGTCATATCTAAATCAAAATCATAAGTTGTAAATATTTCAGAATTTTTATTCATTTTTGAATTTAAAATAAACCTAGTTATTGCATACTCATAAGCATCATTGTTAAGGTTGTTTAATTCCTTTGATGCTTTATTTGCACCAGCAAGAACCTTTTTAATATCCACACCAGCAAATGCCATCGGAAAAAGTCCTACCGGTGTTATACCAGAAAACCTTCCTCCAATCCCATTGGGAACAACAAATGTATCATAGTTATTCTTCGTTGCAGCAGCTTTTAATGAACCATTTTTTTCATCAGTAATTGCAACAATATAATCTTTTGCAAGTGAACCATTTTCCTTTTCAAGAATCTTTTTAAAATGTCTAAATGATAATGCTGGTTCCAAAGTTGTTCCAGATTTTGAAATAACACAAATACCTCATTTTTTGTTTTCTAACTTTTTTTCAATTTGTTTTATATGAGAAGATGACACATTAATTCCTGCAAAAATTATTTTATCTTGCATATTCATTTTACCCTTAATAAAATCAATTGCTGATTGAGAACCAAGATATGATCCTCCAATCCCAATAACAAGAAGTATTTCAATTCCTTCATTTTTCATTCATTTAACTTTGTTTTCTATTTTTTTAACTTCTTTTTTATCATAATCAGAAGGTCAAGATAATCAATCAGTGAATTCATTACCTTTACCTTTCTTTTCATAAATAAGATTATGTATATCTTCTATTTTTTTAGAATATTTCTCTCTATCTTTTTTTGAAACCAAAGAAAAACCAAGATCTAAATTTAATATTTTACTCATTTTGTAATATCTCCCTTAATGCATTGATAGGGGAGGCAGCACACTTTATTCTAGATTCATGTTTTTGAACTATTTTAAATAGTCCTAACTCCCCATCAATCATTTTAATTTTACCATTAATAAAACTTTCATATTCATTTATGATTTCTTTTGCTTTTGAAGTAGATTTATTTTCAATTGTTGAAAGCAATGCTTCGTTAGAACCAAGAGAAATGGCGCAACCCTCACCATCAAATTTTGCTTTAACTATTTTCTTATTCTTTATTTCTAAATATATATAAAAATTATCTTCACAATTTTCCACTTGAGAGAATACGCTTTTACTTCTTTCATTATCATTTAATCCTTTGTGTTTTGGGTTATAGGCAAGTTGATGAAGAAGGTTTTTTCCTAAAAAGGGTTTCAATATAATCTCCTCCCTTCAATAAAGAATTGTATAGCTTGTCTACATCATCTCTATCATTATAAATGTGGAAAGATGCTCTTAAAGAATTATGTTGTTTATAAATATTATTCTTTATTTTTACACAATTAGATCCAGGTCTAACAATGATTTCATCAAGAGAAAGGTGATAGGCAACATCTTCACCAGAAACACCTTTAATTTCAAAAAATAAATTATGACTTTTAACCCCTTCATTAATAATTCTGACATTCTTTATAGATGATATTTTTTTCTCTGCATATTCCTTTAAATCATAATTATGTTTTTCTATCTTGTCGATTCCAATTTTATTCATATAATCAATTGAAACACCAAACGCAATTACTGATGGAATATTTTGTGTTCCTGATAAAAACATATTTATACCTTTTTTAAGAGTGATGTCATTCTCTGAATATGTTTTGTTCATTCCACCACCATAATTAAATGGCCTTACTTTTTCTTCGATGTTTTTAATATACATAAATCCTAACCCATGTGGTCCAAAAGCTTTATGTGCACTAAAGACTAGGTAATCACAATCCATTTTTTTAACATCAATCTTTATATGTCCAATGGATTGTGCTGCATCAACAACAAGTTTAATATCTTTTCCTATAACATTTCTTATTTCTGAAATGTTATTTTTTGTTCCGAAAGTATTATAAGAATGAGCAATTGATATCACTTTGGTTTTTTTGCTTATTATATTTTTTAGGGAAGATAAATCAACTTTGAAATCTTTTAGTTCATATCATTTAAATACTATTTCTTTTTTTCTATCTTTTGCAATATTTATTCATGGGAGAATATTTGAAGCATGCTCAAATTTACCTAAAATTATTTCATCACCATCCTCTAACTCATCAATAATCAAAGAAGCTATTTTATTAATTGAATCCGTTGTCCCATAAGTTGGGATAGTTGTTCCTGAATCTGCCCCAATAAAATCACCGATTTTATTTAAAGAATCTCCAAACTTCTTTAAAACTTCATTATTATTTAAATCAATGGATTTATTTAGAGTTGTAATGCAATCATTATATATTTTTTCAATTTCACTTACAACAACATTTGGTTTTAATGAAGTAGCAGATGAGTTTAAAAAAACTAAATTTTTATTTTTTTCAAAAATTTTAAAATCATTTTTGAATCTATTTTTTTCATTATTCATAAATAAATTATATTACAAAACAATGATTTAGAGTATAATTAGATATAACTTATGGAAAATAAAGAGAAAAAAACAAAAGAACTAAATTTAGAAAAAAATACAAAAAGTAAAACAAAAGAGGTTAATGAAAAGTCAAAGGAGAAAGTAAAAGACAATAAAAAACCTTCTAATTCTTTTTATGAAGAAACTTCAGAAGTTTCTTTAGACGTAAAATGATATAAAGATTGAAGAGGTAAAACTCTTATTTTAACTTTGGCAGGTGCATTGCTTATTGCAGGAGGAATACCATCAGGAATGGCGATTTCAGGGTATTGAAAGAAATTTAAGGGAGATCAAATTCCTTATAATCCTTCAAAATATGAACAGGTCATAAATAGAATTAAAGTTGATTTAAACACTGCTTATATAGAACAATTAAGTGAAATGACTGATGAAGGGTGATTTACAGAAAGTCAAAAGAAATTAATAGTTAAAAATGCAAAAAATGATGCAGATGATCAAGTTAAAAACGAAAAGAAATCTGTAAAAAATCAATACGGAAAAGTTTGAGAGGATGCATGAACTAAGCAGTTGCAAGAAAAAGGATTTAATAACGATCAAGAATATAAAGACTCAATTATTGCGGGTGAATATAAATCAAAGATATCATCACAATATACAGATATTTCAAATATTGTTAAAAAGTCTTCCACAGATCTGGATGCAAAATATAAATCAGGAAAAGCAATGCGTGGAGATCATTGAGAATATATTAATAATTCGGTTCCAAATGAAAACATTGACTCATCAAAAAATTATGTGATAACTCCTGAGAAACTAATGGATGTATTTATATATTTATATCAACCAATTTTATTTAATGATACATTAATGGAGTTCACTCCATCAAAGTCTCAAGATGGTGAAGCTGATATTGCTGCAAATACAATATCATTTACAAATGATCAAATATTGAATACATTGGATATGTATTATAACTTAAAAGATGATAACTATGAACAATTTTCAAACAATTATGGTGATGTGATGAGTGCTTCAAATCTTTCTTTTGAAGATACTGCTACAACTGTTTCACTAAATAAAAAAGTAGTTGATGATGGTCCCTTTTACCCTCTTTCAGAATCAAATAAAGAAAATGATGAAAATTTATTAAATTTAGAAAAAATAATTACAGATGCTTTTGTAAAATTAGAAATTGGTAATATTGATGATTTAACAAAAGATGATATAGATACACTTACTTCAACCCAAGATGAAACATTTTCAGAAAGTGTTAGAAGTGGTTTGGTTGATGCAAAATTGATCCAAAGTTCTAGTAGTGATAAAAGAGATTTCTATTCTGAATGAAGCAAAGATGGAGATTACTTATCATTTATTTCAACAGATGGACTACACTCTGTTGGGATACAAAACCATGATGAAGGGCTTATAGAAGATTATCTTAATATAAAAAACAAATCTGATGGATGAGTAGATCTTGCTTCTTCGTCAATCGATTCAAAATTTAGTGAATGAGTGAGTACTAATTTAGATAAGTTTATTTTTTATTCTTGATCTATACATATGCATAAAAAAATATTTACCCCTACAATAGACTGACCTAAATTAATTACAGCATTAACTTCTTCAAGAACCTCTTTACAAAATTCCATTGATTCAAAGAATGCAGCAAAAACATTTTATACAGATAATTTTCAATATTATAATTTAAGTGCATTTGATGAAAATACTTTTTTAATGGGGATGATGAAAAATTCACATATTTTAAAATTAACTTGAGATCTATTGCCGTCTGAATTTGGGAACGACGGAAATGGTGATCTTAATAACGAAGTAACAAAAGGAGGTAATTATGAAGAATAAAAAATTTGTAATCGGAACAAGTATTACACTAGTTATTGTGTTGGGTGCATCAATTGGTATTGGAACATTAATTGGTTTTGGAACAAAAAGTGATTTAGATTATATTGCCTTTAATTTAAATGATAAACAATATAAATTTTCAATAGAAGATAAATATAAAGATAATGAAAAAACAGCATTAAAATTAGAGAACTACTTCTTAGAAACTTCTTTGATTGGCGATCAAAGAGATGAACCAATTATCAAAGATTCACAATCTATTCTTGATGCAAATGATAGTTGAAATATTCCATATATGATTAGTCACGAAGAAGTTGCAAAAGAAGATGTCTTTAGTTATTTCATTAGAACAAAATTACTTAAGGAAACTTTATCAAGCAGTGTATTTGAATACTTAATTAGTGAATATTCAACTTCACAAGATATTGAATTATTACCTGTTATATTTGAATTTAAGGGTCATGAAGATTTATTATCAATGAACTTCTTAGAATTGTTTAATTCAGGAGATTATGGTCAAAATATTATTACTGATTCAATAGATGTTTTAGGAGGGGTGAAAAAAACTGAAAAAGAAAAAGGTAAAGCAGGTGAAGAATCATATAAAAATGATGTTTTAAGAAATATGATGATATATTCTTATCTTTGACAAGATTCTAATTCTTCTGCATACGATTATTATTTAACAAAAGAAATTGCATATGATAAACCTTCAATGGTTGCTTCAGTTGAGTTTGATGCAACAAAAGCAAGGATTGGTGATAGTAAAACTTGATACAATGACTTAGCAAATAATAATGTGACATTAAATACAAGTGAAGGTTGAAATGATTTTTGAGATGAAGATAAGAAAGAATTTTTAATCGATCCAAACTCACTTGATACAAAAGTTGGTACTGATGGTTTCTCATCATTTAAGGGGATAGAGTTTGGAACAAGTGCTGGATCAACTGTTGCAAATGATTGAACTGATATTTCGCAAACATGAAATTATGAAGATGAGGAAATTGGTGAAGCAAAAACATTAGAAGGATTATTTACACATGATGATGTTTTAAAGAAAGGAAATGTCTATCTTGCCAATCCTGGTAAAGCACCTGGTAAAGGAGCAATCATTTCCGAAGATTCATCTTCACATGGAAAATGAATAAATGGGAATGCACAAGTATTCTCATATTCACAATTATATCCATATGTTTTTGCAGAAAAAACTAGTGAGGATACATTTGGACCAGTGAGTTATTCATTGTTTGCAAATAAAGATGCTTCTTCATACACAAAAGCATCAATCGATGATGAAGGTGCAACATATATATTTAACGAATGATTTGGTGAAGGAGATGCATCAAAAATTGGAGAAATATATTTATCTGAAGAGCTAATAGGATTTAATAGTTCTTTATCAGAAAGAGCAGCACAATACTGACATGATAAAGGTTACTATATTGAACTATCAGGAAAATACTCAGATGACTTCTCTTCATTTATTCCAGATTCACTATTAAAATAAAACATAATTTAATTAAAAACAACTTAATATATTTAAGTTGTTTTTTATATAATTTATTTATTATGAGCAAAAGTATTTTCGAGAAAATTATTGATAGGGAGATTCCTTCGCGCATCATTTATGAAGATGAAAAATTTATTGCGATTCTCGATGTTAGTCCAAAACAAAAAGGCCATACATTATTGATACCAAAAATTAAGAAAGAAAATTTTCTAATGGAGAGCAATGAAACAAGGAATGAAATGATGGCGATTATTCCAAAGATTTCAGATTTGTTAAAGAAAAGTTTGGGTGCAACAGGAATAAAATTAGTTTTAAACAATGGTTCTTCTTCAGGGCAAGAAGTTTTTCATACACACATACATATAATTCCTTATTATGATGCTAAGACAGAAATAGAAGATAACCAAATTGTTTTTAGTAAAATAAACTCAAATAAAAATGGTTAATTGTTTTTTTGAGGTATTATTTATTTATATATAGTTAATATTTTATATTTTTTGGAGGCGGTGGACAACAATATTAAAGAAAGTTAGTGATTATGGAGAAAAAAGAAATAAAAAAAACAAATACTATAAAAAATAAAAAGCCAATACTTATTGTAGATGATATTCATAAAAATTATGGAAAAGTTGAAGTCTTAAAGGGAATATCATTTGAAATTAAACCTGGAGAAAAAGTGGCAATCGTTGGTGCTAATGGAGCAGGTAAATCAACAATTTCTGAAATAATAGCAAAAGTTAAAGAACCAACATCAGGAAAGATAACTTATAACTTTAAAGAAATTAAAGATGAAAAAGGAAATATAATTGATTTAGAACCTGTTAAAACAAAGGCAGACATTTCTTCAAATATAGGAATTCAATTTCAAGATTCATCTTATCCTGATTATTATAAAGTAAAGGATTTAGTTAACTTTATTATAAGAGCTTCCGAATTAAAAATATCAGATAAAGAAATAAATGATCTTTATGAAACATTTGATCTTTCAAACTTAAAAAATGATGTTGCAAAAGGATTATCCGGAGGACAACAACAAAGACTAAATATATTATTAGCAATTGTTAATAATCCTAAACTATTAATCCTTGATGAAGTTGGAACAGGTCTTGATGTTGAATCTAGAACAAAAATTAAATCGTACATTAAATCATATGCAAAAGAAAACGATGCATCAATTATACTTGTGTCTCACAATTCAGATGAAGTTATGGAACTTGTTGAAAGGGTGATTGTTATTCATAATGGAAAAATACATAGTGATTTACCATTAAAAGATATAATAAAGGAATGAAAAACATTTGATGACTATATGAATAATCTTTACTTAAAAGTATTTAAAAAAGATTTAGATTTAAGAGCTAATAAATCAGGTAGAGAAAAATCTAAAACTTTAAAGGAAGAAAAGAAAACTTAACATGGGAGCTTTAATTAAACTGCAAGCAAAAGCATATTTTTCAAATATCTTTGCAAAAGTAGATTACTTTACAACAGTAATATTTTTATTGGTATTAGGTTCTTTAGTTCTATCAGGTCATAGTGACTGAAAATATAATGATCCTCGTCTTTCAAGATTAAATATAGCAATAATATCATCAATAACTATATTAATGGTTATGAATTCTGCGTTGTACTCTTTTGGGTTTTCGTTCTTTGAAATGAAGGATTCAATTCTACTTAAGAGAATTGGTGCAACAAAAATTACTAAAATAGAAGCAATTGGTTCATTCTTAATTTGAGGGATGACAACAATGGTTTTTATACTTGCTTGAATTAGTTTTTGAGTAGGGATATTCCAAATACCGGCGATTGCAAAATTAACAGGAGGATTGTTATACGTTAGTCCAAAGTTATGAGAAAATGTAAACTGAGGAGGATTTGTTGTATCAATATTAATAACTTCAATATCTTTTTATGCAATTGCATTCTTCTTTGTATCAATCTTAAGTGATGCAGAACAATATAATATTATGACAACATTCTACTTCTTTGTTGTTGCATTCTTAGGTGGTGTATTTACACCAAATGCAAATAGAGAGTGGATGAAAATTATTGGACATATGTCACCGTTAGGTTGAGGGTCAGAATTGATGAATCATTCAATGCAAGGGTTACCAGTATTTGACCTAGGGGGTTATAAAATTCCTCTTCATGATGATATTGGATCATTTGAAGCGGTTGGACATTTTGCGTTTCCAATAATTTATGGATCACTAGCAGCAGGAGCAAGCTTAAAATTTTTTAAGTGAGATTAGAAGAAGGAGAAAATTATGGGTTCATTATATAAATTAATTACAAAAACAAATCTTAAATCACCAATGACAGCATTTCCGTTGATATTTCCATTAATAATGATATTAATGTATTCTGTTTTAATACCAGAAGATTTATCAGTACAAGAAGTAAATTCAGCAATATTAATTGTGTTAATGACTGCAATATCATTAATAACAATGCAATCTGGGTTAATGGGGTTTGGATTTAACTTTGTAAAATTGAAGAAATCAGTAATGCTAAGAAGAATTGGTGCAACAAAATTATCAAAAACAGATGTTTTAGGAGCAGTTGTTTTATATGGATTAACTATTTGATTAATCTCAATGATTTGGATTTTTATTTGAGGATATATATTTTCTTCAGCAGGTTTATTTTATTCAATAAAAGATGGAAATCATATTGTTGGACACTTAAATATTCTTAATATAGATTGACCAATGTTTATTGGAGCAACAATTGTTATGGTTTTAATTTCATATTCAATAGGATTATTCTTTGCTTCATTTGCAAAAAATGATTCGGTTTTTCAAGCAATTGTAATGACATATTTCTTTTTTGTGGGTCTATTGGGAGGATTGATGATTCCTGGTGTAGTTCCAGATTGGATGATATATGTAGGTTATGTTATTCCTCATTCGTATGCAAATGAACTATATGGAATTGCCACTGGATCTGTTGTTGTTGGATATGCTGGGACAAATCCAGAAATTATTTATATTAGCCAAGCAAAAGAGATAGCAGATTTTATAGTTCCAATTGTATTATCATTTGTAATAACTTTTGGAGCAATAAAAATACTTAAATTTGATTAAAAAAAAATTTAAAATAGGCATTAATAAATGTCTATTTTTTATATAAAATAATATATAATTAAAAAGGACACAAACCAAAATTGTATTTATACAATTAAAAAATGGAGGGGTAGTGAAGTCTGGCTAAACACGACTGGCTGTAAACCAGTTCCTTCGGGTTCGGGGGTTCGAATCCCTCCCCCTCCACCATTTTAAATTGGCCTGTAGCCAAGCGGTAAGGCAACTGGTTTTGATCCAGTCATGCGTAGGTTCAAATCCTGCCAGGCCAGCCATATTATGATCCCATAGCTCAGCTGGTAGAGCAATTGGCTTTTAACCAATGGGTCGAAGGTTCAAGTCCTTCTGGGATCACCATCTGCCCAGGTGGTGGAATTGGTAGACACGAGGGATTTAAGCTCCCTTGGCAGTAATGCTGTGTGGGTTCAAGTCCCACTCTGGGCACCAAATATATAAGGTGAAAAATAAGTTTCAGTAAATGGAATTTTTTTTTGCCATTTTTGCCATTTATTTTTTATTTGTTATTATATTTTTTGCTTAATAAAGTAGTATTATTATATTATGAGTAATCAAAATAATAAACCAAATATGAATATGTTTAATAATAGTCAAATGAATCAAGAAGACTTACTAAAACAAATGAGAACACAACCTTTAATAAAACACATTGTTGCATTATTAGTTGGATTTTTACCAATGATAGTAACAATATTTTTGGTAGGTGTCAATACAGATGAAATAAAATTTGGACAATGACAAAATATTCACCATACCTTTTCCATTTCATATGGTGCAATGTGAGCAGTTGGATTTTTAGTTATGTTTATTAGTATTGTATTAATTTCCTTAATTATCAAATTTAGTAAGGATGTGAAAATTGATACTATTCCTATGGTAACTTCATGGTCTTGTATGATGTTTTCGTTATTTATTATTCCATTAGATCATGGACTATTATTTTTAGAAATAATATTAATTCCAATTTTTGCAGCTATCGGTTTCTTTTTTGGAATGGTAGGTGTGATGATGTATTCAATTGCCAAATTTTCAAAAGAAATGCAAAAAATGCAAGAGACAAACGGTGGACAAAATCCTTTTGAATTTAAACCAGGACAGAATCCCTTCGATCAATCAAAAACTAAACCACAAAACAAATCAAAAACTATAAAAAAAGATGAAGAACCAATAAATGAGGATAATCCTTTTGTTGATATTAAAGAAGACGATGACTAAAACTAAAAATGAAAAAAAACAATAGCAATAATACAATTAAAACCAATGGGGAAAAGCCAGTTGGTTTTTTTAAGTTTGTTGGAAGGTATTATAAAACATTTTTGCCATTTTTCATTGGGATGATAGTAGTTGTATTTATATCTTCAATTCTAAGGGTTTTACAACCAAAAATGTTAAACGAATTATTGAAATCTATTTTTGATAGTGATGGAACTTGATGAATATGAATTGTTGCTATGTTTATAATATTATTTTTTATTGGAATATTTACTTTCGCTAGTGGGATAATAGGTGGTAAACTAGGAAAGAAAATTGAAATTGAAGTAAGAAAAGACACTTTGAATAACTTGATTAAACAAGATATGAGTTATTATTCAGACAAGAAATCAGGAGAGACATTAACTAAGGTAATTTCTGATACTTCAATAGTAGGTGATCAAGCACAAAGAATTCCATCACAAATTTTTTCAGCAATATTCACAATGTTTGGAGGAACAATTGTTTTAATTACAATTGATCCATGACTTTCACTTATAACAATTTCTTGTGTTGTTATAATAATTTTTGTTGTTTTCATCTCATTCTCTATTTTAAGAAAAAGAATGATGAAAGTAAGAAAAGTAATAACTAAAATTAACGGAGAAGTTAGTGAAAGGATTTCAACAATTAGTTTAATAAAATCATCTGGAACAGAACAAAGGGAAAGAAATTTTTTTGAAAAAATTCACTATAAATATTATGAATCAAACAACAAAGCTAACAACTCAGTCTCTCTAATGATGACCGTGATGACGGCAGGGATAATGAGTATATCAACAATAGTAATTATGTCTGCAGTATTGATGTATCGTGATGAACCAGAAAAATTAGCTAGAATACTCCCATCTTTTCTTTCGGGAGTAACTTTAATGATTTCGCCAATCATTCAAATGGCACAATTGTCACAAGGTATGGCACAAGGTTCTACATCAGCAAGTAGACTTGATGTTTTAATCAATTCTAAAACAAGAATAGATTTATTAAATGATGATAATAAAATACATATTGAAAATTTATCTGGTGATATTACATTTAAAAATGTTGTGTTTTCATATCCTGAAAAACCTGACACAGTTGTTCTTCCAAAAACAACTTTCACCTTTAAAGAAGGGAAGTCATATGCCTTTGTAGGTGAAACTGGAGTAGGTAAGTCAACTATCAGTAAGTTATTATTAAGATATTACGATCCAACTAATGGTGAAGTTCTTATTAATGGAAACTTAAACTTAAAGGATGTTTATATGCCTTCATATTTAAGTAGGGTAGGTTATGTGGAACAAGAACCACAAATACTATATGGGAGCATTAATGATAACGTTTCTTACGGATTAGATAATGTTAATGAGAAAGATATAATTGAAGCTTGTAAAAAAGCTAAATTAGATTCAATAATAAATTCATGACCAAAGAAATATGAAACAATTTTGGGCGAAAGAGGATTAACACTTTCTGGAGGGCAAAAACAAAGATTAGTTATTGCTAGAATGTTTTTAAAAAATCCATCATTATTGATATTTGATGAAGCAACAAGTGCACTAGATAATATTGTTGAATCAGAAATAAATCAAGAACTAGAAAAACTTTCTAAAGGAAAAACAACAATTACTATCGCACATAGACTAAGCACAATAAAAAATGTTGATACAATTATAGTTTTAAAGAAGGATAAAGGAATTGTTGAAACAGGAACATTTAAAGAATTAACAAGTAAAAAAGGTTATTTCAAAGATCTCTATGATGCTGGATTAATGGATTAATTAATTTCTATGCTCTCTAATATTTTTTTATAACTTGAATATTTATGATTTGCAATATTTTTATATATTTCTCTATTTGTTTTTTCAAACTTGAATAGTGCTCATCTTGTTCAAAAAACTTCTAGAAAGGCACAAACGACCAATAAATCATTCTTGTTAATTTTGTTATCATAACAATCAACCAATAATGAAATTTGTTCAGCTGATAAGTTGTGTTCAGTTATGAATGATGCAATATCAAAAATTGGATTTCCAAGTCCTGCATATTCAAAATCGATTAGTACAATTGTCTTTCCCGTTTTTAATAAATTTCCTTTAACTAAATCATTATGTAATATAACTTGAGGTCCACTCTTTAATATTTTTATAGCTTTTTCAAGAATTTTATTTTCACTCTCTTTAATGGAACAATTACTTCAATCCTTTTTTTTACAGTAAACATTTTTATATATTTTTTTATAATCAATATATTTTATATTTTCAACTTCAATTTTATGAAGTTTTTTTAATGCATTGACAACAGAAAAAATATCATTTATTTCTATATCTTTATCATAAAAATCTTTATGATCAATATATTCCATTTCAATTTTATCCTTGTTAATTACATTACATTTAATACCATTTCTATTCAAAAGATTTATTTCACTATTTTCAAAATAAGTTTTAAATTCATCGTTGATATATTCCTTAATAATAATATTTCTATCCTCATCATAAAAAACTTTATTTGATAGTGCATTTGTCATTTGCTTCATTGTAACCCCTTAATATTAAAAGTAAAATACTTCTATATTATATTATATAATTTATATATGAAGTTTGATTTAGAGAAATATATTTTAGATATGATTGATAACCAAGAATGAAAGGTTAATGAAAGAATTGATTCAGAACAAAAATTAATTAAAAAGTCCGGATTATCAAAAATGAGCGTTAGAAAGGTTATAGACAGATTGAAAGAAAGAGAGGTTCTTTATTCAATTCAAGGTAATGGAATTTTTGTTTCTCCGTTTAATTTAAATTCAAAAATTATAAAACTGGAAAAAACTTTAAATGCTACAAAGGTAACAATACTTCCTTCAAAATCAAAGATACCAAATATTTTGCTAAAGAGATTTAATGAAGAGTTTGAATTAGATGAAGACAAAATAATAACTTTTGTAAAATTGTATTTTGTAAGAGATGAAATTGTTGCCTTTACATTAAATTGATTAAACAACAACGATGGTAAATATAACATTAAAGACATCTTAAAAGGAAAGACATCTATTTATGATGAAGAAGAATTTAATAAATTAATTAATATTCATAGATTAGAAAAAACCTCAAGTTCAGACAAGAATATATTATTAACAACATTTGAGTTTGTACCCACAACTTATTCTTATTTTATTAATAAAAATAGAAATATTTTAATGTTAAGAATAACAAAAATAAAACCTAAATTTTATAATGCAATTGAAATTAAGAATATATAAATTTTAAAATCATAATCACTGTGAAATTTTGTTTTGTTATAATTTAACCATACTACATTCAATTGAAAGGAAATTACTAGTATGAAAAAAATCGCAATCAATGGATTTGGAAGAATTGGAAGACTAACATTTAGACTTTTATTTGCAGATCCTAAAGTTCAAATTGTTGCAATAAATGATCTTACTGATGCCCAAACATTAGCACATTTATTAAAATATGATACAGCACACGGAAATTATAAAATTAATAAAATTTCAGCAAAAGAAGGGGAGTTAACTATCGACGGTAAAAAAATAAAAATTTATGCCGAAAGAAACCCAGAAGACTTACCTTGAAAGAAATTAGGAGTTGATGTTGTAGTTGAATCAACAGGATTCTTTGTTTCAAAAGAAGGGGCAGAAAAACACATTAAAGCAGGAGCTAAAAAAGTTGTTATTTCAGCACCAGCAAAAGGAGATTTAAAAACAATTGTTTACAATGTTAATCATAAAGAAATTAAATCTTCAGATAAAATTATTTCAGCAGCATCATGCACAACAAACTGTTTAGCACCTGTTGTAAAAGTTATCGATGATAGCTTTGGACTTGTTTCAGGATTCATGACTACAGTTCATGCCTTTACAAATGACCAAAGAACACAAGATTCACCACATAAAGATTTAAGAAGAGCAAGAGCAGGAGCAACAAACATTATTCCTACAACTACTGGAGCAGCAGTTGCTGTTGGTAAAGTTCTTCCTAATTTAGTTGGAAAATTAGATGGAAATGCAATAAGAGTTCCAGTATTAACTGGTTCAGTAGTTGATCTTACATTTACAACTAAAAAAGAAACAACTGCAGAAGAAATTAATAAAGCAATGAAAAAAGCTTCAAACGAAACACTTGGTTATACAGTTGACCCAATCGTATCTTCAGATATAATTGGAACAACATATGGATCATACTTTGATTCATTAATAACTCAAAAACTTGAAGGTGAAGTTAATCTATACAAAGTGGTTACATGATATGATAATGAAATGTCATATGTTAATCAATTAGTTAGAACAACAAAATACTTTGCAGAACTAAAATAGTTATAAAGTAAAATAAAAAGGCGAGAGCCTTTTTTTCTTTATAATTAAATTATTATGATATATATAGAAGTAATAATTGCATTAATATTTGCAGGTTTAAGTGGATGATTCATTTGGATGTATTTTAAATTAAAATCTAGTCAATCATCATATGAGCAAAAATTTATTAATAGATCAAGATGATCATTTGTTGGGTTTTGATCCTCAAATAGATTGAAAATAATTTTATTTATAGCAATGGTATTTATGCTTCTATCTTTATCATTTATTTTAATTTCCGCAGGTGTGAAGATTGATTATATACCTTTTTAATTTGTATATACAACACCTATTTTCCCAATAATAAAATTATTTTGTTAAGGTATAATTTAATAAATATTTTAATTAAATAGAAAAAAATGAAAGGAAATTAAATAGAAACAATGAAAAAAGTAAGTAATATAATTACAAATATTGATAACAAAGTTAATCCAAAAATTGGAAAAATTTTACATAAAGTTTTTAAAATAATAACTTTGTTATTGGCAACTATTGGAGTTAGTGTTATTGCAATAACATTTGGTGCGTTAGCATTGGATGATAATTCAATTAATAAAATAGCTTCAATTATAACTTTCTTTACTTGAATAGGAATTTTACTTGTTTCATCATCACTTTGATTTTATTTTTCAAAGTGAAATGTTTAGTTTAGTAGTATGGAAAATACAAAACAAAATGTAATGAAGGAATCTAGAATATCAAGTAATGGTGGGATAAAAGAATTTTTTTCAAAACTATCAAGAGGTTTAACAATTCCGATTGCTCTTTTACCTATAGCAGGATTATTTCTTGGAGTGGGTGCTGGATTTGAAAATGTTATTAGACAAGTAATGGGAGATTCAGACCCGGTAAAATTAGCACAAGCACAATTTATATTCACTGTAATGAAAAGCATTGGTGATATTATCTTTGCCAATTTGCCAACACTATTCTGTTTAGCAGTTGCATTAGCATTTACAGAGGATGCAGGAGTAGCAGTATTCTCGGCATTAGTAGCATGAATAGTCTTTAATGCAACGCAATCAACAATGATATGAGATGCAGGAGTAGACGATAGAGGTAGTCAAATATGAAACATTTTATGATATACAGGAATACCAGATTCTGTTGTAACAAGTAATGTTGGAATTACTTCGTTACAAACTTCTGTTTTTGGAGGAATAACAATTGGACTATTTGTGGCATTCCTATACAATAAATTTCACAAATTTGAAATGCCAAAAGTACTAGGGTTTTTCTCAGGGACAAGATTTGTTCCGATAATAACTTTCTTAACAGTTCCATTATTAGGATTTTTCTTCCTAATGATATGACCAATACTTGGAATGGGAATTGATCAATTTGGTAAAACAATGTCAAGTGCACCAGCAGGACTTGATGCTCTAATATTTGGTCTTGTTGAAAGATCATTATTACCATTCGGTTTACATGCAGCATTTTATACACCACTATGATATACTGCTGCAGGAGGGTCATTGCATACTGGATTAGATGGAACAGGAGAAATACTTGCAAATGGGAATCAAAGTATTTGATTTGCAATGCAAACATATGGAATTCCATTTAATGTAATTGAACATGCAGGTATATATGGATCTTGAACATCAAGCGTTTCTGCAGATGGAAACTTTATGAATATAATTAAAGGAGCAGGAGGAAATGGAAATGAATTTTCTTTAACTCTTGGAGTTAATCCAGGTGCATACATGCAAGGTAAATATCCAATTATGATGTTTGGATTACCAGCAGCAGGTTTTGCAATGGTAATGGCAGCTAAGAAAGAAAACAGGGAAGTTGCAATGTCAGTAATTGGTGCTGCATCACTTACATCATTCTTAACAGGAATAACTGAACCTATTGAATATACATTCTTATTCATAGCACCATTAATGTTCTATGGATTCCATGTTTGAATGGCAGGAATATCATTTTGAGTATTAGATCTTTTAGGTTCACATATAGGGATGACATTCTCAGGAGGAATATTTGACTTTGTTCTTTATGGAATATTGCCTGATGCAACAGGATTCCACTCTAACTCTTATTGAGTATTATTAGTGGGAGCAATCTATGCACCTATTTATTACTTTGTATTCTACTTCTGAATTACAAAATTTGATATTAAAACACCAGGTAGAACTGAAGGTGAAGTATCAATGATAAGTAAAACAGATTATAGGTCTTCAAAAGAAAGCAAAGTTTCTAAAAAAAATAAAAAAGGTGTAGATAGAAAAGAAAGACTTTCCACTTTGGTTGAAAACTTAGGTGGAATTGACAATGTTTCTAAAATTGCATCTTGTATTACAAGATTAAGATTAACAGTAAAAGATAGAAACAAAATTAATGATGACGGATTAATGAAAATGGGAGCATCGGGAATTGTTGGGAAACAAGTAAATATCCAAATTATTTTTGGAGCTGAAGCAGATATTTTTAAAGTTGAATTAATGGAGTTAAAAAAATAATTTATTTATTCAATAAAATAAAACACAAATTAATTTTTGTGTTTTTTTATTATAAACAAATAAGAACAAACCATAAGGTCTTTTTATTTATAATTTAACTAATATGGAAAATGAAATCTTTGACCAAATGTTAGAAAAAACCTTCTCTCAAAAAGAAGGAATTAAAAGAATAAAAAGGAAAATAATACAACTATCTGAAATGGTGGTTGATACCATGAAAAACGATGGAAGGATTTTCTTTGTTGGTGCAGGAATTTCTTCTGAGATTGCAAGAATCATTACTGAAGAATTATGATTTAATTTTTCAATTAACAGAGAGAGATTTGTTATATTATCTGCTGCCAAGAAATTTATAAGTGAGATTGATTCTTGGAAAGAACTAGAAGAAATATCTTCTGTTTCAATATTTGAACTTAATGAATTAAAATTAAACAAAAATGATTTGGTTATTGGAATAACATGTACTGGAAAAACAGAATATGTAATTGGAGCAATTAAATATGCGAAAGATTTAAAGTGTAAAATTGCATTGATTACAGAAAATGGTGATTTAAATGAGAATGATTTTGATTTAGTTTTAACATCCAAACTAAACAATCCAACTATATTTGGATTATGTTCAGCAGAGGGAGCAACAATTCAAAAATTAATTATAGATTTTACACTATATACTTCAATGGAGAAAATAGGAAGAATATGAAAGGGTCACTTGATATTTATGAAGCCTGTTTCAAAAAAATTATATGGTTATTGTATTTATACAATAATGGAATTACTAAAGATTAAAAAAATAGATGCTGAAGATTTATTTGAAAAGAACGATTGTAAATTACAACAAACGATTTTATCATATGTAAAGAAAATATCAAGTGAAAAAGCAAGCAAATTATTAGAGGATAATGAATTTGATTTTATAAAATTAATATCATAATTCCATTGTATATACAATTGTATAAAAAACAACAAAAAGATATATAACACTACTCAAAAACAAGAAAAAAACTTTTTTAAATTTATAATATAAATGTATTAAAGAAAGAAAAGAGAAAATATGATTACTAATGAAAAATTAGTTTTTTCCATAAAGGGTAAAAAAACTAAGAACGAAATATTAGAAGAAATATCAAAAAAATTAGTTGAAGAAAAAATTGCTCTATCTTTAAAGCCAGTATTAAATGGTTTTAAGAAAAGGGAAAAAGATTCAACAACTGGTCTTGCAGACGGAATTGCAATTCCACATGTTTCTTCAAAAGAAATTTCAGAAGCAAAAATAGTTGTTGTAAAACTTGAAGAAGATGTTGATTGAAAATCACTTGATGGAAAACCAACAAATCTTGTTATTGCAATCGTTGTTCCTGAACCAGGAAGAAATGAACATTTTGAATTGTTAACTTCAATATCAGCAAAATTGGCAGATCCCAAATTTGTAGAAAGTTTTAAGAAGGCAAGTGTTAAAGAAATTACAAAAATAATAAACTCAATAAAAGTAGAAAAAAAAGCAAAGAAATCTGAGGTAAAAGGCAGAATAAAAGTTGTTGGAGTTACTACTTGTATTACAGGAGTTGCTCATACATTCCTAGCAGCAAAAGCTCTTGAGGATGAAGGGGATAAAAGAGGTTGAAATGTCAGGATTGAAAAACAAGGTCAAATGACAAAAGATATTTTAACTAAAAAAGAAATCGATGAAGCTGATTATGTAATAATTGCTAAATCAAAAAATATTGATAATGCCGAAAGATTCAATGGTAAATTAGTTTATACAACAGAAGTTGCAAAACCAATAACTAAGGCAGCAGAAGTATTTGATGCAATGATAGAAAAATCATCTATCCAAAGTGGAAAACAAGGTGGATCATCAGTTTCTTCTGTAGAAGACGGAGTAAAAAGCGGAAAAGTAAAAGAGGTTATGAACCATTTAATGGCTGGGATATCATTTATGATTCCTTATATTGCAATGGCAGGGATAACTTTAGGTTTAACAACAGCATTTGGATTTGAATATAAAGATGGTGTCTTTGGACCAAAAAATCATCTTGCAAATGCATTTAATGTTCTAGCAGGACAAGCATTTACACTATATATACCAATATTAGCAATGTATATTGCCAATTCAATTTCTGGAAGGAAATCTATGGCACCAGCAGCAATACTTGCATTAGTGCTAAATCAAGGAATTACACCAATGTTAGTGGAAGGTAGTACAACTGAATATGTTGCTCAATTTGCACCATTTTATAATTGAGGAACAATGAGTTTTATGTTTACTAATGTATCACCAGCACTTGGATTCTTAGGGGCGGTTGTAGCAGGTTATATGATTGGTTATTCTGTAAAATGATTTACAACACAAACTGATAAAGTAGAATCACAAGTATTTCAAAGTGTATTACCACTACTACTAATACCAGTTTTATTTACTACAATACCATTTATGTTTATGATGTTCATTGGTTATTTACCATTATTCTATTTAGCAATGGGATTAAACTTTCTTGTTCAATTAATGGCTGATAATCATATGTTATGATTAGCTGGAGGATTGATGGGTGCAATGATTTGTTTTGACCTTGGAGGACCAGTTAATAAAATTGCAATGACAATAGGAGTTGCAATGATGATGAATCATGATAGTACATCAGTGCTTAATGGAGTTGCTGCAACAGCAGTTTCAATACCAGCATTTGTTTTAATGTTTTCATGAGCATTTAGTAGATTTACACCATTAAAAATGGATGAACAAGATATGACAGCTGCAGGTTCTGCAACAGTGATGGGAATGTTTGGGATTACAGAAGGAGCAATTCCATTTGCAGCAAAAGATCCTAAAAAATGGATACCATCATTTATGATTGCAGGATTAGTCGGAGGAATATTAGCTTCATTCACAGGAGTTGTGGATAATGTTGCAATGTGAGGAGGACCAATAATCTGAGCATCAGGTGGATTTGGGTCAACACACATTCCGCTTGAACAAGGAGGAGTTGTTACTTCAAATTGAACTTGAACTCTTCTATACTTTATTCCTTTAATTGTTGCAGGATTTGTAGGATTCTTAACAGCATCAGGATTAGAATTTGCTTACACAAAAAAAGAATTAAAAAATGCAAATTAAATTAACAATATAAATTAATTAGACAAAATAAAAAGATTAATATCTTTTTATTTTTTTAATAAAATATATAATAACAAAGGAGAAACAAAATGTTAAAAATAGAATCAGTATTTTCAGAAAAAATTTGAGGGAGTTCAAAATTAAAAGAATTAGGCTTTGATATTCCTCTTGATAAAAAAATAGGTGAAGCTTGAATCATATCTGCATACAAAGGTAATTCATCAATAGTAAATAATGGAATAACATTGAGAGAGTTTTATAAAAATAATAAGGAATTATTCAATAATTATCCATCAAAAGAATTTCCTCTTTTGGTAAAGATATTGGATGCGAATGATCATCTATCAATCCAGGTGCATCCTAATGATTTAAAGGCAAAAGAACTAGAGAATTACCCTTTTGGTAAAACGGAGTGTTGATATATTCTTGATTCCAAAAATACAAAGGATATAATTGTTGGTACTAATGCAAAATCAAAAAGTGAAGCAAAAGAACTAATTGATAAAAAGGAATGGAATAAATTTTTAAAAACTTTACCAATAAAAAAAGGAGATTTATTTGATATTAAGGCTGGAACAGTTCATGCCATAAAATCAGGAACACTTGTTTATGAACTTCAACAATCATCAGATATTACTTATAGAATATATGATTATGACAGACTTGATAAAAAGGGGAATAAAAGAGACCTACAAATTGATAAGTCATTGGAAGTTATTGATTATGATTCGGTTAATCATAAAAGAAAACCAATCCTTAAAAAAAGTATTGGCTCATCAAAAATATATTCTCTAATATCTAATGAATTATTTATGCTTGAAAAATGAGAAGTAAAGGATGAGTTAAAAATATCTTTAGATAAAAAAGAAAGAAATTTTTTATTAATAACTCTTATTAGTGGAGAAGTTGAAATTAATAATAAAAAATTAAAGGTTTATGAATCAGGAATAATTACTTCAAACCAATTGAATAAAATAGATATCAAAGGAAATGCAACGATATTAGTTGGTAATCCAAAGTAATTTTTTTAAAAAAATATATTATATTTATAATATAATAATTATGATTATGGATATAAATGTTAAGGAGAAAAAATGAACAAATTAATAAAAATAACAATGGTTGTTATATTTTTTTCATTAATTCTTTTGTTTATTTCAACACTTTCATCATTTTATTTAATCTATTTTGGAAAATCATCTGATGTTAAACCTCCATCAATACCGAAAAATTTAG
>CAMZNG010000003.1 GCA_947313745.1 uncultured Mycoplasmataceae bacterium
GCAATTAAAAAAATGAAAGAAACAAAACCAAAGAATACATATAGAAGACCTGTACCTGGAAGTGCAAACGAGAGATATAAAAGAAGTAATCAAAGTTCTTCTTATAACAAAGGTAATTCAAATAATAATAATAATAATAATAATTCAAAAAGATATAGTAAATAGATATTAACAAACAATAATTAAAATTGGAAAAAATGGCTCTACTTAGCCATTTTTTTCTTCAATTCATTTTGATCCACAATTTAAACATTCAAAGAATTTTTCATCCGTTTTATAAGAATAAGTTTTTCTATCAAATCTCCCTCTCTATTATGAATTGATTTTTTAAACCTTTTTAATAATGAAATTAGTTTATATCCCTTTTTAAATGAAAATATTTTTGGTAATTGTTTAATTTATTCATGGTTAAAATATAATTTTAGTCAATCATATATATAATATAAATAGAATGAAAAAAATAAACCAATTGTCAAAAAACCTCTTTTTGAATTTTAAATTTATATATTCAAATCCTAAAATTTTAGTTAAACTATTCCTTATTTCTATGCTTCTTCTTTTGTTGCCTATATTTATTTTTCCTCTTCATGTTTGTTCATCAATTATTTTTGAATTTTCAATTATTTTATCAGGTGGAATTATATTTGGAACAATTAATTATGAATGAAGAAATTCTACAATGTATAAAAATTATTGTACTTTAAGGAGTGGGAGACTTATTTATTATGGAGCTTTATTTTCAATAACATTAATAGTTTCTATTATCCTTGTAAATTTGATGATCTTGGTTTTATTTATTTTATATAAATTAAATTTACTAATGGGTGAGTGATATTTTGTTTCTGAAAAAGGAGGGTTTTCTTATGATTTTTCTCTTCTTCCATTTATTGGTTTTTACTATTCATTTTTTTGAATGAATATAATTTCATTTTTAATTCTATATATTTTTAACTCGTTCTCAAAAACACAAAAAACATATTATATGTTTATTATTATCTTAATGATTCTTGTTTTTCTTTTTGGAGGAATGTTAAATAACTACTTTTTGAGGCTGAAAAGAGTTAAAGTCGATGATTATTATGTTTTTCAAGAATTTAAAAAATTTCTTTATCCTGAATGGTTTTTTATTCCATCACTATTGTTTCCATTATATGCTCCGGGCCAAATTATGAACTTTACATTTCATTTTGCAAAGACACATAATGGAGTTCAAATTATGAGATATACTGATTTCCTTAATCACTTAAATGTTATTCAATGAGTTCCTATAAACTCAATAACTGGTATCGATGCTCGTAATTGAGATATTGTTTTAATAATGCCTGCAATATGAACAGCATCTTTAATCTTGATGAGTTTATTTATATCATTTGTGAAAAAAAATAGTATTCTTATTTAAATATTTCCTAGTTATATTGTTATTTTAGTCATATATATATATATAATATTAATAATATGGGAAAAATAAACCAATTATCAAAAAATCTTTTCTTGAATTTTCAATTCATATATAGAAACCCTAAAATTATAGTTAGATTAACTATGATTTCTTTACTTCTTATTTTATTGCCTGTATTTGTTTTTCCGCTTGAAATGTGTGGGTCAATGGTTTTTGAATTTTCAGTTTTACTTACAACTTTGGTTATATTTGGATCAATGAATCATGAATGGAAGAGATCTACTTTATATAATAACTATTGTTCTTCTAACTATGGGAACGGAGTTTATTATATATCATTGTTTTTAACAACATTAGTAGTTTCTCTTTTCCTTGTAAATTTAATACTCTTAGTTTTATTTATCTTGTATAAAGTTAATTTACTTGGAGGTGGATTGGTGGGATATATTTTAAAAAGGCATAGTGGCGGCAGTGAAATTTCCTATGATTTTAAATATATGCCGTTTGATGGATTTTACTATTCAATCTTTTGAATGGTTATAATTTCATTCTTAATGTTTTATGTAATTAGTTTAATTACAAAGACACAGAAAAAACAATATATGTTTGTTATTGTTTTAATTATGTTTATCTTTCTTTTTAGTGGAGTGTTTAACAATTATTTTCCAGGTACAAAGTATGTAATAGGAGATGATGGGGTAAAGTATTCTATCCAGGGATTCGAAAAATTTCTTTATCCTAAATGATTTTTTATTCCATCACTATTGTTTCCGTTATATGCTTCAGGACAAATTATGAACTTTACACTTCATTCTACAAAGATTTATCAAGTGCTTTTTAATGGTTGAAAGCAGACAACACCATTTATAAAATTCTTTGATTACCTGAATGTAATCCAATGAGTTCCTATAAACTCAATAACTGGTATTGATGCAAGAAATTGAGATATTGTTTTAATAATGCCTGCAATATGAACAGTATCTTTAATCTTGATGAGTTTATTTATATCATCAATTAAAAAGTAATCATTATAATATTTTACTAATATAATTTTAAATTGATAATCAATATGTATAATGATATAGTAAGGAAGTTAAAAATGGCAACACAAGGAAGAGTTAGAAAAAAAATATATGAACTAATTTTGAAAGATGGGTCGCACCACTTTACTGAAAAGAAAGCATTTGATTTGTTTAAATTAAAAACAACTGAAATTATTTCATTCGAAGTACATAATGGTGCGTTCCTTGGAGAAATGCACGTTCTTAAAGAAAATGTTCATTGCTTTGTTGTTTATGATGAACAAACAGAAGACAAACATAATAAGAGTCTTTCATTTGTAAAACATTAAGCATAGAAAAACAATATTTAATTATTATTAAAAATACTTAGTTACGATGTAACTAAGTATTTTTTTATATATTAATAAATTAATTTCGTATTCCAAATAAGTTATTTAACTTATTATTTTTTAGATCATAAAGAAGAATAACGTTACCATAACTACTCCAACCACAGCAAGTGTTATTGCATACCCCAACAAGAATGGGAATGCCTTAGCATAACTTGCTCTAGAAGCTTCTGCTTGTGCAATTACCAATCCTGTTGTTGGTGATGACATATTTACTAATCCTTGTGCTAACGGATATAAAGTCATTATCCCAATGATTGCTGGAAGCATTGCTTCAGGAGAACCATACCCCTTAATTATTGGTGCAATTATTGGTGCAGATATTCCTGCAAGTCCTGTCATTGATGGTATAAATAATGCCATCAATATATAAATTGGGAATATCACTAAACTTAGTGCTCCAGGTTTTAAACTATCTGATAATGTTCCAAATAAATTAACTGCTAAGTAATCTGCGTCTCCTGAATTTGTTAATATTATTGAAGTTGCTCTTGAAAATATTAATATAAATGCTACAACTTTAAATGTTACAAATGAATTCTTTCAATTGTTTTTCATTTGGTTATTTGAATAATTAAATACTTTTGCACAAATATATCACCCAAGAGCAAACAATAGTCCTAGTTGTACAAATGTTCATCTTCCTACCAATGAATTAAAGAAGAATAAATGTGAGAATGTAGCTCAACCACTTGAATTGTATGTATCACCTATTCAACTTGATCATGGAAGGAAAACAATAATCATTCATAGCATTACAAACCCAACTGTCCCTAAAGCTATTTTTTGTTTTTTATCCATTTCTTTATGATCCATTTCTCCCATAGAAACTTTTGCTCATTTTTTATTTTCTTCAATCATAGATTTATCTTCAATTGATTTGCCTTTAAGAACTCTTTGTCCATACCAAACCATAAATAGACATCCTATTGAAGTATAGATTATAAATAGAATCATTCTTAATCCTATTCCAGTACCTATTCCAATTACTCCTGACCCTCCTGCTTCTTGTCAAATGCCATTAAATGCTGAAGCAAGTGTACCAAGTGCAAATGGTTCAAGTACTGAAGCAGCAATCCCTGTTGTACATCCAAGAAGAACCACTAGGAATCCTGTTGTTGCATCAAACCCTGCAATTATAAGTGAGGGAACAATTATAGGTATTAGTGCTAGTGTTGTTTCTTGTGAACCAAGTATTGTTCCTCACAATGAAAATAGAATAAATAATATTGGTAATAATAATATTCTTTTATTATTCATACCTTTTATTAATGAGTTTACCAATGAATTTAAAACTTTTGTTTCTGTAAGTAATTCAATAATTGCACCCATTGCTACGATAAAGAATATTAAATCTCAAGCTGAGAACACCCCAGCAATTGATGCTTTAACTATATCTCCAATTCCATACATCCCATCATTTGAAACATATCAATTTGAGTCTCCAAAATTAAATCAATGTCCATCAATAAATAATGATGGATTTAATGTTGATAATTGGATTTTTCCTTCTGATGATAGACTAGTCAATAATCCATCTGGGTCTGCATTTAGATAGTTTATTAACCCTGTAAGATCATGTGTTTTCAATAACGCAGCTCCATCCGATGTTGAAAGAAATTGATTTGTTGCATTAACAACCAAATATCTATCTTTATCATTAAAACCTGTTAATCAACTATCATATTGTGTAGCATATCATCCGCTAAATCCTACTTCATTAGTTGGATGAATTGCATGAACTACTCATGATAATACTATCACAAAAAATGCAACACCTATAATAATTGATAATGCTCCAGGCATCTTAAATTTTCTTTTTTTATTATTTTGACTAGGACTTGTTTTTAAAGAACTAGTGCTTTTTGTTTTTGTCATTATATTTTCCTTTCGTTTTTATTATTTGTTTATTCATTTTGTGAATAAGTTTTTATATATGTCATATGCTTTAATATAATCAGCAATATCAATATGCTCATTATATTGATGTTCTGTGTGTTCTGCTTTTGGCATTAATGGACCATATGCAACAATGTTATCCATTGCCTTTGCATATGTTCCTCCACCAGAAGCTTGTGGTTTTATTGTTTTCCCCATAACCTCTGTATATGAATCAACAAGATCTTTTATAATTCAATGATCCTCTGGAATGTAAACTTTCTTATGTTGTTTTCCACCTTTAAATGAAAATCCATATTCTTTAGCTTTTTCTTTATATACTTCTTCCACTTCTTTAATACTTGATGTTATTGGAATTCTCATATCAACAATTATTTTAGATTCTTTTTTATCAATATTTACAACCCCAAGATTAACAGTTATTTTTGCATAGTCATCTTTAATTAATTTTCCAAATAAAGTCTCTCCATGATATTCATTCATTAGTTCTTTATTTATAAAATTTATAAGTGGATGATCTATTGGGTCAACCTTTTCCAATAATTTATAAACTGCATTTGTTCCAAGTTGTGGATTCATAGCATGAACCGATTTCCCTTTTGCTTTTATAACTTTATCTTTAATCTTATATGTTGCTTCTGCTGGAACAACATTTGCTGCAACACCAGATGTTAATGATCAGCCATCAGTTCCTTTGCAAGTTAATTCAACTTGCAATACTTCTCTTTCAAGAAATGTTACTGGGAACGAAGAGTCTGGTGTAATTCCAAATGTTGGTTTCTCCTCTAGTTTATTATATTTTGAAACCCCTCTTCAATTAGATTCTTCATCTGTTGGAAAAATCAATCTTATTCTTTTGTTAATTTTCTCATCTTTTAATTCCTTTAACAAATAGTACATAAGCATTAATGGACCCTTATCATCAGAAGTTCCTCTACCAAAGTATTTGCCTTTTTTTTCAGTTAAAATAAATGGTGGAGTATTTCATTTTTCAATTTCTCCTGGTGGAACAACATCAATGTGAGTTAGTATTCCAATCATCTCTTCTCCTGAACCAATCTCCACATAGCCATAATAACCATCTTTGTCTATGTAAGATTTAATGCCATCTCTTTTTGCAATTTCTTCCATAAATAAAAGTGCATCTTTCATATTTTTATTTGGATACTCAGAAGAACTTAATCAAGTTTCATAACTAATTAATTTTGATAAATCTTCCTTAAATATTTTTATATTTCTTTTTATAAAATTCATATCTCTCCTTTTGCTTTTTTAAATGAAATAATTGCAATTGTATTTTTTGAGTGTTACTTTTTTATAAACTTTAAATAAAGATGATTGCCATAAAAATAATATTAAAAAGATTTGGTAATGTTGAATTACCAATATTCCCTTTATTTTCCATATTATTGTTCAACGACAATCATTTCATAATTTTATTATACATTATTTAATAATATTATTAGATAATTTTTATAATGGACAAAAGAGTCTTTGGCCTAAATCATTTGATCGTGCAATGCTATTTATAATAGTTCCTCAACAAATACCTATAGTTTTTATTCATATATAAACTATATTTAACATCCTAGTTTATTTTATATTATTTCGTTGTCACATAATATTTTAATGAAATAGATGATATGTTAAATTATCTTAAACTTCTTACTTTAAATACATAAGAACATTATTATTTGTCCTCAAGACAACTTTTAAAACAAATACTGTAAAAAAGAAAATTCATGGAAGAATAATTTCACTATTCCACAATCAACATTCTTTGCAATTGTCTAATATTAATATATTGGGAAACCAATGGATATAATAATACCAATTAAGATGATTTCCGTCATCAACAAAAAATGCATGAGCTTTTCTTGCAGTTTCACTTAATAAATTTGTTGTTCATAGATGTGGAAAAATTAATGATGAAATTACAAATAATGGTTGGTTTCCTGAAGAAAATATTTCTCAACTATATTTAAATCTAAAGTCCGCTAATTCATATGAGACTCAACTTATATCTCAATTTATTCTCAATGCTATGAAGTTAAATGGTATTAAAATGATTAAATATGAAAACATAATTATGTAACTAATTTTTATATTAACATTAAATAAATCCAATATCATTAAAATTGAAAATGTTGTAATCGTCATTGAAATAAATGAAAAGAATGCTGTAGAAAATTCATAGAACTTTCAATCTGTTGCTTCTAAATTATGATTTGTATCAAAATCAACATTATCATAAAATCAATTTTCATTTATTATATGATATGAGAAAGACAATTGTAATAAATAAACTATAAAGAAATAATATAAAAATGCAAAAATCATAATAACCATTAATACTAACAATGTTATTAAGAAAAACATAAAAGATAGTCTTGTTATTTTATCAAAGGAATTATAAATAATCTTATTTTTATGATTAGAATAAGAATACGTAACAATAAAAGTTGGAAGTAAGATAGTTATAAATAGAAATCCTAATATTGTTGCATGTTTAAAAGGGAAAAGAACATTGGTTGAAAAGACAATGACAGGAATAAAAATAAAAAACAAAATATAAATTGATTTTTTATTTAAAGATTTTATTGAAACAAATAATGTTAAGTAAATAGATTTCACTTTTTAATTATATATATATATATATATATATTGTTTCTTTACTAAATATTGTATAATAAAATTAATAAGAGAAATGTTTAGTTTTATCTTATACAGATGTGAGTAAACTCTCATTGTCAAAAACTATATCTATCTCATTATTTACAAAACAAAAAATAATTATGAAGAATTTAGAAAAAATATTTCAAATTTCCAGTTTACAAACATTATTTATAGTTTTTTACCTAATTATTTCATTAATGATTATAACTCTACTTTTTGTTAAAAAGGTTCAATGAAATAAGATTCTATTAACCTCTCTTTCGATAGGAATATTGGGTGGAATAAGTGTATACTTCTTAAATATAAATAAATCTGTAAATGTTGATGAAGCATATATATGATTGAATATGATCCCAGACATATTTATATATTTTTCATTATTCTTCTCTCCTCTGTTGTTGGGCATTAAAATAATCCATCTATTTCTTAATGATGAAAAAAACAGAAGAATTGGAATGAAGTTTTTTTTAAATGTCATTGTTACTTTTTCAATAATTATTATTATGATTCCCCTTTTAGGTTTTATTAAATTTGGAGAATTTGCAAAAAAAGGAATCATTGATCATCAACATAAAGTTGGATTAATATCATGATTGTTATCTTCAAATGTATCACAATGATATTGATCGTTACTAGTGTTTATCTTTATATTAATTATTTCTTTATTGTGTGGTATTGTTCTGAGTGTTATAAAGAGGAAGAAGGGAAAGGACCTTACTCAAACAACAGATATTTTTTCAGGACTAAAAATGTTGTTAGAATCTAGTATTTCGTTTATTTCAAAATTGCTCCCACTGGTGATTATTTCAATAATTCCTATAATGATTATTTCTCATAGTACAACATTAAAAAATATAAAATCATTATTAATTTTTATTGGAATGTTTATTGGGTTTGGAACATTGCTTTTTTCATTATTATTTTTAATAAATAAGAATGAAAAGTTTAGACTAGAAAATATTTCTTTAATTATTGACTCTTTATTTTTTCCAATTATTGTTGGAATAATAACATACTTAAATTACAATTGTTTTAATTATAAAATGATTGCATTTATATTTTTAATCTTCTCTATAGGAAGTTTAAATTATCTTACTTTTTACAAAGAACTTGAACATGATGATAATTTTGTTGAAACTTCAATGGAAAGGTCATCAATAATTATCCTTGGATCATTTACCTTAATAAGTTATATTTATCTATATCTATTAATTATTAAGCCAATACTAGTTATTGTAAGAGCATCATTTAATAAATTAATAAAACCTATGTATGAATTTATTCTGTCCTCATTAAAAAATAAAGGTGGTGTTTTAAATGAATAATACATTTTTAAAAATTAAGAAGTTCTTTTCAGATACAAAGACAAAGGATTTAATTGGTATTTTTCTTTCATTATTTTTTATTATTCTTTTAATGATAATTTCAATAATGGTTGTTTCAATCCCAAATTCAGATAAAAATAAATTCCTAAAATTTATAGCAATATCTCATTGACAAACAACCATTATTGTATGGTTTGTATTATTATCAACAATTATATTATTCTATTACCAACACAAGGGAGATGACCATTTAATAAGAAAGGCTTTTATCTTAGTTGGTATAGGAGGAATTATATATGGTCTTCTAACAGGATTATTCTCACCTACACAAGATCAAATTGATTCTGGTGGAACCTGAATACAAGAAACAGAATTATGACTGATGGTTTGAACAGCGGTGTTTATGGTTGCTATGATACTAATAGTTCCATTCTTTATTTTCTTTACAATTATAAGAACCTTTATAACTTCAAGAGAAAATAAAATAAGTGCTGAGAATATGATGAAATCATTCTTTTCTATTTGACTAATGCCATTTATAGCAATTACTGTTGCTCTACTTCTTTTCCCATTAATACGACTTATTCCTGAATTTAAAATCGAAAGTGGAGATTGAGATTTTGGAGATTTTGGATCAGCACTTACAACTCTCCCTGGAATAATTTATTCTGCAATCCCTAGTTCAATAAGTTTATTCCTTGGTGTAGGAAAGATTCTTGCAATTGTGGTTCTTGCATTATTTATTGGAATTGTGTTAGCAACAATGCACAAAAACAAATACCATAGACAATCTGAGGCAGTTATTGTTGCAATTGTTGGTCCTCATAAATTAATATCAAAAATGATTTATCATGTATCTTTATTACTACCTGTAGTAATCGCAACAAGACTACCAGTCCTTTTTGATATTAATACTATAGTCAATACTTTTGAGAGTATTGCATTGTTTATGGTTGTGTTTATGATTGGATGATTTATAGTTCTTTCTATTGAAATATTAATTATCTTTTTTACAATGAGAAATAAAGATTATAAAAACTTTAGAAGATTTATTAAAGATTATTTCTTTGCTACTTTTATAAAACATGCAGCAGCTGTAATTATGGAAGATACTATTAGAGAATCAAAAGGATTGGGGGTAAGTGATGATATTGCAAAACTTACTTCAGGGATTTCAACCTCAATGGGTCAATCAACTTGTGGAGGATTTTATCCTGCAATGATTGCATTGATGACTGCATCAATGATGATGCAATCAAATGGTCAAACACTTGCTGATATTGACATATCAAATATAATATCGTTTATTGTTATTATGTATGTTGTGATTATGATTACTAACCTTGGGATGACTGGAGTTCCTGGTGCAGATACTGCAGTTATCTTGTCAGTGCTATCTGGGATTGGCCTTCCCTTTAATTACTTTATGGTTGTGTTTGCTGTTGACGGAATTATAAATCATATCAGGGGAATTGCAAATGCCTTTGGGTTTGTAGCAGCAAATAACATTGCTGAAAGAGTTATAAATACAAAACATAGAAAAACAATTCATCAAGATGAAGAATTATTCAACGAAGAAGAAATTAAAATTAAAGAAGCATTTGATTATGCAACAGAACTTGAGAAAAAGGAAGAAGAACAACGTATGAAATCAAAAGAAAAACATAAGAAATAATCTACTGATTATTTCTTTAAAAAATATTTTATTCTTTTAAAAACCGATAATTTTAATAATCATCTTTAATTTTCATTTCTCCAAATTGTTCAAGAATTCTATTCTCAAATAATCTATATATTCTATAACTTAATTCTTCAGAAACTCATATTATATTTGTTGGTTTAGCATTAGCTTCTTTTTGTTCTTTTGTTAAAACATTTTTAGGAAAAACAATGTCTCAAATTAAACGTCCTGAACGTCCACTTGGTAATGCCATAAATTTTAATGCAAAATATATTTTGAACATTTGATCTTTATCCATTGTTACTTCAACAGTTGTTGAATAAAAATTATTTTCTCTAGAATCATGTCCTTTTATTATTCTCCCTATTTGTACTGTTGATGCGAATAATTCATTTACTTCATTTTTTTTCATATTTTTATTTTAATTTCTTTATCTTTGTTGAAGAAGTTCCTTCTTCCATAGTTAATTTTAGCATATTTTAAATATATTATTTAGGTAATAATTATTATTTAAAAAATAGTTTTAACTTTTAATATAATAACTATTTTCTTAAAGTTTATATTGATATAATATATATTATGGAAAGTGATTTTAAAAAAAAATTATTAAAAAACTTAGAAAAAGATAAAGTTGAAATATTAAAGGAAGCTGAGTTATTAAATAAAGATAATGAAAAAACAGTTAAAGAATATGAAGACTTACTTAAGAATGAAAAAGAAAATTTAGAGAAAAATAGAGAGCACTTAAAAGGTCTTTTAAATATATCTAAAAAAGAATATAAACTTAATAAGAAGAATATAAAAGAAGAAATAAAGAAATATAAAAAAATTATTAATCAAGATGTAATTAATGTTTCAAAAATAAGAACAGACATTGATGAAATTAATAAAAATTCTAAGTCTAATTTAGATAGTGCTAATAATGATATTGATGAATTATCTTCACATTTATCTATCTATCTAAATGATGTTATAAAACATGATGATTATATTATTGAATCATTAACTATTAGCGCTTTAAAAACAAAGATAAAATTAACAATTAAGCAATACGATATTGAAAAGATTCCTTCAAATCCAAGGATAGGAATGTCTATAGGAAGTAATTATAAACCTAGGATTTTTGTTTCAAATAATGTAAGAACCAGAACGAAAAAGGTCATAACTAGAAATGAAACTTTTGAAGTTCACCAAAATGATGATCCTGATATAAGACTTGTAGAGATTGCTAACTACTTAGGAATAATTGATCCGTTTAACTTACAAGACTTCTTCTATAACAATTTAAAAAAATATCAAGGTCAACAATATATTAATAATTTTTTTAAGAAAAAATAATTACTCTTGTTCAATATAGAAATATTCATTCTTTATTTTATCTTTTTTCTTAAGTTCATCTTTAGTAAGAGTATCTCCTTTATTTATCAGTAATAATGATATACCTATGAATAATACAATGAATAATAAAGTAAAGGATAGTTTTAATATATAAGTTGTGTCTACACCACCTGCGCCTGGTACAAGGATACTATATGCAAAATATACTGTAACTATACTCATAATTATTGTAGTAAATATTGCATAAAATAGGAATCCTTTTTGTTTTTTTACTTCTACTTTATTTGTAAATCTATTTATGATTCCTCCAAAAATAACAAGCGTATATGAAGCAAAAGCTCCAACAGTTAATAAATCAGATACAAAGTCAGAAATTGGAATTACATTGTCTACTGTTCCCGGTGAATTAAATGTAGAGCTTGACGATGGAAGTGAAACAACAAATATTATATTCATTATATTTACTATTAGAAATCAAAATGATGCTAGGGCAGCTATTGCTAATGTTGAGTTTGGGGTTGCAGAATATTTATTTCTTTTTAAGAATCTCCCATTTGTATCTTTGATTGAATTTGTTGCTGATAAATCTGTCATTAGTTTTGAAGTTCCAATTATAGTTCCAGAAACTGCAGTTGTAATTGAAATTGTTATTATTATTGAAAGTAAAGGAGCAAGTCATGCACTTGTCTTAGAAGAAAACCTTGCATAAATAACATTTTGAATAGAACCATAAGAATGTTGTAAATCATCCTTATCCCCTAGAGCAAAAGTTGAAATAGAGAATAGTAAGTAAATAGCAGCAACAAACGCTAGACCTATACAAACAGCAACTCTAAATGTATTTTTCTTTTTTGTATCTTTTGATAAAGATCCAGCTGATAAGAAACCATCAAAAGAGAATAAGACTGGAGGAATAGAAATTAATAAAACATTCATTGAACTTAAGGAACTTTGTTTTGTAATCCCTTCATTAAAATCACTATTAAATATAGGGTTAAGATCTCCAAAATTAAATATCATAATTCCAACAAATAAGATTATTATGAAAAATAATGGTATTGTCTTTATGATGGTTCCTGTATTTTGAAATATCTTTCCAGGCTTTGTAAAAAAAGCATTCATTGAAAATAACATAATAAGGAATGCTATTGTTATTCCAATTGTAGTCATTAATTTATTAATTGGATTATCCATACTATCTAAACTTAATGCTTTCATAAATTCATTTGAACCAAACATTGCTATAACAACTATTGATAATGGTTGATAGATCATTGTATAATAATATCCAAGTATTTTTCCTGTCTTTTCACCCAATAGATGTCTTGATCAATTACCTATTGTTGATTGTTCATTTGTAATTTCAGTAATTGAAAAAATTTCTAGGAAAGCTAGAATCATTGCCAAAACAATTAAACCACCAATCAATCAAGAAATCATTGAAAGAATAACTGATGAGTTCGTATTATATAATATACCATTTTTTACAAAAATACCAGAACCAATTATGATTCCAACAATCATTGCAATCAAAGAAAATAAACCATATCCAGAATCATTTGTGTTATTTTTTTCTTTCATTTACCTATATTATAATTTATATATTTATGTAATAAATAATTTACTTGAATTAATTTTATTTATATACTATTTTTTAATTTTGTTTGTTCATTTATCATATTCTTTTTTTGTTGAATAAACATAATGATTTTTTGAAACACTATGTATATCTAATACTGAATATGGAGTTCTATCTACCGTATTCATTTGTTCAATAATATACTCAGATTCTCTTGTTTTAAATCTTATTTCATCTATATTTTTAATTATGTTTTCTGTATAAGGGTGAATTTTATTTTTTAATATTTTATTTCCACTTATTATTTCACATAATTCTCCATCTCTAATTACAACAACAGTATCAGAAATTTTTGAAGCTAATTCAATATCCTTTGTAAGAATTAAAAAAGTTACTCCATATTTTTCTTTAAATATTCTAAGGATTTTAATCATATCTTCGTTATCTAAAAACTTTTGATCACTAAAGATAATAAACTTTTTTTCTTTAAGAATAGATTTTACTAGAAATATTTTTTGCATTTCTGTTTCATCTAACTTTGAAAATAAGGTTGCAGTATGAGATGCATTTAGATTTACCTCATCAAATAAATCAAGAACTTTTAATTCCAGTTCAATTTTTAAAAGTTTTCTTTTGTTTTTTGTTTCCTTTATTTGATAAGAAAGATTTTCTTTTTCATTGTTTAAGGTTTCTATTTTCTTTTTATATTTATCAAGAAAATCTTTCTTTGATGTATTGTTTATTTTATTTTTAATTCTTTCATAAGAATAAGATGAGAATTCAGAAATATAAGAGTTTTTTATTGCAAGATATAATTCACTACTATCAAGGGATCTCTCGAGTTCATTGATTAGTCTATTGTTTTTTTTGATAAAATCATTATTTATTTGTATTCTTTGCTTTAGATTTAATTTGAGCGCCTTAATTTTTTGTTTTTTCTTTCAATTAATAAATGCTACATCAATAATAAGAAGTTTCTTTTTATAGTTTTTTATTGCGTTGTAAAATTCATTTATATTTAGTTTTGAATGTGATAAAGAAGTTTCAATTACTTTGTTTCTATTTTCTCAAATAACCTCTAATTTTTCTATCATTATCTGTTTTTCATATCTAAGAGATAGTCTCTTAAGTTCTCATGTTTTTCTCATAAGGTGAATTTTTTCTTTCTTATCACTCTTATCAACTATTGCTAATCTCTCATCAATATCTTTAATGGCTCTTTCATAAAAATATATGTCTTTTGAAATGTCGTTTAATATTTTATCATTTACTTTCCCATAAGTTTTTGTATTAATTGCTGAGGAATCTGCTTCAATATTATGTAGGAATGCTTTTCAATCCACAAGTTTATGTATATATTTTTCACCAAGAACTTCAGTAAGAAGATCTATCTTTTCAATTAATAAATCAAAGTTTTCAAAAAATTCTTTTTTCGTATTGATTTCAAGAAAATCCTGGAAGTATGTTTTGAAATCAGTGCTTAATTCAATTCCGATAAATTCAATTCCTAAAACATGTTTAACAAATCTTCTAGATTGTTTTTTCAACCTATTATAAACAATTTCATTATGATGATTTTTTGAATTAACTTTATTCCCTCTTTTTTTAATTTCCTCTTTTTCCTTTAAGAGCATTTTTTTAAGATTGATTATTTCGTCCCCAACTTCTTTTCTTTTTTTATTAATTAATTCTTTTGAAGAAATATTTATATCATTAATATCAAAGGAATGCTTATGAAGTAATTCTTCTTTATTTTTCTTAAATCTATATACTTTTTTTATGAGTTTGTTTTTTTCAGAATATATTTTTTCTTGAACAGAAATATATCTATCATTTTCACTTATGTATTTTCTGTAATTTTTTACACGAAGGTTATGTTGGTTATTATAAAAAGATTTTGGTGAAGAATATATTTTTATATTTTTATTTATTTTTTTAAGTTCATTTTTTAATTTTGTAATTTTTTTTTCATATTCTTTATCCAAAGAATATTCATTATTATTATTTTTTATAATGAAGTCTAGGGCTGTTTGCATTGATGAAACATTGTCAAATTCTTTTTGTGAAATTACTGTGGTAATTTTTTTTATTTGTGAAGAGTTATTTATTCATTCATTATCAAAAGAAAAGATTCCACTTGAAATATTAGCTTCCTTAATAAATGCTTTTCTAAGGATGTTTCTTTCATATTCATTCTCTGAAACAATTGAGAGTATTTCTGAATTTTTTATTTCAAAAGAAAGGTCCTTAATTACCCTTTTATATGTATTTGAATATTGACAAAATATTGATACCTTTTTAAAGCTTATATTTTCTTTCATATTAGAGAACCGCCAATAGAGTAAATACTAAAATCAAAATAAATATTATTAATAATAAAGAAAATAAGATTGCAAAAAATAATCTTCTTTGTTGAAAAACTTGTGGGATAAAATTTGGAAACATTATTTCCTTATTAATCATTTTATCAATTGTTGTTGGAAACTTCTTACTCTTCTTCATACTTATATTTTAATATAAAACATTGAAATCTAATGCTGTTTTAATAAAGAAATAACTTATTAGTGCTTCTAAGGGGATTACATATGAGGAATGAAGGATAAAACTTAGCAATGAAATTAAATAATTTGATGAAAATCCTGCAAAGTATCCTTGGAATGGTGTTACAACTGATCCAAGAGTTCTAGAAATAATTGTGGTAACTAACACCAATGAAAACAACAACAGATTTTTTTTATCCTTTTTGTATAAAAAGTAAAAGTAAACAGTTTCTAATAAAATAAATAATATTATCGATATTGAAAAAAACATATAATACATTATTATTTTATCATTAGGATCCAATAGAGTTAAGTTGGTAAAGATTGAAACAATCAACATTGAGATTAATGTCAATAAACAAAAAACGATTGACAACTGAACGATGATTGTTGAAAGTAAAATCTCTTTTCCGTTATCTTTTATTTTTTCATATAAAATTCCAAAGATGCCAGATATTAATCCAATCATTGGTAAAAGTGTTGATGATAATATTGAATATGATCATCCATGAATCAATACATTAAGAGTATCTGCGGTTCATGCAAAAAATATTCCTTCAAGCGGACCATATAAAAAACCTACAGTGATTGGAACAATATAATCTAATGAAATATGAAATTCTGTTCCAATCAAACTTTCTATAAAAGTTAATATAAGAGAAATGGAAAGAAAAGTTGCAAAGAAAACAACTTTTTTTATTGTAAATAATTGTTTTTTATCTTTATATAATTTTCAGTAAAGTATTCCAACAGAAATAATTAGAGAAAGTAAAAATATAGAAAGTATAATTCCTCATATTCCTCATGTCAATGTTGTGTGGTTTGGTGTCGGAGATCATTTAACTATCATTTTATTTTTCCCCTTTTATAATTATTTTTTTAAATCATGAATTTATTGCTGATTTAGAAATGTCCTTTTTATATTTATAGTTGAATTCCATTTGTAATTCAAGAAGTGAAAAATCCGGATATTCCATTCTTATTTTTATAATGTTTCTTTGGTCCTCAGAAAGTTCATTTTCTCTCTTGTTTTTATAAATATTTTTAATTGCATCGATTTGTTTTTTTGAAGAGACTCTTGTTTTTTCTAAATTATGTTCTTCAATAGATTCCATTTTTTTAAAGGTTGCAACAAAATCTCTTTCAATTCTTGAGTCCTCAAATATCATTAATGATTGAGAGGCATTAAACGAACTTATTATTGTAGATATATTTGATGCTTTTTTAATATATGTATAGTATCAGTTATTTTTCATAATAGTTGAACATTTAATTCCAAGTCCATCCAATACTTCTTGAACATCTAAAGAGTGATCCATATTTTTAACTCTAAACTCACAATGATAAAATCTTGATTTAGGAGAATTTATTCACCCCTTCCCAAGAAATACTCCTGATATAAATGCCTTATTTTCATCAAGAGATTTTAACAAACTATTACTTTTTAACTCTTTAAATTTAATTGCAAACTCTTTATCATTAATAATATATTTAAGAAGATTTTTAGTTCTTATTGGGGTAATTTTTAGAGAAAAAAAATCCAAGAATAAAGAATTTATTTTTTTTTCTTCTTCAATTAATGTTGTTTTGAAAATATACTCTTCTTCTTTCTTAGTTTCTATTGTTCTTAAAAAAGAAAAAAATAGAATTTCCAATTGTCTTTTTGTTCAATTGTATTCTATTATTTCTTTTTTTATAAATGAAGTAAAGGATATTTCACTTATATTCATTTTATTCTTTTAAAATATATTCCTTTGCTGATAACGCTGAAATTGTTCCTCCAGAAACTGCTGTTGTGACTTGTTTGAAGGGAACATCTAGTATATCTCCAGAAGCGAATACTCCTGGTATTTTTGTTTCTCCCTTTTCATTCACAATTAAAAATCCATCATCTTCTAATAGTTTTGTATCCTCTAAAAATTTACTTGCAGGATTTCAACCAATATATGAAAATACTCCGCTTACATTGATCTCTTTTTTTTCGTTTGTTTTTTTATCAACAACACTTATTGAATTAATTGATTTCTCATCTCCATTTATTGATACTATATCTGTATTTGTAATAAGTTCAACATTTTTTAACTCTTTAAGTTTTTCTAATGTTGTTTCCTCAGCCTTAAATGTTGGAAAGTTATTTATTATATAAATTTTATTAACAATGTTTGCTGCAAATAAAGATTCTTCTGTTGCTGAATTTCCTCCACCAATAATAGCAATGTCTTTTCCTCTATAAAATGCACCATCACACACCACACAAACACTTACTCCTTTTCCAAAGTATTTATTATATCCTGGTATATCTAACTTCTTAGGAGTCATACCTGTAGAAATAATAATTGTTTTAGTAAGAAATTTATCTCCATTTTTTAATGTAACTTCTTTTTTATCTTTTGATTCTAAGTTTGAAACAGAACTTACTTCTCCTGTTATTAATTCTGAACCAAATTTCTTTGCTTGTTCAGTAAAACTCATTGATAATTCATATCCATGTTTTCCTTCAAGACCTGGATAATTATCAATTTGATGAGTATTATTTAATTTTCCTCCTGGGGCTCCTTTTTCAATTATTATTGTTTTTAATCCTGCTCTTGAAGCATAAATTCCTGATGTTAATCCTGCGGGTCCTCCACCAATTATTACTAAATCTACTTTTTTCATTTCTTTCTTCTTTTCCTATTTATAAAATTATACCCAAAATTTTGAAAATCACTTTCATTGAAATTCAATAATAAATGTTGTTCCAATTATTGAAAATATTATTGCTGCTCAAAACGATGTTAAAATTGGACCTCAATGCATTTGATATGTTGTATCTCTAAAAGGTTCCATAGTAGCTCTGATTATTCCATACAACATAATAAACATTGCCCCAAACACGCCTTCTTTTGAAGTTATCCATGTTTTCTTTGAAATAAATATTATTGAATATGCAATCAAGTCTGCAAAAGATTCATATAAAAATAATGGTTGTCTATAGTTTCCATTTATGTACATGTTTTTTTTAATGAAGTCTGGTAGGAAACTCAATGATTCTAAGCTAACAGATTCACCAAAAACTTGATGGTTTGCAAAATTACCTCATCTCCCAATTGCTTGAGATAAAAGCATCGCTGGTAATATAATATCTATTGATTCTTTTCAACTTGTTGTTGGTGAAATAAATTTCTCATAACAATACAATCATAGAGTTATAAAAAATATAGATCCCATTATGGACCTACCTGTACCAACATTAAAAAACACCAATAAAACATCAAGAAAACCTGAAACATTTTGAAATACTTCAACAGGATTAAATATGATATATCATAGTCTTGCGCCTCAAATTGCAACAATAATCCCTGTAAGTAAAATAGTGGTAAATTCTCATTGACCTTTGTCTTTTTTTGTTCATTCAACCCAAGCAAATACAGTTGCAAGCGTAAATCCTGAAACCACTAAAATACCATACCATGTAATAGGTATTAATCAAATATGGAAAGCAATTGTAGCTCCTGGCGTATATGAAAATGGTTCCATGATTCTATAAATAAAGTTCTATTAACTTTTTTTAAGTCTTTCTGAAAAGTCATTTGCAGCAACATAATTATTATATTTTCTTTGTTTAAATGAAATAACAGCAGCCTCAACAACAGGAGCTAACGATCTCCCTGATGAAACTGGAATTTGTAGTTTTGGAATTTCAACTTTACAAATTTTCATTTTTTCATAATTGTTTCCTAGTCTTTCAATTGATGATAAAACATCATTTAAATTTACTAATTCAATTATTAAATCAAGTGAGTGTTCTTTGATCATTGATTGAACACCAAACATATCTCTTGCATTAATTATCCCAACACCTCTAACTTCTATAAAATCTCTTGAAATTGATGGGGCCTTTCCTAAAGCATTACCTGCGAATGAAATTACATCAATTGCATCGTCTCCAATAAATAAGTGATCATTGTTTATTAACTCAAGGGCTAATTCTGATTTACCAATTCCTGATTTACCTATTATCATAACCCCTTCTCCAAAGACAGAAAGCATAGTTCCGTGCATTCTTTTTGGAGTTTGTTGTTTCTTCAACAGATAAAGTTCAAAAGAAGACATTAATTCTCTTTTTGAGAAAGGAGAATAAAATATAGGTTTTTTGTAAGAAATTAATTTTTCTCTTTCAAGTTTAGTTATTTTTTTCTTATCGGTAATAACTATTAATGAAATTTTATCTAGTTGTTTTTCAATGTCTTTTCCATAAGTTATTATTGCTCCAAAGTTTTTTCCATCCCTATTAGAAATAGAACTCAATCCACAAAATTCAACAACCTCAGCATAGTCTTCAATTGTTTCTTCAATATAATTAAGATAGAATTTTTTTGATAATTTATTTAAATTTAATTTACTCATAAATAAATTATAAAAGAAAAATCACAATATAAGTTTTCTTTTAATAGATACATTATAAATATTTTTTATGGTTTTAATAATGAAAAAATAATATTTTCATTTGATTACATATACTCTTTTATTATCTCTTTTTTATCTTCAAGAATTTTTTCATCAATTTTTTCAGTTCTTAATATATTGTAAATAACAATTGTCGCACTATAAATTAAGAATACTCCAAAGATAATTATTTCTGATCAATGCGCCGCTGGAATACTGTCGGCTGTTCCGCTTGTTGGGAAGAATGTTACGTATGCAAAATATACAGTAATTATTGATGTTAGTATAACAGCAAATATTGCTGCAGGCAGGAACATTTTATTTCTTTCAACTTCTACCTTGTTAGTAAATCTATTTATTATTCCTCCGACCATAATTGTTGAATATAAAGTAAATGCTCCAATAACAAGTAAGTTTGACATAAATCCAACAATTACAAACATATTACCTGTTTTGAATGATACATATGAATCAAAACAAACAAGTATTGAAAATCAAGCAAATGTTATAAAGAACATTAGAATTCCTGACATTGTTGAAACTCCTGCTTTATTTTTTATAACTAAATCTCCATCTTTATCTTCTATTGAATTATTTAATGATAAATCACTAAGCATTCTTGATGCTGATATCGAACATCCAGATACACCATTAAGAATTGAAATTATTATTATTCCTGAGATTATTGGAGCAATAACTTTTGCTGCATTAATATTAAATACTGAATATATTGAGTTTGTAATGGTTCCGTATGCACCATGGTTTGTATTTGTTGGATCACCAAGACCAAAGACTGATAAAGAGAATAAAATATAAATTATTATTATAAAGATCATTGAAGCAACAAAAGATATCTTAAATGTTGTTTTTGAATTAGCTTCTTTTGATAAAGATCCGGCTAAGATAAATCCATCAAATGCAAATAGGATTGAAGGTAAAGTCATAAATATTAATAAAACAGGGTTTGTAGTTTTTTCATCTCCAATTTCACTTGCTGATGGAAAATCTACATTTCCCATTATCAACATAACTAACAATAAAAGTACAATAAATGCTATTGGAATTAATTTAATTGCTGTACCAATATTTTGAAAATATTTCCCTGGTTTTGAAGTGATTGAATTAAGGATCAAAATTATAATTGCAAACATTGCTCCGAATCCTATTGATACCACCATATGATTATGAATGCTAACACTTATTGAGTCTGTAGGTCTAGCTGCTTCAATTGTTTGAGCAAATTGATCTCCTGAAAATAAAAATAATGATGCCATTATTATTGGAAAATAAATTAATGCAAAATAGTATCCAATAAATTTTCCAAACCTTATTCCAAATAAATGTTTTCCTCAGTTTGCCATCGTTGATTGTTCACCAGTGATTTCTGTTATTGATATTATTTCAAAAAAAGCAATAACTAAAGAAATTACTATTAGAGAACCAATGATTCAAGAAATTATTGTTAATAAGATAGAACCATTAGTTCCTATAAGTCCAGAATTTTTTACAAAAATTCCTGACCCAATAACTATTCCGATTGTCATTGCCATCATTGACAATAAACCATATCCATTTGTTTTTTGATTTTTCATATTACTAATTTTTATTTTACCAAAATTTCCTTAGTATTCTTAGAAGAATTTAATATTTTTTCTGCTTCAACTTTATTTTCTATTGATCTAAATATTGTTAAAGTTAATTTTTGTGTTGCATCATTTTTAAAGAATTTAAACATTTTGTCAGATTCAAGAACATAGGCTTGGACAGGATTCTTTTGTGCATATTGTCTATATCTTATTCCTATTTTTAATCTTGATAGTCTTTCGATTTGTTCTTGTCATGAACTATCGATTGAATAAAGTAAAATTCTTTTTAGTCAGTCTTCTAATTCATCATTAGGAATTTTATCAGTAACACTTTCAAAGTGTTTAATTAATTTATTTGATAAAAATTCAATTGCTTCATCTTTAGAAAGTTCTTGTTTTTTTGCTTTTAATCCAGGTATGTTCATATTTAAACTTTCAATCATTTTAGTTGAAACAAATTTATCTTGCTCATAAGAAACTGGTTCACTAGCTATATATATAACAAATTGCTTCATCATTGTTTCAGCAATATCTTTTAAATTCTTTGATGTTAATATGTGGTCCCTTTGTTTATAAGTAATTAATCTTTGGTGGTTTAATACATCATCATATTCAACAACTGATTTTCTTGAATCATAATTCATTCCCTCAAGTTTCTTTTGTGAAGAAGTAATTGTCTTTGCAACTATCTTTGATTGAATAGGTGTGTCATCTAAGGAGTTCATAAATTTTTGAATTCTTTTTAATCCAGCTCTTACCATTATTTCATCATCAAGAGAAACATAAAATTGTGATGAACCAATATCTCCTTGTCTTCCTGAACGTCCTCTAAGCTGATCATCAATACGTCTTGATTCATGTCTTTCTGTACCAAGAACTAATAATCCTCCAAGTTCAATGACTCCTTTTCCAAGTTTAATATCTGTTCCCCTACCAGCCATATTTGTTGAAATTGTAATTGAATTTTTTTCTCCAGCTTTTGCAATTATTTCTGCTTCTCTATGGTGGTTTTTAGCATTTAATATTTCATGCTTTATTCCTAGTTTTTCAAGCATTTTTGCAACGTATTCAGAATCTTGAACAGATCTTGTACCAACAAGAATTGGTTGTCCAGTTTTGTGTACTTCAGCAATTCTCTTTACCACACCTTCAAACTTTACTTTTGAAGTTGAATAAATAACATCTGGTTTATCTATTCTTATAATTGGTTTATTTGTAGGAATTGGAACTACCCTCATATTATAAATTGCACCTAGCTCTTCTTCTTCTGGTTGAGCTGTCCCAGACATCCCAGATAATTTTTTATACATTCTAAATAAATTTTGATATGTTATTGAAGCATATGTTTTTGTTTCAGGTTTAATTTTTATTTCTTCTTTTGCTTCTATAGCTTGGTTAAGTCCATTTGAATATTGTCTACCTTCAAGAAATCTTCCTGTAAAAATATCTATAAGAACTATTTCATCATTTCTAACTGTATAGTCAATATCATATTTAAAAATATGATGAGCTTGTAAAGCATTGTGAATTCTATGAACAAGTTCTGAATTTTCAAATGCATAAAGATTGTGCAACTTTAATTTTTTTTCAATAAACTCTGCACCTTGTGAAGTTAAAAAAGCTTGTTTACTTTCCTTATCAATTTTAAAGTCTCCTTCAACAAGTTTTTTAACAACTTTGTCAACTTCAATATATTGTTCGGGAGTTACATCAGAACCTCCAGAAATAATTAATGGAGTTCTAGCCTCATCTATAAGTATAGAATCAACCTCATCAACAATTGCATAGTTTAATCCTCTTTGTTGTTTTTGTGAAATGTCACTTACTAAATTATCTCTTAAGTAATCAAACCCTAATTCAGAGTTTGTCATATAAACAATATCTTTTTGATATTCAGCTTTCTTTTGTTCAACATCCATTTCTGATTTTACAGATCCAGTTGTTAATCCAATCAATGAAAAAACTCTCCCTGTATTTAATGCATCTCTTGTTGAAAGATATTCATTAACTGTAATTATGTGAACACCTTTCCCATCTAAGGCATTTAAGTATGCAGGTAGGATAGCAGTTAAAGTCTTACCTTCTCCTGTTCTCATTTCAGCAGCATCACCATCGTTTAATGCATAACCACCCATTATTTGAACCTTATAAAGATTTATTCCATAAATAAGTTGAACTCCTCTATATGCAACCGCAAAAGCTTCAACCATAATATCGCTAAGTTTTTCTCCCTCAGCTAATCTTTTCTTAAACTCTTTTGTTTTTTCTTTTAGTGCTTTACCTGTTGCATTAACAAAAGGTTCTTGTTTAACTAAATCAAGAACTTTTATTGCAACTTCTTCAGCAGATTTTAATATTCCATAATGTTTACTTACTTTTATTTCCATAGTTTACTTTCTATAATTTTATAACAAACTCACTAAAATTATTAAAAATGTTCCAATTAAAAATGTTGCACATAATGTAAATATCATAAATAAAATCATTCCCATTGTTGGAGTTCTAAATTTTTCTCTTAAAATTTTTTCAAAGTCAATCGCTGAAAAGATAAAGGCAACCATAATAAAAACAACAACATATAACCCTATTGCTAGTCAACTATTTATTCCTAATAATCCAATTCTTCCAAGCGAACTCATAATCTAATTTTATCATATTAATAATGATGAGATTAATATATAAATCAATATTTTATATATCTAAAATAAAAAAATACTTGTATAACAAGTATTTTTATTTAGAGTATTTCTTTAAACATTTTTAATATAATGGTTGTTTTATATATTTTTGTATATGTTTCAATCTGGAATTCAAGGATGGTCTTCACTCATTCCATCTGTAGCATGTAAAGGAACTCATTCTCCACCATCTTGAATTACAAATGTTTCTGATGATGCTTCAACAATATTGTTATTCATATCGAAAATATCAGGCATTATATTTACTAAAAACTCTTCTGTTGTTACATCTTTTCCTAAAAGTTCACTTAAATAAAAACCTATTTTATTTGAATTATTATCTTCAAAACTAACTCCATCATTTTGGAAGTTACCTGTAAATTGAGTACCCACGGTGTCTATAATATGACCAGATTCATCTTTTGGTGATCATGTATCAATAAATTCTTTTGCTGTCATTCCATCAGGATCTGTATATTTTTGTTGTGTGTTAACATCAGCATTTCTATTTTGAGAATATCAAGTCCCGAAGTTTGATGCTTTACTAATGTTCTTTGTTGCTGAACCTAAAATATTATCACCATAATTTGGACTTGCTGCTTCTGCATCTGAATCAACTCCAATTATCATTGTTTTTGATCCATCAGATAAATTAGCTAATGTCTCCATAGTTTGTCCACCAGCCACTGGAAAGACTATAGCATCCTTCCCACTACGAGAATTTATCTTTTTAATTTTTACTGCTGCATTTGAACCTGAAGCTTGATCATTTGGATCAAACCCAAATCCTCCTGTATAAAAACTACTTTTAGGGTCAAAGTTTACACCATCATTAGAACCTTTAGGGGGTGCTTTGGTATAATCTACTGTAATATCTCCAGCATTATTTATTGTTAAAGGCTTATCTGTTATTTTATGTCCATTACATGTTTTACCATGCAAATTAAATGATGACTTATGATCACCTACTAATTCACTTCATTTTGTTACTTTAGTTCCTTTGAATGTAGTTCCATCAAGTTCAAATCCTAGGATTTGATAATTAAATCAATTTATTGCTTGTTCTAATCCTGATAATCAATCAAAGACTGTTGAATATGGAAGTCCTCCTCACACAGCTATAGAAGGATTTAAATTATAATTATCCTCTGCATACACTGTATAAATAGATGATGCTACCCCTGCAATAAATCCTGCATCTTGTGATTTAAAATTTATTGATATTGCATTTTTATTTATATTTGCTAATGAATTATCATCTATTGCAATAATTGTTTTATCATCATAACCTTTTTTATATAATCCATCAAACCCTCCTGTATCTTTTTCTGAACTATATGCACTAGCAATATTAAATCCTGAAGATACAATTGTGTTTGCACCTAAATCATAAACATTAGCAATTTCATTTACATATGAAGACCCATCATCAGAGTATGCTTCTGTTGATGTATTTCCAACCATTTCTTTTTGATGTTCAGCATAATCTCTTGCTCCATTATAAGTAAGTTCATTAAACCCTTTATCTCTATAAGAAGGAGATTGTGAAAAGAATGTTACTTTTTGAATTCCTCCCATATAGTTTGGAGAACCCAAAACTATTTTAGTTATTGATGCTCCAATAAGAATTGATGTCAATGACGAAGCTATAACTACTTTTATTATTTTTTTTTGCATAATCTATCTCATATCCTTTCTAAATGGTTTCCCAACTGATGCTGGTCCTGAAACTGATTTAAATATCATTAATCCTATTAAAGGAATTATGAATGGAATCGTATTCATCAAGTATCCTAATTGACTTTGTCCACCAAATACTGTTACTCAGTTTTGGAAGATTGCTACTAATATTCCTATTAGTGCAGATCCAATTGTAATTCCAATAATTGATCATTGTCCAAATATTAATATACCTAGCGATATGAATCCACTTCCATTTACTGTAAAGTGGAATGATTTGTCCATTGCAAATATTGCTCCTGCAAATCCTGCTAGTGCTCCTGCAAATAACATTGATGTGTATTTTGTTTTATTTACTGATACACCAGATGTTTCTAATGCATATGGATTTTCTCCAGAAGCTTTTAATCTTAACCCAACTCTTGTTTTAGTTAAAATAAATCATCCGCTAACCAATACAATTAATGATATTGATGTTGTTAAGATTGAAAGATATGAGAATATTCCTCCATCTTTTAATGTTGTTGTAAAGTATTTAAGATCTGATTGTGGAACCACTGATGTGTTCCCTGTCAACATACCTGCAAATAACATTGCTAAAGCTGGAGCTAATAAATTTAATCCTGTTCCTGCAATTGTATGATCAGCCATATATTGTATTGTAACTACACTAAGTAGTTGTGTATATAGGGATGATATAGCTATGGAAATAATTAAAGATAATATAAGTATTCATCATATCCCCATAAGTCCATTAAATAAATTTGATAATAATGCAAATCAAACTGCACCTATAATCATAGTTCCTTCTATTCCGATATTGACTATTCCTGATCTCTCTGACAATAGCCCAGCCATTGATGCCATTGAATACATTGAAAACAAGAATAAGAATGCAGATAATATTTCTAAGAAATGTTGTAATGCCATGATTATTTATCCTTTCCTTTCTTTTCGTCTACTTTGTTATTTGTACTTGACAATTTTGTAGATTCATCTTTGTTTTCTTTTTTTGATTTAATGTTTCTAGGTTTATATACTATAAAGTATTGAACAGTAGAAAGTAATAAAATCATTGTTGCTGTAATAATCCCTGAGATATTCATTGAACCAATAATCCCATCTAAATATGGAGTTTGTAGTAATGTCAATAGAATTGAAGAGAATAATATTCCAATAGGTGAACTAAGCCCTACTAATGCAATTGTTATTCCATCAAACCCTTGTCATGGGATATCTGTCAATGATTCTGTTGAAGGTAATCTATCCAATACTCCACAATAATAAACAGCTCCTGCAAGTCCTGCTAATGCTCCTGAAATAACCATTGTTTTAATCATTTCATAATCTCTATTAATTCCTATATAAGTTGCAACTTTAGGATTGTGGCCAAGAATATCTTGTTTATATCCTCAAGTTGTTTTCTTGTATAAGAATGTGAATATTGGTATTAATAAGAGTGCAATTATAAATCCTATATTTAATGAAGATGAATCTGAAGAAACATTAAACATATTTGATAGTCAATTCATTCTTAATGAATTATTAAGCAATATTGTTGAAATACCAAAATCAGTGCTTGATACATATTTTAATAAATAGAATATAATTCAATTTATCATTATTGAGGAAATAACAACATTTATATTAAATTTAGATTTTAAAATTGCAATTATTAATGCTACAAATGCACCTATAATTAATGCAATTAATATTGTAAATATAAATCCGCTTCCACCCATATTTACTTTTGAGGCAAACATAAATGAAACCATTCCTCCAGATATCATTTGTCCTGCTGCTCCAATATTGAATAGACCTGCTTTAAATGCAACACCTACTGAAAGACCTATTAAAATCATTCATCCAAAGTTACCAAGGAATGTTGCAAATCCTGGTAATGATCCAAAGTTACTCTTAAACATATATGCAAAGAAATTATCTATTTGATAAAATTGTCCTGAAAGAGTAATTACAAATAATCCAATTACTATCGATGCTAATATAGCTAGTAATGAATATTTAACTACTGGACTTATTTTAAGATTTGTTTTTTTTGTCTTATTATTTTTTATAGCTTTTACTTCTGACATATTACTTCACCTCTCCTATTAATAGTTTTGATATTTTATCCATGCTTGTTTTTTTAGGGTTAACAATATCAACTATTTTCCCTTTATACATTATTGCTATTCTGTCACAAACCGCAACAAGTTCTGAAATTTCTAATGAATAAAGAAGTGTTGCCTTTCCATCTGAATTTTTAATAATATTTTTATAAATATTGTCTATTGCCAATATATCTAATCCTCTTGTCGGATGTCCAGCAACTAGGAATTTATGTTCTCTTAATATCTCTCTACCGATAACAAATTTTTGTTGGTTACCACCAGAAAGATTTCTAATTGGTATTGTATTATTATGTGCGCCTTCAACATTAAGTCTACTAATTATTTTATTTGTTCACTTGTCTGCGTTTGATATATTTAATAATCAATTATTTCCAGGTGTTCTTCTTAAGAATTTTCTATAATCTTTATTTGCTTTAGTTAATTCTTTTAATACAACTTCCTTTTCCCTTACATTTATTTCAGGTGGAAGTTTATTTTCTATAGCTTCAAAATTTTCAAGTTCTTCAATTAATTTTAGATTTGTTGATTTTATTATCTCTATATCTTTATTATTTTCTTCATCTTTTAATCTAAGATCGATTAATTCATTTTCAGACTTTAATGACTTAATCTTTAATTTAATTAATTTTTTTGTATTTGGAATATCATTGTTTTCTTCTTTTAAAGAATCAATTCTTATTTTTAAATCTATTAATTTTTTCTTTTCTAATTCATTCTCTGGTTTTGATTGTCAAATAGACGAGAAGTCTGATGAATTAAATGTTGTAATTAATGAATTATATTTAAGTGATAATTCTTTAATCATCCCATGTTTATATCTATCAATTGGAATATGTGATAGTAATATATTTGCTATATTAGTATCAATTCTTTTTTCACTAGAACTACATATAGTTCTATCTTTAAATGAGACACTTCCTTCTGAAGGATTTCTTAAACCAGTAACAATTTGAATTACTTGTTCTTGACCATTTCCTTCAATCCCTGCTAATCCAAATATTTCTCCTTCTTTTATTGAGAAAGAAATATTATCTAAAGCTTTAAATCCTTTTGATGTTATATATGAAAGGTTTTCAACTTTAACTATTTCTTTTGAATTAATCTTTCTTTCTTTGTAAGAAAGCTTTACTTCTCTTCCAACCATTTCTTTTGCTATTTTTCCAATTGTTATCTTTGCATCGTTTTTATATGTAGAAATAAGTTTTCCTTTTCTCAAAATTGAAATCTTATCAGCAATTTCTTTTACCTCATCCAACTTGTGAGAAATAAATATAATTGCTTTTCCTTCTTCTTTAAGAGAGTTGATAGTTTTTAATAGATCTTTTATTTCTAATACAGATAGTGTAGCTGTTGGTTCATCTAACACAATAATGTCTTTTGATACTCAAAGGACTTTTAGTATTTCTACCATTTGTCTTTTTCCTACTGGTAGTGTTTTAACCTTTGTATCAGCATCTATTTCTATTTTATATTTTTTGCAGATTTCCTCAAATCTTTTTTTTGTTTCCTTTTTATTAATTACTCCTAATGAGCTCACTAGTTTATTTTGTTTTAAACCACCATCTTCTTGACCAAGAATAACATTTTCTAAAACAGTAAAGTCATCTACTAAATGAAAGTGTTGATGTACCATTCCTATTTTATATTTTTTTGCCGATCCTGATTGGTACATATCTACTAATTTTTCATTAAGAAAAATATCACCTTTGTCCTGTTTGTACAGACCAAAAATGATATTCATTAGTGTTGATTTACCTGAACCATTTTCTCCAACAATTGCATGAACTTCTTTTCTTGAAAAAGTTAATGATATATTGTCATTCGCCAAAATTTTCCCACTCAAAAATGTCTTAACGATATTCCTAAGTTCTAAAATGTTTACTACAGTTTGGGTTTCAGTTGATAATACAACTTCAGTTTTCTTTTTGTTCTTCATAATTCTTTTGGTATATAAAGATAATAACATAAAAAAATAATTGTGTGCAATTTAAATAATTATTAAAAATAAATTTTTGAAATTTAATGAGCCAAATTAAAAGAATAATATTCAAATTAAAACATTTTAAATTGTTTTAGCTTATATAACTAATAATATTATTAATAGAAATGTTATTATTGCTCCTGTAGTAACTGTTGTTGCAAGAATTGTTTTTGCTTGTTTGTATTCTTTACTTTTAGGACTTGTTTTAATATCTATTGATGATTTAGGTCCTTCGTTAAATTTAGAATCAACTGCTCAAACATTTATTGTATAACTAGTGTTGGCATTAAGATTATTAAATGTATATTCATATTTATAACTTCCAACCTCAATTTCTTTTTCATTATTTATTTGAATATAATAAATTAATTCATCACCATCTGGATCTGTTGAAGGATTTCAATTAACAGTTAATGATTTTTCAGTAATAGAATTTTTTCTTAGGTTTCCAACTTCTGTGGGTGGTTGGTTTTCTCCAGAAGATTCTGTAGTAAATGATTTTGTTGTTGATTCACTCCTATTGTTATTATTATCAATCGCTAAAATTGTTATTGAATATGTTGTGTTTTCTAATAAATTAGAAAATTTATGATTGGTTGCTGGTTCTTCTATTTCGTTTCCGGAATCAGGACCTTTATCAATTATAAGGATGTAACTAACAGAATCTCCATCTGGATCAGTTGAAGGATCTCATTGAAGGTCTAATGAATCTATTGCTTTTGTTCCTGATTTTTGAATGAAATTATTTTCGTTAACTTTTGTTGGAGGAAGATTTCCTGATCCTGAATCAGTAGTAACAGTTACACTATCAGAAGTTCCTTTCTTTCCAAGTGAATCTTGTGGTGTTACCACAATAGTATATGTTGTCAAAGGTGATAGGTCTTGAGCAATATATGAAGTTTCTGTAATTGTATCTTTTGAGATACCATCAACTTCAATACTATATCAAACTGTAAATCCTCCTTCTATGGTAGATGGTTGTCAACTAAGATTTATTGATTTATCATCTTTTGAATCAACACTTAATCCTAATAATGGAGATGGAGGTGGAGTTTCTTTTAATGTTGAATAAGTTATTGTTTCATGTCTTGATTCATTATCATTAGAATCAACTGCTCAAACTTCCATATCGTATGAATGTTCAGAAAGCAAATTATCAAATGTACAATAAACATCTGCATAAGGATCTGTTGGTTGTTCAATTCTAAGTTCAGTACTTGAAGAATCATTTATAGTTGCAATATAATGAATTTCATCACCATCTTCATCAGTTGATTGACCTCATTGAAGAGAAATGGAACTTGAAGTTGCTGGGGTAGGACGTTTTGGAGATACTGAAATATCTGTTGGAGGATGATCTCCTCCTCCACCTGATTCTGTTTGAAAGTCTTGTTCTTTAGATGTTCCTGCTAAATTTTTATCATCCTCGGCTCAAACTTTTATTTTATAGTTTTGTCCTGGGTTTAATCCTGTAAATTTATAGCTAACTTCTGTTCCAACATTAATTGCAGTATCAGAATCTTTTTGAACCATATAGTGAACTGGGTCTCCATCTGGATCTGTAACTGAATTTCAGTCAACTGTTAATGATGTAGTATCTTCTGAACCAGGAGTTTGTTCTAACATTGTTATTGGGTCTGGTGGGTTATTCACAGATTTTGCTGTTTGGAAATTTACAACAGATGAATAGTCAGATGAATTTCCAGCAACATCAGTAGCAAGAATTTTTACATCATATTTAGTATCTTCTTCTAATCCTTCAAATTTATAATTTGTAGAATCAGTTGTGAAACTTTCTGAATAAATTCCACCACTTGAGTCACTATCTTCTATATTAAGAGTATAGTTTTTAATTCCGGATCCTCCTGCTTCATCTTCTGAGGGATCTCACTTTATGCCTATTGTATCTGTTGTTGGTTCTCCATCTTTAATTATATTAGATGGAATTGATGGTGGGGTTTGATCACCTCCTGAATCATTGTGGTCAGTAAAATTTCTAAATATTTTTATATATGATCATACTGGTTGAGAGGTTGTATAACCCGTGCTATCATGAGCATCACGATTCATATTTCACATACTCATCATTCCAATATCTTTATCTATAACATAATCTTTAACAACATTTGCATCTTCTAGTGAAAAGTGGTAACTTCCTTCTTGATCAATTGAATTTGTTATTCCTATTTTTTCATATGCTTGTTCATCAGTTAATGTAACACCAATTTTACTATACCCTTCAATGATTTGTTTTTTTAATCCTTCTGATGCTGACTTTACTTGTGCACTTTCATCTCCGCCAAAAAGCATTGCCATTATATTGATAACATCAACATCAACTCCTGCATCTAAATATGCTTGAAATATTGGTAACCCTAAATAATCTAATCCACTTGATGCTACAGGAAGTGTTAGATTTACTTTTACTCCTGTATCGTCTTGTACTCTTTTTATTGCAGAAGCATTAAGTTGGTTTGTTGATAAAACCTCTCCAATTGGTCCCTCAATATCTAAGTCAATATGTGTTAAAGAATATCCTTCAATAATAGATTCATATGTGCTAACTAATTGATCTTCAGTAACTCCTGGAATTGATCAAAACGGAGTTAAGTTTGCTCCACCAAATGAAACAGTAACATCTCCTCCATTTTTTCTAACTTCTCCTATTTGCCTTTCAATTTCTGCTTCATGTGCATCAACAGTTGGTGGATTTCCAAATCTCGAATAAGCTCCTCAACCCCCTCAACCTCATGGAATTATGCCATTAGTTATTTCTGGAGAATTTGTTTCATCATAGCTTTCTTGTCCAGGTGCGTTTTGAGTTGTCTTATCTATAAATCCAAGGTTAAAATAATTGGTGTCAGTTTGACCTTGTCAAATTGAGATGGGAGAAACTCCTGCTACTTCTTCTTTATAAGCTGATCAACCAGCAAGATCTACAAAAGGTGCTAAGAAGTGATCTTCTCATTTTTGTTTTCCCACACCAACATTAGGATATGCACCATTTGTTGATTCATCAAAAGTAGAAATCTGATTGTTGCTATTAGATTTATTCGATGGTGATTTAATATTTATTATATGAAAAAAAGATATTCCCAAAACTATGGTTAAAATGGTTGGTATTATTTGTTTTTTAATTCTAAATTTATTTTTCATTTTTTTAACTTTAAAACTTTAATTAAAATCCTTAATATTATATAATATTAGATTAATTTATTTAAAAAATATGAGTTTATAAAAAAGTTTTTACTTCTATTTTCCTATGCAAAAACTTGCAAACAAGTTGGTCATATAATCTTGATCTATTTTTTCCCCGATTATAGAACCTAATTTTTTCATAGCTGTTTCTAATTCGAAAGCAACTATATCTGTAGTTTCATTTTTTTCTATCATTGAAACAGCATTATCTAAAGATTCTAATACAATGTTAAAATTATCAATTTGATTTTGAGTTATTAACAATGGATTATTTTTTTCAGAGTCAAATATATTTTCTTTTATAAATTTTTTAACCTTATTTAAAAGATCATTAATATCATTATTTTTTGCTGAAATGTTGACTTCTGAATCATCTTTCTTATCTTGCAAGTCTGCTTTTGAAATTACTTCAATTATTTTTTTTTCATGATCGCTTTTTATCTTTTTAAAAAAGTCTCTTTGTTTACTTATTTTTTTTGTTCCATCAAGAAGAATAAGTATAAGATCTGCTTTTTCAAGAGAATTATATGCTCTTTTTATGCCTTCTTTTTCAATCTTATTGTTTGTCTTTTCTCTTATCCCTGCCGTGTCTTGTAATGTTACTTTCACACCATCAATATACATTATTGACTCAACAACATCTCTTGTTGTTCCTTCTGTACTTGAAACAATTGCTCTTTCTTCTTTTGAGAAAGCATTTAATAAAGTTGATTTACCTGCATTAGGAAAGCCAACAATAGAAATTACAATTCCCTTTGAATATTTGATTAATCTTTTTGAATCATTTATTATTATCTTAAAATCTTTTATAAATATTTTTATTTCTTTTTTAATTCTTCCTAAATTATATTTTGGTAAATCGGTGTTTTCAGGATAATCTATTGAAACTTGAATATTTGAAACTATTTCTCCTAATCTCTCAAGCAAACTATTAATAAATAAAGTTTGACTTCCATTTAGATTTCTAGAAGACAATTTTGAAAGTTCCTCATTTTCAGAAAGTATTAATGTATTTATTGCTTCAGATTGTGTAAGATCAATTTTCCCATTCATATATGATTGTTTCATAAACTCTCCTGGTTCAGCTTGCAAAGCACCATAAGAGTTTAAAATTGAAAGAACTTTTTTTACCACGAACATTGATCCATGTAATTGTATTTCAACTACATTTTCACCTGTAAATGAATTGGGAGAAACAAATGTTAAAATCAAAACATCATCTACAAACTCCTTTTTATGAAAAATTTTATGAAACTCAATATTATTTTTTTTATGATTTAATTTAGGAATTATTTTTTTTACAATTGAAAATGTCTCTGGTCCGGAGATTCTAATTATTGCTACATTTTGATTTATTGGTTTTGTTACTAGTGAATAAATTGTTCTCATTTCTTATTAATTATAATGGAATTTCTTTTATTAAAAAAAGGCTTATGAAAATAAGCCTTTTAAGTTTTTGTGTTTTTTTATTAAGATCTAATTCAAATACCTCAAAGAGATAAAAATATTATTGCAAAACTTCCTATTGTTGCTATAGAATTACCTGCAGCACTAATATTTTCTCCAGGGAAGTGGCTAAGAAATGCTCCAATTGGTGCACATAACAATACCACAATAAAAATTATAAGTCTAATTGGGAAAATTGTTATAAACGGAATTAATTTTGTTCCTTTTCAAACATATCACATTGGCATTAAAATTAAAATCATTGAAAATAATGATCCAATTCCATGTCAAATTTGTTTAGAATCTCCGCTGGTAAAATCACTAATTACACCAAAAATATTTAATGATGTTGTAAACATTAGAGATATTCCTATTACAGGCGAAAGCACACAAAAAGCTGTTATTATTAATTTTTTAATCATAGATGTCCTTTCATTATTTATTTAATACATTTTTAATTATATCATTTAATATTTTTTTTTAAGTAAAAACACAAACCAAAAATGGTTTGTGTTTAAATCATATATATTAGAAAGTTTAACTCTCTTTGCTTTTCAGAATTCTCTTATTTTTTATTAAGAAGTTTTTTGTTAAACTTGTCAACTCTTCCTGCTTTTGATCCTGATGTTTGTTTACCAGTATAAAAGGGATGACACTTTGAACAAACATCAATTTTTATTTCATTAGCTACTGACATTGTTTCAAATTCATTTCCACAAGTTGTACACTTAACATTAATCTTATTAGTTTTTGGATGTATTTCTTTTTTCATAGTATTTATATTATATATTAAATATAATCCTTATGCTTTGTTTTTTGAACCAAATAAAACTATTTTAGAAAGAACAACTTTTTTCATATTTGGATATGCATAAGTTCCAATAAGTTTTCTTGGGTCGAAACCTGTTCCTTTTTGGTCTTTGTTTTCTTCAATGTATTTTCTGATTCCTTTTGCAAATTCTTGTTGTAATTCAGTATTAACATTTATTTTTGCTTCACCTGCAGCAATTGCTTTTTTAATCATTGCTTCTGGTATTCCTGAACCACCATGTAATACTAATGGTAAATCTGTTGCTTTTGAGTATTCTGCCATTTCATTAAATCCAAGATTTGGTTCTCCAACATAATCTCCATGAACTGAACCTAATGATGCAGCTAGAAAATCAATTCCCGCTTTTGCTATCATTTCACATTGTTCTAATGAAGCATAATTTACTCCACCTGTTACTCCGTCTTCAGTTCCTCCAACTGTTCCAACTTCAGCTTCTACTGAAACATTTTTTTTAGCTGCATATTCAACAACTTTTTTTGTATCTAAAACATTTTTTTTGATTGGATCTTCTGAACCATCATACATAACTGAAGTAAATCCAGCATCAATTGCTTCTTTAGCGATTTTTACTGAACTACCATGATCTAAATGAATTGCTACTGGAACTTTAATTTTTAATTCTTCAATTAATCCTTCAACCATTTTAACCACAGTTTTAAATCCACCCATATATTTTGCAGCTCCTGATGTAACTCCTAAAATTATTGGTGATTTATTTTCTTGAGCAACTTCTAGTGTTGCTTTTGCTCATTCTAAATTATTGATATTTATTTGAGCAACTGCATATTTTCCTTTTTTTGCTTTGATAAGCATTTCTTTTGCATTTATTAACATTTTTATTTCCTTCTATTCTTTAATAATTGTATTCATCTTTAATTCTTTTGTATCATCTGATTCTTCTGTAATTTCTAATTCAAATTCTTCTGTTAAAGATTTTTCGATTTCAAGTACTTCATTAAGAGAACGTCTTGATTTTAGTTCTCAAGTATTATTACCAACCATTATTACTCTTTCATCTTCAATAAGAGAAAGATATAAATCTGATTTTATAACTTCTTCAGGAAACTCTTTCCCTAAGGAAGATATTGTCTCCTTTTTAACATTCGTTCAAATGTCTTCGAAAGAAACTGATTTCTTTCTTGATTCGATAAATTTTACTGCACTATTTGTTTCAAGCATTATTCTCTCCTTCTGTATTTGGTCTTAGTACAAACATTGTACAAACACAATATATATTATACTATATTTTGTTAATTGGTTTTATTCCAATTAACTTAAAAATTATTTCATAAAGATTCTTTAAAGCTAAAATTAAGTTTATTCTTTCTTCTGTTAAATCTTTATCATCAGTTATTACTTTACATTTAGAATAATATGAATTAAATGTTTTTGATAAATCTTTAAAATAATTAATTAGGTTTGATGGTTCTCTATTTTTATTCATTGATAATATAACATCCTCAAACTCAACAATCTTTTTAAGTAAGTCTTGTTCTTTAATTTCTTTTCCTATTAATTTAAATGAAGTTTGTTCTTTAATTTCTCCTATTTCATTTTTATACTTCTCTAGAATTTGGTTAATTCTTGCATTTGAATATTGAATATAATAAAATGGGTTTGATAAATCATTTTGTTTTGCAATGTTGATATCAATTTCCATTTCTTGTTCTTTGGCTTTTGATACAATAAAGAACTTAAATACATCTTTGTCCATTTCTTCAAGGATATCTTTTATCCTTAAAGAAGTTCCTGATCTCTTAGACATTTTAACAACTTCTGTTCCATTAAGAATTTGAACCATGTTAATATAATCAACTTCTAACTTTTCCCTATAACCCAATCATTTAAGTGAAGCTTTAATTCTATCTTCATACCCATGATGATCTTTTCCTCAAAGGTTAATCATTTTTGTGCAACCGTTTTTTATCTTGTTAATGTGATTAACTATATCTACAACCATATAAGTATATAGTCCATCTTTCTTTATTAAAACTCTATCTTTTGCATCTCCATATTGTTGAGTCTTAATTCATGTTGCTCCATCCTTTTCATATAGAGCACCTTTCTCTTTTAAGTTTTTTACCATTTCTTTAACTTCGCCAGAATTTAATAAATCTTTTTCTGATGTTCATTTATCAAATTTGTCAAGTCCTATTTTTTCTAGGATTACTTTAATTTCTTTCAAGAAGAAATCTACAGAAACCTCTTTTAATAAATCTATATTTTCTTTTTCTGTTTTTTTATTTAGTTTAAATCCTGAATCAAATAACTCATTAGCAAAATTAATTATTTCTTTTCCATGATATCCAACAGAATCTTTATCTAAAGATGACTCTATTTTTAATAGTGGAGCAAGATAAAAATAAACTGAAGTTGCAAGTTCGTTAACTTGATTTCCTCCATCATTAATATAATATTCTCTATATACATCATGACCTATATATTTTAATACTCTTGATGAAATCTCTCCAACAATTGCATTTCTTGCATGACCAATATGAAGATCTCCTGTTGGATTTGCTGAAACAAATTCATAATTAATTTTTTCCTTTTTAACATGTTCAAAATTAGGTTTGAATTTTTTATCTGTAAATAACATTACATTATTAATAAGTAATTCATTTGATAAAAACATATTTACAAACCCTGGTTCAGTAACTGTTATTTTTAAAAATTCTTTGCTATGGTTTTCTTCCAAAAATGTTTTTATATCATTAGCAATATCCATTGGTCTCTTATTCATCATTTGTGATAATCTTAATGGAGTGTTTGTAGTGTAGTCGCCATATTTTAGATCTTTTGTTTTAAGAACTTCTATAAGAGATTTTTCATTACATTTTAGACTTTGAAGATAATCAAATATTAATGATGATAAATAATTTTTCATTATATATACACCGCCAATTTTTTAACCATATTTTTCTTTTCGCCAGTATGGTTTATAACAGTTGAATATTTAGTTGCCACAAAAACTTCTCCATCATTTGTAATAATTTTTGCTGGAAATTTTTGTTCCTTTTGGTAAGAAGAAAAATTAGGATCTAATTTAACCACTGTTCAAGTTTGATTTTCTAATTTTTTATCTTGCTTTGCAATAAATTCTTTTACTTCTTTATCTCCAAATATTCTTCTTGGCATCTCTTGTTTTAAAAACATTTCTGCTATTCGTACAAGATATTTATCATCTTCTTGTGTTGAATATCTTATTGCAGATTGAACAATTGAATCATCAAGAATTAAAAATTCTTCTGTTGTTAATTCTCTCTCCTCAAGAACAGGAATTAAATATGTGTAAACATTTTTTAGTTTATTTTCTTTAAAAAGTTGAATCATTCTTTTGAATCAAAATGTATATAACATTGTATTTGCAACATTTTTTGGATTTCAATAAACAGAAATATTCATATGATATCTTCCTAATAGTAATGATTCAATTACTGATAATGCTTTTTCTTTAAAAACTAACTCATTTGTCTTGCTATGAATTTGAGCATTCTTAATAAGTCATCTTCAATCTATCTTCCCATAAGAAGCTCCTGTAGATGTTGCATCTCTTAATAAGTAATCAAGTCTATCCATATCAACTTCTGAGGAAATTAATTGGTTACATCAAGGAAGAGGATGTACTCCTCTAAGTATTTGAACTACTTCTTCTCTTGCTTTTGGTTCTATCTTTTCAAATGCTTTATAAACATCGGTTGTTTTATCATTAATAATATCTATTGAATATTCTTCATGATCCTTTACAGATACCGATTCAAACAAATGTGAAAAAGGTCCATGACCTAAGTCATGTAATAACCCAGCGGCTAGCACTGCTCTATAAGTTGTTTTTGAAACATCTGGTTTTAACATTAATAATGATCTTCTTGTTAATTCATAAACTCCTAAAGAATGTTCAAACCTATAATGTTTAGCCATTGGGTACAAAAAATGTACTAACCCTAAATGGTTAATTCTTGCTAATCTCTTTAATTCCTTTGAGTCATATAATGCAATTATTAAATCATCATCGATTGTGATTCCTTCAAGTATTGAATCTGCTATGTGTTTTTTATTCATTTATAAACTCCTTTAGTCTTTGTAAAGTTTTCTCTTTCCCAAAGATTGTTAGTATAGATGCAATGTCTGGTCCATGTTCTTTTCCGGTTGTTGCAATTCTTATTGGCATCATTAATTTTCTTCCTTTTGTTTCAAGCTCTTCTCCAACTTTCATCATTAATGATTTTATTGTGATTGCATCTCAATCATTGTTGCTTTTTAATTTATTTTTAAATTCTTTGATTACTTCTATATTTTCAATTGCAAAATTCTTTGGTTCTTTTTCCACTGAAAAATTCATTGTAAATAATTTGGTAAGTTCAATAATTTCTATTCCTTCTTTTATCTGTGATTGAAATGTTTTAAAGATTAATTTCTTTTGTTCTTTTGAAAGATCCTCATTTTTAATGAAAGGATTTAGAAAATCTCACAATTCCTTTTCATTCAATTTTTTTATATATTCATTATTGATTCAATGCAATTTATTTATATCAAAAAACGATGGTGCTTTAGATAGTCTTTTTTCATCAAATATTTTTATTAATTCTTCTTTTGAAAATATTTCTTTTTCATTTCCTGTTGATCACCCAAGCAAAGATAAGAAGTTAAATATTGCTTCTGGCAAGTATCCTCTTTCTTTATATAAATGAATAAATTGTAAAGTTTTTTCATCTCTTTTAGAGAGTTTCTTTTTATCCTTCCCAATAATTATTGATAAGTGAAAGAATCTTGGAATATCTCAACCAAATTGTTTAAACAAATGTATTTGTTTTGCTGTGTTTGAGATGTGTTCCTCACCTCTAAGAACATCTGTTATTTTCATTAAATGATCATCTATAACAACAGCAAAATTATATGTAGGAATCCCATTTGATTTTCTAATAACTCAATCTCCAAAATCCTTACCTGTAATAGAGATTCCTCCCCTTACTCCATCATTTCATGTAAATACTTCTTCTTTTGGAACTCTTATCCTAATAGAAGGAGTAATATCTTTTTTAGGTTCTGGGTTTGTTGAACACTTTCCTGAATACCTTGGTGAAGGTATCCCTGAAGCTAATTGTCTCTCTCTATCTTTTTCTAATTCTTCCGAAGAACATCAACATTCATATGCAATTCCTTTTTTTAACAATTTATCAATATATTTATTATATATATGAATTCTTTCTGTTTGTCTATAGGGACCAAAGTCTCCACCTTTAATTGCATCTTCATCAATAACCAATCCTAGTCATTCAAGATTTTCTATTTGGTTAAGCTCTCCACCTTCAATATTTCTTTCAATATCTGTATCTTCCGTTCTTATTATAAAATCTCCACCAGAATTTTTTGCTAATAAATAATTAAATAATGCTGTTCTTGCTCCACCTATATGTAAACTACCTGTAGGTGATGGAGCATATCTTAATCTTCTTTTTTTCATTATCTCTTCTTAAACATTAAATCTAAAATGACAAATATCGCCATCTTTCATTATGTATTCCTTCCCTTCTAATTTTATTAATCCTTTATCTTTTAATATATGTTCAGATTTATGTATTTCTAAATCTTTGAAAGAAAAGACTTCTGCTTTAATAAATCCTTTTTCAAAATCAGTATGAATAATTCCCGCAGCTTGTGGAGCAGTCATTCCAACTTTAAATGCTCAAGCATGAATTTCCTCTGGTCCTGCAGTTAAATAAGTTGCAAGTCCAAGAGTATGAAATGCTTTCTTTGCCACTATATTTAGACCTGATTCTTTTAGGTTTAATTCCTCAAGAAATATTTTTTGTTCGTCTTCTTCAAGTTTTGAAATTTCATATTCTATTTGTGCAGAGATAACTACAAAGTTTTCTTTTCTTTCTTTAACAAATTTTTCAAAGGATGAAAAGTTCTTATTCTTTTCTGGAGATGCAGCTTCATCTTCAGAAACATTTGCTAAATAAATGGTTGGTTTCATTGTCAAAAATTGAAAGTTTTTTATTAGATCAAGTTCCTCTTCAATATATTCAAATTCATTTAATTTTTTTCCATCTTCTAATCTATTTTTTATTTTATTCATAAAGTCTAGTTCTGATTTTCCTGTGCCAGTAGCTAAAACCCTTTTACCATTTTTTCCAATTCATCTTTCCACTTGTTCAATATCTGAAAGAATAAGTTCAAGGTTAATGGTCTCCATGTCTCTTATTGGGTCAACACTTCCATCAGTATGAACAATTTCGCTATTTTCAAATAATCTAACTACATGAACTATTGCATCAACTTCTCTAATATTATTAAGAAACTTATTTCCAAGTCCTTCTCCTTTTGAAGCTCCTTTAACTAAACCTGCGATATCAACAAATTGAATTTGGTTATAAATTAATTTCTTTGATTTATAAATTGATGCAAGAAAAGAAACTCTCTCATCTTTAATTTCTACAACACCTATATTTGGTTCAATTGTAGCGAATGGATAGTTTGCTGCTTCAACTTCAGAATTTGTAATTGCATTGAATAATGTAGACTTACCTATGTTTGGTAAACCAACAATTCCTATTTTTATTGCCATAACTAAATTTTACCATTACTTTAAAATTAATTTAACTATTAAGTAATTTATAATATTTAATAAAAATGTAACTATATAGAAAAAGTCGCCCACCCAAGGAGGTTGATTTTTACATGAAAATAAATTTAAACTGAGAAAATAAATATAATTATTATATTAAATATAAAGACGGAGAAAGTATTGAGAAAATGATGGATGAATTAAAAGGTTATGAAAATTTTAATATTGATGATATTTCAAATTTTGAAAACACATTAAATTATTGAGGAAAAACATATATTAAAAATATTAAATTTCGTTCTTCAAATTGATTAC
>CAMZNG010000004.1 GCA_947313745.1 uncultured Mycoplasmataceae bacterium
TGTCGGATTTACAATAGTAGCGTTATTAATGTTTAATTCAACTTTTCCTGTAGTTGTGACTTCTCCAACAATTGAAAATTCACTTCCTAAAATGTTTAATGTTTCAGAATCAATTAATTTAACTTTTATATTTGAATATTTTGTTAGTCCGGTAAGTCCAGTCACTGCTATTGAAGCATTATCCTTAAAGTCTGTTTGATTGCTTGAGGTAAAAATAGTGTCATCAGTTAAAGAACCATGATTAGCAGTAACCACAATATTATATGCCTTGAATGTATCTGTTTTATGATCATCTAAACTAATTGATGTTGTTAAATTAATAAAGAATGAATTCTCTGTTGGAGGGTTCGAACTATCGATACTAGAATCTGAAATACCCTCTATTATACGATTCGAGGTTGTGAATTCAAATTCAGGTGATGTTGCAAGAGTTGTCCCATCAGAAACACTTAAAGCAACAACAGTATTATTGCTATATATTTTATTTGGTGTTAATCCTGATAAAGAAATTGATTGAGTTCCTCCGTCTGATAGAGTTGTTGTTGAACCAAGAGATGATCCACTACTATCGTGAACTTCTAAAGTGTAATCTTCAAATTCTTCATTAGATGATGAAGGAGAAGAACCTTCCGAAACATCTGTTTTTACTGTTGCTTCTGTTTTACTTACACTTGATATTGTTGGTTGAGATAAATGTCCAACTACTTTTGCGGTTGTTGTAAAATCAAAGTTAATTGAAGTTGCTAGTATTACATTGGTTTCTACACTTAAAGCAACAACAGTATTATTGCTATATATTTTATTTGGTGTTAATCCTGATAAAGAAATTGATTGAGTTCCTCCGTCTGATAGAGTTGTTGTTGAACCAAGAGATGATCCACTACTATCATGAACTTCTAAAGTGTAATCTTCAAATTCTCCATTAGATGATGAAGGAGAAGAACCTTCTGAAACATCTGTTTTAATTGTTGCAACATCTTCACCAATACTTTCTACTGTAGTATTAGATAAATGTCCAACTACTTTTGCAGTTGTTGTATAAGAAAAAGGTTGTGAAGTTGCTAATATTACATTGGTTTCTACACTTAAACCAACAACAGTATTATTGCTATATGTTTTATTTATTGTTAATCCTGATAAAGAAATTGATTGAGTTCCTCCGTCTGATAGAGTTGTTGTTGAACCAAGAGATGATCCGCTACTATCATGAACTTCTAAAGTATAATCTTCAAATTCTCCATTAGATGATGAAGAAGAACCTTCTGAAACGTCTGTTTTAATTGTTGCAACATCTTCACCAATACTTTCTACTGTAGGATTAGATAAATGTCCAACTGTTTTTTTTAGAGTTGAAAAAGAAAATGATGAATCTGTTTGTGCATACACTCTCCCTCCAACATCACTTGAAAGATATGCACAAATTTTAGAATCATTATAAGTTTGTCCACTATTTAATCCTGTTAATTCAATTGTTTTTAATCCATAAGTATTAAGAACTACATCAGGGTTTTTACCGATTTTGTCTCCGTTCTTATTTTCAACTCTTAAAACATAGTCTGGAGGTGGTTCATTCATTTTTAACATTTTCGTACTTGGTGAAACCGTTGTATCTATTTTTATAGAACTGGTTGTAGCATCATGAATGTCTCCTTCATTTGGAGTTGTTAAATTTCCTGTGAATGGTTTTATTTCTGGCCTAGTAACACTAAGTTCTGATTGAAATGGAAATGGAGTTGATCCTGATGCTTCTGCTGAAAATATTAAATTGTTGTAAGTAATAACATCTTGTGATAATTTACTTGAGAATGTTACATGTTTAGTTAATGTTTCTGAATCAGGCATTGTAAAATTTTCAGATCGTGCAACTACATTGTTAAAACCGTTTTTAGAAGCGTCATTAGATTGTACGAGAAGACTACCAACTGCCATACCATATCATGAACCATCATAAAAAGTAAGTTTTACATCAAACCCATCATGGTTTATTTTTTCAGGAGGGATTGAAACATCTTTGATATGAGGCAAAGAAAAGTTTTCTTCATCAATTAAAGAATTAGTTGTTATATTTTGATTATTTATATTTAAATTATGGTTTTTTTCTATAAATAAAAACATAAGCCCAAAGAAAAGAGTAAATGATAGAATTATAGATACTATTTTTTTAAATACATTAAATTTCATCATTTAACATTATATCATTAATCAAGTAATCTATAAACGACTATTGTTCTACTCCTCAAAACAACACTGCTTAGAGGAAAAAACGAATATAACTTGAAAGACGAAATATAAAAATAATGAAAATATTGAACTTGTTTTCAATAATTTATTTGTTAATAATGAACTTTAATATATCAGATGATAATTTATTTTTATATCATTTTACTTACTAATTGTGTTGCTTGGTTTGGTAGTTGGTGGTTTTGGTTTGGCAGTCGAATCTTTTGATTTAGTAGTAGATGGTTTTTTTGGTTCAGGTTTTGGTTTTTCAATTGGTTTTATGTACTCTTCTTCAAGAATTTTATTTCTTCAATATTTGTCACCTTTTCTAAATTTTAATAATAGTTTTGTGAGAAGAAATATAACTACGCTTAATAAAGTTAAATAAATCACAATAATAGCATTTTTTCCTATTAAATTTTTCATCTTTATTTTATCGCTTATTTCACCAGGATTACCAGGGGGAATTCTTTCATAAGTATTTATGTCAACTAAAAATGCAACAACCTTTGTTAATTCTTGACCTGGTTTAAAACCATTGATAGTAAATATCATATCATTGTCAGTTTTTATTAATTCTTCAGATATCCAAATTGGAGTTATTGTATTTCCGTTTGCAAAAACTGCTATTTTGTATGGAGTTGAATATTCATCATCATAAATTGTTCCGTCTACACTAATTGAAAAATCAAAGCTTTTTTTTCTTATTTGTGTAACTTTTGAACTATTTTGAGATAGTATTGGTTTACTTTCTGTTGGACTTATTTTAATATTTGTTGTGAAAACATCAGAATATTCAATGCTGTCATCATCATTGTTTACCAACTGAAATCTTATGTTGTTATATATTTTTCTTTTTTCAAGACCTGTGACTTGAAAAGTTTTATCTTTAATAATTTCACTTTCTTTCTCTGAAGATCAAATTAATTTATTTTCATCAATTGTTCCATCATCTAATTCAACATCTGATAATGCATTAATTTTATAGTTGAATGTATCTCCTATACCTAAATTAGAAACACTAATTTTAAAATTAAATCCTTCTTCTGTGGAAGTTAAAATAATAGCATTATCAATTTTTATTTCAACCTTTCCTGTGGTTATGATTTCTCCATCGATCGGAGATTCATTTCCTAAAGTTTTTGATGTTTCAGAATCAACTAATTTAACTTTTATATTAGAGTATCTTGTTAATCCCACAAGTCCATTTACTTCTATTGAAACATCATTCTTAAAGTCTGTTTGATTATTTAAAGAGAATATTACATCATTCTTTAAATCACCATGATCAGCAGTAACCACAATATTATATTCCTTAAATTCATCTGATATTTTATCATCTTCACCAATTACTGTTTTTAATTTGATAAAAAATGAATTATCTGTCACTTCTTTTGAATCATCAATTGATGAAGAAGAAATACCATCCATTATATGATAGTTAGTTGTAAAATCAAATTCAGGCGATGTTGCTAATTTCACTTTTTCATTTGTTACTTCATCATAAGCAACAACTGTATTACCAGTATATTCTTTACCTGGTTTTAATCCTGTTAAATTAATTGTCTGATCTCCACCCTCTGTTAATATTGCTGTTGACCCAAGAGGAAGATTGTCTTTATCATAAACTGCTAAACTATAATCTGAGTAATCTCCGTTGAAAGATCCTTCAGAAACTGTTGTTTTAACTTTTGCAGTTGTTATTTTCATATCTAATACTTCAGGTTTACTTAAATTACCAACTGTTTTATTTAATATTTTATCATTTGATGAATATGTTTTTATAGAACTCTTTGTAGGATCATATGTATCTTCTTTTGTTGAGATTGTTGAATTTTCATCAACATATACTTTCTTTGGTCTAGCAACGCTAAGGTCAGTGATTGATGATGCACTATGTGATTCTCCTGATTGAATATAAAATTCTAAGTTGTGATAAGTAATATCATCTTCTGATAATTTATTTGAGAATGATACATGCTTAGTGAATGTTCCATCATCAAAAAGATTAAATTGTTGAGATTGTGCAACTTCATGATCAAAATCATAATTCTCTTTAACATCATTAGATACCACAACAAGAGTAGCGATTGCATGATCTCTTCAACTACCACCATAAAGAGTAAATTTTACATCAAAACCATCGTGGTCTATTTTTTCAAAAGGAATTGAAACATCTTTAATTTTTAACGCATCAAAATTTTCGTCATTATTTAAAGAATTAGTTGTTATATTTTGATTATTTATATTTAGATTGTGATTTTTTTCTGCAAACAAAAAAACAAGTCCAAAGAGAAGAACGAACGATAGAATTATAGATATTGTTTTTTTGAATGTATTAAATTTCATTTGATTAAAATTATATCATTAATTAAATAAGTCACTCCATAAAACAAAATCATAAAATATTGTAAATGAAGTAATATCAAAGAGAGAATTTATATTATGAGTATTTCCTTTCCTTTTCAAAAGTATCTTTTAGACTAAAATTTTATTGAAGTTCTAATAGAACCTCCTCCATAATAATCTTGATTTGAACCATAAATAAATTGCTTAACAAAAATTAAAACTACAAAAATCAACATTAGAATTGTGGCCACTACTATAATACTCATTACAATAGTAAATGCTAATGATTTCTTTGTTTTGATAGTTATTTTATTATTGATAGGAGTTTCAAATGGAGATTGTTTTATTTTTAATTTGAAATCTTTATACTTATAATTAGATTTTAAGTTTTTAACAAGATATGTATAAGTTGTTGTTCCATTATCATTTAAATTATTTGATCCTATAAATTTAATATTTAGTTCTTTGCCTCTTGAAAATAAAACTAAATCTATTTCTGGATCAAAACTTTTAAATTCATCATTTATATCTAAGTTTATTGAAAACTTAAATGAGTTGCTGGTTGCTGATTTTTTATTTACATTGAATGAATCAGGTTCTATTGAAATTGGTTCTCCTTGAGTTTCAAATGATCCTACTTCTGATGAAATATTTGTACCTTTAACTGTCACTATTAAATCTCCATCGTTATATACATGATTTCATTCTAGTTTATCTATTTTTATTTCTTTATTACCAGTAGTACTTATTTCCCCTTTTTCTCAAACATCTCCTGTAAGTGTGTCTGTTACAACTAAAGTATAATTATTTACAACGATAGGAGAATCCTCAGATTTACCATCTTCTGTTAATGCATCTACACTAATTGTTGCTGAATCATAACCATCAACAGAAACTTCTGTATTTTCTAATTTGTAAATTGAATCCTTAGCCGTTTCAAAATTAAAGTTGGAAGATTTTGCAAAAACACTCTCTTCATCTTCAAAAGAAACTGCAACAACATAAAAATTATCATATTTATGATTTGGTGTTAAAGAAGATAAATTAATTATTTGTAATCCTGAATCTGTTAATTCACCTGTTTCACCATAACTATTATCATGTTCATCTTTAACCATCAATTTATAGCCACTTAATTCTACATTTTCTAAATCTTCACTATCACTTACAACATTTATTTGAACATTTGCTGTTGTTTTTTCTATATCTATTACTGATGGATCTATTAAGCTTCCAACAACATTTGATGCTGTTTCAAAACTAAACTTTAAAGATGTTGCATATATTGTTGTTATATCTTCTGGATCATGAGCTATTATTACACAATCATCATATTTTGTTGCAATTGTTAAATCTGTTAAATAAACAGAAACACTACCTCCAGAAGATTGTGTTGTAGATTCCCCTAATATTAATCCAGAAGAATTATCTTTAACAGATAAGACATAATCTTGGAACTCACCATTTAATGAATCATCTGTAACATCTGTTGTAACTGTTGCAGTAGTTTTTTTGACATCGCTAACAATTGGTAAAGATAAACTATTAGGATTTTTCTTTAGTGTTGTGAAATTAAATTTTGGTGATTCTGCATACAATAATTCTTCATCCCCTTCTGAATAAGCAATTATTTTACAATCATTATATTTTGTACCAGAAGCTAATTCTGTTAATTCAATAGATTTTTTTCCACCATCGGAAAGTGTTATTGATTTACCAAGAGATGTTCCAACACTATCTTGAACATCTAAAACATAATTATCAAATACTCCTCCATTATTTATAGATGGAACCTCTTCAGAAACATTGGTTTCAACTGTAGCAGTAGTTTTTGTTACATCCGATACTATTGGAAGTGTTAAATTATTAGGTATTTTTTTTAGGGTTGTAAAAGTGAATGGTGAAGATTGTGAAAATACTTTTAAATCATCTACAGGATCTTTTGCAACAATAACACAATCAGAATATTCAGTTGCTAATGTTAATTCTGTTAATTCAATTATTTTTTCTCCCTCATCAGAAAAGGTTGTTGATTTACCAAGAGATACTCCAGAACTATCTTGAACATCTAAAACATAATCATAATAATCTCCATTGTATGTTTCTCCTTCGGAAACTGTTGTTGTAATTGTTGCAGATGTTTTTGTTAGATTTGAAACTGTTGGTTGAGTTAAACTTAAGGGCTGTTTTTTTAATGTTGAAAAACTAAAAGTTTTAGATGTTTTAAGCGGGGTTTCTTCTCCTTCATCTTGTGAATCATAAGCAATAACCACACAATTAATATAATCTGTTCCCAATGTTAATTCCGTTAACTGAATTGATTGTTTGCCAACATCTTCTAGTTTTCCTGATTTACCAAGAGATTCTCCAGAACTATTTTTAACATCTAAAAAATAACTATTATATTTTCCATTTGAGTCAAAAAATGATTGTTCCTGTCCAACAGTTACTTCAATTGTTGCAGTAGTTGATGATATATTGGTTGCTCTTGGGGTTGATAAATCACCTATATCTTTTCCTTTTGTTTTAAAACTAAATGAAGTTGATGATACACCAGTTCTTGTGCCATTTTCATCATAAACATATATATAAAAATCCTTATATTCTGTATTCATTTCTAAATTTTTTATTTCAATAACTTTAGTTCCACTATCATTAAAAAATTCTGTTGATCAAATGATATCTGTTCCATTAGCTTTTTCTACATTTAAATAGTATCTACTTAATTTACGATCTCCTCCAACTGTTGTAGTAACTTTAGCTGAATTTTTATCTATGTCTGACACAATCGGAGTTGTTAAAGATGGTGGAAGAATTGATGGTTTTAAAACACTTAGATAGGTTCACGTTCAATCATCAACACCCCCTCCCATCTCTATATCAACTTTAAAATTTAAATTATCATATCTTACTCCGCCAGAAAGACCACTTTCAAAAGGAATGTGAAATGTAAATGGTTCATCGAATACAATAGGAGGAGAATGAGAGGCAGTTGTTCCAAATTTTATGCTTTTCCCTATTAAAATTTCCTCGCTTTCTGTACTACCTGAAGTAACAATAAAATTAATGAATCTTGCTGGGAAAGGGGATGTTGTTCCTTCTTCAACTACATTCATTATTGTTAAAACATCAAATCCTTCAGTTGTTACTGAGCCCTCAACTATTGAAGTATCATCACGTGATAATTTATAATCAGGAAGGATATCTTCATTAGAGTTTACAACTTGATTATTAGTATTTTCATTTTGATCAATAATATCTTCGTTTGATAAAGTTCCAATATTATTTGAATTTACTAATAAAGTAAAAAATAATAGGGTAAACACTAAAAAAATAACCACATAACTGATTATTCTTTTTGTAAAAAAAAATAAAGTTTTATTGTTTTCTTTTTTCATTTTATAACTAAATTATACCAAAAATATTTTTGGAGCAAAAAATAATTTTTATGAATTACTTAGACTATACTAGTTATTAATTTATATTATAGTTAAATTTAAAATCTTTTTCTTTTTATAAAATTATTTATATTTCAATATAATTAATAAAAATTTGATCTATATCATCTATTTGATACACCAGCTGCTTCCTTTTTGTGTCTTTTTACTATAAAAATTATCATTAAAACAATAACTATTATTGTTAAAACTAATCCTATTGAAATAGATATGTAAATTATTGTCATATTAACCTTTGTTTTTGCAAAAGAAGGACTTCCATCTTTGTTAATCATAGCTACTTTTTCTTTAGCTCCATCTATAAAGATTGTTAAATTATCATATGTTTGTTTTGGTTTTAAGTTTACTGCTTTATAAGTATATATATTATTTCCATCAAATTTTTCATATTCAATATCTATCTCTGAATTATTTGAATATAAATGTAAAGATTGAGTATCGAATGGGTCTTTATATTCTGGTTCTGCTAAATTAATTTTTATACTAAAGGTAAATGTATTTTTTGTTGATTCATTTTCAACAAACGAATGATCATCAACTTTGAATGGAAATGCTAGTGTTGAAAATGTTGGTATTACTATAACTGATGATGGATCACCTTTTATTTCAACAGTTAAGTCATATGATTTATCACTTTCAAGTTTGTCAATTTCTACATCTTGAAAACCATCGCTTTCTAAATAATTTTTTTCTCATGTTTGACTTGATGACGTATCCTTAACAAGGATACCGTATTCTTCTAAATCTTCTCCAAGTAAATTTGTTGATGCATTTACCTTAACTTTGATTAATGCTGAATTGTATCCTATATCAGGAACACTTACATTTGATAAGACGGCAGCAGATTTTTTCTTAGTTGTTATGTCTTTATTTGTTTTAAAAGGATTCCCTATTTTTGATCCATCTATTTGGATTATTTGAAATTCAACATCATAATAAGTTTTCCCTGATTCTAAAGAATTAACAATAACATCAGTTAAATGAACATCATTTTGCTTTGTAGAGGTTCAAAAAATATCTCTTTGTTCATAATTGTTTGTTGCTGAAACTTCAATTTTATAATCATCAACATAACTTATTTCTGGTATAGAGGTTGAAATATCCATATCAAATTCAAACGAATCAAAAGTAATACTACTTTCATTTATTATTGCTGAAGATATTCCTGTTGCTTCTCCAGCATCAGTTGTTATGCTTTTGTTTGTTTCAAAAACAGATCCAATTGTTATATCAGGATCATCTATATCTATTAATTGGAATTTTATTTTTGAATATCTTGTATGTGATTCAAGTCCATCAACAGTAAGAGATATGTTTGTTTTATCTTGAATAGTAGAGGTTCAAAAAACTTGCTCAGAAGAATCGTCACCTACTTTTGCAATTGCTTCAATTTTATAATCAGAAACAACTTCTTCTCCTTCTTTGCTTGGAGTAATTACTGCATCAAAATTAAATGAATTTTCATTGACACTTCCATCATCGATTGTTGCAGAAGTAATTCCTATTGGTTCACTATTAGTGGTTGTGAATGAATCTTCAATAGTAAATTCTTGGCCAATTTTATGACCTTCTAAATCAAATGGTTGTACTGTGAAATTAATATATGTAGTCCCAGGTTTAAATCCTGTAATTGTTTGTGTAATATTTGCTTCATTTAAATCTCCAGAAGTTCAATCAAAAGAATTATTACTTTTTACATTTAAATTATATGATTCTTTTGATGGACAAAACGATTCACTATTAGTGAAATTAAAATCTGCTGTTGTTGATGTTATGCTTTCATGATTTATTGAACCATCATTTGGAATATTATCGCCAATAGAGAGAGAAATTTCTGTAAAAACATTTTTTGGTATAAAACTCCCTATTCCTAATTGTCCATAAAGGTTTCCACCAGTACTATAAATATAATCTTTTCCATCTTTACTAACTATTAATGATGTGTTAGTTGAACCAAATGAAATGTCATTAATTGAATCCCAACCTTCAGGTAAATTTTTTATTTCATTAGGATAAGTGAAGCTTTCTTTATTAGTTCCGCTTCCAAATTCACCATAGTTAGATTCTCCTCACATATAAAGATGGGATTTTTCTAAAGGATCTACAAGAATTGCTCCTGAATATGTTGAACTTTTATAACATATTTGTTTTACGGTATCAGATTGAGGTAAGTTAATCACCATTGTAGGAACTGTGACAAAACCCTCGAGTGGAGGATCTCCTATTCCCAATTGCCCTTGGGAATCAAACCCTCAAGAGTAAATATAATCTTTTCCATCTTTGGTAACCACTGCTCCAGAAGAAGAATGACCTGCAGAAATTTGTTTTACTTCTTCAAAAGAAGAAGTATCTATCTTTTGAGGAGTATCATATGATTTTGTTGTTCCAATACCTAATGAACCAACATCATTTGTTCCTCAAGAATAAACATAATCTATTCCTCCAATAGAAATTTCCACAAGAGAAAATCCACGCATTCCTAATGAAACTTCATTTATTGAATCTCCTTTATTTATAGATGGTAGTCCTGTTACCTCTTGAGGAATATTGTATGATTTTTCAGAAAAATCAGATCCTAATCCTAACTCTCCTTCACTATTATCTCCTCACATATATAAATGGTCAATTCCTGAATCATCAGTAATTATTGTACTAGAGAAAGCTAACATATCTTGATTTGCAAATGAATGATCTACGATATCAACACTTTTTATTTTTCCTTGAGGAAGTAAAACTACTTCTTGTGGTGTATTATATTCTTCTTCTGCATAATCTCCCAATCCTAATTGTCCAAAATCATTTGCTCCTCACATATATAAATGATCATTTCCTAAAATGTCTGTTGTTGAAGCAAATGAGAAAAAATCACTAACCTCTACTTGTTTAAATGTTTTTGTATCAGGAATCACTAATTCTTGAGGGGTATTATAAACTTCCTTTTTATTATCTCCAAGTCCTAATTGCCCATTTTTATTACTCCCTCAAACAAACATATGATCTATTCCGTCTTTTGAGATTATTGCCGAAGAAGAACGATCTCCTAAAGAAATATCTTTAATACTACTTTCATTATTTATTATTTGATTTTCAATATTTTTATAAGTATTTAATGTATTTATATTTAATTTTTGATTATTGAAAAAAAGTTAAAATAACAATAAATACTATTGTTGTAAAAATCGTTACTAATTTTTTCATAGTGTTCTTTATATTCATAACTAATATTGTTATACTATTCCTCTTATCAAAAAGGTACCATTTTGAAAAAAATGAATGTATCTTGAAAGATAAAATATAATTATTTCTTTAAATAAAAGAACAATTTAATACATTCTATTATGTTTACATTTTCTCTTATATAAAAAGTGTTTTTATTTAATGGCTATTCAAAAAAGTTAAAATATCAAATTCATTTCTTTTTGATAAGAATGTTTACAAATCTTTTTAAAGTATTGCAATAAATATGTTTAGTGATGAAATATTAGATTGAAAATTATGCAAACAAAAGGGAAATTTAATTTCAATTCCTAATATTAAAGATGTACTTTTAAAAATCAAAGTATGGAAAACAATATAATGCATCTAACCATGGATTAGAATATTCTTACTTATGAACA
>CAMZNG010000005.1 GCA_947313745.1 uncultured Mycoplasmataceae bacterium
AAAGTATTGAGAAAATGATGGATGAATTAAAAGGTTATGAAAATTTTAATATTGATGATATTTCAAATTTTGAAAACACATTAAATTATTGAGGAAAAACATATATTAAAAATATTAAATTTCGTTCTTCAAATTGATTACAAAAGAAAATTGAGGAATTAGAAATTAGCGAAATAAAAAAAGATGCAAGATTGAAATCAATGAAAGGTCCAGATAAGAAAAATCCTAAAAAGAAAAGTTATGAAGAATTGCAAAGAGAAAATGAAATTCTTAAAGATTATATTGAATGAATGAAAAAACAAGATATTGATAAAAAACCGAAAAAGTTTATGTTCATCCATTTGCATAAAGATATATTAAAATCCAAACATAATTATGGCTTGACAAAATTATGTAAATTAATTAAAGTTTCTAGAGATGGATATAGAAAATGAGTTTTAAGAGGTTGTAATGTAGAACCGAAATATAGAAAAGATTGACTACAAATTATTAAAAAAGCATTTGTAGATAATAGAGGAAATTTTGGAAGACCAAGGTTATTATTCATATTATTAAGGGATTATAACCTTAATATAAGCGAAATGACTCTATATCTATATAGGTATATGAAAAAATTAGGAATAATGTGTGAATCTAAAAAATATAAATCTTTGACCCCCAAAGAATTAAAACTCACAACAAAAGGTTTCAAAAATTTAATAGCTAATGATTGATCTGTCAATGGATTAAATGAAAAATGATCCATTGATGAGAGCTATATAAAATCCCTGGGGATTGATTATATATTTGTGCAGTAATCGATGTTTACAATAATGAAATTATTGCACACACAATATCTGACTATAGAGATAAATATATTGCATTAGATACACCCGAAAAAGCAATAATTGGAAGAGACGTTTCAAAATTGATTTTACAATCTGATCATGCATTAATTTATCAAAACAAAGAATTTATGGAATTTTGCAAAGAAAACAACATTACTCAATCAATGAGTAATGTTGGTGAGTCAACTGAGAATTATCCTATTGAATTTTACTTCTCTATTTACAAAGGAGAATACCTTAGGCATCTACCGTTAGAGAAAGAATCCTAAAATTATTAACAAATATTTCCAATAATTGGATTGAGCATTATAATTACATTAGATTCCAACCTTGTTTAGGTTGGGTTTCTCCAAAGGAATTCGGAGAATAAAATGGGCGACTTTTCTACACAGTTACATATTTAATAAAAATTGTAAATTAAATTAAATTAATTTAGTATAATTATTTTTGAAGGTATTTAAATAAACAATTTATGAGAGGGAAAAATGGAATATATAAGATGTAACAAATGTGGAAAAACAGAATTTGCGATTTTTAAAACTGCAGATGGTAGAGAACTTTGCTATAAATGTTTTAAAGAAGAAGAAGAAGCAGAAAAAAATAGTAAATAATAAATTTATTTGTATTGAATTAAACTGTTTTTAATGTATTATAAAATATAATCTTATTAAACAAATTTATATTTTAGCATTGCGTTTAGCAATGCTTTTTTTATTTAGATAAAGAAATAATTTTTTCTTTATTAATGATATTAGAATGTTCTTTGATAAGTTGATTATGTTCAACTATTTTGTTAGTTAGTGTTGCATTTAACAATGCTTTTTATTTAATTGAAGAAGTCATTTTTTCTCTAATTTCAACATCTTTTATTTTTTTCTTTATTAATGATATTAGATTATTCTTTGTAGAATTATATTCTTCAATAAATTGATTGTAATCAACTATTTTTTCATCGTCATTTTTTACTGAAAAATCAACTTCTGGTAATATTTTTGTTTTTTCGTTATCAATTTTTTCTTTAAGTGATTTTATTTTTTCACCATTTGTTGAAATAATGTTTTCTAACTTATTTTTGTTTTTTAATAATTTTTCCTCAACCTTAGTTTTCTTTGAATCTATTTTTTCACTAGGTGTTTTTTGATCTAAAATATTTATAAGTAAAGATGATGATTTGCTTTTTTTATCAATTTCTTCTTTTATCCCATAGTTCTTTATTGTTAGTTTGTTTATCTTTCTCTCGTTATAATCAACTATTCTTAATACTTTTTTATTATTTTTTTTAACCTTGCTAGTTAAAGATACTTCTAATTTATTCTTTTTATAATATAGTTTTCAATAACTTGAGGATTCTTTTTTCAATTCTTTTTTATCGCTTTTTGTAGTTGCTGAATCAATAGAAAGTTTTTTAAATTCTCCTTCAGATAACCCTTGTCATTTATATATTAATTTATCTCTTAGTGAAACTAACAATGTATCTCCTAAAGGGACGCTTACAAACACCATAAATGCTCCTCAACCTAATAGCATATCTTGAAGTATCAAGGCATTAGAAAGTTGGGGTGATTCTGGTGAAAGAGACACTCCTAAAAACAATAGTATTGCTGCTCCATTATTAACTCCACCTGTTCCCTTTGTATAAAATGATATAAATGAATATATTTTTTGCTTTGATGTAAATTTACTTCCAAAACTCATAATACCAAATACTCCAATAAATCTTAGAAGTGCACCTGATATTGAAAAGAATATTATATATTCTATATTTAGAATTCCTTTATGAGGTCCTCAACTGTGACCAGAAAATGATGAAGGATCAATTAACATTCCACCAAATCCTCAAACGATCAATGAACCTATTGTTCCATAAAATATTCCTGAGTTCATTGCATAAGATGATTGTATATTTTTATGCTCTAATGATTTAGATCCAGCAATAGATAATATCATTCCTGCTATCAAGGCTGATTCCATCATTATAAATCCTAATGATATTATTTGCAAAGCAAAATAAACAACTGTTATTAAAAACACAACTATTATTCATGAATAGAAGTTTGATTTCTTTCTTGCTTTGTTATTGATTAATTTTGCTTGCTCAAGTTCAACACCATTTAAATTATCTGTAGAAATTTTGTATGCTGGAATAATCTTTCTTATCATTGGGGTAATTACATATAAAGCCAATAGTCCAATAATTATTCCGATCAATACTCCACCTATTAATATTACTGGTACAAATACAAAGATGACTAGTAAAGATGATTTTTCAGTAATCCCCGAATCACTATAACCCATTTTATAAAAAATGATAAACATTACAAATAAAACTAATGATAATATACTTTCTACTGCAGCAGCTAAATTTAGTGTTTCATTAAGCTGAACATCTTTTTCATATCCTTGAACCAAGTTTTCCATTAATCTTGGTGAAGTAATCCCAACAGAACAAATCGAAACAAGTGTTGCTGCTATTGATGCTTCATATCACTGTAGATGTGTTGTTAAAGAAATAATTAGTGTTAAACCTACAACCTCTAATAAATATGGAAGGGTACCTATTAATAATACTCATGTTCCAAATTTCTTCAGAGATCTAAAATCAATCATGGCTCCAAAAGCTATAAATAATATTATTATTGAAAGCGTTGATAAGTATGGAGCGAGTTGAAACGAGAAATCAGAATTTATTGCTCTAAATATAACTCCAAGAATAAATGAAACAAAAATTACTGTAATTACCTTTGGTATCCTAATAGTTCTACTTCCAATTTTAAGGTTCCCTAATATTTTTGAAATAAAGTAAAGAAAAAATATTATTGCTATAATTACTACAACCTCTGCTCCTAAATCTTTAATTGGATTAAATACTTTACTAACCATAATATTTCTTTTCATTCTATTTATACTCTTTTGTAGTAAAAAATGAACTTTATTTAAGTTCATTTAAATTAACTATTTCTCGTTAGCATCCATTCTATCTAAAATTCTTGTTAATTGGTCTTTACCTTTATATTTAATTCTTATTTCATTATCAGTAATATTTACTTTTGATCTTACTTTATTTCTAATTAGTTCTTCTGCATAAAGTATTTCTTCTGATTTATAAGTCTTCTCTTGTGGCCCTTTATCTTTTCTTGCTTGTCTTAATTTTGAAGCTTTAGCATAACCTTCTATTTCTCTAACGGAAAGATTTTGTTCAATTGCTTTATTAAATATTGAAATTGAATCTTCCTTGCTTAAAGTTATTAATGGTCTCGCATGTCCATAAGATATTTTTCCATCTAAAACTCCATCAATTATTTTTTTATCAAGCTTTAATAAACCTAATAGGTTAACTACATACGTTCTTGACTTACCAATTATTTCTGCTATTTCTTCATGTTTAAGTTTTTGTGTATCAATCATTGATTTCAAAGACATTGCAACCTCAATTGGATTAAGTTCTGCTCTTTGGATGTTTTCAACAAGAGCTATTCTTTGCATTTCATCATCTGTTAAATTTGCAACTACTGCTTTAATAGTTTTAAGTCCGGCAATCTTTGCTGCCTTTGAACGTCTTTCACCAGCAATAATATAATATTCTCCTGCAGGATTTTCTTTTACTAGGATTGGTGTGAACAAACCATTTTGTTTAATAGATTTTGCAAGACCATCAAGTTCATCTTTATCAAAATGTTTTCTTGGTTGATAAGGATTAGAAACTAATTTTGAAACAGGTATTTCTAAAGTAAGACCATCTGTTCTTTTTTTAGAAATATTATCTATTACGTTTTGAACGTCTCCTCCAAAAATTTCCCCTAGACCTTTTCCTAGTACAGGTTTTCTTTTTGTTGTTGTTTTTTTTATGTTTTTATTTTCAATTTCCATTATTTACCTCATCCTAAAACTGCTTTTGCTATTTCCATATATGCAACTGAACCAACTGAATAACTATCATAATCAAATATTGATTGTCCTGTTGAAGGAGCTTCTGCTAGTTTTATATTTCTTGGAATTGTAGTTTTGAATACTTTTTCCTTAAAGAATTTTTGAACCTCGTCTTTAACTTCATTTGCTAAGTTTGTTCTAGAATCATACATTGTTAATAAGATTCCTCCAATTTCTAAATCTGGGTTAAACATTTTCTTAACCAATGAAATTGTTGATAATAATTGTGTTAAACCTTCAAGGGCATAATACTCTGCTTGAACAGGAATGATTATCTTCTCAGCTATAGAAAGTGCATTCCTGTTTATTAAACCTAGTGAAGGTGGACAATCCATTATTAAATAATCATAGTTATCCTTTATTTCATTAAATTGATTTTCAAAGATTTTTTCAACTTTATCTTTTCTCATTGATAAATGAATGTCTGCTCCTGCAAGTTCAATTGATGCAGGAATAATATCAACGTTCTCAGCAGACGTTGATATGATTACATTTTTAATTGGTTCATCATCAACAATTAAATTAAAAACATCTTTCTTAACATTATGTTTTTCAACTCCTAATCCAGAAGTTGAATTAGCTTGTGCATCAAGATCAACTAATAGAACTTTCTTTCCTATTATCCCAAGACCAGCAGCTAAGTTTATTGCAGTAGTTGTTTTTCCAACACCACCTTTTTGATTTGTTATTGTAATAATTTCCATACTATATTATATTATAATCCAAAAATTGGTTTTTTCTTTATTTGTGAATAATCTCTTTTGATAAAATTATTTATAATTTTAACTTTAGTAAAACTAATAAATGATCTATTTGTTTCGTTGTCAAGATTAAATGTTTTTATTTCATTGAATTCTATGCCCAATTTTTTTTCGGTTTCCTCTCATTTTTTTGGTAATTCATTAGCTAAATTTATTCCTTTATAATAAATTAATTTTCCTTTTAATTTTACTGTTGGCATTGTTATTTCTAATAATATATTTAATGGGGCAACAGCTCTTGATAAAGTAATATCAAATTCTTTATCTATTTTTGCATCTTCTACTCTTGAATATATTGTAAATGCATTCTCTAATTTTAATTCTTTAATAGCATGTTTAATGAAATTAATCTTTTTATTATTTGAATCTATCATTGTTATTTTAGAATCTTCTAAAACGATTGATAAAACTAAACCTGGAAGACCACCACCGGAACCAACATCAAGAATATTTTTTTTCTCCAGATTATAAAATTTAATAATTGAAATTGAATCTAAAATATGTTTGACATTAAATTCTTCCTCTTTTACTATTGAAGTCAAATTAGTATGTTCGTTATATTCTAAAACTATTTTTCTTAATTGATTTAACTTAGCAATTTTATTTTTTTCTAAATTATATTCTTTTAGTATTTTCTCTAACATAATTAAATTATAAAAAATAAACATCTTATTTAAGATGTTTATTTTAATCTTATTGTTCTTTAATTTTATTTGCTTTTTTTACTCTAAATGCATGTCTACCAAGTTCAAGGAGTATTGTGAATAATCCTGAAGCAATTCAATAAACAGCAAACATAGCTGGAACAGTTAGACCCATAAAGATAAATACCCCAACCATTATGTTTTGTGTTCTATTTTGTTTCTTCATAGATTTTTTAGTTGCTTCATCTATTCTTTTAACACCCTTACGTTTGTTTGAAAGTCAATTAGGAAGTTTAGATGAAACTCCTTGTACAAGTCCAACAGTTATACCTACTAATAGATATAAGAAGAACATTAATCCTAAGTTAAACATTCCATATCATGCAGACACCGAGAATGAGAAGTTACCCATAATAGCAACCTTGTATGCAGGTAATGCAGAAATGATTATTCATAGGGAAATAAATATTGGCATTGTTATAAATATTGTTCCTAAAGATCCCATTGGGTTAACTTCATTCTTTTTGTATAAAGCCATTATTTCAAGTTGTTGCTTTTGTTTCATTTTCTTATCTTCTTTAAGATCATACTTACTATACTTAGCTTTTATTTTTGCAACATCAGTTTGAACTTCTTGCATTTTTAATTGGTTCTTTGTTCCCTTTATTGAAAGAAGTGCACCAAGACCCCTAACAAGGAAAACTATAATAAATATTGAGAATACTGTTCCTCAAGGAGAATCTTGATAATGGAATAATGTTCCTATCCCCATTGACAATTGTGAAATAGGGAATACGAATGCTCCATATAATAATCCAAATTTATTTACGTCTCATGCTTTATCTCAATCTCCTCAACCTTGGAATGCAACTCTAGTTTCATTTCATGAATCTTGTCCTGTTACATTAATTGAATCAGATAATAATGAAGTTTCTCAATATGAATCATCTTGTCCTGTATGAGTTTGTTTTTCATATCTTGGAAGCACACCAGTTGCATCGCTTTTAAAGTTTTGAATTTGAGTTGCCGAAGTCATTCCTGCAAATCTTGTTCCATAATTATAGGTTACTTCTTCTTCTCCTATTTTTGTTGTTTGGTCTAATGATAAGTATTTTTCACTATTCATAAATGTTTTTATTTTCTCATCAAAAACAGAGGTATTGTCTGTTATTTTATCTTCTTCACCATAAGCAAGTTTTCCTCAACCTAATCTTCTTTGGTCACCATACAATGCATCTTTTTCATCTTCAGAAGTTAAAGGATTTTTATTTAATGCATCTTCTTTATTATCATAAACTCTTTTTAAGTTTCCATCATTATCCATTATCATTCAACCATAATTTTGAATTGTTGAATCAAATCCCATATCTTTATTATCAGTTAATTTTTGTGATTCAAAATTACTATCTCTATATCCTCCTTTAGAATCTTCTCCTTCAATTAAACTTATAGTCTTATCAGAAGGTGCTATTGGGAATCCTTTTTTAATTGGAACTACAACTTCTTCTGCACCACCATAAACTTTTGAATTTTTTGGTATTAAATTTAAACCTGTATAATCAACAGAATATTCTTCTACAACAGATCCTACTCCCCCTTGATCTTCAATTGCTTTTTCAAGAGCATCATTACCTTTAATAAAGTCATTATAACTAGATTTACCTGTTCCATTTAAGAAGGCATTGTTATTTATTTCTCTTACAACTTGTCCTTCAATATTATCAATCATTTCTGCTGTGTCTGGATCTTCGGCTTCTGGATCTTTTATTTTCATTGGAATTGAATATATTGGTTTTCAATTATCAATATCAGCTATCTCATCTATTGATGAAGGTTTAAATGTTGTTGGATTTTTTAAAGTTAGTGTTCCATTCAATCCAAAAAATTCATCTCTTTGGATACCATCACTTAGGTCTGCATCTTCACTAATATTAAAGAAATCTTCTTTATGATCTCCTTCTCCTTTAATTCAATTTCCTTTGGCAGGAATTGAACTTTCATTTATAGTTCCATCTAATCCATCTTTACTATCATACATATAATATACAAAGTTAATTCATCCGTCAACTTTATAAGCGTCTTCTCCAAGTGATGCATCATCTATTTTTTGGGTTAAAAATTTTTTAACTGATTCAGGAACAAGCGATGAACTTGGAGCCATCGTTCCTTCTGCTTCAGAGCTAAGTTGATCCATACTATAAGAAAATATGTTTGTTAAAATAACTGATGCTTGATTTAAATTATATGAATAAACTTCTGGAAGATCAGTAACACTATCAGCATGTTTTCTTTGTTTAGTAATTGTTTTTACATCACTAGATTTTATTATATATTTATCAACTTGTAATTCTGTTGCTGCCTTATCTTTATCAACAAAAGAATATTCATCAACATTGATTCCATAATTAGGATTTATAGAATAGAAATTGAAGGGCAATGTTTCATTATTAGCAGTTTTAGTTTCTGCATCAAAGTAATCATCCTTTCCGTCAACACCAGGAGTAACACTTTCATTTGCAATAGTATATCCAACGATTTCTGCTGATGAATACATATTAGGATAAACAAACTCATCTGATCTATAAAACTCTACCCCTTGTCCTAAATTATGTGAAGTTTTAATTATAAATTCATTAACACACCCTCAAAGAGTTGCCACTATTAAAAAACCAAACATTAATCATTTGATTATCTTAAACGAAGTCTTACCAATTTTTTTTGGAGTTCATTGTTGTTGACCTAAAATTGATTTGTTTGCTTCTTTATAAAAGGAGTGGTGACCCTTGTTATTGTTTTTTTCTTTAGTAGCCATTATTTAATTCTTTTGATTTCTTTTTTTAGTATTTCTTTTTTTGAATCTATTGAAAGATCAATAAAGTCTTTTTTAATTATTAATACAATATGAAATTTTTTCTCATAAATATTTAATCCAGGAATGATGTCTTTAATTATTCTTTTATTATAATTCCTAAAAACTGCATTACCTAGTTTCTTTGGTACTGATATACCTATTTTAAATTCTTCCGACTTAACAAAGGATAATAAAAAATATTTTGATCTTATTTTTTTACCTTTGTTTATTACCTTATTAAAGTAAATTTGAGATTTCAATGAATATATTTTCTTCATTTTATTATTTCTCGTCTGAAACAGTTAATTTTTTTCTACCTTTAGCTCTTCTCTTGTTGATTATTGCTCTACCATCTTTAGTAGCCATTCTTGATCTGAACCCATGAGTTTTTGCTCTTTTTCTTTTATTTGGTTGATATGTTCTTTTCATCTTGATATAACCTCCTTTTATTTTTTGTGTGTGTTTAAATAATAATTCTTTACATTCTAATAAACATAAATAATTTTACTCTTAATAATTATATACTAAAAAAATATATTAAGTAAGATAGGTTTTCCAATATTTAAAATTATCAATATGATAGTTTTCCACAATTTTATATGTTTTTATATATTTTTGGGGGTTTTAGAGGGTTTTTGTTGTGGAAAACTCACTTTTCTCTATATTTGTTATTTTCTTTTTTATCCAAAATTCTCAAAACCCCCCACTTTTAGAGGGTTTTAGAGGGTTTTACTCTTTTTCCACATTTTTTTTATATTTCCTTTTTTTAGTTTATAATAATAATTAATATGAAAAGAAAAGATTTAAATCAAATTTGGAAGAAGATTCAAGAAGAAGTATTGTTAGATGATATTGATAGACGTTCTAATTTACTCACTCTTCTTGAGGGATCAAGAATTGAAGAAATAAATGAGGCCACAAATAGTCTTGTTATTTCTGTATCAAATGATTTTTCAAGAACGATCTTAGAATCAGAATTTACTAAAGACCTTCTTCCTTTTATACATACAACATTAAATTCAAATTTCAATATTGTATTCTTTAATAAAGAGGAATTAGATAAAAGAAATGAATCGGAAACTATTGATGAAATAAGAATAAAGGTTGCTAAAAGTGATTCCTTAAAACCAGAATTTACTCTTGATAATTTCTTAGCATCAAAGAGTGGAGAAAACAGATTAGTAAAACATGCATCATTGTCTGTTGGACTTAAGCCTGGAGAGTGATCACCATTCTTTATTTATGGAGGAAGTGGACTAGGAAAAACTCATTTACTTCATGCTATTGGTAATAAAATTTTAGAGAAAAATCCTAACTATACAGTTAGATATTTGGAATCAAAAGATTTTAAAGATTTGGTTTATGAAAATGGAGTGAATACTAAAAGCATTAAAAAAATTAATGATGAGTTTTTAAACTATGATGTACTATTGATAGATGATATTCAAATGATTCAATCATTGCCAAAAGCTAAGGAAATATTTTTTGGAATATTTTCTAACTATATCAATGAGGGGAAACAAATAGTTATTACTTCTGATCAATACCCTGAAGAGCTTAAGGATTTTGAAGAAAGATTTATAACAAGATTTAAGGGAGGCGTTTTAATGAGTGTAACTCCTCCCGATGTTGAAACTGCAAAATTAATCCTTCAACAAAAAATAAAAAAGAGAGAGCGAGAAGATTTAAACCTTACTCCTGAAGCAGTTGATTTTGTAGTTGTAAATTTTGCTTCTAATATTAGAGAACTAGAGGGAGCATTAAATAAAATAATCTTTTGATCAATTACTAATAACAGCATCAAAGATGAATATACCCATGAAGATATGATGGACATATTTGAGGGGATGGGGACAAGTAGAGGTTTATCAATGTCAAAGATTGTTTCAGTTGTTGGAAAACAATATCAAGTTAGTTCATCAGATATTCTTGGAAAATCAAGAAAGTCTGAGATTGTTCTTCCAAGACACATATCTATTTATTTCGCAAGAACATTACTTAATTCTTCATTAATGGATATTGGAAGATATTTTGGAAGAGATCATTCAACAATAATGTCATCAATAAAAAAGGTTGAAAAAGAGAGTAAATCCAATCAAGTTATGAATAGGGTAATTTATGATTTAAGAAAAAAAATAATATCTCGTTAGAGATATTATTTTAACTTAAATCTTTTTTCTTGATAGAATTTAATTATCTTTTTTATTATCAAATTTTTTTGAATCGGCTCAAACAAATAAACCAAATATTGCATTAATTAAATATGCACTTGACATTACTAAAAGCATAGCATCTTTGCTATTCCCTGTGGAAAGGTTAATTGTGAATAATATTATCTTTAGTATGTTTGCTAATAGATATAAATATCAAACTTCCCTAAATCTTAATGCTCCCATAATTACTGCAAACAACATCAACGATGCTGCAAAAGAATCAAACCAAATATTTAGTGAAACTATAGGGTCATTAAAATTAAATGAATTTCAATGCATCACTAGTGCAAGAGATGTTGAAATTACTATAACTGAAAATAATAATAATGCTCCTGTTGATAAGTTAAGTTTTCTCGTTTCAATTTTTTTTGTCTCTTTTTCAACGTTCCCTTTCCAAAGATATGCAAATGCAAAAAATCATAATAACGGGATTATAATTGCATTTACAAATCCTAAAGCATTATTATCAACAAGAAAGTTTGATATTCCATATAAAAATGCATCAATGATTAAAAAGATTGGGGAGTATTTTGATTTCTTTGAAAGGGTTGTTGAAGCAATTATTCCCATTGGTATATCTATCAACGAAATAATATATGAAGCTTGAACTTTAGCTGAAGGTTTATCGGTACTTAAAATTGAATAAAGGAATACCAAAACTGCAATTGTTGAAAAAATAGAGAATAAAACAATCTCAAAAAGATTGATTCCCTTATAAATATCTTTTTGTAATTTTATTATAATTGTTTCTTTTTTTTCACTCATATAATAACTTAATGATATCACATATAATATAAACGAAGAGAAGGGCAAGCCAATATTGGAACCTTTATTAAGATGGTTTAAAATAATCTTATAACTAATTTGTAATTTAATACTTAAAAAAACCACCTAAATAAGGTGGTTTTAATGTTGCTCATATAATTATATTTAAAAAATATATGTGATGTAAGGTTGCTATATTAGCTTGCGTTTTCTTCTGCTAATCTAGAAACATATTCTCTAATTTCTATTAAATTTTTTTGTACAAACTCTTCTCTTGAATATCTAATTATTTTACCATTTGGTCATTCTATTGATATTAAGAAATCTTCTCCTCTTTTTGGATAAGTAACTCTAGTAAATATTTTACCTTTACCGTCTCTTTCTAGTTTTTGTGCGCTTTCAAAAATAATTTTTCTAAGATTGTTATCTTCATTTTGTTGTCAGCCCATACTAATCACCCCCTTTTTCTAAATGTATTTTATTTACTCCTATATTTATTTTAATATAAATTAATGAAAATGTACTCATTAATTTAAAACTAAACCATTGGAGATACTAAGTAATCTAACCCTTCTTTTTCTGATTTAACTAAAACACTTGATTGAGGATCGGTAAGTAAGATTGTCACTTTATCTGAACTTATAATTTTCATTCCTTCAAGGATTATTTTTGGAGATAATGAGATGTTTATATCATCTCCTTTATAATCAATATTTGATAGTTCTATTTTTGCTGATCCGATTTCTTGTTCTTTTGATTCTACAGTTAATGAATTATTTTTTAACATAAACTCAACTCTATTTGATCCATCATATTTATTTGAAATAAGGATTATTGCCTTTTCAATTGCACTAATTAAAGTACTTCTATCTATGATAAGTGTTTTGTTATACTTTTCTAAACTAAAATGTTCTTCAAAGATTGGAAATGTTCCTTCAATCAAAGCAAATTGATTTATCATATTTTCTGCCACTACAACTCCTTTATTTTCAGAGAAAGAAAATTTATAGTCTCCTGTGGGTGGAAGAATTTTTAAAAGTTCTTTAACAACTTTTATAGGTATTATTTTATTAATTCTTTTTGAAGATAATTGTGAAGATTTATGAGAAGCAATTCTTATCCCATCACAAACAGTTGTTGTCATTGTTCCGTTTTCAACAAATAAATTAACACCTTGAAAAATAAATTTTGATTGATTTTCATCTCCTGCAAATATTACTTTTGAAATAGATTCCTTAAAATTTATTGAATTTATTATCAATGAATCTTTAGTATTTTCAGAAATTACTGCTTTCTCATATTTTTCATCAGATAGTAAATTAATCTTATAATCTGAATCTTTTGATTTTATTGTTAAAAGGTTTGAATCTACTTTTGAAAAGGTTACTGAATCACCTTCCATTTTTTGAATAATTTCATTTAACATAGATGCCTTTATTAAGCATTTACCAGTTTCTTCTATCTTAACTTGTGTTAAACTAGTTTCTTCTATCTTTGTATCCATGTAATCATTTCTTCCTTCAAAAGTTATTGAATTGTCATAGACAGTAATTAACACACCAGTAAATTCAACCCTGCTTGATACGGATTGAACTGAATGTGTTAATCTTCCTAAATAATTTTTTAGTATATCTAGTTTTATTTGGAATTTCATAATTCTTCCTCCTTTTAAATATTTGTTATATTTATATATTAATAAAATTATACTTTATTTTCTAAAAAGATAGGTAAGTAAGTTTTATGGTCCTACATCCTTAAGATCAACATAAGGAAGGTTAGACATGAAAAATAAAAAACTAAACTAGTTATAGTTTAGTTCAAGTTAATTTTAGTATTGATTATAATCCACCGTTATTGTTACCACTATTAATAGTATTGTTTATTTGGTTTGAAGCTGGTTGTTGATTAGAAGTTCCACTATTAATTTGGTTTGAAACTGGTTGTTGCATTTGTGGTTGTGGTTGTGCAGGTTGTTGCATTTGTTGTTGAACTGGTTGTTGCATTTGTTGCATCATTTCAGACTTAATGTTTTCTGTTATTTCAGCAGTCATTTCAGCTCTTAATTTTTCTTTCATTTGTTCTTCAGTCATTACTGGTTCTGCAGGTTCAGCAGCTCTAGGTGTTAAAGCCATCTCTTGACTTAATGTAGCTTGAAAGTTGTCCTTTCCTTTGTTATCAGCACAATCTCATAAAACATTTAGCGCATTTCTTCTTGCTAATCCACCTTGATGTCCTTGTGAGGGTTGAGTTTTCCCAGGTTTTTTTGCCATAATTTTTCTCCTTTTTTTTAAAATAAATTGATGATATAGTCTAAATCAATTTCTATATAATTATACCTAATTAATAAAACAATAAATAAAAATAATTTATTAAATATTTTTATATTTGAGAATATGATTTTTTATTATTCAAAATGATGTTCCCAATATAAAAGAAGTAGATAGTGGAACAAAAATATTCAGGGCATTAACTTGGTAAAAATTATTATAGAATTGATTTCCTTCTACTCATTTCCCACCACCTTCATTTGCTCAACGAAATGGTTTCCACACACTCATATCTCATATGCTTGATCCGTGTTGGATAAAAATTGCTTGATTAAAACTATTTTTTGCAGCTTCAGGATTATTTTTTATTCAAAAGATAAATAAAGCTATTGAATTATGGTTATCACTTATTCCTGTTTTTACTCATTTTTCAATATCACCAACAGTAAATAAATGAGCAACATCATAATATCCATTTGTAAATGCCCCGGCTAAGAAATGAGTAATGTAAGTATGTGGCATAAAGTATGAAGGATAAGTCATTCAATATGTTGCACCAGGTCCAAACATTCCTCCTGCTAAATATCCAAACCCTAGAAAATATAATATTGAAATAATGAAGTAATTTTTTTTACAATTGAAAAAATGAGCAAAGAACAAAGTCATTGATATGGTCAGGGTTTCAAATTGAACCAAACTAAATAATACTCCTCATCAATCAATATTGTTACCCTTAAAAAAAGATTGTGTCATAAAATGAGAGACATCTGTAAAAATCCACATCAAGAACATTAGATATAAAAAGTTAAATAATCCTAAAAATGAATTTCACAAGGCTAATTTCATTGTTCCTATTGTAAGTTCTTTTCCTCTTGGAAGACTATCTTTTAGATCTATATATTCAAGTCCAAAGACAATAAAAACATTGGTAATAAAACCAAGTGCAATTAAGTTAGCAAGCCCACTTGCAATAAGAGTTGGTCCCATTACCTCAGGTTTATTATTTGTAATTACACTTCCAACAATTAACACAAGAAAGATTGGAAGTATAAATGTTAATATTCCCTTATATGTTGTAAATAAAGCAATAACTTTATTTCTTATAATTTTATTTGTTTTTACTTCACATGTCATTTTATTAATTATATATGTTAAAGTTAATAAACAAAAAAATTATCTTATTCCTGAAAAAGAAATTCATTTATCATTAAACAAAAATGGGATTAGTGAAAATGAAAATGAAAATATATATGCAAGGGGAATGACTCATAATCTTCATTCTGGATTATTAAGTAAACTTTCATTTGTTGAATAACATAAAACTAGTCCTTGCATAATTATTGTTATTGGTGTTATTAGAAATATTCATCTAAATACTTCATAGAAGATGTATGTGGAATTACTAAGTATACTTTTATCTATATCCTTTAGCCCTCCTGTTTGATAACTTGTTAATAGCGTTGATAAAAATATTATTAGATATCCAAGAATTACCGAAGACTTTGTTCCTTTATATTTCATACCTAAAAATATTCCTATTTGAGAAAATGATATTATTGAAAATATAAATAAAGGAATTAAAGCTAATCAATTAACATTTGGGTAAACAAGTTCTATCTCTGTGTGAAACATTGAATTTGCTATTTTATAACCAATAATTGTTAATGGATAAAAAACAATTATTGCTATTAAGATAGTAAACAATAATGTTAATAATGTAATTGTAATATTGAATTGAGACTTTGTTACTCCAAATACACCAAGTCTCTTTATTAAAGATTCTGATCTTAATCCCACAACAAATGTTGGAATGAAAATCATTGTAATAATTAAAGTAGGAAAAATGAATGCATCAGTATAGTTCTTAATTCCATTGGTTATAACTGTTTCCTTTGATGCTATTGCTCCCATAATGTCAATAATATCATTGGTTAATAAAACTCCAATTAATAATGGGAATGCCAAAAAGATAAGTAGGGTTCCACTAGTTAAAAATTTCTTAATGAATATTTTTGAAAGGATATAGAAGTTTGATGAAAAGTTTTCAAAGATTGAGTCTTTTCTTGTTCTGTCAAGAGAGATGAAATTTTTATCTTCTTTGTCAAAAATAAATTCCTTTTTATTTTCATCCTTTGAAGATTTTTGTAATTTTAATTTAGTTGAAAATCTTTCGCTTATAAACTCATTGTATTCATCTTGTGTTCAATTATTATTTTTTTCTTTAAGAGAAGAACTTATTTCTTTTGTTGAAATTTTTAGTTTATCATTTTTCATTAAATTGTCTCCTCTAAAAATAGTGCAACTGTTCCATAGTTGTATTCTATTTCTTCAACAGTTGTTTCACTTATAATCTTTCCGTCATTTAAGACAATAACTCTATCGGCAAGTTCTTTTATTTCTTCTGGTTGGTGAGAAATTATTATCATTGATGCATCATTAATGATTTTTAATTTATTAACATAGGTTATTATTTTTCTAACTGACTTAACATCAAGGCCTGTAATAAATTCATCAAGGATCATAAGTTTTGGATTATGAATAATTGCAATCATTAAATTGACTCTTTGTTTTTGTCCACCTGATAATTTGCTTATTTTCTTTTTATAAAATTCTCTAATATCAAAGACATCAATCATTTCCTCTACATCTTCATCATTTATTCTATCCTTATAAAGTTTCTTAAAGAAATTTATTATTTTATAAACTTTATCTTTTTGTCCAAACTTTGATGATTGAAATTGAATCCCTACTTCTTTAAGGTTGTCAGAAAAAGTTTTATGTCCAAGATTTAAATAAACTTCTCCCTTTTCTTTTTTTAATAAACCTAAAATGGTTTCCATTAAAACAGTTTTTCCTGCTCCATTTGCTCCCACTAAAGCTAAAGTTTCCCCTTGTCTTAAATCGATTGTTACACCCTTAAGAACTTCTTTGTTCTTAAATGAAACAAAAATATCTTTTGCATAAAGAACTCTATTATCTAATATCTTTGATTTTTCTTCTAGATTAAATCTGCTCTTCATTTACACTTATTATATATTTAATTAACTTAGTATAAAGGTTTATTTTGATTAAAGATATTCTTTATAGAATTATTTTTTTAATTCTTCAAATATCTTTAACAATATTCTTTTAATGTTTATAACATCTGCATTATTATAATCTTCTAATCTTTTCTTTATAGAATCTAAATGAGTTGGTCTTATTTTTTCATTAGTAATTGAATGTTGTAATAAATAATGAGCACTCTTTCCATCTTTAATTTTTGTTTCCAAATATACATCTAATGTTCTAGCAACTCCCTCAAGAGATGTTTTACCATTAGGTTCAATTTTTAAAAAAGATCCTCCATAAAATAATTGTTGTAAGTCAAAAATATTTGAGAACATGAAAGATAGTTTTTTATAAAGACTTTCAGGGGCTTCTCTAAACAACTTAGACAATGCTCTTAATTCTAAGTCTTGCCCTCACACTACAATTGGTGCTTTTTTATCTTTATAGAAGTCTGTTAATTTCTTTACCATTAATCCATAATCTTCTTTTTTATTAATGTTGCAATAATGTTTTATTTTTGTTTCATCATCTTTGATTGAATCAATTTTTAATATTGAGAATGATGATATTTGTTGATCAACTGAAAGGTTGTGTTTGTACATTCATTCCTTGCTATTTGTTATTGCTTCAAAGTCTAAAAAGTAAATGGGAAAGGTTAGATTCTCTAAAAACTTTAATGCTGCTTCTTTATTTACTATGTTTAAAGAAAATTTCTCTTTTCTTTTTTTTGTTTCTATCTCAATGTTTTCCATTATATATATTATAAAAAGAAAAGTAGTCTATTGACTACCTAAATTAATTATTCTTTTTCTTCTTTCGCTTCCTTTTTTCTTTCTGGTTTTTTAATTAGTTTTTCCGTTGCTTTAGGTTCATTTGTAAAAATTGATAATGCGATTGAAATTACTGGAATTATAAACATTATTGAGAATGTAATTCATCAAGTAATTGTACCTTTATAAAGTGGGAAATAGTACACTGCTGCAGAAGCTAATCCACCATGCATTCCTGGGGCTGCAACTAATCCTGGAGCAATTAAGTTGTATTTACCATTTAAAAGAGCATCTTTCATTGAAGGAATATATTCATTGCTTCCTACTGGTATGTATGGAGTTATTCAAGCAAGGAATCCATACAATGCTGTAACTCCAATAATAATAAATATTGATGCATCATATACAAATGATTTTGAATTATCTTCAACTTTGTAATAAGTATAAGTTCCATAAATTGGTAAAGCTACTATTGATGCCATTGTTGTAGTAAATAATAAGTCTGCCGCTATTGAATTGTTTGTTCCAAAAATTGAACCTGATTTATCAAATAAAGATAAATGTAAGTTTCTAGATATTGTTCCAATTGAAAGTAATAAATAATGTAGTCCTTGTCCCGGTACATTAATAGGATTTTTAGTGATGAAAGGAATTTTAGGTATTGTTCCCCCTTCTCATAATGGTGTGAAAAATTTATCTGCAATTCATCAGTTTGGAAATCAGTCATCGAGGGGTTTGACAAAATCATCATAAAAAACTTCTGCATCCATATTACCTAATTGAATTAAGTTTTCTCCATCTATTTTTGTTAAGTCAACTTTCCCATCAGTTATCCCTTTAACAAGTACATTAAGATCTCCACCCATAGCTCCAAAAGCATTTACATTCATATTGAATATAAATCATCCTGCTGCTACTGCTGCTATTGATACATTTCTAAGTACAAAATATAATTTATCATTGAACTCAATCTTTGCAAACATAAAGAATGTCATAACTGCCATTGCTCCAATAATTAATATTAGTGAAATAGAACCTATTGCTAACCCTTGATCAGCAACAGCTAAACTTCCGAACATATGAGGATGAAATAATTGTGATTTAAAGAAAGCTGTTTGGAATGTTGCGAATGATATTGCTGATATTCCAATCATGAATCCTGAGATTCCAATTATTAAGAACGAGATTATTCTTATAACTTTTTCTTGGGGAACATTAAGTTTAAACTTACCTCTTAATTCTAGAGATAAAAGAACCATTGCTCCAATCATAAATAAAATTGATATATATGAAATAGTTAAAATATATCATACTGGTGAACTATTCATATCACCATTAAATAGTATATGTGTTCCAAATCTATTTTCTGTTAATGATCCTGCTGCCAGAAGTCAAAAAACTAGAAATCCTGCTATTAACATTAACATTAATGTTAATGAGGAATTGTTATTAAATTTTTTATTTTGTGTTTTTGTATTTTCCATATCTATATTATAAAGAAAAAATAACTATTATTTAGTTATTTTTTATTATCTTTTCTTTCCTTTTTTAATTTTTTTACTTGTTGATTTATAGTATTCTTTTAAATCTTTAGCTGAAAGTTTATTTAACTCTTCCATAGTTAAAAAGCCTGGTTTTCCTCCTGGAGGTTGTGCTTGTTCAACTTGATGGGGAAGTGGTGTAGTTGGTTGAGGCGCAACACCAGGTGCAAGGGGTGCTGGCATTAATGGATGTTTATGTATCACTAACGGAACTCTTGGTGCTCTTTTTGGTTTTGGTGGTTTAGGTTCTTTTGGTGGTTTTGGTGGTTTAGGTGGTTTTGGTGGTTTTGGTGGTTTTATAGGTTTTGGTGGTGGAGGTACAATTGGCGGAGCAATTGGAACAGGGGGATATGGGTACGGATATGGATACTGAGGTGGTGGAGGTGGAGGTGGATACGGATTAGAAAGTTGCCCTCCTCCATTTGTTGTAATAATAATTGGAGCAGGGGGTGTAATAATTATTGGTTGTTGAGGGGGTGGACTCATGTACCCTGCCATCATAGGGGGCATCATAGGTTGTTGATATGGTCCAGGCATCATCATTTGTTGTGGTGGCATCATCATTTGTTGTCCGGGCATCATCATATTATTGATTCTTGGTGGATAATAATTTGATGGCGGTCTCATTAATCTTCCACCAGGAGACATTTGAGGACGCATACCATTAGGGTTGGGCATTCCAGGTCTTCTAGGGGCACCAGGTCTCCCGGGTGGTCCAGGTCTTCTAGATTCCCCGGGTCTTTTAGGTCTTTTAGCTATAATGGGTGCTCCTCCAGGTTTTTTAGATATTGGATTTTTAACAGGTGAATTATTCAACGGTGATGGTTTAGATTTAAGAGAAGGACTTGATCCTTCGGATTTATTTTTTGATGAATTAGGTGCAGGAGGTTTTACTTCTCCATCAGGGGTGAAAGTTGAGGCAGTTGTTAATAGATTTTTGTATCTATCTTTTTTTGCTACTTTTTTTACAAAAGAAGCCTCTGTAGCTAAAAGATTATTGTATCTTCCTTTTTTCCCAGCAATTTCTCTAGGTTGGTCTTTCATTGCATTGTCATATTTTCCTTGTTTAGAAGGTTGTGTGCCTGGGTTTACTATTTTCTTATTTTCCATATTAGATTTTCTAATGAATCCTTATCTATTAAAATTTTATCATAATTATGATTTTTATAGGTTCTTAATATTATTTATTGATATGTTTTTTAAAAAAAATAAATAATTATTGTTAAATTTTTTTGTATGTTATTGATATTTAAAATTTATTTAGGGAGTTGTGTTCCCGTTTGTGTTAGGTTGAATTGATTGGGGTTGTTGAGGTTGTACATTTGTTTCTGTTCCAGAACCAAAAGATGAAGGGGTTGTTAAAAGGTTTTTATACCTATTTTTCTTAGCAGTTTTTTTTGCAAAGGTTGCTTCGGTTGCTAAAAAGTTGCTGTATCTTCCTTTTTTACCCTTAATAGCTACAGGTCTTTCATCATCAATATGACTCGGTCCTTTTGGAGCTTCTCCCTGGGGAGCAACACCTTTATTTTCTAGCGCTGATTGGTTTTTATATTGAATAAACCCATTAATTGTAATTTCTTTTGTTTTCTCTTTTTCAGGTAGAGTAGGAGCGGTTGGTTGTTGAACGGGTTGAATAGGAGGGTTAATTGGTTGTCCAATCAAAGGTTGAGGGGGTTGTTGAATAGGAAGGGGAGAAATTTGTTGTTCAACTATTGGTTGTTGGATAGGTTGAGATTGGATTCTTTGAGCTCCAAAAGTTACAACTTCTTCGGATAATGATTGATTTTGGGTTTCTTGGATTGGTAAAGGAGATGGGTGCTCCATTGTTTTTTGTTTTGCTTCTTTTACCAATGCTAATTTTTCTTTTCTTTTCTTTCTTAATAAAAGAGATTTTTTTGTCTCTTTGGCTGGAGGAGGAGTTTGATCTTCTTCAATCTTAGTTTCTTGTGTTTGGGAAATGATTGGATTTTCTAACGATAGTAATGGTTGTGAAATATTGTTTGGTTGGTTTTGATTAAAAGGGATTGGATTTTCCATAATTTGAGGTTCGGGAATTTGAGTTTCTTGGGTTGGGGAAATAGTATTTTCAATCGCATTATTAGTTATGTCTTTTTCACTTGAAGGGGATTTAACTGTATCTTCTTCAATTGAAAAAGGCGCACCTATATCAATAGATCCATTATCTTCTTCTTTTAATTCTGCTGTTAGTATTTTGTTTTCTTCAGTTAAACTTATTTCACCATTAGAATTATGATTACTTGTTAAAGGGGTAGTATCGTTTTCAACATCAAAAATAGGTTGTTGAATCTCTTGTGTTGGGAGAGCAGTGTTTTCAATTGTATTACTAGTATTTATATCTTTTTCAATTGAAGAAGATACAGTTATGTCTTCACCAATTGAAAAAGGTGCATCTATATCAATAGATCCATTATCCTCTTTTTCTAATTCTGTTGTTATTTTTTCAGCTTCTTTAATTAAATTTATTTCTTTAGTAACATCACGATTGTTTGTTGAGGGAGCAACATCATTTGTATCGTCAGATGTATTACCAGACAATGAAGTTTCAATTCTTTGTTCTTCTGTAAGACTTAGAATTAATTCTTTTTTATGTTGTCTCTCTTCTTTGATGTTTTTAATGTCATCTAAATCTAGTCCACCCTTTTCAATTACTTGATTTTTGATTAAATCATCCTCTATTGAAAAAACTTGTTTTTCTAATGAATGAAGCTTATCTCTAAGCAAAGAAGTTTCTAATGTTAAAGAATCCACTTGCTCATCGTAAGTATTATTTATTTTATCAAATAATTCATTATTAGTTTCGCTATATTCTTTCTCATCAAGTTTGATTGAAAATGATTCAAGTCCACCTGGTAATCTTTGTTCGCTCTTTCTATTAAGTTCATCAATCTCGGCATTAAGATTATTTATTGCAACATCTAGTTGTTCATTATCAAGAAAATCATAATTTCAATCAAATTCCTCATCTAATAAAAGGGATCTACTATTTATATGCATATCTTTAAATCCACTATATTCGCCACCTGCAACATCCATCATTTCTGCACGCTTTAATGTTAGATATGAATCTTTGAAATTGCTTATAACATTTAATGGTCTTGTAATCTTGACAGCTTGTTTTTTTAAGGTATCTCCAAAGAAGGAAAACCCGTTTTCTTCTAATTCATCAACTCTATCATACTCAAATATTCCTGATTCGTTGTTTAATATTTTTGTTTTAGCAACATCATGTATTTCTTCATTGAATTCGCTCCCTTTTTGATAAGGAATTTTCCTTACATTTTGTTGTCTTAATATTTCCATGAAATTTTTATATAAATTATCAATTTCAATTTTAAATTTACTTAGTCCGTTATTTTCATAATAATCTTCTTTGCCATCTTTTTTATTTAAATCTTTATTTAACTTATAAAGGTCATCGCTAAAATTACAAAGAGATAGCAAAAACTTTTTGAAGTTATCTTCTTCAAAAAATTTTCTTTTGTTATTTTTAAGGTCCTTAGCTAAGAAAGAATCATATTTTTCTCTCTTTAAGTCGTTAGACAGTATTTTTCAAACATCTTCTAAAACAACAATACTTTTTTCTATTGCTTTCTCTTCTGTTCTTGTTTGAGCTCTTTCTAATTTTAATAAAAGTGAATTGAAGGTTTTTAAATAAAATTGTTTTATTTCACTTTTAGAGCTTCTATAGTCTAAAGAAGGATCTATCACATTATATAGGTTTGTTTTATTTTCCATTTTTCTGTGCTAACCTTTTGTATATGTAGATTAAAAATATATCTTTTACAATCTATTTTCTTTTTCTACCTTTTTTACCTTTGCCTTGAGGTTGTGGTTCTGGTGGTCCAGGCATAAATCCTCCACCTTCTTGAAGTCTTTGCTCATCCATTTGGAATTGCATTTCTTTTTGTCTTTCTTCAAGCATTTTTCCTAGAGTATCTGTTACATCGATTGAATCACTTATGTTATTTTGTTCATAACCAACTTCTGTAAATAATCCAGTAAATTGAACTATTCCTGGTTGAATAAAGTCATTGAATGAAAGTCCAAAGATAATATCTAACTCTGATGAAAGTTGACTAACTCTTTTTAATGATTTAGTTACTGATGTAACTGATAGTGTGTTTGAATTACCAGCAACATTAACAACTAAGTTTTTACTATTTTCTAAAGCTAAACTATCTGGTAATTTTGCGATAATATCATTAACAAATATAGAAGCCATTTCGTCTTCTGTCATTCTTGAATTTATTCTTGATTCTGATAAGAAGAAGAATCCAAAGTGACTATTTGTTAAAACTCTTTTAATATCATTGAAATCAATATTAATGAATGATTTTTCTAAAACCATTGATGCTATAGCAAGCACACAGAATTTTAGATATTTATTAACTTGTTTAAATAGTTCTTGAATTAAAACTTTTGCATCAGCTTTTCCTTTTAAATCTCCAAGTCCAAGATCATCATTATTAATAATAACAATTGAATCTGCAAACTCATATAAACTATTTAAAGAAAGTCTTGAGTTATTTTGTCTTCTTTTTCCTTCGAAGTCTCATGGGTAAGTTGCGAAAACAATTGTTAATATATTTAATTGTTTAGCAATTTCAAGTATTTTAGGTGAAGCGCCCGATCCTGTTCCACCACCAAGTCCAAGTGATACAAAAAGCATACTTTTTCCTCTTAGTCAATCAGCAATCTCTCTTCCTGATTCTTGTGCAGCAAGATATCCAACAACTGGGTCTGCTCCTGCTCCTCCACCACTAGTAAGTTGTGCACCAATGGCAATTTTTCTTATTTTTCTATTTTTTACTAATGCAAAAGCTTGAACGTCTGTATTAACAACAGCGAAGTCTAAATTTAAACCTCTTCCGATCGCAGCCATTTCATCATATAAATCTATAACTGAGTTTGATCCTCCACCACCAACTCCAATTATTCCTATGTTATCTAACATCATAATAATTTTTTCCTTCTTTCCTTGTATTGATTGTATTGATTTTAAAATGTATTTTTGTATTATTTAAATTACATTACTATTATATTACTAAAATAGTTTTATTTACTAAAATTTTAATTTATTAAATACAATAATATTATATCAAAATAAAATGAAATTATTTTTAATAAAATTAAAATTCTGTAACTATATAGAAAAAGTCACCCGTTTTATTCTCCAAATTCCTTTGGAGAAACCTAACCTAAACAAGGTTGGAATCTAATGTAATTATAATGCTCAATCCAATCATTGGAAACATTTATTAATAATTTTAGGTTTCTTTCTCTAGCGGGTAGATGCCTAAGGTATTCTCCTTTGTAAATAGAGAAGTAAAATTCAATAGGATAATTCTCAGTTG
>CAMZNG010000006.1 GCA_947313745.1 uncultured Mycoplasmataceae bacterium
ATACGGAATCATTCGAAAGAATTTTGATTTCAGGAATAATTACATTGAATCATAATTCAACAACCAAAAAAATAAACGGATTCAATCACTAAGAAGAAAAATAAATTCTAAAAATAAATAAAAAAACCTTTTTACAAGGTTATTTTAGTTTATACTTTTTTAGTAATGTGAATTATATTTAGTAGACTCGATAAATTGATTGATAAATTCGTTGGGAAATCTAATTTACATAAAAAACTTTACAGTGCCAAAACAACTCTTGTTTCATTTGTTGCATATATCACATACTTTTAGATCATAGAGAGAGAAGTAAGGGATTTATCTCTAAAACGCGTTCTATGGCCCTTGTAGAAGCCTTTAAGAAGTTTTGATCAGGAGAATACCTTTGTTTCTATTTCTAATGTATCCTCATTAAGTTCTAGTATGACCTTATTGTCATCAAAAGAGTTAAATTTATTTATAATAAAAAAACGCTTGAACAAAACAATTGTGTTCAAGCGCTATCTTTTGTTTATTATTTATTGTAGTACTCAACAACTAAAGATTCATTTATTTGTCCAGATAACTCTTCTCTTTGAGGAAGCCTTACTAAGCTTCCTTTCATTTTTGTAGAATCAAATGTAACAAATTCTTTTATTGTGATATGACTTAAATTAGTTTTCATAAAAGTATTGTCTTTTGTTCTTTCTCTTACTGAGATTTCATCTCCAACCTTTACAGTATATGAAGGAATATCAACTTTCTTTCCATTAACTAATATGTGTCCATGATTAACAAATTGTCTTGATTGTCTTCTAGTGTTTGCTAAACCTAATCTAAAAACAATATTATCTAATCTTGTTTCTAAAAGTATTAATAAATTTATACCTAAAACACCTGACATTTTTGTAGCTTTTATGAAAGTGTTTCTTAATTGTTTTTCACTCAAACCATACATAAATCTAACCTTTTGTTTTTCATATAAATGCTCTCCATAGTTAGAAAGTTTTTGATGCTTTGCACCATGTTGCCCTGGGGCAGTAATTCTTTTTTTTCCTTTAACAAATTCTTTATTGTTTTCAAGTATGGAAAACCTTAGTCTTCTTGCTTTTTTGTTATTAGGACCTGTATATCTTGACATATCGTCTCCTTTTTTATTATGATATAAGTACATAAAACCTTATTCCTAAATCAAATAGATTATGTTAATGCTTTCTACATAACAGCTTGTATACTTGCAATACACTAGCCACAATCTAAAATTAATTAATAATAAGTGCTGATTTATGTAAATAAATTATATCTTATTGTTAAAATTAAATTGTATGGAATTAAAAATAATAATAATTACAATAGTAACTACAATGTTTACAATCTTAAATCTTACTTTGTTATCGATGATAATGGTTTATAGAAGAAAAAACAAACTAAAAAACGCTAAAAAAAATTTAGCAAAGTTTTCTCCTGTTGATTTACAAAGAAAACTTGAAAGTTATTCTCAAAACACAAAAAACAATGATGAGATAGTGGATATAACAAAAAGAATAAACGAACTTCATTTAAGAGAGTTTAAAAATATTGAAAAGGAAATAAAGCATTTAAATAAATATGTACTCCCAACAAACATTTTTAAGTTTCATAAGTTTTCTTCAGGTTTTAAGGAATTGATAAAGAATATTACTGAATATGAAAAAGAGTATTTGGCAATAAGGTTCAGACTTTTTGACTTAACATTTGATATAGAAATTGAAAATTTAATTATTTCAAAACTAAAAAATAAGGCTTCAAGTGCAAATCAATACGTTATAGATTCAAGTAATGAAAGGGTAAATAACTCTAGAAAACTTCATTTAAAAACAAACAGACTAAGAGAAGCTCTTAAAAAATTAGATGAAACAAAAAATGATCAAACAAGACACTTGAGTCAACCTTTTATCAAAGAAATGAAAAATGTTGAAAGAATGGCTGAATCAATTCAATACAATGCAAGATTTATAGAAAATAATATAATCTATTTAGAAAACGAAGTTAAAAAATGAATTAAGGAAATAGTTGAAACATACAACAACAACAAGGATAATTTACAAGAAATTAAAAATGATGTTTCACAATGTGTAAAAAAAATAAAAAAACTTAGAGAAGAAATTGATGAAGGAATAGATGGGTTGAAACATAAATTTGTCATTGAACAATCAATTGCTTTAAACAAAAACATAAAAGAATTAAAAACGTTAATTGAATCAAACCTTGATTTTTCAGAATTCTTGAATAAAAACGAAAATGTTCATGACATCCTATTAAAATTTATACATAAAAATCATTCTCTTTTTGTAAGTGAAATTAAAAGACATAAAACAGATGATGAGTTTGAAAGACTGATGTTAATTGAGAATGCACTAAGAAGTTTAGAAGATGTAATAACAAAATTTGAAAGAGAAAAAATGAATCAATTTACTATTAGATTACCGGAGAGTATGTCAAATATTTTGCTAAACATAATTAATTCTTATGATGAATATATAAAGGTGGTTAAAAAAAATGTTAGTGATATATCAAATATTAATTCTAAAACAAATGAAATAAATAATGAAATTGCATTAATGAATACTGGATTATTACAAATAGAACAAAACTTGAATGGGATTCATGGAACATTAAAAGATCTTTATGAAAAAGAAAAAAACAACCTACAAAACAACGTTTCAATCTTAAGAAAAGATTTTAGAAACAATACTGAAAAAATAGATGAAAGCATATTTAAAGAAGCAAGAGAAATAAAAAAGAAGATAGATTTATTGGTTGAAAAAACAAAAGGATCTTCATTTGAGTTTTTTTTCCTAAAGGAAGTTTTAATGATTTTAAATAAATATCGTGGGGATAGTGATGAATTTGATTTGATGGTTGTATCTCTTGAAGAATCATATAAGAATGAAAAAATAAATGCATCAATTAGAAAGGCAAAGGAGATTATTGAAATGTATGGAATCAAAGAGTAAAAGGTATATTGTAGTTAGATTTTCTGAATTATCACTTAAGGGTGGAAATAAAAAGGAATTTATTTTAACGTTAATAAGAAATATAAACGAAAAAATAAAAGCAGAAAATATTGATGCAAAGGTTTTAAACAAAAGGGATAAATTAGAAATAATATCCGAAAAAAATATTGATAAAATTCCATCTGTTCTTAAATATATTGTTGGTATTTCCTCATACTCATTTTTTTATGAAACATCAATTACAAAGAAAAATATTGAAGAGGTATTAAATAATCAATTATTGCACTATCCTAAGGATACAACGTTTAGAATTAGTGTCAAATTGATAGATAAAGAACTATACGATGATAAAGAAAAAGTTGTAGAATGATTAGCTTGGTTTGGAACAAATAAATTAGGATTTAAAATCAATTTAAAAAGATATAAAATAGATATAAATATTAGATTTGAAAATGGAAAAGCAATTATTCATTTTGGAAAAAAAGATGGAATAATTGGTTTACCATCAGGAGTAAATGGAAAAGCATTAGCACTCCTTTCAGGGGGGATTGATTCTCCTGTCGCAGCATACAAAACAATTTCAAGAGGGGTAAATACATCCTTTATTACATTCCTTACTTCAAAGACCTCGAATAAAGATGTATTAGATAAAATAAAGAATCTTGCTCTTCAAGTTAATAAATACAATGGAATTCCACAGAAATTGTTTTTTGTTAATTTTGAAAGGGTCCAAATAGAAATTTTAAAATTAAATGATGAGAGTTATAGAATAATATTGTTAAGAAGATATTTTATGAAATTTGCAGAACTAGTTTCCAAAAAATATGGATATAAATTCCTTATAACTGGCGATTCATTAGGACAGGTTGCATCACAAACCCCGGAATCAATGACTCAAATAAATAACGCTATAAAAAAATTAATAATAAGACCGCTAGTATCTTTATCAAAAAATGAGATAATTAAAATAGCGGAAGAAATAAAAACATATAACATTTCAATTGGACCAGGAGATGATATGTGTAGTTCTTTCACACCAAAAAATCCAATAATTTTTCCAAAAAAAGGAAAAATTAAAGAACTAGAAAATATGCTGATTAATATGGAAGATATTTTATATAAGGTTCTTGATGAAGAAACAAGAGTAATAGATTTAGGAGAATTAAAAAATGATTAAACAATTTTTAGAAGAAATAAAGAATCACAAGAAAATAATATTATACAGACATCAAAAACCTGATGGAGATGCTTTTGGTTCTCAATTCGGTCTTGGAGAATTGATAAAAGATAATTTTAAAAATAAAGAAATATTATTTTCAGGCGAAGAAGAAGAACTTAAAGGAAACTATTTAAACAAAATATTTAAGGGTCCTTTAAAAAAGATAGATGATAATGATTTAAAAGATGCTTTATTAATTATTCTTGATACAGCAAACATTGAAAGAATAGAAGGTATTGATTCTTTTGATAATGTAAAAAACAAAGTTATAAAAATTGATCATCATGCTACAGCAGAAGATTATGGAGATATAAAAATAATTCATGAAAAATATTCTTCAACTTCAGAAATAATATCAGAAATAGCAGAGAAATCTAAATGAAACATTAGCAAAAAATCTGCTGAATATCTACTTACAGGATTGATAACAGATTCTGGAAGGTTTATGTTTAGTTCTGTTAGTGAAAACACACTGCATCAAGCTTCGATTTTAGTTAAAAATAATGCTAAAACTTCTAAATTATCTGGAATGTTAAATGATAGAGATATAAACTTTGTTAGGTTACAAGGAAAAATTCTTTCTAGTTTTAAAGTCAATAAAAGTGTAGCTTCATATATGATGCCAAAACATTTACACAAGAAGTTTGGGGTTAGTTATAGCACTGCATCATCAATGGTTTTTTTACTAATGTCATCAAAAGAAATAAAATATGGATTATTTTCTTCTTATGATTCTAAAAATAAAGTTTGAAAAGTTTCTATAAGATCAAAAGAAAAACCCATTAATAAAATTGCAGAAAAATATAGTGGCGGAGGGCACAAGATGGCCTCTGGTGCAAAAATTAATGGAAAAGGAGAATTTAACAAATTGCTAAAAGAATTAGTTAATTTGAGTAGTAAGTAATGAAAAATCCAAACCTCCTAACTAGATCTTCGTATACTTTTTTTAGTTCGTTGCTTAAGATAAGCGATATTGTTTCTTATTCAAAAAAAAATGGATATGAAAATGCGTTTTTAATAGATAAAAATATTATGTATGGAGCAATGGAATTTTATTTATTGTGTAAGAAAAACAATATTAAACCAATAATAGGATTAGAAATAAACATAGATAATAAAAGGGAAGTATTGATTGCAAAAAATTTAAAAGGATACAAGGAACTTATGGGATTATCATCTAAAATCCAATTAGAGAATAATAACATTGTTATTGATTATGAAAACTTAATAAAGTTTAATAATTTGGTTAGTCCTGTTTTATACAAAGGCATCAATGACATTGTTGCTTTAAAAGATTTTTATTCAATCGGGATTGGAGAATTTAAAGAATCTTCAACACATTTTTTAGATAGGAAAGAATTTGAATTAACATATGGGAAAGAGACACTAAAGGAAGTTGATTTATTAATTGATGAAGTTGAACTAGAAATAAATGAATCAAAAAACATTCTTCCAAATTTTATTGATAATGGAGAGAAAGTTGATTCTAAAGTTTTTTTAGAATTAAAGTTAAAAGAAAAATTAAAGAAAATATTAAATGATGATAAAACATTAGATAGAAAAAAATATATTGATAGAACTTCTTTTGAGCTTTCTATAATTAATAAAATGAAATTTGAGTCGTACTTTCTTATTGTTTCTGATATTGTTGAATGAGCAAAAAATAAAAAAATATTTGTGGGTCCTGGTAGGGGTTCTGCTCCTGGATCAATGATTTCATACTTATTAAATATAACTACAATTGACCCAATAAAGAATGGCCTTCTTTTCGAAAGATTTTTAAACCCTGACAGAATAACAATGCCAGATATTGATATTGATTTTGAGGATTCAAGACGTGATGAAGTTATAGAGTATATTTCAAATAAATATGGTAAAAATAATGTTGCGCAAATAATAACTTATCAAACATTAAGAGCAAGAATGTCATTCAAAGATATCGCTAGAATAAAAGGACTGTCCGCTTCAGAAACAAATGTAATTACAAAGGTAATTCCAGAAGAATTAAGTTTAGAAGAAGGATATAAAAAGTCAAAAGCATTTAGAGAAATGATTGATTCATCAGAACTCCATAAATCTATTTTTGAATCTGCAAAATTAGTAGAGGGATTACCAAGGCAATTTTCAACACATGCTGCAGGAATTGTTATTTCAGATAGTGAAATATATAAATCAGTCCCAGTACAAAAAGGATATGGAAATTTTATTCAAACACAATATTCAATGGATTACATGGAGTATAATGGATTGTTAAAAATTGATATTTTAGGCTTAAGAAACTTATCTTTTATTAAAGAGACAATTAATCTAATAAAAGAAAATAGTGGTATTTCAATAAATATTGAGGACATAAGTTTTGATGAAAAAAAAGTTTATCAAATATTTTCTATGGGTAAAACAATGGGTATATTTCAATTTGAATCTCCAGGGATGAGAGCTGCTTTAAAAGAAATTGGTGTGTCAAATTTTGAAGAAATTGTAGCAACTACATCATTGTTTAGACCTGGTCCAATGAAGATGATTTCAACATTCGCATTAAGAAAAAAAGGGATTGAAAGTATAAATTATCTTAATGAGGAAATAAAAAAAGTACTTGAACTAACTTATGGAATAATGATTTATCAAGAACAAATAATGAAGATAGTTCAAATATTTTCTAGTTTTACATTATCTAAAGCAGACATCCTGAGAAGAGCAATTGGAAAGAAAGACATAAAACTTCTTGAATCTTTAAAAGAAGATTTCTTCAAAGGGGCAAAAAATAATGGATTCCCAGAAAATGTTATTCAAGAAACTTATGATCATATTTATGAATTTTCTAATTATGGATTTAACAGGTCACATGCATTTGCTTATTCCACAATTTCCTATTGACTTGGATGATTAAAGGTCAATCATCCATTAGAATTTATGACTTCATTATTAAACTCTGTAATTGGAAATTCTTCCAAAACTTCTCTATATATTTCTGAATGTGAAGATAACGGAATAAAAATTATGGAACCATCATTATTTGATTCAAAAAGAGATTACTTAATAAAAGATGATAGTATTTTTATTTCCCTTAGAGCAATAAAAAGAGTGGGCGATTCAATCCTAAAAAAAATAGAGGAGATACTACCAAAAATAAACAAAGAGATGAGTTTGGTAGATTTATTTATTGTATTTGAAAAAAATGATATTACAATGTCATCTGTTGAAATTTTAATAAAATCAAATGCTCTTAGAGATTTTAATTATAATAAAGAAACATTATTAACTAACATTCCAAAAATATATGAATATCTTAAAATGATAAAAGTTAAAAAAGAAGATAAAATAGATTTTGACAAAACGATTATACCTGAACCATCAATAACAAAAGTTGACCCTATAAAAGAAAACGAATACTTCTTAGAAGTAATGGGATTTTCTCTTCAAGATAAAGAAAAGAAAAAGGAGTTTGATGATCTTGAGAAAAAATTAAATATTAAAAAAATTGAATTTTCTAAATTGTCACAAGATTCAAAAATTGAATTGATTGGAGAAATTATTTCAGTTAGAGCAATAACAACAAAAGCAGGTAAAAATATGGCATTTGGATTTATAACTAATGGAGAAAGAAAAATAAATATAACATTATGACCGACAACATATGATAAATATGTTTCCCTTCTTAATATTGGAAAAAAATTATTTATATCTGGAAAAATTGATTTTAAAAGAGGAGAAACAATTATTGTTAGCGAAATGAGGGAGGTCATTTAATGAAGAAAGCACTATTAATAGATGGTAATGCACTTTTATATAAGGCATTTTATGCTTCATATTTTTTACTTGAAAAAGGAGAAGGGTTAGATAATAAGGGAAATCCAATAAATGCTCTAAGAACATTTTCGATGATGATGATGAATTTACGTAGTAAGTTTTATACTTCGCATGTTCTTGTAGCATTTGATGAAAAAGATTTAAAAACCTTTAGAACTAAACATTCCTTTTATAAAGACGGAAGGAGAAAAACACCTGAAGAATTACATTATCAAAAACCCTTAATAGAAGAATTTTTAACTCTTTTCGGATTAGATTTTTTTTCACATAATTGTTTTGAAGCAGATGATATTATAGGAATTCTTGCAAAGAAGTATTCAAAAGAAGGAATAAAAGTTGATATTGTGACATCTGATAAAGACCTTTTACAACTTGTTGACAAAAATATTAATGTACACATATCAAAGAAAGGTGTTTCTGAAATGACTGAATATAGAGAAGATAACTTTGCAAGCCTTACAAATGGCTTAAAACCAAGCCAAATAAAGGATTTAAAGGGCATTATGGGCGATTCTTCTGATAATCTTAAAGGAATCATAGGTATAGGAGAAAAGGGCGCAATGACCCTCTTAAGTGAATATGAAACTTTAGAAAATATAATTATGAACATTGATAGTTTATCTCCATCAATACAAAAAAAAGTAAAAGATGGAAAGGATTTGGGAATTTTATGTAAATCAATTGCAACAATAATAACAGATGCTGACTTAAAGATTGAATTTGATGATATTTTTGTTAAACCATTAATAAAAAATGAGTTAATTTCATTTCTAAAAAGAAATTCACTATATAATATTGCTAAGAGAATTGAGGAAAAATGATAATTGTATTAGTGGGATCACCATTATCTGGAAAAACAACACTTTTAAAAGAACTTCAAAAAAAAGGAGTTCCAGTTTTTCAAGCAGATTCATACATAACATCAATTTATAAAAAAGGTGAGATTGGTTATGAAATTATCAAAAAAGAAATAGGAAATGAATTTGTTGGCCCAGATTTTGTAAATAAGAGATTATTAGCAGAATGAACCGTAGAAGGAGAAAACCTTAATAAATTAAACTTCCTTATTCATCCACTAATAAAAGAATATTTAAAAGGAAAGGACAACTTTGTTGCTGAATTACCAATCTTAACTAATTCACCAATTAAATTTTCTTATGACAAAATAGTCTTGGTAAAGGCATCGGATGATGAAATAAAAAAAAGATTTAGCAATACAAACATTAAAAATCCTGAGTTTATTAAAAGAATAATAAAAGATTGAAATAAGGAGATGAATTTTGATTATGTAGTTGATACAACAAATAATATTGATTTAAGTAGTATTGATAATATAATTAAGTTATTAGATGGAAAATAAAATAAATTTAAAAACAAAATACAAGGTAAGAGTATCATTCGATGATCCATCATCGGTAAATGATATAATAATTTCTTATTATCTTCCATTGATACAATCAAAATCTTTTTCTCTATATTCAACTTTACTGCTTGATTCAAGAAACACAATGATTAATACTATTTTTATTTCGATTGATAGAATAGTTTCAATGTTGAATCTTTCATTTGAGGATATTGAAAATGCGATAACAAAACTTGAAATAGTAAACTTAATAAAAATATTTAAATATTCAGATGACAAAATTATTTTTCACATGTTAAAACCATTGTCTCCAAAAGAGTTTAATAATTCATTTCAATTGAGAGAATTATTGAAATCCGCCGCAGGAAATAATAATTTTGAAATAAGCAATAAGTTATTTAATTCATTGAAAGATCATAATCTTGATCATGACTTAGAAAATCTAACAAAGAAACTAAAAGTTGATAAAACAAAAGGTCAAAAACTTAATGTTTCTTATGATTTTGATTTAATAAAATCTGTTCTTATTGCAAAAAAAATTGATTGAAATTCTTTTTGAAACAAAGATTTAGAGCAAGTTATTTTAGATTTAGTTATTGTATATAGAATCAGTGCTTTTGATATTGCGATTGAAATTATTGAAGAGTTAAAAAAAGGTTTGATAAATTTAGATTCTCTTAGAGATAAAATAAGAATCAATTTTGAAAAAGGAAATAACTTTAATTCTATTATTGACTCTGGAAACAAAACAAAGGAAATCAAACTAGAATACTTAAAGGAAATGAATGTAAAAGATTATTTTGTTTCAAAATTAAATAGGGTTCCGTCACCAAAAGAAAATAAGATGATTGTTAAACTTAATAATGAATATAGAATGAAAAATGATATGATAAATATATTGATTGATTATTCAATCCTTGTAAATGATGGAGCAATTAATGAAAATTATATTTTTAAAATTGCTGACACATCATTAAAAGAAAATATAAATACTTCAGAAAAATTAATTCAACATTTAAGGGTTAGTTATAAAATGAAGAAGACAAAAAATGTAAAAGAATTTATAAATAAAAATATTCAAATGAAGGATAAACCAATTTTTTAGTATGATAAAGTTTTTGAAAGAAGAGATTAAAAAAAATAAAGAAATAAGTGAAACACTAAAAGATTGTAGTGATGATTTCTTATTAAGAAACTCTTCAATAATTTTTACTGCACTAGATAAAGGAAATATCTCAGAAGGGTATAAGGTTTCGATAAAAATTTCTGACGATATTATTGAATGAGATTATGTTCCTGATTCTAAAGATGCAAAGTTAGTTGAAAAAATACACCAAATAAGAAAACATTATAATTATAAATTACCCTCTGATTGAGAAAAATTTTACTTGATTGACTTAAATGATGTAAATTGAACTGAAAATAAGCGTGAATTTGCAATCCATGCAAAAAGAATTATAAAATCAATTGAAGAGAATAAAGAGACAAAAGGGTTGTGGCTATATGGAATAAATAACTCTGGGAAAACATTTGCTTCAATAGCTCTTTTAAATATGCTAACAAAACATAATAAAAAGGTCTCATTTGTTAGTATTTCTGAATTAGTCTCTAAAACACAATATTCTATAAATAACCCTGAAGAAAGCTATGGATTACTTAATGAAAAAATAAAAAAGTCAGATGTAGTTGTTTTAGATGATTTAGGATCTGAAAGACCAACTCCATGATTCAAAGAAAATGTTTTATTACCAATCATTGATTATAGATTTAAAGCTAATAAGTTAACAATAATAACATCTAATTCAAGCATAAAAAAATATGCCAACAAATTGAAAAGTAGATCTCAAAACCCTGAAATAGAAGAGGATACAAATAATAAAATAATTTCTAGATTAAAAGATTTAACAGGGAATAATGAAATAAATATCGGATAAAAAAATACCTTATAATAAGGTATTTTTATTTAGGTATTATATTTTTAATCATCATAATTATTTAAGTCAACAAAGTCATTAAAAAATGTTTTATATCAACTTCTATAATCTTCTTCATTATCATGATCGATTGGTGTTGATGAATCATATCCATTAACTAAACCTTTAATTTTTCCATCTTTATTAAAAATCATTGTTGAACCTTCTGAAATATTAAACTCTGTTTCTTCATTTGATGGATTATAAGTAAACGATAATTCTGGTGCTGGTGGATCTGGTTCTGGTGGAGTGTCATTTCTAGTAACTACTTTTCAACCTTTGTAGTCTTCCTTGCTATCATCACTTCCTTCTGTAACATCTAATTGTAATTTTGTAGCATCGCTTCAACTTCCACTTCCTTCAGTAACATTACTTTGAGAAAGAAAACCTTCAGATCAATCGCCATCAATCATTCTATTATTTAGTTCATATCCACCTTTACCATTTTCAATTAAAAATAAATCTTCTTCCAAATTGTGAGTGCTATCAATATCAATTGAATATCAAGTGGTATTTGATTCATCCTCTTTGTCAACTCAATATGAAAAGGGACCAATTCCTTCAACATCTGAATAATCTCCTTTTGATCCTGCAGCATCACCATATGTCATATAATTTGTTGCATCTCCTTTTTCCTTATAAAAGAATAAACCTATATTTTTATCAGTATCATTTTCAAGTATTTTCTTTTTTGCTTTTTCTATTGAAATTTTATTATCATTTAAAATTTTAGAATTAAGATTAAATTTATTTGGTCTAAATAAAAAGTAAAGTCCAACACTAAGTCCAACAACAAGTATAAAAAGAAGAGAAAGAATTATAGTTATTTTCTTTCAACTACGCTTTATAATCTTTTTTTCACTTTTCACTTTGCTTTTTTTATTTGTATCTAATGTATTATTTATCATAAATTTATTATACACTAATAATAATATTAGGTATTTTATTATATATAATTAATAAAATGAATATTTTTGAAGCAATTTCCTTATTTTTAATATTGTTATTATTGGTGATGGTATCAGCATTTTTTTCTTTTTCAGAGATGGCTATATCATCAGCAAGCAAAATAAAACTTCAATCAATTTTAAAGAATGCAAAATCAAAAAAAGAAAAAAAACAATCTAAAAGAGTTATTAATTTTATTGATAATTATAATCAACATATTACATCAATTGTAGTGTGCAACAATATTGTTAATGTCCTTTCTTCAACATTATCAACCGCATTATTTGCTGCAATATTTAATGATTCAATCGGTGGATATTTAGGTTCGTTTATTTTTATGACAACATTAATAATAATCTTTGGAGAACTTATTCCAAAGATGCTTGCAAAGAAATTTTCAGAAAAGGGGACAATGAAGTTTTCATTTATTTTACATTTTGTAAATATTTTTTTAACACCAATAACCTTTATATTGTCAAAAATGGTGAAGGAAGAGAAGAAAATAACACTTTCTTCTGATCAAGAAATAAATTTTGCCATTGAGGAATCAACGGTTTCAGGAATAACTTCAAAACATGAACAAAATTTTATTAAAAATTCTCTAATGATGGATAAGATATTTGCAGAAGATATAATGATTTTGAAAAAAAATGTAAAAACATTTCCTGAGAAAATATCTCTTAAAGAAATAAAAAAAGAGATTTATAAATATAGTTATACAAGATTCCCGTTAATTGATAATAAAGGAAATGTTACTTCGATACTTTCAACAAAAAGAATATTAGTTCATTTAGCAAATAATAAAGAAATTAATATTGACGAATACAAAATGGATTTTTTAAAAATAGAATTAGATGAAAAACCTATAATAATTTTTGAAAATTTAAGAAATAGAAGAGAAAAAATGGCAATTGTTGTTAATGACGATAATAGATTTGTTGGTATTGTAACAATTGAAGATATTATAGAAATGTTAGTTGGTAAAATATATGATGAAGAGGACATTGAAAAAGATGGTATATATAGATTAAGTGATACCACATTTATTGTTCCTCCATCAATTAAGTTAGATCATTTAATAAAAAAACATATATGTAATATGAAAATAAATTCACAAGATAAATCATTGACAATCCAAGAATTAGGAAATAAAATATGTGGAAAAGTATTAAAAGATGGTGATCATTTTACATATAAAAACAATATAATTTGAGTCAAGAAAGATAAATATAATAAAAATAAACTAATTTTTGAAATAGATTTGATAAAATAACTATGTAATATATTATTTAATAATAAAAACTATGGAAAATATAAAAAAATTAAATCCATCAAAAATAAAGATGGGGAAAAGAAAGATGTACTCATTATTAATAATTGGTTCTCTTTTACTTTCTATTTCCAGTTATTATTTTGTTTTGTCTGCACAATTATATACACCAGGGTTAGGTGGTATTGCTAATGGAATAACATATTCTCTTTTGGCAATTCTTAAGCATGCAAATCCATATATTGATGAACCAACATTTAAAACAGCATCCTATTGAATTCTTTATGGAACATTTAATTTACCAATGATATACTTAATAATTAAATGATATTCAAAAAGATTTTTTACTTTGTCTATAGCATCGTTGTTTTTATCTTTATTTTTTACATTCTTTTTTACATGAACACCAGGATTTAATGTTTCTTTAATTCCAAAAGATTTTGGCGACTCTAAATCAATGATGCTAATCATTTTATTTGTATCAATGATTGCAGGGATTATTTATGGAGTTGGTGTGGGACTAACATTTAGAATAGGGGGATGTACAATGGGTCTTGATCCAGTTATAAGGCATTTTTCAAGAGATAAAGACAAAAACATTGCTCCATATCTTTTTGTTATAGGAATGGTTAATTCAATGGTTTGAATTTTTGTTCAATACATAATACATGCATCATATGGTGATCCTGGAATATATGGAGGAGATAAAGTTGGTTGAAATTGAATGAGTTTTATTCAAAATACAATTATGTCTCCACAATTTTTAGGATCTTGGTTGTTTATTGGAACATATTCTTTGGTTACAAGCACTATATATTCAACAAATAAAAAAGGTCAAATATTTATTACAACTTCAAAAACAAAAGAAATATCAAATTATTTAAATGAAACAAATTTCCATAGGGGGCATACCCTTGTTGAAACAGAAGGTGGATACTCAGGAAAAAAAACAAAAGCATTACAAATGATAATCAATATGGAGGAAATGTTTGATGTTGTTGAGTTGATTGCTGCTATTGATGAAAATGCTTTAATAACAGTTACAGAACTAAAAAGAGTTTATGATGTTCATAATTGAATACCGATGACTAATGAAGATAAAGAGAAGAAAAAAGAAGCATTAAAGAATGAGGAAAAAAGAACGGCAGCTAGAGAAAAAAGAAAAAAAATGAAAGAAGAAAAAAAACTTAGCAAAAAAAAATAAATTCATTTGAATTTATTTTTATTTAATATATTTTTTTGGATGTTCTTTTTTCATTTTTGCAATAAAATCATCTTTACTTAAATCATTATATTTTTCATACAATTCTTTTGTTTCTTTTAATTCATTTATTGCATATCTTTCATCTTCAAAACCATTGATAACAACTGATTTTTTTTGTAAGTTTTTATAATTTTCAAAAAAATCTTTTATTTCATCAAGTCTATGTTTTTCTATATCCTTTAATGATTTCACATTGTCATATCTTGGATCAACATCGATTACACCAAGTATTTTTGTATCTGTTTCACCACCGTCAATCATTTTTACAGCTCCAATAATTCTAATAGGAACCTCAACTCCAGGTAGTAATTCATGATCTGAAAAAACAAGAACATCAAGAGGATCTCCATCTCAATCTAGTGTGTTTTCAAAATATCCATAATTCAATGGATAAACCATTGAACCATAAAGTATTCTATCAACCTTAATTTTTCCATCCTCAATCTCATATTTAATGTTTGAACCTTTTGGAATCTCAATTATAATATTTTCTTTCATTATTTCTCCTTTACTTTTATGTACTATAATTATAATACAATGAATAATGAAATTAAGAAATTAGTTATAACATCAATGTTTTTGGCTGCTTGTGGTGCTTTGAGTATTTTTCAAATACCATTACCTTTTATTGCATCCTATGCTGGGTTTGATTTAGCTATTATTCCTTTATTATTATCAAGGAGGTTTGTTGGATTAACAAAATCAATAGTGATCGCATTGATTTATCCATTTTTTACATTGATATCAGTTATTCCAAACTTTATTGGCGTTCTTTTTTTGATGATGCAATCAACATCGATAGTTTTGATTGATTTTATATTTAATAATAAAAAATATAATATTTTTGGAATAATCATTTCTATAGTACTAATAACCATTATAAGTGTAATAATTAATATATTTATAATAATGCCTTTATATGTTGGAGAACATACTTATTGAAGTAATCCAATCCCAAACATTGTTGCAGCAATTTTTACATCCATTACCATTACATCAATAAGATTAATGGTCGGTTATGCACTTACTTGACCATTATGAACTTTATTTAATAGTGAAAGGTTTAAAAAATAGTATGAAAATATTAATTATTTCTGATGTTCATAAAAATATAAAACAAATGGATATTATACTATCCAAAAACAAAGACTATGATTTAAAAATATTTTTAGGAGATTTTGAATTATTTTCAAGAGAGAAACACAAAGAACAATTAAACAAATTTGATTTTTCGGTAACTGGAAATTGTGACATTCCTAATTTATCTAAAACATATGAATTCATTACATTAAATAATAATAAGATTTTAATAACACATGGACATATGTTTTCATCATTTTTAAAAAAAATAGATTTTAAAAAATTGAATGATTTTGCAAGAAAAAATAGTGCAAATATAATATTGCATGGACATGATCATATAGCAACAAATATAACTCAAAATAAAATAACAAGATTTAACCCTGGATCAATTTCATTTCCAAGAAATGGAAACAAACCTTCATATGGAACACTAACTATAAATAATGATGGCTCTTTTAACTTTAAACATCATTATATTTAATTATTTATAAATAAGTTTTTTAAAATAAAGTTTATTTACCAATTATAAATGTTATTATTTATATTGGTATTGCCCACGTATCTCAGTAGGATAGCGCACGTGCCTACTAAGCATGGGGTCGGAGGTTCGAATCCTTTCGTGGGCACCATTTTTTTATTTTAATTTAGAAAAGCATGAAAAAGAAATATTATGATGAAATTAAGGATAAAATTGATGAATCTTTAAAAAAGAAGGATTATGATTTTGCAATTAAATTAATAAACGAAGAAATATCAATGCCATATATTCCGATGGAATTTGAAAATTACTTAATTGAAACATTAAAAAAAATTCCATTAAACAATAATGAAGAGAGATATACATTTACAATTGAAAAAATAATTGATTTATTAATTAAGTTAGATGATGATAAGAATGATTATTCTGAATTAATAAATCAATTAAATAAGTTTAATCTTGAAAAAAACCTTAATGAGATTACATATTTTTTTTTAAAGGCCAAAAATAAAAAAAATATTTCATTGGTTTTTGATGAACTTTGCAAACAAAAAACAAATGTTATTTTGGATCTTGGTAATCCATCAGAAATAGAATCGATTGAAGAAACGGTTGAATATATTAGAGATAAGAAAAAAATGGAACTAACCTTGGATAAATATCCTCTATTAATTGAGCCAGGAAATGAATTATTAAAAGAAATATATTTAACAAAACATTTTGGACAAAAATTAGAAGAGGGGTTTGATGAGGTTGTTGTTTATACTTTATCAAAATTATTTTCATACCCAGATTTATTGAAAGAAATAAAAGACTTAAAAAACATACAAAATAAATTGAAAATGTTTAGTTCAATTAACAATTTATAAAAGTATAATTAATATAAATAAAATTTAATAAGGAGATAAAATGACAAAATTTAAATTAGAAAAAACAAATGAAATCGCTGAAGTTAAAATAAGTGCAAGCGGCGAACAATGAAAATTATTAATTGATAAATCAAAAAAGAAACTTATTGATAACTTAGAATTAAAAGGGTTTAGAAAAGGAAAGGTTCCTTTAAACATTGCAAACAAAAATATTTCAATGGAAGAAGTTAGAAACAATGCTTCAAGTCTTTTATTGGATATCAACTATGAGAAAGCAATTGATTTATTAGCAAAGGAAAACATAGCAACTAGACCTCAGTTTAGTATTTTAAAAATCTCTGATAACGAGGTTGAAATAGCATTAAAATCAATTTTAATGCCCGAAGTTAAACTAGGCAATATGGATTCTATAAATGTTGAATATAAAAAGAAAAAGATAAATGAAAAAGAACTAAAAGAAGAAGTAGATAAAATTAATAAATATTTAATTGAAAATAAGGAAATTTCTAATAAAGATGCAGTTATTAAAAAAGGAAATATTGTAAACATTAACTATTTAGGAAAAGTAAATGGAAAACCTTTCGATGGTGGAGAAGGAAAAGACTTTGATTTAGAAATTGGTTCAAAATCATTCGTTGATAATTTTGAAGATCAATTAATAGGAATGAAAAAAGGGGAAGAAAAAATAGTAAATGTAAAATTCCCTGATGAATATCCAGCAAAAAATCTAAAAGGGAAAAAAGCAACATTTGATGTTAAAATAAATGCTATTAAAGAAAAAATTACGTTATCTGGAAAAGCATTGCAAGAAAAACTTGAAACTTTAGGATTTGATTCAAAAGAGGAAATTATTTTAAGAATCAAAGACTCTTTTGAAGACAGAATTAAAAACGAAGCAAATGACATTTTCTTTAGAAAATATATGGAAGAAATAATGAAATTAAAAGATACTGTTATAAAAGTTCCTGAAGAGATTGTAAAACAACAAGTTGATGAAGAATGAAAAAGAATTGAAATGCAAGTTCAACAACAAGGGATGAAAGTTGAAGATTATTTAAAAATGCTTGGAATGCCTAAAAAAGAATTTAAACAAAAAAATCTAAAAGAAGCATCAAGAAAAAGAGTGAAAGAAGGATTGGTATATTCAAAACTAATTAGTGATTTTAAAATAAAAGTAACTAAAGAAGAACTTGAAAATGAATATATGAAACTTGCAATACTAAATAAAACAACAGTTGAAGATATAAAAAAAGAAGTTTCAAATAATTCATTAGAACAAAATATAATTTTTGAAAAACTTATTAATAAATTAAAAAAATAAATTTGTAAAGGAGATTTAGAATATTGGCAACAAAAAAATTACCCATCATATTATTAGAAAAAGAAATAGTTCTTCCATTACAAATAAAGGAAGTAACACTTTCAAAAAAAGAAGACATTTTAGCAATAAAGAGATCAAAAGAAAATAATGAAAATTATTTGCTAATAACTTCAAAAATAAACGATGAGGAAAAAGTAAAAAATTCTATTATTGCATATGGAACTTTAGTAAAAATAATAAAGTTTAATGATGTTGAGAAAATGGGGAAAATAGTAGTAACAATTGAAGGAATTAATAGAGTTTCAATTTTTTCTTATTCTAAATCTAAATATGGTTCAATGCTTTCTTCATATGTTGAAAATGAAAAAATAAATAAAAATTCTAAAGCGGTTAAAGAAATAAGAGAGTTTTTAGAAATAGCAATTTCAAAACCTGCAAACCTTCCCTTTGATATAGATGATTCAGAAGAAGAAGTATTAAGAGGTTTGGATAATTCACAATTTATTGATAGATTTTCTTCTTTCCTTCCTTTAACACTAAAGGAATCAGAGAAGTTATTATCACATTTTAATATTGAAAAAAGATATTTGTTTGTTGTTTCTAAGTTTGGTAAAATAATAAATAATGGCAAAGGAATATTAACTTCAATAGAAGAAAGAGAAGTAAAAGAAGGGATTAACGATAGGGTCAAAGAAAAAGTTCAAGGACAGCAAAAAGAATTTTATTTAAGAGAACAATTAAAAGCTATTCAAGCAGAATTAAATGATATAGCAGGAATAAAAAATGAATTTGATACCTTAAGAGCAAAAGTTAATGACAACCCTTATCCAAAGCACATAAAAGAGAAAGCATTACAAGAAATAAAGAAACTTGAAATGACTCCTTCTCAAGCACAAGAAGCAAACATAACAAGACAATATATTGATTGATTATTAAATTTGCCATATTGACAATTTGATAAAGAAATAATTGATATAGAAAAAGCAAAAAAAATCCTTGATTCTGAACATTTTGGATTACAAAAAACTAAAGAAAAAATCATTGAATTCTTAGCAGTTAAACAACAAAACCCTAAGGCAAAGGGATCAATACTTGCGCTTGTTGGTCCTCCAGGAACAGGAAAGACAACAATGGCAAAATCAATTGCTAAATCTTTAAACAGAAAATTAGTAAAAATTTCTCTTGGTGGAGTTAAGGATGAATCAGAAGTTAGGGGACATAGGAGAACATATATTGCTTCGATGCCTGGTAAGATAATTCAAGCAATGAAAAAGGCAAAGGTAAATAATCCAATAATTTTATTAGATGAACTAGATAAAATGTCTGCTGATTTTAAAGGTGATCCAACTTCTGCAATGTTAGAGGTTTTAGACTTTGAACAAAATACAAATTTCCAAGATCACTACATTGAAGAGGAATATGATTTATCAAATGTTACATTTATTGCAACGGCAAATTATTATCAAAATATACCAGAACCATTAATTGATAGATTGGATATTATTGAGGTTTCTTCATATACAGAATTAGAAAAGATTCAAATATTTAAGAAGCATCTTTTAAAGAGAATAAAGAATGAAACAAAAATTTCTCCTAATATATTTAAATGAACAAATGAATCAATAAAAGAATTAATAAGACACTATACAATTGAGGCAGGAGTAAGACAACTTTATAGAGAGGGTAATACAGTAGCAAGAAAACTTCTTGTTAAACTTCTTTCTGGAGAATTAAATAAAACAAAATTAACAATAACACCTGAATTACTAAAAGAACTTTTAGGTCCTCAAAAATATGATTATACAAAAATTGACAAAACTCCACAAATTGGGACAACCATTGGACTAGCTTGAACACAATATGGTGGAGATATATTGCCAATTGAAGTTACACTATTTCCTGGAAAGGGAGAAATTATACTAACAGGACAATTAAAAGATGTTATGAAAGAATCTGCAACGATTGCACTTTCATACATAAAATCAAATGCAAAGAAATTGAAAGTTAATATTGATAATTTAAAAGATATGGATATTCATATACATTCTCCTGATGGTGCTACACCTAAAGATGGACCATCTGCTGGAGTGACATTTACAACAGCAATAATATCTGCATTGAGCAAAAGAAAAGTTTCTCAATATATTGGAATGACAGGAGAAATAACTCTTAGAGGACATGTTCTTCCTATTGGGGGATTAAAGGAAAAATCAATATCTGCTTTTAGATCTGGTTTAAAGAAAATATTTATACCTGAAGAGAATATAAAAGACTTAGAAGAAATACCAGAAAATGTTAGGGCAAAATTAGAAATAATTCCTGTAAATAATTATGAAATGATTTATGATACAATCTTTAATTAAATAAAATGAAAGTTTATAACCCGTTAAAAACAGAAAAAGAAATTCAATCATTTTGAAAAAAAAATGATTATTTTAAATATCAAAATAAAGGATTAAAAACATTTTCAATAATTATGCCCCCACCAAATGTAACGGGAAAACTTCATTTGGGTCATGCATGAGATTCGTACTATCCAGATATGATTATAAGATATAAACAATTAAATGGTTATGAATCAATTTGATATCCAGGGATGGATCATGCTGGAATCGCAACACAAGCAAAAGTTGAAAAAGAATTATATGAAAAAGAAGGAAAAAATAGATTTGATTTCGGAAGAGAAGAATTTGTAAAAAAGATCTGAGACTGAAAAGAAAATTTTGCAAATAATATTGAAAAGCAATGAGATAAACTAGGTATTGCAATTGATTATGATAAAATAAAATTTACATTAGATAATGATGTTAATAAAATTGTTAATGAAACATTTATTTCATTATATAAAAAAGGATTAATTTATAAAGATGTTAAATTAATAAATTGAGATCCAAAACTAAGAACTGCAATATCAAACATTGAAATTAATCATAAAAATGAAAATTCAAAAATATTCAATATAAAATATAAGTATGAAAATAGCGATAAATATGTTGTTATTTCAACAACTAGACCAGAGACAATTTTTGGAGACTCTGGTGTATTTGTTAATCCTAAGGATGATAGATATAAGGAGTTGATAGGTAAAAATTTAATTAATCCATTAAACAACGAGAGTCTAAAAGTATTTGCTGATTCATATGTTGACATAGAATTTGGTACTGGAATTATGAAAGCAACACCAGCACATGATTTCAACGATTATAATCTTTATAAAAAATATGGGTTAAAGCTTATAAATATCTTCAATGAAGATGCAACATTAAATGATAAGTGTGGAAAATGAAAAGATCTTGATAGATATGAGGCAAGAAAAGAGATTATAAATCACTTAAAAAAAATAAACTTACTAGAATCAATTGATGATCATAAAATGTCAATAGGAATATCAGAAAGATCAGGATCTGTTGTAGAGCCTATGTTATCAAATCAATGATTTTTAAAATCATCTCATTTAGCTAAAATGGCAAGAAAAAATCAAAATTCAAAGAAATCTATCGATTTTTATCCAATGAGATTTGAATCAACTTTTATATCTTGGTTAGATAATATGGAGGATTGGTGTATTTCTAGACAACTTTGATGGGGTCATAGAATACCTGCTTGATATAAAGATGAAGAAATAAGAGTTTGTATAGAAAAACCTGGTAAAGAGTGAAAAGAAGAAGAAGATGTTTTAGATACTTGATTTTCATCTGCATTATGACCATTGGTGTTTTTAGATGAAGATATAGTTTCAAGATCGGATAATCCCGAATACTTATCAGATACTTTATTTACAGGATATGACATAATTTTATTTTGAGTATCAAGAATGATTTTTCAATCTCTTGAATTAGATGGAAGAGCACCATTTAAAAAAGCAATTATCCATGGTTTAATAAGAGATAAACAAGGAAAAAAAATGTCAAAATCATTAAACAATGGTATTGATCCTATGGAAGTAATTGATAAATGAGGTTCAGATGCACTAAGAGTGTTTTTGCTTGGGAGTTCAACTCCTGGTCAAGATATTAAGTTCAACGAATCAAAAATACAATCAGCATGAGATTTAAATAATAAACTATTTAATGCAAATAAATTATTAAACATTATATCAAAAGGAAAAAAAATAAGTAGATTAAAAATTAATGATATGGAATTATCGAAAATTGATAATTATATTATTTATAAAATAAATAATTTCAAAAAAATAATCGAAAGAAATATCGAGGAATACAATCTAACATTAATTTTTACAGAAATGAAAAAATTAGTTTTTGATGATTTTACAAACAATTATTTAGAATTTATAAAAATAAATAAAGATGAAAAAGAAATTGAAAAAGCAATAAACATTTTTGTTGAATTATTAATTGTATTACATCCAATGATTCCATTTATTACTGAGGAAATTTATAGAGAAATAGGTAAAATGATAACATTAAATAAATCTATACTTCTTGAGAAATATTTTTTATTTGATACAAAGATAAACAAAGACACTGAAGCCTTACTTTCTGTTATAAAAACTTATAAAATAATAAATTCGAACCATTCCTTTACAAAAGGAAAGGAAATTGAAATTTATATTGATAGTCAAATAAAGTATGACATTAACTTCATAAATAAATACGTTTCACATCTTAATGCAAAAGTTATAAAAGAAAAGAAAGAGTCATATTTTTCAGTTGACATTTATCCTGGTATAGGGATGATTTATGCAAGGTTTACAAATTCAGAAAACAATGATATTAATTTATTAAAAAACAAAGTTAAAAAGAAAATAGACTTTGAATTAAAAAGAGCAAAAGGTATGTTGTCAAATAAGAAATTTATTGAGAATGCAGATAAAAATTTAGTGGATGCCGAAGAAGAAAAAGAAAGATTTTATGAAGAGTCATTAAGGATGATAAAATAATGAAAATTGATTTTGATATAGAAATAAAAAAAAGATTAGATCAATTTCTTTCCTATGAACTTAATGATTTTTCAAGAGAAAGAATTAAGAAAGAAATAAAAACAGGAAATGTTAAAGTAAATGGAAATTTAATAACTAAACCTAGTTATGAATTATTAGGAAGTGGAGTTATCGATATATTAATAACTAATGAAAAAATAGATTCATCATTAAAATTATGAAAAGATGGGAAAATGCCAGAAATAATCTATGAATGCGATGATTATTTAATAATAAATAAATATTCTGGTCTCGTTGTACATCCAGGGTTTGGAAACGAGGATAAAACCTTAGTTAATATTTTACTGGCTAATAATATTCCTCTTTCTCATTTAGGAACAAATAGACCTGGGATTGTTCATAGAATTGATAAAAATACATCTGGAGTTATGATTATTGCAAAAAATGATAACTTTCATAATTTTATTTCTGAGAAATTTGAAAATGGAGAAATTGAAAAAAAATATGTTTTAATCTCAGAAAACAAATATAAAAATTCGAAAGGTATAATTGAGGTTCCTATTGGTCGTGATTCAAAGAATAGAAAATTAATGAAAGGGCAATTAGAAAATTCAAAATTTGCAAAATCAATTTTTAGAGTTTTAGAGTCATTTAAAGAAAATGAATATGTTGAATTTCAAATATTAACAGGAAGAACTCACCAAATAAGGGTTCATAGTAAATTCATTGGATCACCAGTATTAAATGATATTGAGTATGGAAAAAAAATTATTGATAAAGAGTTTGGACAATTTTTACATGCAAACGAAATATCATTTATTGATAAGAAAGGAAAAAAAGTAAAATACAAAGCAGACCTCCCTGAAAAATTCAATGATAAGTTAGTTAGGTTAAGGTCAATAAAGTAGTATAATTTATTTAGTTATGGCAAAAATAAATATCCTAGCCCTTGGAGGGTTAGATGAAAAACAAAAAAGATTATATGTTTTAGAGATTGATTCTAAGATTTTTATTTTAGATTCTGGAGTATATGAACCACTTAATTCTGATTTTGGAATTAAGCATTTTATTCCTAATACAGAATATTTAAAAGAAAACAGAGATAAAATAAAAGCAATATTTTTATCTTCAGCAAACAAAATGAATATTGGATCTGTTGGTCAAATTGTTAACATTAAAAATGATGTTGAAATTTATGGTTCAGAAACAACAATAGATTCTCTTGATATATTTTTTAAAGAAGATTCAAAAGAATGAAATAAAATAAAATTTAAAAAGGGAGAAGTAAAAAAAATAGCAGGAATTGATATCAAAGGTATAAATATGCCTTCTATAATGCCTGGAACATTTGGTTATCAATTTAAGACAGAAGACGGAAACATAATATATTTAACAGATTATATTTTCGATTCGATTATTGAATATGATATTACACCAATGAATGAAATATCAAGCTTACAAAAGGAAAAAAATATTTTACTTATTTCAGATGTATCAAAAGTTGAAGAAAAATCTTCTTTATCCTCTAAATTAAGAATAAAAAATTTAGTTGAAAAATATTTTTTAAAAGAAAGAAGATTAGTATTTGTTACATATGAAGATGAAATAATAAATTTTGTTGAGATATTAAAACTTGCAAGAGAATACAAGAAAAAAGTTTTCATAAAATCAAATATTTTATTTGGATTATTAAAAATTATGATGTCAAATGGTGATATTGAGGAATTTCCAATAAGAGAATATTCAAATTATAGAAAAGAAGAAGAAAACAAATCCATTGTTATTCTTTCAGGAACAAGAACAAAACTTTATAGAGAAATTGAAATAATGATTGATACAAACAATAAGGAAGATTTTTCATTTGAAAAAAAAGATTTTGTATTCATGACAGCACTTCCTCAAGCAGGGAACGAACATATTTTTGCAAGTGTTTCAAATAAAATAACAACTGTAAATCCAACGGTTATAAAACCAAAGTTAAATGATAAAGTTTTATTTGGAACAACAGAATTTGATTTAAGAAATTATTTATCTTTATTAAAACCTGAACATTTTATGCCTGTATCAAGTTACTATACACAACTTTCATTAGCAAGTGAAGTTGCAATTCAAAGTGGTGTATCAAGCAAAAAAATAATAATAGGTGATAATGGTGAGAAATTTTCAATTGAAAATGGATCATATAAAGGTATGACACAAAAATCAATTCCTGTTTCTTCGTTGGTATTAGATAATCTTGGAAATGATTCAATAACTAATGAATTAATCGATGAAAGAAAAATATTAGGAAAAAACGGAGTTGTATCAATATCATTTATTTATGATTCTAAAAATTTATTGATAACATCTGATATTGATATTCAAATGAAAGGATTGGTTATTTCCAAAGGAAAAGAAAATGTCATTGAAAAAATTAAAGATTTTATCATTGAATCATCAGATAGTCTTTCGGAAGGTAAAACACACATAAACAAAGGACTTCCTTCAATAAAAAAGGAATCTTCTAAAATATTTAGAGAAAATTTTAAGAAAGTTCCAACAATCATATTTAACGTAATGGATAAATAAGTTTATTTATGGTGGGGTGATAGAAAATGAAAGAAAAAAAGGCAAAGAAAACAACCAATAAAGGTAATAAGAAAAAAGGATTAGTTTTAATCCTACTTTCTTTATTAATGCTTTTTTCATCAACATTATTTCCATTTATTGTTAATCCTTTTTATTTTGTTCAAATTTTTACAACAATTTTATTTCTTGGAAATGGATTAAATATTGTGTTTTGGATTTTTGTTATATTTTTTTCAAGTTGATTTTTTCTTGATATTAACTTAGATTTTTTTTCAAAACAAAGATTTGTTGCAATATTTTTAATTTTAATATGTATATCATTATTTGTCACAACATCGCTTCTTTTTGCTAGTTCTGATACAAAAAATGCAACATATTTAAGTCTTAAAACAATATATCGTATTATGCTTATAGACCCAAGTAGAACAGTTATCAAAAACTTTCCTTATGATTATTCAACACCTTTGCTTATTAATGGGGGAATATTATTACCATTAGTGATTTGAATATTTGGAGGAGTTATTTTTATTCCGTTAACATTATTAATAATATTAATATTATTTCTTTATTTTGTATATGTAATTGTTGTAAATGATTATGAAATATTTTTACAGAAATTAAATCCAATTTCAAAAAACGATGGTGAAATCGAAACTAATAAACAAGGTGAAACAATAGATTTAAATCAACCTACAAAAGAATTTCAATTAAAATTAACGAGGGAAGAACAACAGAAAAAAGACATAATTGAAAAAATAAGAATTAATTCAAATAAGAATAATTACAATGATTTATCTAAAAAAATACTAAAAGAGAAAGAAAATATAAATGATTTAAGAGAAAAAGTTTTAAAAAGAATAGATAATACAAATAAAAAAAATAGAATGAATTCAACTATTTCTGAAGAAAGAAGAGAAGAAATACTTAGATCATTAGGAGTAGAAAAACAAACCTTTACAAAGAAGAAAGATTATTCAAAACATAAAGATACAAAATATACTTTCATAAAAGAAGAAAAAGATGAACCAATCATTAAAGAAAAAAAAGATAAAATAACTGTTGAGAAAAATATACAACCTTTTAAAAAAGAAAAAGAAGAGCAATCTTTCTCAAATGAATATACTATTTCAATTACAAATGAAATGTTAATTAATTATAGTGAAAAAGAAATAAATAAGGAAATAGATTCTATTAAAGATTATTATGAAGAAATATTTTCTGACGATAAATTTGAAGAGAGTATTGAAAAAATTATTGTAAATAATGACATTGATGAAAATAAAAAAGTCGAAAGAAAAGTAATTATTGAAGAAATTAATAATGAAATTACCGTTGAAGATTATCTTGATATACCAAAAGAAATTGAAGCAATCATTACAAAAGAAATAGAAGTAACAGAACCAATAGAAGTTAAAAAAACTATTCTTAAAGCAAGAGAGAAAAAAATTATTACTAAAAAAGAAATAACTGATGAGCAAGAGATTGAACGTCCAAAAAATTGGTGTTCTCCTTTCACTCTTCCTTCAACATCAATTCTTTCTCAAACAAAAATTAATTTTGATAGTGCTAAATTAGTTTCAGAAGTTACTGAGAAATCAAAGAGATTAAGTGATGTCTTAACATCCTTTGGTATAAAAGCTTCTGTTCATTCATTTGAGATTGGACCAACAGTATCGACATTTAAAATTCAACTTGAAGCAGGGATAAAAACAAGCAAAGTAACCAATTTAGAAGATAATATGAAATTAACATTAGGTGCAGAATATATTAGGATAATTGCTCCTATTCCAGGAACTTCATTTATAGGTATTGAGGTTCCTAATTCTATAAAAAAACCTGTTAGATTTAAAGATGTTTTTGACGAAACAAAAGAGGAAAAATCAAACGAAGGAATTCAAATTTCAATTGGTCAAGATGTTTCAGGAAAACCTTTATCATTTGATTTAACAAAAGCTCCTCACTTGCTTGTTGCTGGATCAACAGGTTCAGGTAAATCTGTAGCAATCAATACAATACTTGCATCAATCTTACTTAGATATAAACCAACCGATGTTCAACTTGTATTAGTTGATCCCAAGATGGTAGAATTTACTCCTTTCCATGGAATACCACATCTAACTATAAAAGTTATTACTGATCCAGTAAATGCAAATAATGCTCTTAAAGCAATGGTTGAAGAAATGGAAGAAAGATATAAAGAAATGGCTAAAATGGGTGTTAAAAAGATTGAGGAATTAAATGAGAAACTAATCAAGAATGGAGAACAAAAAAGACCATACATCGTCATAATAATTGATGAACTTGCAGATTTAATGATGACTTCTGCAAAAGAAGTTGAAGATTCAATAATGAGAATAACTCAAAAAGCAAGAGCCGCAGGAATACATATGGTTCTAGCAACACAAAGACCATCAACAGAAATTATTACCGGAACAATAAAATCAAACATACCTTCAAGAATGGCATTTACTGTTGCATCATCAATAGACTCAAGAACCATTCTTGGTCAAATAGGTGCAGAAAAACTTATTGGAATGGGTGATATGTTAGTTTCTCTTTATGGAAAACTTCCTGTTCGTGGTCAAGGAGCATATATATCAAACGAAGAAATTGAGGATATAACAAAATTTACAAAATCACAATGTTCTCCTTTTTATACAATTGATTTAGAAAAAACAAAAAATGATATATCTACATTAGGTAATAATTTAGTTTCGATTGATGATCCAATGTATTTAGCATCAATTGAAATTGTTATAAGACAAAATAAAGCATCAACATCAATGTTACAAAGACATTTGAACATTGGATATAATAGAGCTGCAATAATAATTGATACTCTTGAATCAGAAGGTATCATTGGTCCATCAAGAGGTTCGAAACCAAGAGAGGTATTAGTCGAAGAATAGTATGGAAAAAATAAAAATTGATGTTCTTAATAAAAAAATAGAAACTGATGAAAATCTTGTAATTATTTTTACAACCGAATGATGTGGACAATGTAAAATGTCAAAAGAACTTATGGAAAAAATAATTGAAAACTATAGCAATGTTGTTTTTCTTGAAATTGATGTTGATGATAATAATCTTTGAGATAATGAATCTCTTGGAATTAAAAAAGTTCCTATAACAATAGGATATAAAAATAAAAAAATTATATTTAATGAACATGGATTTCAAAATGAAGAAAAGTTAAATGATTTGTTAAAACAATTAAAAACATAATTTTGTATAATTATATTAAGTAAATACTATGAATAAAAAAATAAATGATTTAAAAATTTCTGAAGAAAATAAAATACTTTTCTTAAAAATGGAAAAAAAAATACCTTCTCTTGAAAAAAAAGTTCAAGAGTATTTTGATTCAAGTTTAATCATATCTTCCGATGCTATTAAAAATGCATTTTCTAACAATGTTGATTTGTTAAAGATACTTGATGAAAAAAAAGAAATAATCAAAGAGGTAAAAAATGATTTTTATTCTATAAGGGAAAAATATCAAATTGATTTTTCTCAAGAAAAACTTGTTGATGTTACAGAGGAAAATAAATTAAGTATTACTCAAAATATTCTCGATAGTAGAACACAGCTAGTTAATTCAGAAAAAAAGATGTTTATTCTAAATAAGAAAATAAAATACATTAAAAAGAAAAATAAAAAAAGAAAAATGGAAATGGATCAAGAATTTAAATTGTTGGAAAATAAAATAAAGGAAAATGAATTGATGGATATTTCTTTCATAAAAGAAGATTTAAATTTAATGAAGAATTTTATAGATGAAGATGAAATGAATAATAAAAAATTGTTTTATTTATTTCCAATAATAGTTATGATTTTTTCGGTGTTTTTTATGGCGGTGATTATATGAAAAATAATTTAAGAATTGCAATTGATGGAGGAGCAGCAACGGGAAAATCAACAGTTTCAAAAAAGGTTGCCAAAAAATTAAACCTTACTTATGTCAATACTGGACAAATGTATCGTTTGATTGCATTTTTTGCTTTGACTAATAATTTGGGAAAAAATGAAGACAAACTTTATCAAAGAATAAAGAATATGAATGTCTCATTTGATAACGATGGTTTTATAACTTCAGATTTATTATCATTTAAAAAAGAAGATTTAGAGACAAAAATTGTTTCGTCAACAGCAAGTTTAATTGCAACATATAAAAAAATCAGGGAAGTTTCAGTGGAAGTTCAAAAAAAAATAGGAAGAACAAAAGGAGTGTTGTTAGAAGGAAGAGATATAGGAACCATAATAATGCCAGATGCAGACTTTAAATTTTTCTTAGTGGTTGATCCAAAAACAGCGGCTATAAGAAGGGTTGATCAACATAAAAAAAATGGAGAAGAGGTTTCCTTTGATGATGTATTAAAAGATATTATTAATAGAAACAAACAAGATACAACAAGAAAAATTGGCCCTTTATTAAAGTCTTCAGATTCAATAATTATAGATACCTCAAACAAAAATATAGAAAAAATTGTTTTAGAAATATTAAGGGTGATTGAAAATGGATAGAAAATTACCAACTGTTGCAATTGTTGGGAGGCCTAATGTTGGGAAATCAACTTTATTTAATAGATTAATTGAAAAGAGAATATCTATAATGCATGATGAATCTGGAGTAACAAGAGATAGGATTTATCATCATTGTGAGTGATTAAATAGGGGATTCAATTTAATTGACTCTGGAGGATTTTCAAAAAATTTAAATTTGTCATTTCAAACAGAGATAAATACACAAGTAGAAATTGCAATGTCAGAAGCAGATGTTATTGTATTTTTGTTGTCAGCAGTTGATGGCATTACAAAAGAAGATCTTATTGTATCAAAGAAATTAAAAGATATTGGTAAAAAAGTAATTGTTGCAATTAATAAATCTGACAATCTTGAAATGTCTTTAACATCATCAAACTACTACTCTCTTGGATTTCAAGAACCAGTTCCAATTTCGTCTATTCATGGTATAGGAATATCAAACTTACTAGATAATATTATTTCTTTAATACCAAATAAAAAAACAAATTTATTGAGTTCTTCTTTAAGAATAGGGATAATAGGAAAACCCAATGTGGGAAAATCAACGTTAGTTAATTCATTATTAAGCGATGAAAGAACAATTGTATCAAACATACCAGGAACTACAAGAGATTCTGTGGATACATTCATTAAGGTAAATGGAAAAGATTTTACAATTACAGACACTGCTGGATTAAAGAAGAACAAACAATCATTAAATGATATTGAATGATATGCTGAATTAAGAACAAGATTAACAATAATAAATTCAGATATAACAATATTGCTTATTGATAAAAAACAAGAAGTTTCACAAATAGATGAAAAAATAATGGGTATTTTAAAAGATGAATATAAACCAGTAATAGTTACAATTAATAAAATAGATGAACTATCAACAGATGATAAGAAAGAAATAAAATCAATAATTAGAACAAAATTTAAGTTTGCTCCTTGAGTTCCAATTATGTTTATTTCTGCAAAAGAAAGAAAAAATATTTATAAATTAATTGATAAAGTGAAAGATATTGATGAAAGAAGGAAAGTGGAAATCAATAAATCTTCATTAAATGAATTTTTAATGGAAATACAAATGATAAAAAAACCACCAAGACACAACGGAATTAATATAAAATTAAGTTATATAACTTATTTGAATAAAAAGTTTCCGCACTTTATAATTTTTTCAAATCATCCAGAATGAGTTCATTTTTCATATGTGAGGTTTGTTGAAAATCAAATAAGAAATATTTTTAATTTGGAAGGAATACCTATTAAAATAAGCGTTAGAGGAAAAAGAAATGACAAAAGAAGATAAAATAAATAAAATAGTGATTGTTGGGTCCGGGGCTTTTGGGACAGCCATTGCAGAGGTTTTAGTCAGGAGTGCTGAAGATAGTAAAAAAGATGAAAGAGAAGTAATTCTTTTTGGCATAGATAAAAAAGAAGTAAATGATATAAATAAGAATCATAAAAATAGTAAATATTATTCTATGAGATTGTCTCCCAAACTAAAAGCTTCAATCGATCCAAAGGAATCATTTAAAGATGCTGATATAATTTTATTAGCAATACCTTCAAAAGCATTTAAATCATCTCTTGAAGAAAATGTTGTTCCAAATTTAACTAAATCTGCATATTTCATTAACTTAGCAAAAGGATTAGATTATGATAAAAATAAAATATTAACTGACATAATAAAAGAAGAAGTTCCTAAAAATTTAAATAAGGGAACATTAAAATTATCAGGAGCATCTTATGCATCTGAATTAATTTACAAGGCTCCTACATCATTTATATTATCTTCAGATGATATTGAACTTTCAAGGGTCGTTGAAAAAGAATTAAGTAATTATGTAATGAAAATATCACCTCAAAATAATTTGGTTTCAACTGAATGACTATCTATCATAAAAAATCCTTTAGCAATATTGATGGGTCTTATATCAGGACTTGGTTATAAAATGAATACTAAAGCATTATTTTTCACTGAGGCAATTAATGAAATGATAATGGTTATAAACCATTTTGGATTAAATAAAGATATTGTTTTTACACCCGCAGGTATAGGAGACTTATATTTAACAGGTAGTTCAATGAAATCTAGAAACTATACAACAGGATATAATATTGGCAAATCTAACAAAGTTACAAAGAAAGCATTAAAAACTTTCGAAACAACCGAGGGATTAAGATCAATTAAGACATTGAATGATTTATCAAAGAAACATAAATTAGGTCTAACATCAATAGAAATGTTATATAATATAACATATAACAAAGAAAAGCCTTCTGCGGCAGTTCAAAATTATATAGATAAATTTTAAAAATAATAAGGAGAAAATTATTATGAATAAACAAGAAATAATTGCAAACATTGCTGAAACTCACGGTTTAACAAAAGTTGTTGCAAAACAAATATTTGAACAAGTGTTTGATGATATAGTTGCTTCAATGATGTCATCATCATCAGATGGAAAATTCAAGGTTCCTTCATTCGGTACTTTTAAAATCGATGAAAGAAAAGCAAGAATTGGAAGAAACCCAAGAAATGGTGATCCAATGAGCATACCATCAAAAAATGTTTTGAAATTCAAAATTTCAAAAACTTTATCAGATAAAATAAACGATTAAATATTAATTCAAATTTAAATAAATAAGGTGTAGTTAGCATCTTATTTTTTTATAAATATAAGACATATAAATTACTAATAGATATATAATTTTATTATTAAAAGAAAAGAGGTATATTAAATATGTCAAATGAAACTTTAATGTGAATTTTTTGAGGAATATTTGTTGGAATAATAATAATGGCTTTTATAACTATTTCTGTTCAAAAAGCATTTTTTGAAAAAAATAAAGTATATGCATTAAAGCAATCTTCATCACAGAAGACTGGTGCTGAAATTGCTAAAGCAATATTAGATAAAAATGGAATAACAAATGTTAAGATAACAATTGGAAGAGAAGGCTCAGATCATTTCGATCCTAAAACAAACACTATTTCATTATCTCCGTCAATACATAACTCTTCATCTGTATCTGCAATGGCAATTGCTGCTCATGAAACAGGACATGCTATACAATGAGCAAAAAAATCAATCTTTATTAGATTAAGAGATTCTGTTGCTGTCCCGGTTCAAATAGCAACACAAATTGGACAAACAATGTTTTCAATGAGTTTGTTTATATTGTTATTTGCTAGTGTTGGATCAGGACTTGAAAATTGAATGATGTGAACAACGATAGCTGGTTTATTCATTTATGTAGCTATGGGAATATTCCAATTAATAACTTTACCTGTTGAATTTGGAGCATCAAAAAAAGCAAAGAAGGAATTAAAGGAACTTAAATTGATGGTTACTGAAAATGATATCAAGGGAACAAAAGGAGTCTTAAATGCTGCTGCAATGACTTATGTTGTGGCTTTTGTAACAACAGCATTAACTCTTGCGATGTTCGTGATTAGATTTTTATTGCTTACAAGAAGAAATTAATTTTAAATTAAATAATAATTAAGAATGATATAAAAAAAATAATTTCTGATGGAATAATAAATAAAGAAAAATTAGTAAAAAAAAGATATCAATTTTTAGGAATTGATGAGACACAAGCAATGTTTATTTCTAAAATATTTAAGGATGATAATGATAATTATAAAAAACTATCTATCGAAGACTTGTCAAGTATTTTTGATACAACAATAAAAACATCTGAAAAAATTATTAAATCACTAGTGTCTGATGGATATGTAAAGATTTTTTATGATGATAACAATATGAAATTTAATTTTCAAAATTTAATAGAGACACTAATTAAATCATATTGGGTCCCAAATGATAAAACACCCTTAAAGAGAAAGATTATTTGAATAAAAGAAACTCTTGATATAACTCTTGAAAATGAAAATGAAAAATGAATTAAAGACATCATATCAAATGGAGAGTGATTAAAGTTAATGATAGTAATTAATAAAATATCAAAACTAGAAGATCAATCTTGACCTTTGCTTGAATCATTGTATAATTCATTAACACTAAAAGAGGAAAACAAAAGAAGTGATATCAAAGAACTATTAGATATTAACTGGTTAGAAAATTAATATATTCTTCTAATTCGTTAATATTAATAAGTTTTGCAATATTTTTAAGAGCATCAATATTGATGCTCTTTTTGTCTGTTTGTGTCTTATAAACCAAATAGTCATCAATTCCTAATGAAAATAATTCATTAGTTGTTGATAGATAAATAAGTATTATAGAAATTCCTCCATGCCTTCTTATGGAAGATAATTGTTTTTCTTGGTGTTCTTTAAGTCTTTTAAATTCAAATCTAACCCCTGAAAGATTCTTGACCTCAATTAAAACAAATTTTGAATTATATATTCCAATAAAATCACAAAGTGCTTTGTTAGAATAAATCGGAACAATCTTTCCATTTTGATTAATCATTTTTATTGGGGTGGGAGATTTGATGAAAAAACCTCTTTCACTTTTGTTTATTTTTAGTAATTTTTTTGATATATTATTTTCTAATTTTCTACCAGTAGCCATATATTAATAATTTAGCAAAAGGAATATATATTTTCTTATTTTATTATATATAATTATATTAGTCATAGCCAGCCAATTGCTGATACATATGTATTAGAGGAAAGTCCATGCTAGCACAAACTGAGATGTTTGTAGTGATTGTGATAAGGGAAAAAATAACCTTATGGGTATAATTAATAGTTATGCTACGGCAAGAAATATATTTCTAAGGGAAACTATGAAGTATTCTTAAAGTGCAACAGTGACGAATCGAAGGGAAACTTTCGGGTGAAACGGGTAAACCCCACAAGCTAGAAATCCGAATTAGGAAATTATTCCATGGTAGGAGAATTTAAACCCAAGAAATGAATTGAGGTTTAGAAAGCATTGCTTAGATAAATGATTGGTAGAACAGAACATGGCTTACGGGCATGACTTAAATATTGTTGACAATTTTATTGTTAACAATATTTTTTATATATAATATATAATTAAAGTAATATAGGAAAAAGAAAAAATGGGAATGATAATATTCATAGTTATATTTTTTGGAATAATAGCACTTCTTGTTATAGTGGCTTTTATTGGTTCAAAAAAAGATAAACAAGAAAGACTAATAGAAAATGATAAAAAAAGAAAAATTTCATCAAAAGCTGAAAGATCAAGAATAATAATTTTTATTTCATTGGATAAATTGATAAAAGATATTAATAAAGAATTAAAAAACTTCGTTCCATCAATTGGTATAAAATCATTAGGGGATATAAACAGAGAATATTCAAATAAAATAAAAAACATTCAAAATTCAGTGGATTTAAAGAATGTTTATGATGATCCTGATTACAAACTTGAAATAAATAATGTCGTTAATAACTTATCAAAATGTAAACCTTCTTCTTGAGAAAAAAATATTGACGTTCAATTTTCAATTAATTTAATAAAAGCCAAAGCAAATGTTTTGAAAAAAAATGAAAAGTATAATGAATATGTAAAAGAAGGAAATAATAAGAAATGAAATTAAATATTCCTAATGTTTTAGTTTTGATAAGGTTGATGATTGTTCCAGTGATAATAATTTTACTTATTGTAGGATTCAATAATGAAAATTATATTCATTATGGAGATTCAGGTTTTGGAACTTCCACAATTTTGATTGTTTCAGGATTTCTTTTTGTTTTTGCATCCTTTACAGATTGACTTGATGGATATTGAGCAAGAAAATATAATCAGATAACAACCTTTGGAAAACTTTTCGATCCTCTTGCAGATAAAATATTAGTAAATTCAATTCTTATAATATTTTCAACTCAATTAGGAACAGCAATGATTATTTTTACGATTATTTTTATATCAAGAGATATTCTTGTTGACGGATTAAGAATGATGTTGGCTTCCCAAGGGATTGTTCTTGCTGCAAATAAATTGGGTAAATTGAAAACATTATTTCAAATGATTGGATTAATAATTTTATTCTTTGTTTTTCCAATTAATAATAATTTACAAATAAAATATCTTGCAATGATTCCTTTGATGATTGGATTATTTTTTTCAATATGATCTGGAACATTTTATTATGTTAAAGGACTAAAAGAAATTAAAAAAAATGATTAATACTTTATTTGAAAAATTAAAAAATAATAACTTATCTATCTCTGCAGCTGAATCAGTTACAGGAGGAAAATTTTCTTCTTTAATTGTAAGTAAAAATGGAGCAAGTTCTTTTTTCAAAGGATCATTTATTTGTTATTCAAATGAATTTAAATATAACATTCTTAATGTTAGAGAAGATATTAAAATAATCTCTCATGAAATGGCAAGTGAGCTCTCAATAAAATCTAGGGAACTATCTAAGGCGAATATATCAATATCATTTACAGGAAACTCATCAAAAAATGGCATTGAAATGAAACCAAAAGGACTTGTATATATTGCTATTTCAAATAGTGACACGATGAAGAATATAAAGTATGTTTCAAAAGAAAACACAAGAGAAAAAATTATTGATGATATTTCAAATAAGGGAATTAAATTTCTTTTGGAATTTATTGAGAAAAATTATTAATTTATAATAATTTATTGTTGGTGAAAAAAATGAAAGAAAAAGAATTTAATAAAATATTAAAAGATATAGAAAAACAATATGGAAAAGGATCAATTATGTCCCTTAACAGTAAGGATATTAATAGAGACATTGAAACAATAAGTACAGGTTCAATCTTGTTGGATGATGCTATTGGTGTTGGAGGTTATCCAAAAGGAAGAGTAATTGAAATTTATGGACCGGAATCTTCAGGAAAAACTACTTTTGCTTTATTAGCAATTGCTGAAGCACAAAAAGAAGGTGGAGTTGCTGCTTTCATTGATGCAGAACATTCTATTGATATTAAACATGCAGAAAGAATGGGAGTTGACTTATCTAAGATAGTGATATCTCAACCTGATTCAGGGGAACAAGCATTACAATTAGTTGATCATTTATGTGGAACAGGAGAATTTTCAATTATTGTTGTTGATTCAGTTGCGGCATTAACTCCCATTGCAGAATTAGAAGGTCAAATGGAGGATCACACAATTGGTGCACAAGCAAGATTAATGTCAAAATCGATGAGAAAACTTTCTGGAACAATAAATAAAACTAATACTATTGTTATATTTATAAATCAAATAAGAGAAAAAGTAGGTGTTATTTTTGGTAATCCTGAAGTAACCCCGGGAGGAAGAGCACTAAAATTCTTTGCTTCACTAAGATTGGACATAAGAATAAGAGAGAGAATTAAAGATGGCACAGAAGTCATTGGTCAAAGGGTAAAAATAAAAGTTGTAAAAAACAAAGTTGCACCCCCTTACAAAGAAATTGAAACAATTTTTTATTTTGATCATGGGATAGATAGAAATGAAGAATTATTGGAATTGGCAGTTAAAAAAAATATAATAGAAAAATCAGGGTCTTGATATTCATATAAAGATAAAAAGCTTGGACAAGGTAAAAAAGATTCGGCATTATTTTTAGAAAAAAATAAATTAATAGATGAAATATATAATTTAGTTTTTAATTACAAAACTAAAAAATAGTATAATTATTATATTATGAAAATACTTATTCTAGGAGATATATATGGAAAACCAGGAAGAGATGCTGTTGCATCATATCTTCCCTTTATGAAAAAACAACTTAATCCAGATGTTGTAATTGCAAATGCTGAGAACACATCAATAGGTGGAAAATCATTAACTAAATATGATTATGATTATTTATCTGCATCAGGAGTTGATTATTTCACAATGGGAAACCATACTTTTAGAAATAAAGAAATTTATGATTATATTGATAAAATAAATAATATGGTTAGACCATCAAATTTAAAGAATGAGAATGCAGGAAAAGGCAGTTTAATTTTTGAAGTAAAAAATAAGAAAATACTTTTATTCAATTTGTTAGGAGAAGCATTTATTTCTAACCCAGTAAGAAATCCATTTTTAGAAGCTGATAAAATTTTAGAAATGAACGAAGGAAAATATGATCTTGCAATACTTGATATACATGCTGAAGCAACAGCAGAGAAAATTGTTTTAGCTAATTACATTTCTGATAAAGTAGGAATTGTATTTGGGACACACACACATATTCAAACCTCTGATGAAAGAATACTAAACGGAACAACAGCATATATAACTGACATTGGAATGTGTGGTGTTTTTAATTCGGCTATAGGAGCAAACTTCTTAGAGGTTGAAGAAAAAATGAGTGGAAGAGATACAAAAAAAAGTTTTAAAGTCGCAGAAGGACCAATTAGAATTAATGGTATTTTGGTAACTTTGTATGACAATACTTTGAAACCAATGTCAATAGAAAGAATAGTAATAAACCCATAAAAAAATAAAAAAAATAAATTAAAGAAAAGTTATACAATTTTTACTTTTTTGTTATATAATCATTAAGGTGTTTAATTAGGTTAAAAAATTACACATTAAGCAAAGTTAATTAATTTTGTTTCTTGTTTTTTTAACCTTCATTAAACCCGAGCATAGCTCTTTGAAAACTAAATAGAACCATCAATTCTTTTTTTGAGAAAAAAGAATACAAACCAGTAATAAATAAATTTGAGAAAATTAAACTTATTAAAATTTTTAATGAGAGTTTGATCCTGGCTCAGGATTAACGCTGGCGGCATGCCTAATACATGCAAGTCGTACGAAACTATTTATAGTTGAGTGGCGAACGGGTGAGTAAAGTATTTCTAACCTACCCTAGAGAGTGGAATAACTATTGGAAACGATAGCTAATACCGCATAGTATATTCTTAGGCATCTTTGAATGTTTAAAGGCGCGTTTGCGCCACTCTAGGATGGGGAAATATCACATTAGCTAGTTGGTAGGGTAAAGGCCTACCAAGGCTATGATGTGTAGCCGAGCTGAGAGGTTGATCGGCCACAATGGGACTGAGACACGGCCCATACTCCTACGGGAGGCAGCAGTAGGGAATTTTCCACAATGGACGAAAGTCTGATGGAGCAATGCCGCGTGAGGGATGACGGTCTTTGGATTGTAAACCTCTGTTATAAGGGAAGAACACATATTATAGGAAATGATAGTATGCTGACGGTACCTTATCAGAAAGTCACGGCTAACTATGTGCCAGCAGCCGCGGTAATACATAGGTGGCAAGCGTTATCCGGATTTATTGGGCGTAAAGAGTGCACAGGTGGTTTATCAAGTCAGTTGTTAAAGCCCGGGGCTCAACCCCGGTTCGCAATTGAAACTGATAGACTAGAATATCGGTGGGGGTAGTAGAATTCCATGTGTAGCGGTGGAATGCATAAATATATGGAGGAATACCAGTGGCGAAGGCGGCTACCTGAACGATTATTGACACTTAAGCACGAAAGCGTGGGGAGCAAATAGGATTAGATACCCTAGTAGTCCACGCCGTAAACGATCTAGACTAGACGTTGGAATAATCCAGTGTCGCAGCTAACGCATTAAGTCTAGCGCCTGGGTAGTATGCACGCAAGTGTGAAACTCAAAGGAATTGACGGGGACCAGCACAAGTGGTGGAGCATGTGGTTTAATTCGACGATACGCGAAGAACCTTACCTACGCTTGAAATGCTTGGCAATGCTATAGAGATATAGCGGAGGCAAACCGATGCACAGGTGGTGCATGGTTGTCGTCAGCTCGTGTCGTGAGATGTTCGGTTAAGTCCGGTAACGAGCGCAACCCTTATCTTATGTTACTAACAAGTTATGTTGAGAACTCATGAGAGACTGCCTGGGCAACCAGGAGGAAGGTGGGGATGACGTCAAATCATCATGCCCCTTATGCGTAGGGCTACACACGTGCTACAATGGTCGGTACAAAGGGTTGCGATACCGCGAGGTGGAGCCAATCCCATAAAGCCGATCTCAGTTCGGATTGAAGTCTGCAACTCGACTTCATGAAGTTGGAATCACTAGTAATCGTAGGTCAGCAATACTACGGTGAATACGTTCTCTGGTCTTGTACACACCGCCCGTCAAACCACGAAAGTCGGTAATGCTTGAAACCACTGTCTTAACCATTTATGGAGAGAGGTGTCTAGGGTAGGATTGATGATTGGGGTTAAGTCGTAACAAGGTACCCCTACCGGAAGGTGGGGGTGGATCACCTCCTTTCTATGGAAAGATACAAAGTATATATTCTGTTTTTATAACAGAACCCGGTTCTATTTAGTTTTGAGAGAATTATTCTCTCCTTGCCAGCAATGGCAAGTGATAGCTCTTTGAAAACTAGATACATCCTTAAAATAAAATATATAAAAATCTAAGATAATTAGGATATTTTATTTGAGAATAATATTTGTAAAAAAATATTACTCAAGTTTATAATAAGACACAATTTATTGTGATCTTTAGCGTAGTTGCTTTTTAAAGTAACTATTCGATACACGCGTAACTTATTTAAGTTAATAAGGGCATACGGTGGATGACTTGGGAGTGAGAGCCGAAGAAGGACGTGATTACCTGCGATAAGCCTCGGAGAGCTGGAAATAAGCTTTGATCCGGGGATTTCCGAATGGGGAAACCCAAAACGACAAGTTTTATCTTTATAGTGAATACATAGCTATTTAGAAGGTAACGTTGGGAACTGAAACATCTAAGTACCAACAGGAAGAGAAAGAGAATTCGATTCCGTTAGTAGCGGCGAGCGAAAGCGGAGGAGCCCAAACCAAGGATTTATCCTTGGGGTTGTAGGACTACCTATACGAAGTTACAAATTGTTTATATAGAAGAACATAGCTGGGAAGCTAGGGCATAGAGGGTGATACCCCCGTATTCGAAATATAAACAACTTCTGGTAGTATCCTGAGTAGGGCGGGGCACGTGGAACCCTGTCTGAATCTACCCGGACCATCGGGTAAGGCTAAATACTACTCACTCACCGATAGTGCACTAGTACCGTGAGGGAAAGTTGAAAAGAACCCCGGAAGGGGAGTGAAATAGATCCTGAAACCGTATTGCCTACAAAAAGTCAAAGCCCGTTAATGGGTGATGGCGTGCCTTTTGCAGAATGAGCCGGCGAGTTACGATAGCATGCGAGGTTAAAGAAATGGAGCCGTAGGGAAACCGAGTCTTAATAGGGCGAATTAGTATGTTGTTGTAGACCCGAAACCAGGTGAGCTATCCATGAGCAGGGTGAAGTATTGGTAACACAATATGGAGGCCCGAACCAGTAGACGTTGTAAAGTCTTTGGATGACTTGTGGATAGAGGTGAAATTCCAATCGAACCTGGATATAGCTGGTTCTCCCCGAAATAGCTTTAGGGCTAGCGTCTTGATAAGCGTGACGAGGGTAGAGCACTAATTATATGATGGCCCCATCTAGGGGTACTGAATATAGATAAACTCCGAATATCGTCATTGCATGCAAGGCAGTCAGTATATGGGTGATAACGTCCATATGCGCGAGGGAAACAACCCAGATCGTCAGCTAAGGTCCCAAAATATGTACTAAGTGGGAAAGGATGTTGAGTTCCAGAGACAGCTTGGATGTTGGCTTAGAAGCAGCCATCATTTAACGAGTGCGTAACAGCTCACAAGTCGAGGGATTCAGCGCCGAAAATTTACCGGGGCTAAGTACATTACCGAAGCTACGAATTTATTTATGAATTCGTTCATATTTGAGTGGTAGGGGAGCGTTCCATACTGGGATGAAGTCAGATCGTGAGGACTGGTGGACTGTATGGAAGTGAGAATGCCGGCGTGAGTATCGATTGGAGGTGAGAATCCTCCACGCCGATTGAGCAAGGTTTCCTGGGGAAGGTTCGTCCTCCTAGGGTTAGTCGGGACCTAAGGCGAGGCCGAAAGGCGTAGTCGATGGACAACAGGTTGATATTCCTGTACCGATATATAGAGGGATGGAATGACGGAGAAGGCTAAGAAAAGCATGCGATCGAAAGTGCATGTCTAAGCAGATGAGGTGGTTGTGTAGGTAAATCCGCACGATATTAAACATTGAGCTGTGATGGGGAGCGAACCCTTAGGGTAGTAGCGAAGTTTCTGATGTCACGCTTCCAAGAAAAGTTTCTACTGTTAATCTATATGTTGCCCGTACCCATAACCAACACTGGTGCTCAAGGAGAATATCCTAAGGCGAGCGAGATAATTGGAGCTAAGGAACTCGGCAAAATGACCCCGTAAGTTAGCGAAAAGGGGTGCTGATATGTCTTCGGATAAGTCAGCCACAGAAAAGAGGTCCAGCCAACTGTTTAACAAAAACACAGCTCTCTGCCAAAGCGTAAGCTGAAGTATAGGGGGTGACGCCTGCCCGGTGCTCGAAGGTTAAGGGAATCTGTTAGCGTAAGCGAAGCAGTGAACTGAAGCCCGAGTGAACGGCGGCTGTAACTATAACGGTCCTAAGGTAGCGAAATTCATTGTCAGGTAAGTTCTGACCCGCACGAATGGTGTAATGATCTGGACGCTGTCTCGGCTTCAAGCTCGGTGAAATCTTAGTACCTGTGAAAATGCAGGTTAGACGCAGTAAGACAATAAGACCCCGTGAAGCTTTACTATAACTTCATATTGGGTTTTGATACAACATGTACAGGATAGGTAGGAGACTTTGAAGCTAGGACGCTAGTTCTAGTGGAGTCATTGTTGGGATACTACTCTTGTTGTATTGGAACCCTAACTCGCATCCCTTATCGGGATGGAGGACAGTGTGTGGTGGGTAGTTTGACTGGGGCGGTCGCCTCCTAAAAAGTAACGGAGGCGTGCAAAGTTACACTCAACATGGTCGGAAATCATGTGTAGAGCGCAAAAGTAAAAGAGTGATTGACTGTGAGACTTACAAGTCGAGCAGGGACGAAAGTCGGTTTTAGTGATCCGCCGGTTCTGTATGGAAAGGCCGGCGCTCAACGGATAAAAGTTACTCCGGGGATAACAGGCTTATCTCCCCCAAGAGTTCACATCGACGGGGAGGTTTGGCACCTCGATGTCGGCTCGTCGCATCCTGGAGCTGTAGTAGGTTCCAAGGGTTGGGCTGTTCGCCCATTAAAGCGGTACGCGAGCTGGGTTCAGAACGTCGTGAGACAGTTTGGTCCATATCTACTGTGTCCGTAGGATATTTGAGGAGAGCTGCCCCTAGTACGAGAGGACCGGGGTGGACGTACCACTGGTGTTCCGGTTGTTCTGTCAAGGGCACGGCCGGGTAGCTATGTACGGAATCGATAAATACTGAAAGCATCTAAGTATGAAGCGAACTCCAAGATAAGATATCCCACTCCTAGTGAGGTAAGTTCCCTTATAGACTATGAGGTTGATAGGGTGGAGGTGTAAGTGCCGCGAGGTATTGAGCTGACCACTACTAATAGAACGAGGACTTAATAATTAAGTGTAAAATCCTAATTATCTATAGATGAATAGATGTATCTAGTTTTCAGAGAGTTATCTGAAATAATATTGACAAATAAAGTACTGACAAGTATTTATATAAATCTTTGTATGAAATCATGATTTATAAAAATATTTGTCGGTGGCGATACAATTGGAGGTACACCTGATCCCATCCCGAACTCAGAAGTTAAGACCAATGTGGCCGAAGGTAGTGGCAACGCGAGAATAGGAAACCGCCGACTTTTTTTGAAAAGAAGTGATTAAATATATGAATCATCATTTTTCAAAAGAAGTAACTTTATCAAGCAATCTAGTAATTTAAAATTAGATTGCTTTTTTCTTTATTTAAATATATGTTCTATTATTGCATTACTTTTATATAATTAGAATACTATGAAAAAATTAAAAGATATTGAAAAAAGTATAAAAGGAAATTATACTAATTTACAAGAAAGACAGAAGTTTAAAAATAATAAGAACATAAAAGTTATTGTTACAAACAAATGGATACTAAGTTTAGTAGAAACAATTTTAACTACTATAAAATTATTTATAGCCCTTTTCACATTTTTAACAATTATTTCTTGAGTTTCATTTCCAAAAGATGTTTTAAAAATATTTAAAATAATAACTCTTGTTTTAACCATAACATTTGCAATCGGAAATTTATTAACAACACTTATAGACAAAATATTAATAAGAATTAAACTAAATAAAATATGAGGAAAAAATAGAGATATAAAAGGAGAATACATAATACAAAAGGGTTTTTCATCAAAGGTGAATGTCAAAACAAAAGCTAGTATGGAGACAAAGTTCTCGATTGATTTTAATAATAAAATAAATGTATTTGATAACAAACTTAGAATTTCAATTGATGAATTATTAACACAACAAAAGAAAAAAAGAGGAACCTTAAAAGACGATGATAATAACTTAGAAGAATCAGAAATAAAAAAAGAAGATTCTTCAAAATGAAATATATTAAAATCAATAATAGATGTTAAGAATAATATATTTTATATAGAATTTAGAAAAGATTCTGAAACAATAAATGTTGAAATAGACTTGGAAAATAAAATAGCTAATTGATATGGGAAAATACCTAATAATATTGATTATGGATATTGAAAATGAATTTAAAAAAAGATTTTTAATTCTTTGTTTGTTTTCAAAAGGTATAATTAAAATATTATGAAATTAAGAAATAGAATAAACTTTTTAATGGAGAAAGCTCATCTAAAATTATCTCCAGAAGAAATAAAACAATTTGAAAAAGACCTTGTACAATTTAAGGATGATTTAAAAATTCTTGATGAATATAGTGTTGAAAATATAGAACCATTAAGACAACCATTTGAGAAAAGTGCAAGCATATTAAGAGATGATAATTTAGTAGAAAATAATTCATCAAAAATTATGGAAAACTCTTCAAATTCGATTAATGGATATGTTTTATTAACTGAAAAAGAAAGTAAAAAAAATGTTCAATAAGGAAAAGTGAAAAAAGATAAATCTTGCTTTTTATAGAGATGAAGTAATAAAGAGTAAAAAAGAAGATCATTCAATAATTGAAGCAATTGATTTTACAAAATTTAAAATAGAAAAAAAATCACAATTACTTGATGGTATTCCATTTGGAATAAAGGATAATTTTTCATTAGAAGACACAAACACATCTTCTGCTTCAAAAATATTAAAAGGATTTAAACCAAATTATACCTCTACAGTATTTAAAAAATTAGTAAGTAATGGAGCAATTCCAATACTAAAGACTAATTTAGATGAATTAGCAATGGGAGGAACAGGGTTGACTTCAAACCATGGTCCAGTCTATAATCCTTTTAATAAAGAGCATATTGCTGGAGGATCTTCTTCAGGGTCAAATTATATTGTTGCTGATGGAACCGTTCCTTTTTCAATTGGTTCAGACACTGGTGATTCAGTGAGGAAGCCTGCTGCATACACTGGGGTAATAGGGTATAAACCAACTTGAGGAATAGTTTCAAGATATGGTCTGTTTGATTTTGCCCCAACTTGAGATACTGTTGGATGATTCACAAACAATGTTAAAGAATCAGCTCTTCTTTTAGATGTTCTGCAGGGTTACGATAGTTTGGATGCTTCATCACTTCATTCTACTGATAAGAACTTTTTAGAAGAAATAAATTTAGAAAATGAAAAATATAAAATATCAATAATTCCTGAACTTGAAAAATATATTAAAGATGATGAAGTAAGAAATGATTATCACAAGGCTATTGATTTACTTAAAAAAGATGGACATGAAATAATTGAATTTAAACCAAATTTAAAAATTTTTGAATCAACATTAATAGTTTATAGGATAGTTTCTTCATTAGAAGCATTTACTTGTAATTCAAATTTAACAGGTTTTTTATTTGGTAATAATTTTAAAAAAGATGTTGGATATTTAGAAGGTTTAAACGAAGCAAGAACCAAAGGTTTTAACTATGAAGTCAAAAAAAGATTCTTATGATCACAAGAGGCTAGATATTCGAAAGAGAAGTATTATTTAAAAGCATTAAAGATAAGAAGATTAATTAATGATGAAATAAATAAAATATTAGAAAAAGTTGATGTTTTATTAATCCCAACAACTACTGATTTATCATCAAACATAAATAATTTAAACACTTTCGACTCAAAAAATGTTTTAAACAACTTTTTAACTATATTTAACAGTAATGGATCACCATCTCTTTCTTTACCGATTACAAAAAAAGGACACCAGTCAACTTCTGTGAATATTTCTTCCTTGCCATTTCAAGATAAGAAAGTATTTAAATTAGCAAATAGATTAGAGGAATTAAATGAAAAATAATAAATATATATTTACATTTGGAGTAGAAATCCATGCTGAACTTTTAACAAACACAAAAGCATTTTCACCATCGAAGGTTGATTTTGGAGCAAAACCTAATACATCTATACACCCAATTGATTTAGGATATCCAGGATCAAAACCTACTGTTAATAAAAAAATGGTTGAATATGCATATAGATTATCAAAAATTTTAGAAATGGATATTTCTGATAAATTATGGTTTGATAGAAAAAATTATTTTTATCCAGATCTTCCGAAAGGTTTTCAAATAACACAATATTATAGACCGATAGGAGTTAATGGAAAGTTTTCAATCATAACAAATGATAATGAAAAGGATATTACAATAACAGAAATACACATGGAAGAAGATACGGCAAAACAAACAAAAATAAAAGAAGGTATTTTATTTGATTTTAATAGATCGGGAATACCTTTGATTGAAATTGTTTCTGGCCATGAGGAATTATCTTCTGTGGAAGATGTGGTGGAATATGTCAGACAATTAAAAGATCAACTTGTCATTATGGGAATTAATGATGGAAAGATGGAGGAAGGTTCTTTTAGGGTTGATGTAAATGTTTCGGTTAGGAAAACAAATCAAAAAGAATACGGAACTAGAACCGAAGTTAAAAACCTTAATTCTTTTAAGAATATAAAAAAAGCATTAGAATTTGAAATAAAAAGGCATATAAACATATTGGAAGCAGGAAAAGAAGTAGAATCATATACAGTTAGGTTTGATGAGGAAAGCAACGAAACAATTCAAATGAGACCAAAAGATAGTGAAAATGACTATAACTTCATCCATGAGGGGAACATAACTCCAATAACATTATCAAAGAAAGACATCGAGGAATTTAATTCTTTTAATGATATTAAATTAATTTCATTTAAAAATAAATGAAAAAATAAAATAAGTGATAGCGATCTTTCAATAATTACTTCATCAAAAAGAATATTTGATTTATTTAATAGTTTAATTTTAAAGAATGATTTCAAAGAGGTTGTTAATTTATTAATTAATAATTTTAAGCCAATGATTAACGAAGCAAATTTAAGTGTTATAAGAATTGATGAAAACGAAATTGAAGAAATAATAAATTTAAAGAAAAAAGGAAAAATAGATAATAGAGAAATTGATAAATTGTTAGTTAAAATGTTTGGTGGGAGCATACAAAAAGAATTAAAGAACATTTCTTCAAAACAACTTCTTTCAGATGAAAAAATAATAGAAATAATTAAAAAGATAGTAGAAATTAATAATGAAATGATCACAAGAGATAAAGATAGACCAGAAAGAATTGAAAAATTTATAATGGGACAACTAATGAAAGAAACAAAAGGAAAAGCAAGTCCTCAAGTTGCAAATAAATTGGTGAAAGATATTTTATGAACAAAATAAAATCAATAATTCTTTTACTCCTTTTTATTGGATCATATATTATTGTTTTCTTTGGTATTGTTGGAGAGGTTATTTCATTAATTTTGATGATTATATTTATAGTTTTTTTGTTTATTCCATTCGGAGGGAATATAATTGATTCAACAAAAAATCTTAATGAAATAATAAAGGAGAACAAAATGAAAAAAGAAGAAAATTTTTTTCCAAATAAAAAAAATAAAATTGCAATAATGTTATCTGGCGGAGTTGATTCTGCGGTTGTAGTAAAATTACTATTGGAAAAAAAATATGAAGTTGAAGCTTTTTTTATGAGGAATTGAGATTCAACAACAAATTTTGAATTAAACAAAATATTAACAAAGGATGAAATTTGTCAACAAGAAGAGGATTATAAAGATGCTGTTAGTGTTGCAAAGCACTTCAATATAAAATTGCATAGAATAGACTTTGTCAAAGAGTATTGAGATGATGTGTTTTCTGTATTTTTGAAGGAAATTGAAAGAGGTTTGACACCAAATCCTGATATATTATGTAATAGACACATTAAATTCGGAAGATTCATACAATACATTGAAGATAAGCACCCACAATTTAATTTTATTGCTACGGGACATTATGCAAAAATCATAGAAAGAGATGGTATTAAATTGCTTTCTCAAGCAAAAGACTCATTAAAAGACCAAACATACTTTCTAGCGGAAATTGAAAGAAGAATGATAAATAAAATTGTCTTTCCATTGGGAGATCTTGAAAAAAGTGAAATTAGAGAGATTGCAAAAGAATCAAAAATACCTGTTGCAACTAAAAAAGATTCTACAGGGATATGCTTCATAGGGAAAAGAAACTTTCCTGAATTTATTTCTAATTATCTAGAAAAAAAACCAGGGAAAATAATTGACGAAGAATCTGGTGAAGTGGTTGGAAAACATAATGGAGCTTTGTTTTATACAATAGGACAAAGAAAGGGTTTAAATCTCGGTGGATTTGATAAACCATATTTTGTTAGTTCAAAAGATATTAAAAAAAACCAAATATTTGTTTCATCCGGAATTGAAAATAAGAACCTTTTTTCAAAAGAGATTTATGCAAACAATTTTAATTTTTTGGTTGATGAATCATTGTTAGATAGGGAAACAACAATTAAATTTAAAACAAGGCACTCAGAAACAATATATAAAGGTAAACTTATATTGATAGGGGATTCAAAGGTAAAAGTGATTGCAAAAGAAAAAGTTAAAGCAGTTACACCAGGCCAGGAGTTGGTTGTCTATTTAAACAGAATTTGCATAGGAGGAGGACAAATAATTTAATATGAAAACGAAAACAATGATTCATTATATTCTTTCATTACTAACCGAATTTTTATTGATTGTTGTTTCAATTTATTTGTTTGTCTTCTCTATTTTTAGAGGTAATATTAGTGGTTGAGGATGAACTTTTCTTATGTCGCTCATTGTTTTATTAATTTTTCTTTCTGCAATAACTATGATATTAAGTGAATTTAAAAATTTGATAAAAACAATTATCCCTATATTTACTTCTGCTTTTGCATTATCGTTTTTTATTATGATAGTTGAAATTTTATGTTCTAAATGAAAATCACTATATATATCTTCGATGACTGAAACCGACAAACCTAATGTAGGATTAATAATTATCTTAATAATATTCATAATTATAGTTGTAATTTCTTTGTTATGATCAAATATTTATCTAACAATTTTTTCAATGGTTCCAACAACATCTAATAGAGCCGAGGAATGAGAAGTAATAAATTATCTTAAATTATTTTTTTCACATTCAAAAATATATCATTTGGAAAATTTTTCATATTTAACAAATAATAAAAATAAATTATTCATTATAAAATTTATCACTGATGATAATATAGAAAGAAAAATAAATTTTGAATATAAAAAAATATTTAGAACTCAAAATGAACTAAAAGAAGAAAAAACAGAAGAAAAAATAATACCTCCTTCAGATGAAATACTTTCTTTGCAAAAAGCAATTAAAAATACAAACAAAGTATTTGATGAAGAATTAAAAGGTATAATCTCATATATGTCAAATAATCTTCCAGAAGTAATTGGTGAAAAAGATAATAATATTGAAATAATAAAAAATAAAACTTTATTTAAAATGTATAAAACAATTAGCAAAACAAAAAATAAAATAGACTTTGAAAGTAAAAAAGGAGAATTATCATAATGGAAAAAATACCTAAAGCATACTTTATAGATATTGATGGAACTTTAGTAAAGGGATCAAGTAAACTAAGTATAAAAGATAAGCATTCAATAAAAAATGCAGCAAAAGAGGGGGCATACATAATATTATCAACTGGAAGATCAATACAAACTGTGTGACCAATTTGAGAGCAAATTACACTAAAAAATAAATATACAAGATATGTTATTGCAAATAATGGTTCTGCCATTTGAGATATGGAAGGAAAAAAAATACTTAGTGAGAATTTTCTTGATGAAAAAACATTTGTTGATGTTGCAGAATACTTGTATAAAAAAGGATATGCATTTAGAAATTCTCTTGAAACAAATTTTTATTGCAAAAAAAATATCTTATCTAAAATAGTTAGTGTGAAAAAGAAATTTAAAATTGAAAATGATTTTTCAAAACTTAAATATAATAATGATACTGCAAAGAAATTAGGGGTAATAACTTCAATGTCAAAAAGGAAAGTAAGAAAAATTTCAAACAAGTTAAAAGAATTATTTCCACAATTAGAGATTTCAATAACTGGTCCAGGATTATACATTGAAATGAATGCAAAAGGAATTTCAAAAGGAAAAGGTGCTAAATTTTTATCAGAAAAATTAGGATTTGATTTGAAAGATTCTGTTCATATTGGAGATTCGATGAATGATTTTGCAGGGTTTAAGGTTGTTGGGACAAAAGTAGCAATGGGTAACGGTATGAATTTATTAAAGAAAGAAGCTGATATTATTACAAAATCAGTTTCTAAATCAGGTGTTTCTTTCGCGATAGATGAATTAACTAATAATAATTTAAAGATAAAAACATCAGAAAAAATTAAACAATTAAAATTATAAGCCAACATTATTTTTCATTATAAATAACAACCATCTACTTAGTTGTCCTTTTTAATACATGAATATCTTCTTAAAAATAGTTATCATTTATTTAAATATTAAATTTATAGGTTCCAACAATGTAATAACTAATAGCTAAAAAATAAAAGGGGACATAAATTTTGTAAATGCACTTAAATTGAAATTAAGTAACAATATATAATTAACAATCATCATTTAATATTATTGTTTTTTTTGACAAATTAAATGAAAGATTATCCTTGTTTTTTATATATATAAATGATTCAACTTTATGATTATCTTCATTATTTTTTTTATGTCCAAATTCGTAATCTTTTGAATTTTTAAGTATTATTTTACCATTATTATTCATTGCTAAAATAATATTAATGTCAGTTCCGTTCAATTCCAAAACATACTTCATTATTTCTCTACGAATCCTTGATTTTGTAAATGATTTATTAGAAATAGAATCAATCAATACACTAAATGAATTATATTTATTATTTTGAAGGTTGTTTTTAACATATTTTATTACATTTTTATTTGATGATGATGTAATAATTTTTCCAATGATTATTTCAAAGTAATCCTCAATTGTTCTGTGATTTTCATTTGTTATTATATTTTTACTAGAGTTTAACCCAGATAAAATTTCTTTTCTAATAGATGTTGCAGAAGTATATCTCTTACTTTTTAATCTTTTTATTCTTGCGAATTCAATATTTAAACCCATTTTTTTTGCTTCTAAAACATATGATATACCTAAAATATCATTTGGCTTAAATTTTCTTCCAAAGAGATTTTCTATTGCTTTTGGAAGAGAGTGAAATTCTTTCTTTAATTTATTAATGTTTTCTTTATTATCAATTATCTTGCTAACAACCTCATTAATTTCCTTTAAAGACAATTCTTCAGAACCGAAAAATATTTTATTAACACCAAACTTTAAAAGTGTTTCTATTGCTTTCTTTGCAAAAATATTTGAATTATTCAAAACAAAAAAAGGAGGTATCTCCACAACTAAATCAACATTATTTTTAATGGCACTTTTTGCTCTGACTCATTTATCATAAATAGCTAAATCACCCCTTTGAACAAATTCTCCACTCATTGCTACAACAATAAAAGAATCTGGATTGCTCTTCTTAATCTTATTTATTATTCTTATGTGTCCATTATGGATAGGGTTAAATTCTGCAATAATTCCTATAATATCTTTTTTCATAACTATATTAATTATATAATTAATAATATATGAAAAAATTAACTTCTAATGAAATAAGAAATTTATGATTTTCCTTTTTTAAGGAAAATAATCATTACATAATGCCTTCTTCATCATTGATTCCTGTCAATGATAAGTCTTTGCTTTGAGTTAATTCAGGAGTAGCAACAATTAAGCATTATTTTGATGGGACTGAAACGCCTCCTTCAAAAAGATTGTCTAGTGTTCAAAAATCAATTAGAACCGGAGACATTAATAATGTTGGCATTACAACTAGGCATCATACTTTTTTTGAAATGCTTGGTAATTTTTCAATTGGTGATTATTTTAAAAAAGAAGCAATTGAAATGGCATGAGATTTACTAACAAATGAAAAATGATTTGGAATCAAAAAGGATTTGTTATATATTACTGTTTATGAAAATGATGAAGAAGCAATTAAAAATTGAGAAAACGTTGGTGTTCCTAAAGAAAGAATTTTTAAACTTGGAAAGGAAACTAATTTTTGAGACATGGGAAAGGGACCAAGTGGTCCTTCATCAGAGATATTTTTTGATAAAGGGATTGAGTATGATAGTAGATCAGCAAAAAAATTAATTGAAAATGATATAGAAAATGATAGATATGTAGAAATTTGAAATATAGTGTTTTCAGAATTTAATAATGATGGGAATGGAAACTATTCGAAGTTACCACAAAGAAACATTGATACTGGTGCTGGGTTAGAAAGGATTGCGTCTGCCATCCAAAAAAAACCTTCTAATTTTGAAACAGATTTATTTTCTGGGATCATTAAAAAAATAGAGAAGAAAACAAAATATAAATATTTATGAAAATATATACCAAGCAATTTATTAAAAGAAGATAAAGATCAATTTCTTATTAACTCATATTTTAAAGCAATTTCCGATTTCATAAGATCAGTAAGTTTTGCAATTTCTGATGGAGCACTACCGAGTCCAACAGGAAGAGGATATATAATTAGAAAACTAATAAGAAAAGCTGTTGTGAATAAAATGAAGTTGGATATAGATGAAAACTTCTTGCATGAATTAATTGATCCTTTAATAGAAATTATGGGAGAACATTATCCATTATTGAATAAGAAAAGAAATATTATTATTTCAACAATCAAAACAGAAGAAGAGCAATTTAACAAAACATTAACAAGTGTTACGAAAAAATTAAATTATTTAATTAAGGAAAGAAAATTAAATGAATCAGAAGCATTTAAATTACATGAGACTTATGGTCTTCCATTAGATATTTTGAAAGATATTGTTGAAAATTCAAATAATAAATTAGATTGAAAAATTATGAAGAATCTTGAAAAAGAGTTTAAAGAAACTTCGAGAAAGAATGCTAAAAACATAGATGCAATGAATATTCAAGACACAAAGTTCAATGGACTTGGTAAAACAAATTTTGTTGGTTATGAATTAAATTCAATTCAAGCAAAAGTTATTTTTATTGAGGGAGATAAGGTTGTTTTTGATAAAACACCATTTTATGCTACGGCAGGTGGACAAGAATCTGATTTTGGTTATGCAAATGATTTTTTTGTTTCTGATGTGAGAAAGAATTCAAACAAAACATTCATTCATACTATAAAAAATAATGATTTTAAAATTGGAAATAAAATTCTTTTAAAAATAGATGTAAAAAGAAGAAACAATATGATGAAAAACCATTCTGCTGCACACTTACTTTTTAAAGCTATGGAAGAAATATTAAACAAAAAGATTTCTCAACAAGGTTCAAAAGTTGAAGAATCTTTTTTAAGATTTGATTTCGCAATGCAAGAAAAAATTTCTGATGATGAATGAAAAAAAATTGAACAATTAGTTAACAAGTGGATTATGGATTCGACCAATGTTGAAACGATGATATTGAATAATGATGATGCTCAAAAGATAATTGGAATATCAAGGATGGATAATCATGATTATGGTAATGAAGTTAGGGTTGTTAAAATGAATGACATAGTAATTGATTTTTGTACCGGAACACATGTTTCAAATACTCTTGATATAGAACAATTAAAATTAACGAAATTTGAAAAAAAAGGTTCTGGAATATTCAGGGTTGAAGCAACAGCAGGAAAAGATAATATAAAAAAAGCTGTTGAAAAAATAAATAAAAAAATTCAAAAAGAAACCTTGATACCAATCCAAACCAAAATATCATTAGTTAATTCAAAGTTAATAGAATTAAAAATAATTCCGCTAATCAATTTTGAAAATGAAATAAATAAGTTAAAATTCAGTGATGAAAATTATAAAGATAAAGTTAAAGAAATAAATGAAAAATTTATAAATGAATTAAAAAACCAAAATATTTTAATTGAAAAGAGATTGAAATCATTAGTGGTTGAAGAATTTAAATCATCAAATATATTTGCAAAAGAATTTGAAAAAATAAGCATCCAAGATATAAATAAACAATTATTAAGTATTATTGATGATATAAAAGGAGATATTGCAGTGTCAATTGTGAATAATAATGAAAAATCAACATTATCAATTATTATTCCAAAGAAAAACATAAATGATTCAATTGTAAAAAAAATAAAAAATCTAGCGCAAAATTATGAGTTGAGAGGAAATGGAAAAAACCAACAATATATATTTGGTGGAAAAACATTTGATACAAAAAAATTAATTGACGAGGTTAAAAAATGAGAATTTTAAGTCTTGATTTAGGAATAAAATCATTAGGTATTTGTGTCTCTGATCCATCAAATATAATTGCTATTCCATTGGAAAATTTTATGTTTGAAAGAGGAAATTTTATTATTGCAAAGAATAAAGTAGAATCTTTAGTAAAGGAATTTAATATAAAAATAATTCTTTTAGGACATCCATTAAGAACAGATGGAATGAAGTCTGAGGCAACAGAAATGTCTGAACATTTCTATAAAATTTTAAAAGAAAACCTTGTTGGTGTTAATATAAGATTATATGATGAAAGATTCTCAACACAAAGAGGAATAGAATTGTTAAAAAATAAATATAAAGATCCAGCAACAATAAGAGAATTAAAAGACATGGCTGCAGCATATACAATGTTAATTGATTTTTTAACATATAATAATAGTTAATATATAAAAAAGGGGGAAACAATGAAAGAAGATAATAGATTAATTTTAATTTCTGGTGGTACAGCATCAGGAAAAAGCCTAATTTCAGACATAGTTAAAGAGCAACTCGAAACCAAAGGTGAAGAAGCAACAATAATAAGGATGGATAATTACTATAAAAGTTTAAGTGATCTTGGAGAAGAAGATGTAAATAAAGTAAACTGAGATAAACCATCGGTGTTTGATTGAGATCAGTTATTAATTGACATAGATATTTTACTTTCCGGGAAAAGAATAGAGAGAAAAAAATATTGTTACAAAACTGGAATTTATGGAAATGAGAAAATTTTATTAACCCCCAAAAAGAATTTGATTATTGAAGGAATATTTATTTTTAGAAATAAAAAATTAAGAAATAAAGCTACACAATTAATTTATGTTGATGTGGATCCAAAAATAAGAATGCAAAGAAGAATGGAAAGAGATTCAATTGATAGGTATGATGAATCATTTGATGAAAAGAAATTTGTAGATAGATGAAAAAAAGTAATTCAACCAATGCATAAAAGATATGTTAAAAAAACAAGGAAATATGCTGATGAAATAATTAATAATGATAATGAAATCAATAAAGAAAAAAAATTAGAAATAATAAAAAAAATAATAAATAATAAATAATGGTAAAATATTATTAATATAAAGGAAAAAAATAATGGCAAATGAAAAATTTAATGTAGGTATAAACCTAGATGATACAAATAAAGTTGATCTAACTTCGCAAGGGAAGAAAGACCTTGAAAAAAAACTAAGAAATTTAATTGATGAACAAAGACCAAAAGTTCAAGAAGAATTAGCTGAAGCTAGAGCACAAGGTGATTTATCTGAGAACGCAGAATATGATTCTGCAAAAAATAAACAAGCAGAAATCGAAATGGAAATTGCAAGAATTGAAGATATTCTTACTAGAGCGAAGATTGTTAGAACATCAAAATCAGTTAATGAGGTTAATATCGGACACACTGTTGTATATAAAAAGGGATCAAACTCAAAAGAGAATAAAATAGTTATAGTTCCTGATGCTGAATATGATCCTTTAACAGAGATTCCTAAAGTAGGCGCAGGAACAATACTTGCACAAGCAATCTTAGGAAAAAAAGTAGGAGATACGGTAATTATTCCAGCTGAAAAACAATATAAAATAACAATTACCTTAATAAAATAATTACAATTAATTAATGCAATGAATATTGCATTTTTATTTCAATGTATAATAAAGATATGATTAAACAAGAAAAAATAGAAGATATTTTATTAGAAGCTTTAAAAAAAGAAGAAACAATAGTAAAAAAAGAAGTGATTAATGCTACTTCAATGAAATTCTTAGGTTCTAATTCAACCGATCTTTATTTATTTACTCAAAAGAATTTTGTTAGTAAAATTTTAAAAACAAATATTTTAAACATTAAGGATGCTGTTTTAAAGATTGAAAAAAAGAATATTAGAAACATTTATTTAAATAATAAATTGGTGAGTACCTTTAAATTGAAAGAACTTTCTTCTAAAAAAAGCATCGATACTATTGATATGGAATCTTTAAAAAATAGAAATAATGATTTATCAAATGAAACAAATATTATTGAATCAATTTTTTCTTATGAAACATTGGCAATTAATAAGAAAAAAATAGAATTAAAATTTTTTAACAAATTTTTGTCAAAGGAATACACAATAGAAATAAAAACATCTCTTATGAAAGGTATTATAAGTTTTTTCCCAAGAAAAAAACTTATAAAGAAAATAGGGAAACTACTTGAATTAAAATATGAACCATCAACTAATGACACAATTGAAATTCTTAAATTATTACATATAGTTTAATTATTTTTGTTAAAATTATAAAGTGATAAAAAAATCACAACAACCGCACTTTATTAGGTATAAAGCGTAAGCACCTAATTAGGCGAGTCTATGGAGGTTAACAAATGGCAGGATATGCTATTATTAAAACTGGCGGAAAACAAATAAAAGTAACCGTTGGAGAATCCATTTGAGTAGAGAAACTTGATGTTGAAGTTGGAAAAACATTTAACTTTAATGAAGTTTTAGCATACTCAGATGGAAAAAAATTATCATATGGAAAACCTTTACTTAAAGGAGCAACTGTTAAAGCAACTGTTCAAAAACAAGGTAGAGGACAAAAATTAACAATATTCAGAACTAAAGCAAAATCAAATTGAGCAAGAAAACAAGGTCATAGACAACCTTATACAAGATTATTAGTAGATGCAATAAATGTTAAATAAGCATGATAAAAATTAAAATCAATAAAACAAAAGGACATATTACTAAATTTATTATAAGTGGACATGCAAATTCTACTAATGATGGCAAAAATGATTTAATATGTGCAGGAGTTAGTGCAATATCAATTGGAATATTAAATTCTTTAGATACAAGCAAAATTGATATAGAAGTTAAAGATGGGTTTATATCTATTGTTGTAAATGAATTTTCAAATGATAATGAATTTACATTGAATATTTTAAAAAAATCTTTAGAAACAATTAAAGAAGATAATGGAAAATATATTTCTATTATAGAAGAGGTAAAATAATGCAATTTAAATTAAATTTACAATTATTCGCTCATAAAAAAGGAGTAGGTTCAACTAAAAATGGTAGAGATTCTGCTGGTAGAAGATTAGGTCAAAAATTATCTGATGGACAATCAACAAAAGCAGGAATGATTATTTTTAGACAAAGAGGAACAAAGATTCATCCTGGTGAAAATGTTGGTAGAGGCGGAGATGACACTCTATTTGCATTGATTGATGGAATTGTTAAATATGATGTTAAAAGAGGAAGAACAAGAGCAAATGTTGTTCCTATGAAAACAAAGTAAAACTTAGTTAAAAACTAAGTTTTTTTATTTTTATAATATAATATTAATGATTATGTCAAATGAAATAGTAAATTGAATAAAAAACGAAGTAAAAAAAGCAAAGGCAAAAGGGGTAATTGTTGCTGTTTCTGGTGGAATTGATTCAGCGGTTGTTGCAGCATTAGCTATAAAAGCATTTCCGAAGAATTCTCTTGGATTGTGGATGGATATTGATTCTTCACAAGAATCAAGTAGAAATGCCCTTAGAATTTTTTCAAAATACAATATGAAAAACATAAGAATTAATATAAAAAATGATTTTGATAATTTGTTCAAAACAATATTTGAAGTTCCTGATCTTTATAAGGATGTAAAAACTTATGAAAATTACATAAAAACAGGAATAATGCCAGAAGCAGATAAATCTTACCTTGAAGATCCTAACATTGACTTAATTAAAGGAAACTTAAAAGCAAGGATTAGAATGAGTATATTATACTCATATGAACAAAAAAATAATTTCCTAGTTCTTTCAACATCTAATTTATGTGAAGATGAGATTGGTTATTATACAAAATGAGGTGATGGAGTAGGAGATATTGCACCAATAATACACTTATTAAAAAGTGATGTTTATAAATTAGCAAAAGAATTAGATGTTCCTTTAAATGTAATAAACTCAAAACCAACAGCAGACCTTTGAGAAGGACAAACAGATGAAGAAGAAATGGGCTTTACTTATGATGAATTAGAAAAATATATTAAAGGCGAAAAAATAAGTTCATCATCTAAAAATAAGATTGAATTACTTAAGTTAAAAAATAATCATAAGAAAAAAAATATTCCCTCTATGAGATAAACTATCTATACTTATGCTTTAAGATATTACCAATAACCATCTTCTTTTTTTTAATAATTCCTTGCGGGAATATATAAATAAATTTTGTATTATCTATTTTTTTTGATATTTTATTTTTTGAAAATTTTTCTTCAATATAAATTATTTCTTCATCAAAATTAACTCAAACTATATCTACTTCGTAAGAAAGACCAAATGTAGATATGTTTTTTTCTTTATAAATAAAAAATGATTTTTCATAACTTAACTCACCATTTTTAATCAAAGAATTAAACTGGTTTATTAAACCTTTTATTCTTTTTGTTTTTATGTTTATATTTTTATTATTTAATAATAAAAAATATTCTCTTTCATTAATTTTTTGTTTAGCTTTATTTAACATATTAAATAAATTATAACCAACAAATTATTTTTTTAAAATCATTTGATATAATAAATATAGTTAAGAAGGAAGTAATAAAATGGCTGGACATTCAAAATGAGCAAATATAAAACATAAAAAAGGTGCGCAAGATGCTAAAAGAGGAAAGATATTCCAAAAATTATCAAAGGAAATAATGATCGCTGTTAAAGAAGGCGGAAACAATCCTGAAACAAATTCAAGATTAAGGTTATCGATTGAAAAAGCAAAATCTGCAAACATGCCATCTGACAACATTAAAAGAATTTTAACAAAATCAGATAAAGATAACTCTTCTTGAAAAGAAATAACATATGAAGGATATGGTCCGGGTGGAGTTGCTGTTTTAGTAAATTGTCTTACTGATAATATAAACAGAACTTCTGCTTCAGTAAAATCAAATTTTACCAAGGGCGGAGGAAACCTTGGGACTAATGGATCAGTTTCTTATTTATTTGAGGCAAAAGGAATTATTGCATTAGATTCTTTGCTTTATTCATTTGATGATATTATGGAAATTGTTTTAGAAGCTGATATTTTAGATATTAAAGAAGATGGTGATGTAATTATTATTGAAACTTTACCAAATAAATTAATATCTACAAAAGAATTATTAGAATCAAAAAATATCAACGAATTTCTTTCTTCCGAAGTTAGTAAAATATCATCATCAACAATTGAAGTTGATGAAAAAATAGCAGAAAAACTTGAAAAACTTATTGAAATTCTTGAAGATAACGATGACGTTCAAGAAGTTTATACAAACGTTGAATAATTTTGAGTAATAAAAAGTACTAAAAATTAATATTTTACATATAATAATATATGTATGATAATTAATTCAAGTAAAATATTTTTTTATAGAAGGGATGAAATAGTAAAAAAAATTCCATTCCAAAAAGCAAAAAAAGACATAAAAAATATTTTGAAATATATTGGAAATGAACAAAATGATCAAAAAAAAATATCAATGTCAATTCATTTCGTTGATTCTAAAAGAATTAAACAATTAAACAATGATCATAGAGGCAAGGATTCATCAACGGATGTATTATCTTTCCCGCATAATGAATATGATGGTAAAAGATTTTACATTGGTGATGTTTTTATAAATGAAGACATTATAGAATCACAATCTATCGAAATAGAATCAGACCCAGAAACAGAATTAAAATTTTTAGCAATGCATGGGATGCTTCATTTGGTTGGGTATGATCATATTAAAAAAGAAGATGAAAAAAAAATGTTAAAAAAACAGAAAGAAATATTTATGAAGTTAGGAATTAGAAATGATTAATTGATTTAAAAGAGTAGCAAAGAAATTTTTAAATGCATTTAGAGGTTTAATGGTAATGATTAAGGAAGAAAAATCTTTATGAGTTCATTTATTAGTTACAGTTATTGTAATAATCATAGGGATATTATCTAACTTAACTTTATGATCATGGATTGCATTAGTTTTTTCAATAGCGTTAGTTATTTCATTTGAAATTATAAACACAGCAATAGAATATTTGGTTGATATAGTATCTTTTGAATATAATGTTAAGGCAAAGAAAATAAAAGATGTTGCTGCAACAGCAACTCTAGTTGTAACTATTTGTGCAATTGTGGTTGGTGTGTTGGTATTTGGACATGCTTGAAATTGATTCTAAGAAAGGAAAGTAAATGTATAAAAAATTAAAAAAATTAATAAATAATTCTTATTCACCAATTTCAAAATTTAAAGTTTCATCAATTGTTATTGATGAAAATAACAATGAATATAGTGGTGTAAATGTTGAGTATATTATCCCAACAATTTCAACTTGTGCCGAAAGAAATGCTATTTCAAAATCGATTACAAATGGAAGTAAATTTGGAACAATAAAAGAAGTCCACATTCTTTCTATTAATAAAGACTTTGTTTTCCCTTGTGGATTGTGTAGACAAGCTATTTTTGAATCATCAAATGGGAAAGCAAAAGTGTTTTTATATAATCAAAAAGGTGAAGTTAAAGAGTATCTTATTTCTAAACTCCTTCCTCACGCATTTTCTAAAAAGGATTTAAAAAATGTTTAAATCAGGTTTTGTAACCATCGTGGGGAAACCGAATGCTGGGAAATCTACATTATTAAATTATATAATTGGTCATAAAGTATCTATTGCAACAAATAAACAAAATACCACAAGAAATCAAATAAAAGGAATTTTTAATGATGATAACTCCCAAATAATATTTGTTGATACACCAGGTTTTATTAGGGTAAAAACAAGGCTTGATGAAGATATGCATAAAAGAATTGTTGATTCTTTAAAAGGTGTAGATATAATTTTATACCTCCTTCCTTTTTGAAAGGATCTTGATGAAGATTATTTAATAAATATAGAATTAACAAAAAATTCAAAGGCAAAAAAATATTTACTATTAACAAAAGTTGACAAAGCAACCAGTAAATCAAAAGTTTTTGAAGCTGCGGAAAAATTTAATAAAAATGATATTTTTGACAAAATAATTCCAATTTCTTCTCATAGAGATATAAATATACAATCACTAATAGGCGAAGTAAAAAAAGACTTGAAAGAAGATGTTGCTTATTATGATAAAGATATATCACATGAGTTTTCAGAAAAATTTTATATATCAGAAATAATTAGAGAAAAAGCATTATTTAATTTAAATGATGAAATACCTCATCATTTATTTGTTAATATTGATGAATTAAACAACAAAAATAATGTTGTTTATATTAGGGCAGAAATAATCATTGATAGAGATAATTTGAAGAGGATTGTAATTGGGAAAAATGGTGAAAAACTAAAGATAATAGGACAAAAATCAAAGGAGGAGTTAGAAAGGTATTTTGATAAAAAAGTATTTATTGAAACTTTTGTAAAAGTAAAAAAAGATTGACAAAACAAAGATTCAATAATAAAAAACATTTAGATAAAACACTTATTAAAACTAATATATTATTATGATTGAAAAAATAATTACAGGAATTGTCATAGATAAATTTTCTTTCGAAGATGAGCATATAGTTAAAATTTTAAGCGAAGGTGGAAATTTAATTTCTTTAAAAGCAAAGGGTTTAAATAATTTATCATCAAAAAATAACGCTTCTTTAAATCCTTTTAATATTTGTGAGGTTGAGTATTTCACTAGTTCAAGTGGAATGAGTGGAAGGTTAAAAACTGCAAGAGTTTTAAAGGAATTCATTAAGGATACTGAATTATCTCTTAATGTAATGATGGTTATGAAAAATATAATTCTCGGAACAAAAAGAAATACCAATATTACATTTAATACAATAAAATCAATATTATTATCCTTGGAGAATAATAATTATTCTTTTCAAAAGGTATTATCTTTAATGATAATTACACTTAGAAACGAAGGGTATAAACTTGTTGTTGATGCTTGTGTTAAGTGTGGTTCTAACCAAAATATAAAAGGTTTTTCAATCTATGAAGGGGGACTTATTTGTGATAAACATGAAGAAGGTCAAAAGTATTTTGCAAATCCATCTTTGTTAAAAAAAATTATTGAAATAAACATTATAATAAATCCAATAGAATGCAATGATTTAAATTTTCATCCAAATGAAATATCAATGTTAAAATCAATGTATAAAATGTTTTTTGAAAATCAGTTAGGTATAAATTTATACTTAATAAATAAGATATAAAGTAAAAAGGGTAAAATTAAGTTAGTTATGAAAAATACAAAAGAAATAATTTCACATTTAAAAGATAAAGGTTTTGTTTATTCTGGGTCATCAATTTATGGTGGTCTTGCTAATTCATGAGATTTTGGTCCTTTAGGAACAATGTTAAAAAATAATATCAAGGATTCTTGAAAGACTTTTTTTATTGATCAAGAAGAAAATATATATCATTTAGATTCTAGTATAATATTAAATTCTAAAGTTTGAAAATCGTCAGGACATATTGATAAATTTAACGATCCAATGATTGATTGCAAGAGTTGTAAAGAAAGGTTTAGAGCTGATCATTTAATTGAAGAAGAAAATAATATTAATGTTGATTCATTATCATTTGAAGAACAAACAAAAATGATTCATAAAAATATAAAATGTCCAAATTGTAAAGCTAGTAATTGAACCAATGTTAGGGCATTTGAGTTAATGTTTAAGACGTCTTCATCAAAAACCAATGAAGATGAAAGCAATTTATATCTTAGGCCAGAAACTGCTCAAGGAGTATTTATTAATTTTAATAATGTTGTCAATACATTAAATGCAAAGGTACCTTTCGGGATTGGTCAAGTAGGAAAAGCTTTTAGAAATGAGGTAACACCAGGGAACTTCATTTTCAGAACAAAAGAGTTTGAGCAATTAGAGTTAGAATTTTTTGTTGAGGAAAAAGATGCCAATAAATCATTTGAGGAGTATTTACAAAAAATTAGAAATTTTTTAGAAATTTTAGGACTATCAAGCAAAAATTTAAAAGAATACAAAGTTCCAAAAGAATCTTTAGCTCATTATTCTCTTGGGACAACCGACTTTGAGTATAAATTTCCATTTGGTTGAGGAGAAATACTTGGACTTGCAAACAGAGGTGGATTTGATCTTGAAAATCACTCAAAAAATTCAAATGAAAAAATGGAATACTTTGATCAAGCAAATAACAGAAGATACACACCATTTGTAATTGAAACATCAATGGGTGTTGAAAGATTGTTGTTTGCAATTGTCTCTGAACTATTGATTACAGAGAAAACTTCTGACGGAGAAAGAGAAGTATTTAAACTTCCTTTTAATATTGCTCCATATAAAGCATCTGTATTGCCATTAACAAACAAAATAGAGAAAGAAGCAAAAGATTTATTTAAATTATTATTAAAAGAAAACATTGGACCAATTAATTTTTCAAAGGGTGGTTCAATTGGTAAGAGATATAGAAAACAAGATGCAATTGGAACAATGTTTGCAATAACTTATGATTTCGATTCTCTTAAAGATAAAATGGTTACAATTAGACATAGAGATACAATGAAACAAGAAAGAATAAAGATTAAAGGAATAAAAGAATATATTTTTAATAATGCAAGATAATTTAAAGGAGTTAATAGAAATAATTGAAAAAAAAGCAAGTGTAGTCAATGTTGTTTCTGACTATATTACTTTAGAAAAGAAAGGGAATAATTATGTTGGATTATGCCCTTTTCATTCTGATTCAAATCCATCAATGTCTGTTTCAGATTCTAAGAGAATTTTTAAATGTTTTTCTTGCGGAGCAGGTGGAGGTGCAATAAATTTTGTGCAAAATTATGAAGGAATATCTTTTATAGAAGCGCTAAAAAAATTAAGTGAAAAATACAAAATTGAATGACAAAAATACATTAATCAAAGAAAAATAAATATTAACCCAGTTGAAAAAAGGGGTTGAGAAATAAATGAAGAAGCATCAACTTTCTTTTCTTACAATTTGAAAAATGGCAATAATGAAGAAGTTAATAAATATGTAAATTTAAGAAAATTGAATGATGAAACAATCACTAAATTTTCAATAGGTTTTTCAGGTTCTGATTCTACTTTAAGTAATTTCTTAAAAAAGAAAGGATTCAATGACGAAGAAATAATTAAATATGGTTTAGCTAAAAGATCAAAAAATAATCCAGAAACTTTAAATGATTATTTTATAAATAGATTAATGTTTCCAATAGAGGATAAAAATGGAAATATAGTTGGATTTTCAGGAAGAGTAATTAATAAAGGTAAATATGTTAAATATCTCAATTCTCCTGAAACTCCCATTTTTAAGAAATCAAAAATTATTTATAATATACATAATGCTAAAATAAGTGCTAATTTAAAAAAGGAATTAATTGTAGTTGAAGGATTCATGGATGTTATCTCACTATTTAAATCAGGAATTGAAAATTCCGTTGCAACAATGGGAACTTCATTTACAAATGATCATATGAATTTAATTTCTGGAATTACCAACAACATAACTTTAGCATTTGATTCAGATGTTCCTGGTATTAATGCCTCGATAAAAACCAGCAAAATACTAATAAAAAATAAAATGAAAGTAAAAATTGTAGATATCCCAACAGGAAAAGATTTTGATGAATTATTTAATTTAGGGAAAAATATTGTTGTTAAAACACTAGAAAATAAAAAAGAATTCTTAGATTTTTACAAAACAAAAATATATGAAAAACTTAATAAAAATAAAGAAAATATAAATTTTGAACTAATTAGAGATTTGTTAAAAGTATTGTCATTATATGAGGATAAAATGTTAATTGATTTTAATTTAAATGAAATATCTGAGAAATTTAATATATCAAAAGACATAATAAAAGAAGAGTTTAATATTTTTTTAATTCAAAGCAATAAGAAAGATTATTATAATCAACAAAATAACAATGGATACTCAAACATTGAAAACGATTATCAAAACAATCCCTCCAAACAAGAAAACAAAAATTCCAGGATTGAAAACAACCATAATAAATTGGAGATAAAATTAATAAATAGAGAAAAAATAATTTTGTCTCATGCAGTTGAAAAAAATGAATTATTTAACTATCTTTTAAAAAATCCAGTTGCATTCATAAATAATGAACTTAATGATTTTTGAATAGAATATAAGCATATTAAGGAAGAAAAAAATTCAATTATAAAAGAGAGTGATCTAATTATCATAAAAAAATTAAAAGAAACTTTAAATGAAAATATAAACGATTTATCAGATTATAAATTATATATAAATCAACATCAGGAATTATATAAAAAATATAAAAGAGAAAAACTTAAGAAAGAAATGGATGATTCTGCTAATTAAGAAGAGAAAAAAAATTTAATGATTATGATTGGAAAATTATCAACAAATAAGGTATAATTTAAAAGTTATTATGAATGAAAAAACACTAAATGCTAAAGAATTAGAAGATAAAAATAGTAAGTTGTTCTCAAAAATAAGAAAAAAATATAAAAAAGAAAAAAACTTTTTAACAAAAGAAAAAGTTGAAAAAATAATTGAGAAAATTGGAGTAAATGGAACAAAAGATTTTGATTCTATTTTTGAAATATCAAATTCAAAGGGTTATACGGAAATAAAGTTAGGTAGTGGTAAAAAAAATGAACCTTCTTTAAAAAAAGAAACTAACTCATCAACTAAAAAGAAAACATCTACTACTTCTAAACCTAAAAAAGAAACTAATACATCAACTAAAAAGAAAACAACTTCTCCAAAAAAAGAAGAAACAAAAGTTACCAAAAAGAAAACATCTGTCACTCCCAAACCTAAAAAAGAAACTAATTCATCAACTAAAAAGAAAACAACTTCTTCAAATGAAGACAAAAAATCAATAACATCTTTATACAAGGAGAAATATAAAGATGTTATTTCATTCTTGGAGAGTAAATTAAAATCTAAAAATAAAGATTTTCTTACTGAAGAAGAAGTTTTTGAATTATTGTTCAAAGCAAAAAGATCAATAGATGATAAATTTATGGTCGAATTTTTAGATGTTCTTTTATTTAAAAAAATAATTAATCCAAAAGAAGATATAAAGGAAATTATTGAAGAGGCAGAAGAATTAAGCATAGAAGAAAAACAACTTAATGAATATAAAGATATGTCTGATATTGAACTTGAAAATAATTTGGGTGAAGCAAAAGATCATATTAAGTGATATATGAGGCATGTTTATAGAAATGGAACACTATTAACTTCAGAGGAAGAGATCGAGCTTGCAAAAACCTTTGAAAAGGGTAGGATGGAAGGCGCTACAAAAGAAGAGCAAATTCTTGGTGAAGAAGCAAAAGAAGTAATGATCAAAAGGAATCTTAGACTTGTTGTTAATCTTGCAAAAAAATATAAGTCAAGAGGACTTCCTTTCCAAGATCTTATCGCCGAAGGAAATAATGGTTTAATAAGAGCTATAAATAAATATGATTATAAAAAAGGATTTAAGATTTCAACATATGCAACTTGATGAATTAGACAAGCAATAACAAGAGCAATCGCAGATCAAGCAAGAACTGTTAGAATACCTGTTCATATGGTCGAAACAATTAATAAGCTTTCTAAAGTTACAAGAGAATTGACGCAAGAATATGGAAGACAACCCACAGATGAAGAATTAGCAACAATAATGGGAGAAAATTTCACTGCAAAGAAAATTAAACAAATAAGATTAATAAATATTGACCCAACTCCTTTAGATAAATCAACACATTCTGAGGGTGAATCATTCCTATATGATTTTATTGAAGATAAAAGAATAACTATTCCTGATGATTATGCGAAACAACAAGAGATAATTGAAAAAATTAATGAGGTTTTACCAAAATATCTAAATGCACGTGAAGTTAATATTCTTAGATTAAGAAATGGAATAACTGAAAATTCAACAAAAATAGGGCAAATTTATAGTTTGGAAGAAATTGGTAAAATCGAAGGCGGAATTTCTAAAGAAAGAGTTAGACAAATTGAATCAAAAGCAATGAAAAAAATAAAGGAAAAAGCTAAGAAAGATTTAGTTTTCTTGCTGAATGACAACTAGTAATAATGGCTTATAAAAGATTAAAACTTATTTCAAGTCTAGTAAATAAGGGTGAAAAAATTTTGGACATTGGTACAGATCATTGTTTTGTACCAATTTTTTTATTAGAAAATAATATCACAAATAATATTAGTGCATCAGATATTGCAGATAAACCATTGGGATTTGCAAAAAAAAACTTGAAAAAAAAAGGTTTTCAAGAAAGTGTGAAATTAATTAAATCAAATGGTTTTCAAAATATTGATATTTCACAATATGATGTTATTATAATTGCTGGAATGGGTGGGAAAACAATATCAAAAATAATATCATCAAAACCGTTTAATGGAAGATATATAATTCATTCGACCACATCTCTTCCAGAGGTAAGGAAAACAATAGAAAAAATTGGAATGTCTATTTTTAATGAGATAATAATTAAAGAGGGCAAAATTTTTAATATAATAATGGAAGTTGTAAGAGGAAAGGAATCCTTATCTAAAAAAGAAATGTATATGGGTCCTTCTTTATTGAAAAAAAATTATGATTATACAAAAAAATATTATGAATTTTTATTAGAAGTTATTATTAATAATTCTTTAAAAAGTAAAGATGAATTTTTTGAAAAAGAGAAGAGAGAATGATTGGAGGAAAAATTATGAAAAAACAAAAATTAATAAATATACTAGAAGAAGAATTTCCAGTAATGGCCGCAACACCTGGTGATTTCATTGGTGAGCAAGTGAAAATAAATGAGGAAATTAGAAAAGTAATAGTAACTCTTGATGTTACATTAGATGTGATTAATCAATCTATTATAAATAGCGTTGATTTAATAATTTCGCACCACCCTTTATTTTTTGGGGATAAAAATGAATTGATGAAAAAAGACAAAATTCTAAAAAGTAAGTATGAGCTTCTTCTTAAAAAGAAAATTGGAGTTTTTGTTATTCATACTAACGCAGATTTTAATCCTAATTCAATCGCATATATGCAAGGACTTGCAATCAATTTAATGAATATTGAACAAAATTCTGATAATTTATCTATCTTTGGAGAATTGAAAGAAGAAATGAGTGCGAAAGAATTATCCGATTTAATAAAAAGAGAACTTGAATTAACAACAGTAGAATTTAGATCAAATTTTAATATTGATTATAATGTTAAAAAAATTTTAATATCATCTGGTGCTGGTGGTTCTGAAATAGATGTAAATAATAGTGAAGTTGTGAATATCATTGGCGAAGTGAAACATCACGAATGAGTTATGGCAAACGAAAGAGGATTGAAGGTTCTTGAAATATCGCATTTTTCCGAGAAAATATTTAAATCAATTGTAAAAATTTTCTTAGAAAAGGAAAGTATAAAAGTAATATTATCAGAGGAAGAAAATGGATATAAAATCATTTAATTTAAAAAAGGAAATAAACGATTATTTAGATTATAAAAAGTTTTCTAAATTTCAACTTGTTCAAGAAAAAACAATTCCAAATCTAATAAAAGGGAAGGATCTTTTTGTAGAGGCTCCAACAGGAACAGGGAAAACTTTGTCATTTTTAATACCCATACTTGAAACAATTGACTATAAAAATGTAGAAACACAAGCAATTGTAATTGCACCAACAAGAGAACTTTCTATTCAAATACATAATGTTTTAAACGAGATGAAAGAATTCCAAGAGACTAAAATAAAGTCTCTTTTAGCAATAGGGGGAAAAGATTTTGTTGATCAACTTAGAAAGATAAAAAATGGTAGTCAAATAATTGTTGGTACTGCAGATAGAATTATGTCTTTAAGAAGAAAGACTAATCATAACCTTGATAAGTTAAAGTATTTAGTAGTTGATGAAGTTGATATGATACTTAATTTTGGATCTTTTGATGAAATAATTTCTTTATCAAAATCTCTCCCTTTAAAAACAACTCTTTCATTCTTTTCAGCATCATTTCCTCTCTCTACACAAAACTACATAAAAAAACTTTTTAATAAACAAGTTCAAAATATACTTATAAAAGTAGGTGAAGACATTACTTTAACCTCTAATTTTATAAAGGCCTTTGATGACGATAAGGAAAATACATTATTAAAATTGATAAATTCAGATACATTCAACCCTTATTTTTGCATTATCTTTGCAAAAACAAATATTGAAGTAGAAAAGGTATATAAATTCCTTAAGGAAAATGGTGTAAAAAAAATAAGTATTTTTCACAATGGTCTTTCTCCAAGAGAAAGAAATAGATTATTAAAATTAATTAATAGCTCAGAATTAGTGTTTTTGGTAACCACTGATTTAATGTCAAGAGGAATGGATTTTCCAGGTGTAACTCACATAGTTAATTTTTCACTGCCAGTTGATTTAACGTATTATAGACATAGAATTGGTAGAACAAATAGAAATGATGTAAAAGGAAATATATATGATATTTATACAGATGTTGATATAAGAAGGTATGACGAAATTTCTAAGAAAAACCCCCACATTATTTTTGAAAGAAAAAAGGTGAAATAATAATGAATAAACCACTACTAGGTGCTCATGTATCATACAAAAAGGATGAGCAGTTGTTTGGAACAATAAGAGATTTAATTTCAATTGGAGCAACCTCTGGAGCAATATACATATCTAATTCAAGAGCATATATAAAGTTTGGGTTGGACAAAGAAAAACTTAACAATGCAAAAAAAATTGCAAAAGAAAATAACTTTAACTTAGAAAATATAATAGTTCATGCACCAATGGTTGGAAATATTGCAAATACTGAAAAAGACTCTGACATATACCTTAGAACATTAAATTCATATCATAAAGATTTAATTACAATGGAAGAGAGTGGCATTAAATTATTTAACTTTCATCCTGGGTCATCAAAGGACACTTCCTTAGCAATTGAACAAATATCAAATGCAATCAATGAATTGCATAGAAGAACAGAAGGAGATAAAACGATTTTATTGCTAGAAACAATGATGAAAAAAGGAAACTATGTTGGTATAAAATTTGAGCAAATAAAAAGCATTATTGATTTGGTAAAAGATAAAAAAAGAATTGGTGTATGTTTTGACACTTGTCATGTTTGAGATGCTGGTTATGATATTAGAAATATAGATAATGTATTAGAAGAGTTTGATAATGTGATTGGTTTAAAATACTTAAAAGCATTACATATTAATGATTCTAAAAATGAGTTAGGAAGTGGAAAAGATAGACATGAAGAAATCGGGAAGGGTTACATTGGATTAGAACCATTAAAAAAAATTGTAAACCATAAACTTTTAAGAGACTTGCCAAAAGCATTAGAAACCCCTTATGGGAAAGATGATTTTACAAAATGAAAAGATGAAATAGATTTATTAATTAATTAAAAAAAAGACCTTGTATGGACAAAGTCTTTTTTATATACAGGCTCGTCTTCCTGTAAATATATTATAATCAATTATTAATGTGTTTAATGAATTATTAAAATATAATTAAAGTATGAAACAAATAACGTTTATTGATCAAACTAAAATCAAAGTTAAAGCTGGTAGAGGCGGAGATGGAAGAATGGGATTCCACAAGGAGAAATACATTGAACATGGTGGTCCTTCTGGAGGAAACGGTGGAAACGGTGGATCCATTTTTTTTATTGCAACAAATAATGAAAACACTTTATTAAACTATAGAGGTAAATCACAATATAAAGGAAATCCTGGGACTAGTGGAGGTTTAAAAAATATGACAGGAGCAACAGGAAAGGACATTTTTCTTAAAGTTCCTGTTGGAACGGAATTCCTTGAAGATGGTATAAAGGTTGCTGATTTACAATTTAATGGACAAATGTGAATGGCATCACAAGGCGGAAAAGGAGGAAGAGGAAATAAATCATTTAAATCTTCTAAAAATACAACACCAACACTTTTTGAATATGGAGAGGAACCAGAGTGAAGAATATTAACATTAAATTTAAAAGTTTTAGCTGACGTGGGTTTATTAGGGTATCCAAATGCAGGAAAATCAACTTTAGTTAATTCCATTACAAATGCTAAACCAAAAATTGCAAGTTATGAATTTACAACGATTGTTCCTCAACTTGGCGTTGTCAAAAATAAAGGAAAAACATTTGTAATAACAGATTTACCAGGGTTAATTGATGGTGCATCAGAAGATAAAGGGATGGGGATGAGATTTCTTAAACACCTATCAAGAACAAGACTTATTATTCATTTAATTGATTGCACTAATGATAATCTTTATGAAAGATATACAAACTTGAGAAAGGAATTAAGTGCTTATTCAAAGAGTTTAGAGAAACTTCCTGAAATAATTGTATTTTCTAAAAGTGATTTGATTGACATAGAAATTCAAGGGTGAATAACAAAAGAATTTTCAAAACACAAAGTCTTCTTTATTTCTTCTTTAACTAGAGATGGACTTCAAGATGTAATTAATTTAGTTACTGAAAAAATTGAAGATATAAAATTAAAAGAAGAACAAGACTTTGAAGACTTATTAAATAACGAGAGTGAATATAAACTTATAAAATTAGAAGATGAAACAGACCCCTTAAAAATATTAGTTCAAGATAATGTTTGAACAATATCAAATAAATTTACAAAATTTTGAGCAAATCGTATTCCGTTAACAACAGAAGAAAACACTTGAAGAATAATTAGCAAATTAAAATCTAAAGGAATAATGGATGAATTGAAAAGAGAAGGAATAAAAGATGGAGACTTATTAGTTATAAAAGATACTCCATTTGTCTTGGAATATAATGATAAATAAAAAAAGTGTTTAAATGTTAGTATCAAATTAGTATAATTTATTTATGAATGAGTCATTATTAAAATATACAAATGTAGATTATTTATCAAAAGATAAATTAAAGCTTGAACTAGGTGATGATTTTACTAATGAAATTTGACTTGAAGTTATAGAGTATAGAAAAAAATACACATTTAAATTACCATTATTAAACAATAGAGATAAATATGTGAGCATCGTCCAGACTCCTTGAATATTACAAAAAGAAATCAAAACAATTTCAAGGATTGCATCTATACACTCTGAAACAATGATGAATTTATCAACAAAATACTCATCAGCAACAGTTTTTAAGGATATTGAAATGAAATCATCAATAATAGATATTCAGTTCTTATTGAATAAGAAAATCTTCTCACCAAGAATTTCTATTGAAAAGTTATTGCTTTCATCAAAAGAGAATACCACCATTTTAGAAAAAGAAATAATTAAAATGTATGAAAACATTAATAAAATAGGGGATAAAATATATTCCCCAAGAGAAATTGCAAAAATATTTTATAAATTTAATTCGTTTCCATTAAAAAATAAAGATAAATTTAATGAAATACATGGATCTCTAATGGAAACAATAAAATCAACAAAAATAAATTCTTTATTAACAAAAATATCATCAATAATATATACAATTGTAAACAACAATATGTTTGGAGATGAATCCAGAAGTGTTGCATTATTATGTATTTCATCCTTATTGAGAAATTCATATATGGTATATATTTTAAAAGGAGTATCCTTATTTAAGGTTGTCGATTATAATTGATATGAAATAAAAAATGCTGTTGAAGAAACAAAAAATGACAATGGAGATTTAACATATATATCAAATCTTATATCAAAAATATTAATTGATTTAGTAAAGTTATCAAAGGAACAAATAAATTCACATATTGAATTCCATAAAAAATATGAAAGTTTATCAATGAATGAAAAATCAATAACAATAAAAACCATCTTAAGAGATAATCCTGAATTATCTTTAAAGCAAGCAAAATTTTTCGTTTCTCATAAAAATAAAATGGCAAACTATACACTAAAGGATTTTCAAAAATATATAGGTTCCTCTTATGAAACATCTAGATATTCAATGGATAATTTAGTTAATGCAGGTTTTTATGTTAAAGTAAAGATAGGGAAGAAATATGTCTACAAGCCAATCAAGTAAAAATAAATTTATTTCAAATGAAAGCATTCATAACGTGATTAGTTTATGTTACTTTATTTTGATAACTTTAGTAGTTTTATTAGTTCTTGTAGTTTCTGTTGTTATTAAGAATAATTTAATTATTTTAGCATCGTCTATTTCTTTGTTTTTTTTAATATTGAAATTGATCATACAAATAAAAACTATAATAAAATTTAACAAACTTAAAAATACAGTTGATAATAATGAATCAATTCATTTTTACATAACTAAATCTTGACTTAGAAAAAAACAATCAACAATATATTTGACAGTTGAATTATTTTATTTAAATACAATCTTTATTATTATTTCTATAATTTTAAAATCTTTAAATAACAACAATGATTTTTTTTCTTTAATAATTTTATCTACATCTTTCTTTGTTATATTGATAACTTCATATACCAATAATCAAATAATGGATGGGTATTTAAAGTTATCAAGAAAAAGGATAGATTTTTCAAGCATTGAACTTATTCAAATAAAAAAGGAACAAAAAATATTTTATAAAACAATATTATATTGGGTTATTTCTTTAACGCTTATTGTTCCTATTATGCTAATGATGTTTCCAAAATATAGAGAATTTATAAGAAAAAAAATCAGTGAATAATTTTTATCAAAAAAATGTTTTTTTTGCTAATTTTTAATTTATAATAGATTTAAGCAAAAACAATTATTTTTGCTAAAAATTAATTATGGAAGGAGTTATGGATAGGGAATGGCAACAGAACGCCAATTAAATATATTAAATGAAATCGTAGATATATATGTAAAAAATGGAGAACCAGTTTCTTCTGCACAAGTTCTTGAAAAAATTAATAATATAAAAATTTCATCTGCAACAATAAGAAATGAAATGGTTGTGCTTGATGAAGAAGGATATTTATATAAGTTAGATGAGAAATTTTCAAGAACATCTGGAAGGATACCTTCTAATAAAGCATATGAACATTATTTGAAATACATCAAAACAAATCCAAGAAGTATTTTAACAATAAAGAAAAAGTTAGATGAAATATTAAAAAAAAGAAAAGATAATATTGATATTCTTCTTGAAGAAGCTTTAGAATTAATAAACGAATCAACAAATACACTAACTATTTCTGTTGATAATTCTTTTTCAAATAAATTAATTGATATTAAAATATACAAAATAACAAGCGATAAAGCCATGTTGATAATCATCTCTTCAAATGGAGAAGTGATTAAAAAAGAATTGGATTTAAATAAAAATACTTTTAAGGATTTTGAAACTGTTGTAAATTTACTTGCAAAGAGATTAATTAATATACCAATTGATGATCTTGAAAAAAACTCAAATTTATTAAAAGAGGTTATTTCATTAAAAATAAATGGGATTGAAGATAAGTTTCAAGAAATAATAAAAACAATGTTTTCTAAAATAATAAATCAAAATAGTAAATATACTGGAATGAATAATTTAATTTCGAAAGAGAATTCAAATATTGAAAAACAAATAAAATCAATATTTAAAATGATCGAAAATAATTCTATATGAGAATTACTAGATAAAAAAAATTCAATAAAATCTAATAATTCTGAAATTTTTATTGATATTGATTTAATTGATGGAATATCAATCGTTAATAAGAAAATACATTATGGAAATAAAAATAAAGAATTAACTATTTTAGGATCAAAAAACCAAGATTATGAAAAGTTATTTTCAATGTTAGAATATTTAGATAAAATAGTAAAGGAAAGTTGATAAAATGGAAAAAAAGGAAATTAACAAAAATAATCCTCAAAATAATAGAGGAAGCAATAAAAACTTAGAACATCAAAATAAAAATGTTAAAAGTCCAACAAGCAAAAAACCAAAAGATGACTATAAAACAAAATATATAAAACTACTTGCTGAAATGGAAAATCTAAGAAAAAGATTTGATGAAGAAAGAACTGAAATTATAAAATTTAGAGCCACATCATTTATTCAAGATATATTACCAACACTTGATATGTTTGAGATGGCATTATCATCAAAAGACGTATCAAGCGAAATAAAAAATTGACTTATGGGATTTGAAATGATTTTAAATAATTTTAATTCAACGCTATCATCTGAGGGTGTTACTGAGATAAAAGTTAGTGTAGGAGAAGAATTTAATTCTAACTATCATCAAGCAATAGATGAAGTAGTTACAAACAAAATAAAACCTGGAAATATTGCAAATATTAAATCAAAAGGTTACTTATTGCACGGGAGATTATTGAGGCCTGTAACAGTTGTTGTTGCAAAAGAAGAATCTAAAAATACAAAAATAAAAGAAGGAGATAAAAATGAGTAAAATAATAGGTATAGATTTAGGGACAACAAATTCAGTTGTTTCTATTATGGAAGGAAGCGTTGCTAAGGTGATTGAAAACCCAGAGGGAAACAGAACAACACCTTCAGTAGTTTCGTTTAAAGGTGAAGAAATAATAATTGGTGATGCTGCTAAAAGACAAGCAATCACAAATTTGGATACAGTATCATCAATCAAAAGATTAATGGGTACAAACGAAGTTATAAAAGTAAATGGAAAAGATTATAAACCTGAACAAATTTCAGCAATGATTCTTGGGTATATGAAAGATTATGCTGAAAAGAAAATTGGTTCAAAAATAACTAAAGCTGTAATAACAGTTCCAGCATATTTTAACGATGCAGAAAGAAAAGCAACAAAAATAGCAGGAAAAATAGCTGGATTAGAAGTTGAAAGAATTATCAATGAACCAACAGCTGCAGCTCTTGCATATGGAATTGATGATAAGAAAAAAGAAGAAAAAGTACTTGTATATGATCTTGGAGGAGGAACATTTGATGTTTCAATTCTTGAATTATCTGAGGGAACATTTGAAGTTCTTGCAACTTCTGGTGATAACAAACTAGGTGGAGATGATTTTGATAAAGTAATTATGGATTACTTATTAGAAGAATTTAAGAAAGTAAATGGATTTGATTTATCAAAAGATAAAATGGCAATGCAAAGAATTAAAGAGGCTTCTGAGAAAGCAAAGAAAGATCTTTCAGGTGTTCTTGAAGCAACAATTTCATTACCGTTTATTTCAGCAGGAAGCGCTGGACCAATACATTTTGAAACTAAGTTAACAAGATCAAAATTTGAACAATTATCAAGTGATTTATTTGAAAGAACATTAATTCCAGTGAGAAAAGCTTTAAAAGATTCAAAGTTATCAAAAACACAAATTAATGAAGTTTTATTAGTAGGGGGATCAACAAGAATTCCTGCAATAAAAAGTTTAGTTGAAAAAGAACTTGGTAAAAAAGTAAATACTTCAATAAACCCAGATGAAGTTGTAGCAATGGGAGCCGCAATACAAGGTGGAGTATTATCAGGAGATGTTAAAGATGTATTGTTATTGGATGTAACTCCATTAACTTTAGGGATTGAAACAATGGGATCAATTATGACTCCTTTAATTAAAAGAAATACAACAATACCAACATCTAAATCACAAATATTTTCAACTGCACAAGATAATCAACCACAAGTAGATATAAATATTCTACAAGGTGAAAGAACTGCTGTTAAGGATAATAATTCATTAGGAAGATTCACTTTATCAGGAATCGAATCAGCACCAAGAGGAGTTCCTCAAATTGAAGTTACATTTTCAATTGATGCAAATGGTATTGTTTCTGTTGGGGCAAAAGATAAAAAAACTAATAAAGAACAATCAATAACAATATCTAATTCAGGATCTATTTCAGATGAAGAAATTAAAAAAATGGTCGAAGAAGCAGAACTTAATAAAGAAGCAGACATTAAATTAAAAGAAGAAATATTAGTTATAAATGATGCTGAGTCAATGGTTTCACAACTAGAACAAGGTCTTGCAGGGGAAGAAGGAAAAAAACTAACTCCAACACAAAAAAAAGAAACAGAAGAAAAAGTTAAAGAGTTAAAAGAGTTGATTGAAAAAAGAGATGTTGAGAAATTAAAACAATTTATGGAAACATTAAAAATGGTTGCTCAACAATTTCAAACTGATAAAAAAAGTAAAAAAGAAACTCCAAAAGCAAAAAACAATAAACAAAATAAAACTAAAAAAGACGAAAATATTGTTGATGTAGAAGAAAATGAGTAGTAAAAAAGATTATTATGATATTCTTGGAATCTCAAAAGATTCAAATGCTTCTGAAATAAAGAAAGCATATAGAAAATTGGCAATGAAGTATCATCCGGATGTTAATAAAGAAGATGATGCTGAAGAAAGATTTAAAGAAATCAATGAAGCATATGAAGTTTTATCAGATGATAACAAGAAATCTAGATATGATAGATTTGGACACGATGGAGTTTCAGGTCAAGGCGGATTTGGGGGTGGAAACCCATTTGGAGGACATCCTGGATTTGAAGATATTATGAAAAATTTCGAAGATGTATTTGGTGGAGATATGTTTGGTGGAGATATGTTTGGTAGAGCAAATTCACCAAGAAAAGGACAAGATGTTTTAACTGAGGTATCGATAACTTATCAAGATGCATTTAATGGAACTGAAATAGTTGTTCAATTATTAGATGGTTCAGATAAGAGTGTTTCTGTTCCTGCAGGAATAAGAGATTCAATGGAATTAAGATTAAAGGAAAAAGGTCAACCAGGTTATAACGGAGGACCAAATGGAGACTACTTTATAAGAGTATTTATTGATCCAATAGAATCTCTTAAAAGAAGAGGAGATGATTTGATTAAAAAAATTGATGTAAATGTTATTGATGCATTAGTTGGAAAGAAAGTAAAAATTTCATTATGAGAAGAAGAAACTATTTCAATCACAATTCCTCCATTGTCAGATTTTGGTAATCTATTAAGAATAAAAGGAAAAGGATTTAAAATAATAAACTCAAATAATAGAGGAGATCTTTATGTGAGTTTAAATCCTACAATGCCAAAAAAACTTAATAAAAAATCAAAAGAAATGCTTTTAGAAATAAAAAAAGAATTAAAATTAAAATAATTAATATGATAACAATAGCAAATAAGCTATTGTTTTTTTTATAATTAATATTGTTGATTTTATATTACGGAGTAAAATTCAATTATAGGAGATAAAATGAAATTAAACATAAATGAATATATCGATCATACTCTTTTAAAAAGAGATGCAGTCTCTGCAGATCTTGATAAAATAATTGAAGAAGCAATTAAACATGAATTCAAAACAATATGCATTCACCCAATTTGAATAGAATATTCAAAACCAAAATTAAAGGATACTAATGTTAAAATAACAACCGTTCTTGGATTTCCTTATGGAACACAAACTACTGAATCAAAAGTATTTGAAGCAAAAGATGCAATTAAGAAGGGTGCAGATGAACTTGATTTTGTTTCTGCGGTTTCTAAGATTCATGAAAAAGATGATAAATACTTAGTAAATGAGTTAAAACTTATTAGAAAATCTACAAAAGGAAAAATAATTAAATTAATTTTAGAAACAGGACTTTTAACAAAAGATGAAATAAAATATATTTCTAAACTTGCTGTAGATGCAAATTGAGATTTTATAAAAACATCAACTGGAATTGGAACAACTGGTGCAAAAATTGAAGATGTTAAAATAATGAAAGAAATTGCTGGAAATAAAGTTCAAATTAAAGCATCTGGTGGTGTTAGATCATATGATGAAGCTGTTAAAATGATCAAAGCTGGAGCAACTAGAATTGGAACTTCAAATGGTGTTGATATTATTGAAGGAAGAATTTCAAAATCAGATTACTAATTATTTAAAAAGTATTAAAACAAAGGGACATCCATTGTTTTCTTTATTCTAAATTCAAGTTTTTTTTCTTTATGTTATAATAACACTAAGTGAAAAATAATGTAAATCAAGAAAAAAAACAATATGGGATTCTATCGATGATTTCTATAATTGTTGGAACTGTTATAGGTTCTGGAATCTTTGTTAAAAATCAATCCTTAATGAGAGGAACAGATTCATCTTTATTATGTATTATTGGATGAATTATTGCAGGCTTAGTTGTTTTAAGCATGATGCTTGCATTTGTGGAAATTTCATCAATGTCTAAAATAAAAGGTGAGCAAGGAACATTTAAAAATTGATCTAACTACTTATTAGGACCAAAGACATCTATTTTTATTGGTGGGTATTTTACATTTGTTTATTTTCCATTGGTGTTAGGTTCTGAAACAATATTTGCAACACAAGAAATTTTTGGATTAAATAAAGATATTGATTGATTTGTTTTGTGAATCGGAATAACTTTATTTAGTGTTGTAATAATATCAATTGCATTTTTAATTAATACAAGATGAAAAAAACCTGGTCAAGTAATTAGTGCTTCAGGAATATTTGTAAAATTGATACCGTTATTTTCCGTAATATCAATAGGTTTTTTAGTTGTTGTTGGTATATCTATAAGCGATATTGATATTAATCATGTTTTTGACCCGAATGATCCTATAAATAAAGGTATAAACAATGGTTTCAATTTTGGGAGTTTTGGAAATATTTTAATTATATTACCAGGTATATTGTTTGCATTCGATGGATTTTTATATGCAAATTCTATGTCTAATGAGACCAAGAAAAAAAACACATTTAAAAATGCAATAATAATTTCTATGGTTTTAATAACTCTTATTTATATATTGTTTTCATTAACTTCATATATGATTGCTGATGTTGAACATGATTCTGATGGGAATATTATTTATGATAATTTTGGAATTACCGAAATATTAAAAAGGGTTTTTGGAAAAGTTATTGGAACAATAATGACAGTATTAATATTTATATCAATAATTGTTGTTGCTTTTAACTATGTAACAATAAGTATGTGAGCAATGGCAGATTTTTCAGAAACAGATAATTTAAAGGATGTTAACGGTACTTTTATAAAAAGGAATAAATGTGGAAACCCTGAAAAAGCAGGAATGAGAATGTTTGTTTTTGCCTTGATATCTATTTTTGTTTTTAGGATAGGAGATTTAATTTTATTGCTAAGTATTGTTTTTGGGAAAGGTGGTACAAATAATATTTCATTATATTCAGCTTCAATAACTTCATATGGATCAGATTTATATACCGCAACAAACTTTGCGCTTTATGCACTAATAATTATAGGTGCATTAAAAAATAGATTAACAAAGGATTATGAAGTAGAAAAAGTAAGGGGATTTTGATTTTTTTCTATTTTATCATCGTTAGTTATGGTTTTTGTCGTTGGATATATGATGTATGATATTATTGACGCGATTGTTGAACCGTTTTTTACATCAAGTGGAATTGGTGAATCATTCATTGTATCAATTAATAAAATTGTATTTTTAATCATATACATTGGAATGATTGTATGGATATTCCTCTTTTTATCAAAAGATAAAAAAGAATTAACTAAAGATGAAAAAGAATATAAGGATTTAATTAAATTTGCATATCTAAATCATGTTCCGTTTGATGAATATTCTGATTATGCTATCAAAGGAAATAGTAAAAAAATCAAAGAAGCAAATAAGAAGATAGAAAATTATAAAAATACAAACAGTACAAGCAATGTAAAAAAATAAGATAAATAATTTTATCTTAAATACAAAATTATTTAATATATAATATATTATGTAAAAAACAAAAGTCAAAAGAAGGGTATAAAAAATGAAAAAAACTAGTAATAAAATTGTTTTGGTTGGTTCCGGAGCTGTTGGAACATCATTCCTTTATTCATCAATTTCACAAGGGATTGCAGAGGAATATGGAATCATTGATTTAAATAATGATATTTCAAAAGGAAATGAATTAGATCTTGAAGATTCTTTTCCATCAATACAAAACAATGCAATTGTAAAATCTGGGGGATATGAATTAGTTTCTGATGCAGATATTGTAGTGATTACTGCAGGGAGACCACAAAAACCAGGAGAAACAAGATTAGAGATGGTTTCAGATAATGCAAAAATAATGAAGTCAATTGCAAAGGAAATTAAATCAAACGGATTTAAAGGAGTTACAATTATTGCTTCAAATCCAGTTGATGTAATGACAACTGTTTATCAAGAAGTAACAAAATTTGATGCAAAGAAAGTTATTTCTTCTTCATGTAGTTTAGATACCGCAAGATTGAGAATGGAACTTTCTAAGGCATTTGATGTATCTCCATCAGAATTTTCAGCATTTGTTCTTGGAGAACATGGTGATTCTTCAGTTTCGACATTAGAGTTTGCCTCTATTAAAGGAATTCCTTTATCTAGTTATTATAAAGATAAAGGATTAACACCTAAAAAATTAGAAGAATTACATGAGAGAGTATGAAAAAAAGCATATGAAATTATTGATAGAAAAAGAGCAACATTTTATGGTGTTGGTTCAGCATTAGCTGATATTTCAAAATCAATTTTAAGAGATGAAAAAAGAGTATTTGCTACAGGTGCATTACTTTCTGGTGAATATGGTCAAAAAGGAGTTTATGCAGGAATTCCATCTGTTCTTGGAAAAGAAGGTATTATTACAACATATGAATTTCCACTTTCAAAAAAAGAAAAAGCACAATTTATAAAGTCTGTTTCAACACTTAAAACAGCAACAAAAAAAGCTTTGGATGCAATAAAATAATTAAAAAAACCATAAAACAAGTTTTTTATTTGAGGCTTGTTTTTTTTGTTATAATTTTTAAGTAATTATGTATAAATCAATATTAGATGAAGCGATAAATTTAAAAATGAAAGAGTTTGAGAATAGAAAAATTAATATTCAATACTCAAATATTAAACAATTTTTAAGAGAAGTTTATTTTAGAAATCAATTAGTAACAAGAGAGAAGTTGATAAACTTTGTTTATGAAGATAATATTGAAGACATTGTTTCTTTTTTAATGTCTGATGCAGTAATTAACCCAAAATTTTAAATATGAAAAAAATAAAAACAAATCAAAATATTGGAAAAATATCATCATTTATATTGACGGGTATTTTATTTATTGGTATTTTAATTGGTACTATTTTTGGATTGAAAAGTGCAATCCAAAATAAAGGGGAAATTGATAAAAATTATAATCAAAAAGTGACTTTGCAAACTAGTGTTGAAATAAAAAATAGTGATAAAAACATAAATGATGCAGCATCTTCTTTATTTCAAACACTAAAGTATTTAGGGTTTGAAAACTCAGAAATAAAATCCTTTGGGAATGAGACTCTGCAAATAACAATTCCTATTTCTTCTTTTGTTAAAGATGGAAAACCTTCAACTGATGAGATATATAAAACAAGTAGTAATATTCAATATGTTAATGAAATAGAGGTTTTAGAGGTATCGTTATTTTTTAATGGTATTTTAGATTTTAGAACAACAGATGGAGTTCCAATCTTTATTAAAGATGAAAAAGGACAAACTATTTTTAATGAAGATGGAGTTAAGCCAGTTGATCCTCCTAATAAAGTAAATTTTAATGATTCTGAACCATTAATAGAAATGTTTGGAAGCGCAAGTCTAAAACACTCTAGTGGGTCTCCATTTATTAGATTAAACTTTAAAGATGCAAGTCCATCAATAATAACAGAATATGAAATTGCATTTGATGATTGAGCTTCATATGTTGAAGGTGGTCAATCTCTTGATTATGCAGTATGATTTGATTATGATAAATTAGAAACAATTGCTAAAAAAATCGATTCAGAATATGATCCAGAAACTGGTCTATATAATTCATATATATCAGATGGGATAACAGGTAATGAAGTATGGATAAAACCATTTTTTGTCACAGAAGGAACTGACGCACCAAAATCTAAATTTGAAAGCTTTGTAAACCTAAGAAATGGTCAAGGTTCTAGTTGAATTAATGAAAAATCAGGAACATATTTTGTTAATAAAATAAATAATTCAGGAAATTATAAATTTTCAAATATAAAAGTATCTTTAAATCTTAAACATTCAAAAGGAATTATATTAATAGTTATGTTTGCAGTATTCATTCTTTTAATTGTTGTACTAATATTTTTATTTTCATGATACTTTGGTTTATTAGGTTTTGTTGCAAGTTCATTAATTATGTTGATTGGTCTATTTAGTGTGTTGATTTATTCATCGATTGGTTTGGTTATAACTGGTTTCGGAATTTCATCTTTAATAATATCTCTTTTAATAATTTCATTAATTACTTTTGTTATTTTATCAATATATAAAAAAAATAAAGATAAATCTACAAGTGAAGTAGAGAAATTTAAAACTAACTTTAGAGATGCAAATAGTATGTTATTTCTTCCATTAACAATATTCACTTTAGGTTTATTTTTAAGTGGAACTCTACTTTCGCCAATTATTACAGTATCAATATATTTAATTGTTTTATTTGCAATTATTGGTTACCTTATAATGATTATAATTTTATTCCCGTTAATATTATTGATAGATTTATTTATAAATTTTAGTATTGAAGAGAACGTTGGTAAATGAAATATATCTACTGGTGTGAATAAATTTAAAGATAAAAATGATACATCTTTAGACGAAGAAAATTCAAAAACACTTTCAAATTCATCATTATCATTTTCAATTGCAGGGATAATATCAATTGTTTTATCATTGTTTGTTGGTGGTTTATTATTTACATTTTTTGGAACTCCTGTAAATGTAGCTGGAAAAACAAATACTAATTATAGATATCAAATAGAGTTAATTGAAAAACCAATAAATTCAATAATAAACGACCCTAATGACACAAAAACAATCTCGTTTTTAGAAGAGTCATATAATAATGATGTTGAAAAAATTGGTGATGTAAAAAAAGTATTTAATAGTAATGGTGTTAAAGTGAGATCTATTGATGTTGATAGAATGGATGAAATAAGATTGAATGACAAAGATAAAGGTCCTGATATTAAGCTTGAAGCTACATATGGATATACAGTTTATTCAAACAAATCAATTGATTCAAAAAAACTTAAAAATATAAATGAGGGATTATCTAATATTAAGGTAAAAACAACAGACAATTACGATGCAAAAGAATCAGGTTTTATATTATCTGAAACTTCTTCATCGTTGACGAATTTCAATGGAAAAAAAGCAATGAAATCAATTAATTATAGTCAAAATAAAGAAACTATTAATTCTATTTATGCAGTTTTAATCCTTATATTATTTTCAACAATAACATTTTTATTATTGTTTGGATGAGGGGTAGGATCAACATATCTAATTACATCTGTTGCTGAGTTATCTTTAATTACTTTTCCTATATTTGTTTTATTTTTACCATACAATATAATAGTTTGATTTTCAATTATAACATCAGTATTGTTATCATCAGTTATGAAATCTTATGTCTCAAGAAGTGTGAGGAAATCAGATTTAAGTGATAAAGTTTGATTTAAACATTCAAGAAAAGTGATTCCTATTATCATAGTATGATTATCAATATTCTTAGGAATCGAAATATTATTAGCATTTGCATATGGATTTATATTTTTGTTATCATCATTTGTTATAACAATATGATCAATGGTTATTTTATCTTTCTCTCAATATTTTGTATTTCCATTTTATTCAAGAAAACTAGATGGGTACAGAAAGAAACTGAAAGACAATAAAAAGAATGATGATGTTACTCGTTCAAAAAATAAGGATATTATTTCTGAAGAGTATATCAAAGGGATAAATATGTAATTATGAATGCCAAAATTAAAGGTACAAAAGATTACTTTGGAATAAATGGGGAAAAAATAAATATTGTATTTTCTATTCTTGAAGATATTGCAAAACAATATTCATATGGAAAAATAATTACGCCAACTTTGGAATATACAGACTTATTTTCTAGGGTGATTGGAAGTGAAACTGAAGTTGTAAATAAAGAAATGTACACTTTTTTGGATAAAAAAAATAGATCAATTTCTTTAAGGCCAGAGGGAACCGCAGCAACAGCAAGAGCAGCAATTGAAAACAAATTGATTGACAACAACAATAAACCATCATTTTACTATATTTCATCAATGTTTAGATATGAGAGACCACAAAAAGGAAGGCAAAGAGAATTCTTTCAGTTCGGAATTGAAAATTTTGGTAATGATAATGAATATGTTGATGTTGAAATAATTTTGATGGCAATAGATATATTGAAAAGATTGAAAGTTAAAAAATATGAATTACAAATTAATTCAATAGGAGATTCAAACTCTAGGAAAGAATACAATAAATCTTTAAGAAGATTTGTAGAAAATAAAATAGATCTATTTTCTGAATATGCAAAGGAAAAGATTAACTCAGGAAATTTATTAAGGATTTTTGATTCGAAGAAAGAAAGTGATTTAAAAATTTTGAATAACGCACCAAAAATAAAGGATTTTCTTTCAGAAAAATCAAAAAAAAGATTTGAAAGAATAAAAAAAATACTAGAATTAAATAATATTAATTATATTGAAAATAATTCATTAGTTAGAGGATTGGATTATTATAATGATTTAGTATTTGAATTTGTTTCAACAGATATTGAAAAATTAGGATCTAAATCCACAATAATAGGTGGCGGAAGATATGATGAATTAGTCAATAAACTAGATAATTCAAAAAACATACCATCAGTAGGTTTTGCTCTTGGGGTTGAGAGATTGATGCTAGCTTCTAAGGATTACCTAGAATCATTAAATTTTGGTAATTTAGATTATTATATTGCAACTACAAACGAAGAGTATAATTTATTAGGGTTATCAATTGCAACTAATTTAAGAAACAAAGGTAACAACGTTTTAGTAGACTATGAAAATAAGAAATTATCAAAGAAAATTGAATTAGCAAGCAAATCATTAGCAAATAATTTAATAATCATAGGTGAAGAATCAAAAGATGGAATAATATCAATAAAAGATTTGAAAAGTGGAAAACAAAAACAAATAAATATCAAGGAGATACAATAATGAAAATAAATAGAATAATAGGAAAAAATTCATTAATATTAGTTGCTCAAGGAAAAAGTCAATTAGCAGCACAAATATTCAATTACGACCAAATTAGAGAGATTAGAATGGATTTAGAAGATTTAGAAGTAAAAATTCTTTTATCATGTGATGAATCTTATCATAGAGTATATAAAATAAAAATTAATGATAAAATAACATTAGACGAAGCAAAGAAAAGTGTTTTTGCTTTTTATAACAATTTATTAAATGCTTCAATGAAACTATCGAAGGAAGAAATAGAAAACCTAAAAAAACAAAAGGAAAAAACAATCTTGGAAATAAATAAAGAAATAGAAAAAAATAAATCTAAAAACAATAATAAAACCAAGAAATAAAAAAAGAAAATGGACAATAACTTTAAGTTAAATAAAAATAACATAGGAAATACAGTAGAACTAAAAGGATGAGTAAAAAAATCAAGAAGACTTGGAGAGCTTGTTTTTTTTGATTTGAGAAAAGAAGAAGAAGTTGTTCAAGTTGTTGTTGATTCAAAATCAAAATTTTATGAAATTGCAAAAAAACTTAGAAGCGAGTATGTTGTTTCTTTAAAAGGTAAAGTTGTAAAAAGAAAAGAAAAGAACAATAATATACCTTCAGGAGAAATAGAAATTATTTTAAGTGATCTTGTAATTATTAATGAATCATTACAAACTCCATTGATTATTTTAGATGAAACTGATGCATTAGAACAAAAAAGAATGGAGTATAGATATCTTGATTTGAGAAGAAATTTAAATCAAAAAATGCTCAAGCAAAGATCTAATTTTAATAAGTTAATTAGAGAATACTTTTATTCAAACAACTTTATAGAAGTTGAAACTCCAATAATTACAAAACCAACTCCCGGGGGTGCAGGAGAATTTAAAATTATTTCAGAAAATCACAAAGGAAAATACTATTCATTGGTTCAGTCACCACAAATATATAAGCAACTATTAATGTATAGCGGTGTTTCAAAATATTTTCAAATTGCTAAATGTTTCAGAGATGAGGATTCAAGAGCTGATAGACAATTAGAATTTACACAACTTGATTGTGAATTATCTTTCACTAATCAAGAAGAGATTATAGATTTAACAAATAATTTAATTAATAAAATTATTAAAAACTTTGGTTATGAAGAAATAAATAAATTCATCAAAATAAAATATATTGATGCAATAAATAATTATGGAACAGATAAACCAGATTTAAGATTTGGTAATGAAATTTACGATTTGACAAATATCTTAAAAGAAACGCCAATAAAATTTATTTCTGATTCAATTTTAAATAATAAAAAAGTAAAAGGAATTTTTTTCGAAGGAAATCTTTCTAATTCTGAAATAAAAAAAATTGATGAAACTATAAAATCACAAGGATCCTCAGGATTATCATGAATAAAAATTAATAATAACGAGATTTCCGGGAGTCTTAAGTTGCTTTCTAATAAAAACATTGATAATATAAAGAGTGAAATGAATATTAAAAATAATGGAACAATATTCTTTATTATTGATGAAAATTTAAATTCTTTAGAATATGCAGGAAGAGTAAGACTACTTGTTGCTGAGAAATTAAATTTAATTGATGAGAACAAGCTTTCATTTTTATGGGTAATTGATTTTCCTATGTTTGAAAAAACAGATGAAGGAAAAATAGATTCTCTTCACAACCCATTTACTTCAGTAAAGGAAGAACATTTAAAGGAATTTAAAGAAATACTACCTAGTGATGAAAACAATGTGTTAAAACTACTATCAAACTCTTATGACATTGTTTTAAATGGAACAGAGATTGGAGGGGGATCAATCAGATTTTCAAACAGCGAAAACCAAAGAAAATCATTTGAAATAATAGGGATGTCAAAGAAAGTAATCGATGAAAATTTTGGTTGGTTGTTAGAGGCTCAAAATTATGGGGTACCAACACATGGAGGGATTGCTCTTGGATTAGATAGAATTCTCTCAATTCTTCTTAAAAAGAATTCGATTAGAGATGTTATTGCATTCCCTAAATCATCAAATGGATTAGATGATATGATGAAAGCCCCAATAAAATTAAAGGAAGTAAAATAAAATGAAGAATAAAGAAAAGAAAAAATACAGAATATTATCATTTGATGGAGGAGGAATGAGAGGTGTTTTCATTTCTTATGCCTTGATGAAACTGCAAGAAGAATATGATATAAACATCATAGATCATTTTGATATGATTATTGGAACCTCTTCCGGTTCATTAATTTCTTCAAATTTATTACTTGGCGAAACAGGTAAAGGAATTTATGAAGAATATTTTGGAGATAGAAACATTTTCTTTAGCAAAAAGAAAAAAATACAAGATTTAATTAAATCAACCTTTTTTTCACAATATGAATCAACAATATTAGAAGAAGAGATAACAAAAAAATTTGGTAAAATGACAATGGAAGATTTATATTTAAAATCTAATGAAAAAGATTTTGCTTTTTGCAGTTCTAATTTTACAATGTCAAAACCATTAATATATGCTTCAAAAGGGTTTGAAAAAATAGATTCTGTTAAAGTAAATAGTAGTGTTTTTGAGGCACTAAGAAGTTCTGTTGCTGCTCCATTATTTTTTGATCCGTTCATCGATGAAGAAAATGGTGATATATTGATTGATGGAGGTTTATGAGCAAATAATCCTTCAATGGTAGGGGTAAACTTAGCAATTAGTAAGTATAAAATAAATATTCAAGACATTGAAGTTTTATCTTTTGGACAAGTTTATACAAATAAAAAAATCGAATTACCAACAACAATCAATCTTGTTAAGAAGCCATACAAAAATCAATTATCATTATTATTTCTATCAATTTTATCAATCAATCAAAATCAACAAACCATTAGTGCAAAAAATTTATTAGGAAATAATATTTTTAGATATTCTCCAAAAGAATGTCATGATGATACAGGTATTAATTTTGTTTCGGATAGATTTATTCAATATTCAAAAGAATATTGAGAAGATAACAAAGAGAAGTTAGTTGAATTTATAAAAAGAGATAAGAATTTATAAATATCATTTATATAAAGGTATAATTATTTTATTATGTTAGAAATTGTAAAAGGAAATATTCATATTTTATCTTCAAATAGCTCAATGCCTGATTGAGCATACTACTTAACTTTATTTTTGTTTTTTTCAATGATAATTGGTTTTGTTATTTGATCATGAATGTTTGCAAAATGATTAACTGCAGGTCCAAAAATAAAATCAAGGTGAAAAAAAATAAAAAATAAATTCAAAATAAAAAAGAGAGAAAAAGGAATCATTATTGAAAATGGTGAAGTATTAATCGAAGAACAATACTTAGAAAAAATAAATAAAAAAATAGAAGAAGCAAAAAATCCACAAGAACTTTTAGAATTACAACATGAAAAAGAAAATCTTGAGAAATCAGCGAAACTTGAAAAGAAAAGAATAAAAGACATCGAAGAAGAAAAACTGAAGAAAATTCATGATAAGGAAGAAAAAAATAGAATAAAAAATGAATCAAAAGAGATTTCAAAAAAATTAAAAGAAAAAGAAAAACTAAAGAAACAAGAAGAAAAATTAAAGAAACAAGAAAAGGAGAAGAAATAACATGAATCAATTATTAATTACTACAAATCAAATACTAAATACATCTTCAGACGGATCGCTTGGTGCTGGGGATATAGCAGCAATTGTTCTTGGGTGCTTAATACCAATAATAATTTTTTTAACTTTCTATATAACTAGAAAATTAATTGAAAAACAACTAAAAGAAAACCCTCCAATTACAGAAGCGCAAATTAGAGCTATGTTTATGTCAATGGGGAGAAAACCATCTGAATCACAAATAAGAAGTACTATGAACTCAATGAAGAATGCAAAAGGTGGAAATCAATACAAAAAGCGTAAGTAAATTATTTCTTAGAAAGAAAATCTTAATACAATGAACATCTTAAATAAAAAACAAATCAAAAAAAAAGATTGAAATTCTTTTAAAAAATGATCAAAGGAAGAATTTTTTCTTTTTGAAGATACAAACTTTTTTTCTGGTTTTATATCAATAAATTTTAACGAAATAGAAGAAAACTTAATAGATTTTTATATTTATAATTACTTTATTTTAGAAGGAAGATACTTTTTTGATTGGCCAAACTGATTGAAAGAAATAAAAGGGAAAGAAATAAAAGAATTCATAAGTAATTTATTCAAACTAAGGTTTTCAAATGATTATTATCTTTTTAAACCATTAGAAAAATTTCTTTGGAACCTTAGAGAATACAAGATTTCAAATGTTAAAGATAATGAAATGGAATATAAACTTTTAAAAGAATATTGAGAATTTATAAAAAACCTAAGAAGCATAGATGAGAAAAACCATAATGAATGGGTAATTTATATTAATAAAAGAATTCATAAAAAAATGAAAGGATTTAAATAATGTCAGAAAAAAAATATAATGCTTCATCAATTGAAGTTATTGAAAATTTAGAAGCTGTTCGTAAAAGACCAGGAATGTATATTGGTGATACTACTCTTAGAGGGTTGCATCATTTAGTGAAAGAAATTGTTGATAATTCAATAGATGAACATTTAGCTGGATATGCAAAAAAAATATCTGTAACTTTAAATTCTGATAATTCTATTTCTGTTGAAGATGATGGAAGAGGTATTCCAGTTGACTTGCATTCAAAAACTAATAAATCAGCAGTAGAAACAATTTTTACAACTCTTCATTCTGGAGGTAAGTTTGGTGGAGAAAATTCCGGATATAAAGTTTCTGGAGGATTACATGGTGTTGGTTCTTCTGTTGTTAATGCATTATCTGATTATTTAGAAGTTATAGTTTGAAAAGATAAAGAAGAATATAAGATAAGATTTTCAAATGGTGGTTCAAATTCATCTGGACTAAAAAAAGTTGGTCCAACTAAAAAGCATGGTACTTATATAAAATTTAAACCAGACAATAAAATATTTTCATCAGTAAATTTTTGTGGGAAAACAATATCAAAAAGATTGATTGAATTAGCATATCTTAATCCAGGGATAAAAATTACATTTAATGATAACAAGAATGAAATTGTAGAAGAATTTCATTATCCAGAAGGAATAATTGCATATGTAAATAAAATTTCTGAAGATCAAAAAGCTATTACAAAAGCATTTGGATTTGAAGCAAGCAATAAAAAAATAAGTGTTAAAATAGCATTTAAATATACATCATCAAACCAAGAAAACATTCACTCATTTGTAAATAACATAATTACTCCAGAAGGTGGTTCTCATGAGACTGCATTCAAGTCGGCTCTAACAAAATCTGTTAATGATTATGCTTTTGAAAATAAACTTCAACAAGGTGGTAAAACATTAGAAGGAAGCGATATACGTGAGGGACTTTGCGCTATTGTTTCTATTTATATTGTTGAAGAATTTTTACAATTTGAAGGCCAAACAAAATCAAAGCTTTCTTCAAATCAAGCAAGAGTTTATGCTGAACAAGTTATTTATGAGAATTTAAGACATTGTTTCAATTCGAATAAGTCTGATATTGTTGAAATAATTAAAGCTGCATATTCATCAAAAAAAGCTAGAGAAGCAGCAAAAAGAGCAAGAGAAATAACAAAAGAACTTAAAAAGACAAAAACTAAGTCGTTTGTAGGAAAGCTTGTTACTGCACAATCAAAAATTGCGGCAAATAGAGAGTTATTTATTGTTGAGGGAGATTCTGCTGGGGGTTCTGCAAAACTTGGTAGAGATAGAAAAACTCAGGCAATACTTCCCTTAAAAGGAAAAATAATCAATACTGAAAAAGCAAATATGAAAGCAATACTTAATAATGATGAATTATCAATGATGATTCATGCCATTGGCGGAGGATTAGGTAAAGACTTTAGTAGAGAAAAAGTAAATTATGGAAAAATAATAATAATGACAGATGCAGATACTGATGGAGCACATATTCAAACTTTACTACTAACATTTTTTTATAGGTTTATGAAGGAATTAGTGGATGAAGGAATGGTTTATATTGCAATGCCACCATTATTTAAAATTTTAAATAAAAATACAAAAGAAATAAATTATGTTTGAGATAATGAAAGTCTTGAAAAAATAAAAGAAAGTTCTAAATCAATTGAAATTCAACGTTACAAAGGACTTGGAGAAATGAATTATGATCAATTATGAGAAACAACAATGGATCCAACGAAAAGAACATTGGTAAAAGTTGATTCTTCAGACGAAGAAAATTCAAATAAGATAATAGAAATTTTAATGGGTCAAGATCCTTCTATAAGGAGAGGGTGGATTGAAGAGAATGTAGAGTTTTCATTAGAAGATAAATACAACAAAAGCTTAGAAGGTGGTGAAGATGAGTAATGAAAATAATAAAAGAATAATTGAAAGAGATCTCGATAAATTAATTGGAGAAAAATTTGGTAATTATTCAAAATACATAATACAAGAACGTGCATTACCAGATTTAAGAGATGGACTAAAACCTGTTCAAAGAAGAGTGTTGTTTGCAATGTATGATTTAAAACTGAGTCATACATCAGCATATAAAAAATCAGCAAGAGTTGTTGGAGATGTCATTGGTAAGTACCACCCCCATGGTGATACTTCAGTTTATGAAGCAATGGTTAGACTTGGACAAGAATGAAAAGTTAATATGCCTTTAGTTGATATGCATGGTAATAAAGGTTCTATTGATGGAGATGGTCCAGCTGCAATGAGATATACAGAAGCAAGATTGGCAAAAATAACATCACAATTATTATCAAACATTGAAAAAAAATTAGTTAAATTTTCACCTAATTTCGATGATTCTGAATTAGAACCAATTGTTTTACCTGCAAAATATCCAAATTTATTGGTTAATGGTGCTACTGGTATTGCTTCAGGATATTCAACAAATATTCCTCCACACAATCTAAAAGAAGTAATAAAAGCATTAATTTATATTTTTAAAAATGAATCAGTAACTTTATCTGATTTGACAAAATACATAAAGGGACCTGATTTTCCTACTGGAGCATCTATTTCATCTCCAAAATCAATTAAAGATGCATATAAAACAGGAAGAGGTAAAATCACAATTACTTCCAAGTGAAATTATGATGAAAAGAAAAAGTTAATTGAAATAACTGAAATACCTTATGAAACAAATAAATCTGAAATAGTAAAAAAAATTGATGATTTAATCAGAAATAATAAAATACCTTCTTTAAAAGAAGTTAGAGACGATACCGATAGACAAGGGATGCAAATTACATTAATTTGCAAACCTGATATAAACATCAACCTAGTAATGAATTTTCTATTTAAATCAACCGATTTAAGAAAAAATTATTCATTGAATATGGTTTCTATAAAAGATAAAAAACCACAACAGTTAGGGTTAGTTGATATTTTAACCTCTTTTTCAGAGTTTGAAAAAGAAATATATGTTAACCTATATAAATTTGAGTTATCAAAAGTTAAAAAAAGAATGGAAATTGTTGATGGTTTAATTAGGGTTGTTGACATCATAGATGAAATAATTAGAGTTATTAGAAAATCAAGAAATAAAAAAGAAGCAAAAGAAAATATTAAAACCTCTTTTGGATTTTCAGAAATTCAAGCAGAAGCAATCGTAATTTTAAGGCTTTATAGATTAACTTCAACTGATATAAATGAACTTACAAAAGAAAAAGGTGAATTATCTTCTCTTTTCACTTTTTATGAAAGAGGCATAAAAGATGAAAGATTTTTAAGAGAACAAATAATTGAAGAGTTGAAAAAAATTCGTGACGAATATGGAATAGAGCGTAAATCAACAATCGAAGGAGATATTGAAGAAGTAAAAATAAATGAAAGAGATTTAATTCAAGAAGAGGAAATTTGATTATCTATTACTTATCAAGGGTATATTAAGAAAGTTTCTCAACGTTCCAAAGATTCATCGGAAGAATCATCTTTTGGAAAGAGAGATGATGACATAATAATTTCACTAAACAAAGTTTCCAACCTTAAGAATATTGTTTTATTTTCTTCAAGCGGAAGATACTTTGTTATTCCTATTTTTAAATTTTCAGAATCTAGATGAAGAGATATAGGAGAACATGTCTCTAAATTTACTTCTTTAGATTCTCTTGATAGAATAATATCAACTTCATTAGTTGATAGTTTTGACAATGAAACAGAAATTATTTTTTCAACTAAAAACGGAATGATTAAACGTTCTAGAATAAGAGATATGAATCTTTTGCAAACAAAAAGAGGATCTAAATTTATGAATTTAAAACCAAATGATAAGGTTGTTACAGCAGTTCTATTAAATAATGATAATTCATTTATTACCTCAATAACAAAAAATGGTTATGGAATTAGATATTGTGCTGATAATTTATCAACAATAGGGCTTTCAGCTTCTGGTGTAAAAAATGCAAACCTAACTGATGGCGATGAAGTTGTTGTAACCATTGTAAACGAAATAAACAAAGTAGATGATGGTTATTCACAAATAATGATTGTCACTCACAATGGTAAAGCAAAAAGAATGAGAGTTAATGATATAAGAGGTGTATCAAGAGGATCGAAAGGTTCATTAGTTGCTGCACAAACAAAATCAAATCCATTTTTAATAATAAATGGATTCAATGTTGAAGAGACAAAAAGCATCTATATTTTAACTGATAATGATGAAATATTAAACTTAAAAACCAAAGGAGAGGTATTGATATCTGATGTTAAATCTGGTTTAACAAAATTAACAAATAAGGGAATATTATTATCATTTAATGATCTTACATTAAAAATTGATGAATTACCAAATAGCAATACTTCACAAAAGATTTTTAAAACAACAGAAAAAGAAAAAACCGAAGAACAAGCAGTGCAATTAAATTTAGATTCTATTTTTGATGAGTTTTAAAATAAGATAATTATTGTTATAATTATGTATAATTATATAAATTAGGAGAATAATGAGATCAAAATTTACTTATAGATGTGATGTTTGCAAAAACGAAAATTACATTGGTGATAGAAATAAAACAAAACAACCAGATAAAATGGAAATACAAAAGTTTTGTAGAAAATGCAATGCAAAAACTTTGCATAAAGAAAAATCTAAATAATAATATTTAGATTTATTTTTTTATTATGAAAAAAAATAGCAGATCAAAAAAAAATAATAATGAAGAAAATAATTCAAGTTCATTCTTGCTTGGTTTTTTTGTCGATTATTTTAAACCCTCTGCATATTTAACATCGATAAAAGAAATAGACTTAGATATTTTGAAAATGCAAGGCATAAAACTAATATTGTGCGATCTTGACAATACTCTTGTTCCACATTTCACAAAATTCCCTACGAAACAATCTATTGATTTTGTTAAGGAAGCAAAAAGGAAAGGAATGAAATTTATTGTGGTTTCAAACAATACGAAGAAAAGGGTGGAATTTTTTTCTGAGAAATTAGGGATTAGTGATTATGTTTATAATGCTAAAAAACCTCTTCCATTTAAGATTGGCAAAATAATTGAGAAAATGAACATTTCTCCTCAAGAGACTGTAATGATTGGTGATATGCTGATTACAGACACTCTTGCAGCTAATTTCATTCACATAGAATCAATTCTTGTTCAACCGTTAATGGACCCTGATAAGGCAGTAAACAAAATTATCCAATGATTTGAGAGTAAAGTTTTTAAAAAACTTTCTAAGGAAAATTTAATTGTTAAATCAGAAACAATAAAAAGGACAATTTATAATGAAGACAATGAAATATTATAAAAAATGTGAAGGGTGCGGATTAAACTTACAATCAAGCAACGAAAAAAAAGAAGCCTATGTTCCAAATGAAGACTTTAATTTGTGTATGAAGTGTTTTAGATCTAAAAATTATGGAGAATTTTCTAATAATTTAACTGATTTTTATGATGTTGGAGAAATAAAAGAAATTAAAAATGATAATGTAATAATGATAATAGATGTTCTTAATCCATATGAAACGTTAATACATAATATTAATGACTATGTAAAAAGAGAGAATCTTATTGTTTTGATAAATAAGGTTGATGTTCTTCCAAAATCAATAAAAAATGAATCAATATTAAGTTGAATTGATGAAATTGCAGAATCAAAAAATATAGATTTTAAATATGCATCATTAGTTTCATCATTAAAAAAAATCAATATAGATACCATTTCAAATTTTATTTTAGAAAGCGATAGAGAAACATCAATAGTTGGATATTCTAATGTTGGTAAATCTTCCATTATAAAATCATTGTTTAATTCAGTTGGATTGAATATAAATAACTTGATAACTAATTCTATAGGGACTACAAAAGAAATTATAGAATTAACATATAAAAATAAAAAAATAAAAGATTACCCTGGAATTATATTAAAGGGAAGTTATCAAAATATTTTGTCAAGGGAAGAATTAAAAGAAACAAGTCCGTTGAAAGAAATTTTGATAAAAAATTACCAATTAAGCAATCATCAAACTATAAGTATAGGTGATTATGCCTTTTTTCATATTTTAAGTTCAGAAAATGTTAATGGATATCAATTTATGTTTTCAAATTTAGTAAAATTACATAGAGGAAAGTATAAAAACAAAGAACATATGGAAAGTTATGAAATAAATCACAAAAAAGGAAATAGATATGATTTAATAATCTCTGGATTAGGAATTATAACTTTTAAATCAAATGGGCAAAAATTAATTTTACAATTACCTAAAGATATAAAATTTAATTTGGTGAGAAGTTTATATGAGTAATAAGATGAAAATAGGAATATTTGGAGGGACTTTTAGTCCGATACACAATGGTCATTTAAATATTGCAAAGAACGTTAAGGAAAAATTAGATCTTGATGTTGTTTTTATTATTCCGACTTATAAAACACCAGATAAAAAGTTCAGTGTTGAAAACATCACACCAAAAGATAGATACAAGATGACAAAAATTGCTGTTAAAGAAATGAATGAAAAATGATTGAAAGTTTCATCGTATGAATTCAAAAAAAAAGAAATATCATTAACTTATAAAACGATAAACCACTTTAAAAATAAGTTTCCAAAAGATGAAATATATTTCATTATGGGTGAAGATAGATATTTTGGATTGAATAAGTGAGAAAAATATGAAGAAATAATGTCAAACGCAAAAATAGTTGTTTATAGAAGGAGTGAAAAAATAAATAAAAGAATAGGAAATGAAGTCATATATTTAAAAGATAATTATTATGATATAAGTTCAACCAATATATTAACTAACTTTGAATGAGAAGACATTCCTGACTCTGTTAAGAAATATATTTCATCTAATAATCTTTATTTAAAAAAAATTACTTTCAATTCTTTAAAAGAAAAAAGATATGAGCATTCAATAGCTGTAGCTTCTCATGCTAGGAGATTGGCTGAAAAACATGGATATAAAAACAAACAAAAAGCATATCTTTCTGGAATGGTGCATGATTTATTTAAGTTGCATAATAAAGATTTTTTAAAGAGTTTTTATAAAGAAAATGATCCAAATTATGATGAAACAATACCAAACGAAGCACTTCATGGATTTGTTTGTTCACTATGATTAGAAAATGAATATAAATTAAATGATAAAGAAATACTTAATGCAATAAAAAATCATACTCTAGGAATTGATAATCCATCCAAATTAGAAAAAATATTATTTGTAGCAGACAAAATTTCTTCAGATAGAAAAGGTGATGAAATTGGAAAGATTAGAAAATTAGCATATGTGGATTTAGATCAAACATACAATAAATTGATTAAAATGTTAATTAAGAAATTAAAGAAAAATAATATAAAACCTCATGAGAATACTTTAAATATATATAACGATATAATTGGAAAGAAAAAAAATGAATCAAATCTTAAAAGAAATAAAAACAAAAATTAAAAATAAAAATCTTATTATAAATAATGAATTAGATGTTTATTACATTACCAGGATAAATTCATCAAATTTATCACTAGTCTTAATAAATGGGAAGTGATATGCTTTTACTGATTCAAGATATTTTAATCAAGTTAAAAATAAATTGGATATTGAAGTAATTAATACATCGAAAGATAAATGATTCTCTGATTTTCTTAAAAAAGAGAAATTCAATGAAATTAATATAAGTGGAAAAAATACAACAATTAGTAAATTTCATAGGTTAAAGAAAAATTTTGATAGTAAAAACATAAAATTAATAGCGATAAATATTCCTTATTTAAGAGATTTATATCTTGAAGAAGATATATCCTTATTAAAGGAATCATCAAAAATTAATGATGAAATATTTTTAAAAGCAAAAAAGAAAATGAAAATTGGAATGACTGAAAAAGATGTTGAAAAAATAATACTTAAAGAAATACTTGATTCAAAAGCAGAAAGGGAATCGTTTCGTCCAATAATAGCATCAGGAATAAATGGATCAAATCCACATTGAGAACCAAGTGATAAGAAAATAAAAAAAAATGAAATGATTACTATAGATATGGGAGTTTTTTATAAAGGGTTTGCTTCTGATATGACAAGAACTTTTGTGTTAAAGGGGAAAGTTTCAAAAGAAGAAGAAAAAATCTTTGGCATAGTTAAGAATGCAATGGATGAATCTATCAAAATTATAAAAGAAGGTACAAAAATTAGTGATTTATGTGCAAAAGCAAGAAAAATTATATCTGATGGAGGTTATGAAGAGTATTTTACCCATTCTCTTGGACATGGTCTTGGTGTTGAAATACATGATTATCCAAACATATATATAAACTCTGAAGAGAAACTTAAATATGGGATGGTTATCACAATTGAACCAGGAATATATATCCCAAATAAATATGGAGTTAGGTTAGAACAAGCAGTTTTAGTTAAAAAAGATGGATTTTCTATCTTAAATAAAACAAAAGTAGAACTTTTTTAAAAATAAGATATTAATATTGTTATTAATATGTAAAATTAATATGTATATGAAAGGCAAAGAGAAATGGCAGAACAAATTAATGTAAATGAATTTAAACCAGGAGTAACTTTTTTAAAGGATAATGATGTTTTTATAGTTTTGGAATCATCACATTCTAAATCAGGAAGAGGGCAAGCACATGTTAAATGTAAAGTAAAAAATCTTTTTACTAGCACTGTAAATTCAATAACTTTTACAGGAGGAACGAAAGTTGAGAAAGCTTTTGTTCAAAAGAAAAAAATGCAATTTTTATATGTTGATAATGGGAATGCCATTTTTATGGATAACGAATCATTTGAACAAATAGAAATAGAAGTAAGAAAACTAGAGGAAGAACTACAATATATTATTGAGGGATCTGAATCTATGATAATGTCTTACGAAGGAAGAATAATAGGTATTGAAATAGCAAAAAATGTTGAATTAGAGGTTACTGAAACTGCTGATGCAGTTAAAGGTGATACTGTTAATAATGCAACAAAAAAAGCAACACTTGAAACTGGTATTGAGATTGATGTTCCTCAATTTATAGGTTTGGGACAAAAAATAATTGTTAACACAACAACAGGAAAGTATTCAGGGAAAGCATAGCGATGATTGCTTTAGTTTGAATAGGTGTATTCTTTATTTATTTTACAATCGAATTTGTAATTGCAATCTTCTTTACATATAAAATCGCATTTGTTAGTAAAGATAATTATACAAATGCTGCATTTTGTGGGGCAACATCTACATTTTTATTTATGTTTTCAACTTTGGTTGCTGCATATGTTTCAAGCAAAACTGGATTCCTAGATGATTGATTTTTTGGTAGTGCATTGTTATTTTTGTTTTGGACAACAAGTTCTCTTACCACTGGTAATTTTATTGCAACATTACTAATACCAAAAATTAATAAATTAATATTGAAAAGAAAAAATAAAAATAAAAAGGAAATAAAAAAATAATGAGAATAGTTATATCAGGAACTGTTGGAGTTGGAAAATCATCAACAACAAAAGAATTAATAAAAATTTTAAAAGAAAAAGGTTATATTGTTAACTATCTAAAAGAAGAAACTGTAAATTCTCCATATTTAAAACATTATTATGATAATCCCGAAAGTTGAGCTTTTATTGCACAAATGGATTTTTTATTAGAAAGATTTAAACAATGAGTTTCAGATGAACAAAAAAGAGAAAAACAAAAAAAAGAAGACAAAGGAAAAAAAATAATTACTGTTTATGATAGACATTTTTTAGATGATTATATTTTTGCAGAATTACATTCAATTAAGAATTCAATATCACAATTAAACTCTATTGTTTATCAATCTGTATACAAAGAATTAATTGAGAAGCTTCATGATGAAAAAGCAGAACCAGATTTTTTATTCTTGCTTGATGCTAGTTTACCTACAATAGTTAAAAGACTTCATAAAAGAGGCAGAGAAGAAGAAAAAGAAACAAATGAAGAGTATTGAAAAGATCTTTATGATAGTTATTATGTGAAACCAAAATTCGTACATCATTTTAAGACTAATACAAAAAAAGTTGTTAAAATAGATACTGAAAAAATAACTCCCAATGAAGTTGCTAATTCCATAATAAAAGAAATGGGAATAAAGTAAATAATAATGAAATTAATTGTTTCGGGAACGACAGGGGTAGGAAAGTCAACAACTGTAAAACTTTTGAAAAAATATTATGAAAACAAAGGAAAAAAAGTTATTGTATTAGGAGAACTAGTTGTAGATAATCCATATTTTGATTTGTATTTTAACGAATTATCTAATTGAGGGTTTATTGCTCAATTAGATTTTGTTATGCAAAGATTTAAACAATGATTATCTTTAGAAGATGGATTTCCAAGTGAAAATAAAGAGGATTATGTATATATATATGATAGACATTTTTTAGAAGATTTGATATTTGCAGAGTTAAAATTTGTTAGGGATAATACATCATATCTTCTTACACAAACATATAAAGTAATTTATGATGAACTTGTAAAAAAGATAGAAGAATATGAGAAGCCTGATTTTTTTATCCTTCTTAAAGCTTCATATGATACTGTTTATGAAAGACAATTTGAAAAAAGGGCAAGAACCCAAGAAGAGAAGTTTAATAATAAATATTGACAAGATTTATATTATAGATATTATGGTTCAAAAAAATACAAAAATATCTTTAAAGAAAATACAAAAAATTTTGTGGAAATTGATACAGATGATTCAAATCCAAAAGAAGTATTAGAAAAAATAACAAAATATATAGAAAGAAGAGTATAAAAAAGTGAATATCGTTATTTCAGGAACTGTTGGAGTTGGAAAATCAACAATTTCTAAAAAATTAAAAAAATATCTAATTAAACAAAATAAAAAAGTTAATTTATTGGAGGAAATAGAAGAGAATAATCCATTTTTAGATAAATATTATAACAATAGACCAGCATGATCATTTATAATCCAATTAGATTTTGTTTTTGATAGATTTAATAAAGCATACTTAAACTGTGGTAAAAATGATGAAATAAGTATATTTGATAGACATTTTTTAGATGACTATATATTTTCTAGTATGAAAGTTATCAAAGATGATATGTCAAATCTTCTTTGAAATTCCTATGATATATTTAATAATGAATTAGCAATTAAATTAAAAGAAACATGCAAGATTGATTACTTTTTTTTATTGAAAGCAGATTTTGATAAAGTCATAGAAAGAATTTCTCAGCGTGGTAGAACTTCAGAAAAAGGTGTTGATATAGAATATTGAAAATCTCTTTATTTTCAGTATTATGAAAATAAAGATATTAAAAATTATATAAAAAATAATGTTGATAAATTTATTGTTATTGATGTCAATACTGATAATATAGATGAAATTATCAAAGTTATTTCTAGTTATTTAAAGAACTAATTTAAAACTACACACTTTTTTTATATAATTTAATCACTAATGGAAAAACTAATTTTTACAATTGATTTAGATGCTTTTTTTGCATCATGTGAGGAGTTGAAAAATCCCTCTATAAAAAATAAACCGATGGTTGTCGGAGCAGAAATTAATGGAAGAGGAATAGTTTCTGCTGCTAATTATGAAGCAAGAAAATATGGTATAAAAAGCGCAATGCCATTTTTCAAAGCTAAAAAACTATGTTCAAATTTAATTATTTTAAAAACCGATTTTGAATTTTATGGAAATATGTCTAATAAGGTTTTTAATATTGTTAAAACATTTTCAAGTATTTTGGAGGTAGCATCAATTGATGAATGTTATGTTGATGTTACTAGATTGTCTTCAAAAAATAAACCAATTGAAATCGCAAGAATTATAAAGGATAAAATAAAGAAAGAAACAAATCTCGTTGTTTCAATAGGTATTAGCACAAACATCCTCCTTTCAAAAATAGCATCTTCTATTGATAAGCCAAATGGTATTAGCACTTTATATAAACATGAAATAAAGAATAAACTCTGACCAATGGATTTAATCGAAATGTTTATGTTGGGTCCTGCAACAAAGAAAATATTAAATTCACATAATATATTCACCATAGGTGAATTAGCAAAAATAAAAGAGAATAGCGAAGTATATGAAACGCTAAAAAATAAAATAGGAATTTCTTTTAAAAAAAATATTGATAGAGCAAACGGAATTGATAACAGAGAGATAAATGTGAATATTGGAAACAATAAATCCATTAGTAAAGAAAAGACTTTTGGAACATCGTTGAAGAACATTGAATCAATAAGAATAGAATTAAGGAAGTTATTTGAATTAGTTTTAAAAAGATTAGTTGATAACAAACTCGATGGGTCAACAATAACTATTTTTATAAAACTTGATGGAACATTTGTAAAAAAAACTTTAAGCAAAAAAATATCAAAACCGACAAATGACAAAACATTAATTTGATCAACAACTGATAAAATGATTGATTCATTGTTTAAAAATGGTTATTCTATTAAACAAGTTGGTTTTTCAATCTCCGGATTAAAAAATAAAGAGAGGTCATATTCTCAATTATCAATTAATGAAAGTTTAGGAAGTTCAAAAAAAAGCAAAATAGATAACATTATTTATGAAGCAGAAACAAACCTTAATATTAATGTTGTATTGGGAAGTGAGATGAAAAACAATAAGAAATTTGTAAAAAATAAAAGATTAATTGATTCTGACAATGTAAAATTTAAAAATTGAAATCATTAAAGATTTTCATAATTTCAAACAAAATTAGTTTTAGTGATATAATTTATTTAATATTTAGAGGAGAGAGGTAATAAACATGGTAACTTTTAAAAGAATAATGAGCTATTTTTCATATATAACTTTAATGATAATTGGATTCTCTTTTTTAATTATATTTTCATATGTTGGTATTTATTTGTTTGTTCATACAAAAGATACAATAGAACATATTTGAAATTTTTTACAAGAAAAAATTCCTGAGTTAAAGGGTCATAATCCACCAACAACATTGATCCTTCTTGCGATTGAAATTCCTTCATTTATTATGGTTATGCTAGGAATAGTAATAATTTTATTAACACAAAGAACTGCTTCTGCAAAACGTTTGGCCAAAAAAAAATAAACACTTAATTTGATTTAATTTATAAATTAATTTATCCCAACATATATAGAAAGAGAAATAAATGAAGACAAAATTATTTGAAGAAATAGAAAAAGTAATTGACAAACATATTAATGATATAGTTTCAAAAAAAATAAAATCACTAGAGCAAAAAAATAAGGATTCAATAAAGAATGAAATTGAAAAAATAATGTCTGAAAAAGGCAAAACACCATTTGTTGATATATTTAAGAATGAATGTTCAATTAGTAATATGACAAAAGATCATATTATGCCCATTGATAACAAAGGATCAAATAACAAATCGAATATAATGATGATGTGTAAAAGTAGTAATCAAGCTAAAGGTAATGTTTTAGAAGGTGAAGTAAATAATATAAAATTCAGAGTTATCGAAGATAAAAGAGGAAAACCATTTAAAGATGGATCAAAAAAAGGATCGTTAAGCATTCTTGATAACGAGAAAAACTTATGACAAACAATAAGTACAAGAAAAGAAAACAATAGATATGCTAAATGAATAAAAGAAAGTAAATAGATTTTTATAAAATTATATACAATATTTGTATATAATTTTTTTATAAGGAGTAATGTTTATGGAAAGAAAAAATGAACAAATAAATTTAAGATTAACAAAAAAAGAAAAAGAAAAAATTAAATTCCTATCAAAGGAGAATGGATATTCAAAAGTTAGTGAATACATATTAAAAACCTCTTTAGGAATATTTAATAATAATGAAACTAAAAAGAAAATAAATACATTAACTCTTAATCCAGCAATTGATTATATTATTAAAACTGAAAGTAAATTAAATGAAATAACTAATTTTAGACCAGATGAAAAGATATTTGAACCGGGTGGAAAAGGTATTAATGCTTCAATCATTATTAATGAGTTTAATATTAGAACCTTGGCAATCCATCATTCTAATGGGTTCACTGGTAATTTGCTCAAAAATATGCTTGATGATCTAAATATCCAACAACTTCAAATAAAATCAAAAGAAGACACAAGAATGAATTTAAAATTAAATTTTTTAAATGAAAATTACGAAATAAATTCTTATCCATCTCAACTAACACATAAGGCAAGGAATGATATCAAAAGAGAAGTAATGAATTTTAGAAAAGGTGAAATTATAATGATTATGGGATCTTTTCATAAAGATGATGAAAATTTTATAATTGAATTATCAGAAATATGTGTTGACAGAGGAATAGAATTAGTCTACGATTTATCAAAACCAATATTAAAAGATTTATTAAAATATAAACCATTAATCATAAAACCCAATAAAGAAGAATTAGAATGAATATTTAAAACAAAGATAAATTCTGAGAAAGAAATAATTGGATATATGAAAGAAATGAGAAGATTAGGCGCAAAAAATGTTTCTGTTACTCTTGGTAAAAACGGATCATATCTTTTAGATGAAAAAAACACTTTGTTTAAAGCAAAGGTAAAACCGATAAAACTTTCTTCTCCACAAGGCTCTGGAGACTCATTTTTGTCAGCATTTGTCTCTAAAATAAGTGATGGAACAAGAGAGGCTTTTATTTGGGCAAACGCAGCAGGTGCAGCAACTGCACAATTAAACGGAATTGCAAACTACTCTTTAATAGAAAGAACAATAAAAAAAATAGAGATTAAAAAAATAGATTATTAAACAAGTATATACAAGTTGTATATACTTGTTTTTAAAAATGTATATATAAAGTATTATTTTACTAATGAAAGAGAAAATATTATGGAAATAACAAATAAAAATTTAATAATTAATTCTAAATCAAAGAGCAAATTAGAAGTTTTCGAAGAAATTTCAGAACTACTTTTTAAAGAGAAATTAATTCAAAAAAAGAGTTTAATGACTAAAGGTTTTATCAAAAGAGAAAAAGAAGGGTCTACTGGAATGGAGAATGGATTTGCTATTCCTCATTCCATTAATTCTGAAATAAAAGAACCAATAGTTTTGGTACTTAAAAATTTAAATATAAAAGATTGAGAAACACTCGATAAAAAAGAAGTAGATACAGTAATTGCGATAGTTGTTCCAAAAAATGGAAGAAATGATCATTTGGAAATATTGTCTAAATTATCAGGGAAATTAGCAAATGATAAATTTTCTAAAAAAATTAAATCTCTTTCATCAATTGAAATTGAAAAAGAATTAAATAATTTAGTTGATTTAAAAAATGATATTGCTAAAAAAAATAATGAATCAAGTTCTAAATATGATATTGTTGCAGTTACTTCTTGTCCGACTGGTATAGCACACACTTATATGGCTGCAGAAAAATTAAAAGATGCAGCAAAAGAGCTAAAATTAACAATTAAAGTAGAGACGCAAGGACAAACATTCCAAAACATCTTGACTCAAAAAGAAATAGATGATGCTAAAGGGATAATTCTTGCAATTGACAAAGGGATCGAAATGGATAGATTCTCTGAAAAAGATCTTTTAAAAATAGGGACAAAAAAAGTTATTTCAAATGCAAAATTACATATTAATGAAACCTTGGAAAAAAAGAATCTAGATAAAATTAGGGTTGTGGCAACTAACAATACTTTAAACGGTGTTTCGGGAGATGGTGAATTAACTTTACATAATTTTAAAAAGAGGTCGTGAAAAGCCGTGATGAATGGTGTTTCATACATGCTTCCTTTTGTTATATTTGGTGGTATATTCATTGCTTTATCATTCTTGATTGATATTAAAAACGCAGGTGAAAGTTCTTTTGGTTCCACAACAAAAGTTGCATCATTTTTTAATTCAATTGGTGGTGTTTCAATGGGAATGATGATACCTATATTAGCTGCATATACAATGAGTGGAATGATAGGTAGACCAGGATTGCTTCCGGGATTTATTATTGGTATGTTAGCAGCAGGTAGCGGACCTATTTTTACTGATATATTTGATATAGGAGTTCCTGGTTGAGTACCAAGTGAATTTAGTGGAGATTCATCAGTGTCTTCAGGATTTATTGGTGGAGTATTTGGTGCGTTCCTTGCAACTGTAATTGTTATTGGAGTATCAACACTATTAGATTATTTACCAGAGTCTTTAAGGGGAATTAAACAAATACTATTACTTCCGTTGTTTGGAACAGCTCTTGCATCAATTGTATTTTGATTTATAAATATACCATTAATTTATCTTTCATGAGGATTATTATATGTCTTAAATTTAATTAATAAAGCTGGATTACAATGATTATTAGCAATGATTCTTGCTGGTATGATGGCAATTGATATGGGTGGACCAATAAATAAAACTGCATACGTTTTTGGAACTGTAATGATGTCAATAAGTGGTGATGGACAAATTTATATGGCTGCTGTAATGGCTGGAGGAATGGTTCCACCATTATCAATTGCAATAGCAACATTATTTTATAGAGATAAAATTTGAGATGGTCAAGATATTGATGCAGGATATACAAATTGAGTAATGGGAGCATCATTTATCACCGAGGGAGCAATTCCGTTTGCATCAAAATATCCTAAATCAATAATGCCAGGAATTATATTCGGATCATTAATTTCAGGGTTATTAGTAGGCCTACTAAAAATACAATTACTTGCACCACATGGAGGAATATTTGTATTCGCACTTTTAAATAGTATGATAATGCCAATATGAGCATCAATAGTAACTTACATTATTTCAATAGGTATTGGTTCCATAATTGCAGCAGTAATAATTGTATTTTTAAGAAAAAGAGAAATAAAATAGTTTAATATCCTTAATTAAATAGAAAATAATAAATACTTAAGTGTATGAGATAGTGTAATTATTATAATAATTTTATTAATAATAATCATCATTAAAAAAACTAATTTCTTACAAGATTTAAAATTATTTTTAGATACAAGTTAAATATTTTGCTTATTTTTGTAATAAAGTGATACATATTATAAGTTATAAGTATAATTATAAAGTTAAGAGGTTTTTATGAAAGAATTAAATAAAAGATTAGTATTAGATTCAATTAAATATTCAAATTTAAATGGTATTGCAGGTCATGAAGAAAATATTGCAAATGCTATCAAAGATGATTTAAAAAATATAAAAGGATTAAAATTTGAAAGAGATGGTCTTGGATCATTAGCTGTTATAAAGAAATCGAAATTAAAAAATGCTCCAACGATATCATTTACAACACATATGGATGAAGTTGGTTTTTTAGTTACATCAATAGATTCGAATGGTTTTATTAAGTTTACTCCAATTGGAGGGTGATGAGGTCATGTTGTTTTAGCTCAAAGAATGATGATCACTACAAGAAAAGGTGAAAAATATATTGGTGTTGTTGGTTCAATACCTCCTCATTTATTAACAAGGGAAACAGCTCAAAGAGTTGTTAAGATAGATAAGATGTTTTTAGATTTGGGAATGACTTCAAAAAAAGAGGTTGAAAAATTAGGGATACAAATTGGTGATATGATAACTCCTGATCATGGAACAGCATTTCAAACTCCAAATCCAAATAGAATAATTGGAAAAGCACATGATAATAGAATATCTGTTGTTACAGGTATTGAAATAATGAGAGAACTTTCTAATGAAGAACTAGATGTAAACGTTATATTTGTTGCTTCGACACAAGAAGAGGTAGGGTTAAGAGGAGCAAGAACTTCAACATATAAATGAACCCCTGATGTTGCTTTTGCAATTGATGTTACAATCGGAAATGGAACACCAGGACTTACACCAAAAGAAACAAAACTAGGTACAGGGGTCGCTCTTTCAATGTATGATTCTTCAATAATTGGAAACCCAAGATTAATTCACTCAGTTGAAGAAGTTGCAAAGAAAAATAAAATTAAATATACTTTCGATGGACTGGCAAACGGAGGAACCGATGCAGGGGTTATTCATTTAACTAAAGATGGTGTTTTAACAATGACATTATCAATACCATCAAGATATATGCACTCTCATATATCAATGGTTGATTTACAAGATGTTCAGCAAACAGTTAATTTAGTTGTAGAATATATAAAAAACTTTTCGAATGAAAAATTAGAAGGGTTAAAATACAAATAATGACTTTTAAATTAAAAAAAGGTGAAAAGTACATATTTGCAAGTGATTTAGATGGTACTTTTTTAACTGATTTTAATTCATCATTACACATAGACTCATATGAAGCAGTTAGAAAAATACAAGAGTCAAAAAACATCTTTGTAATCGCCACAGGTAGATCATGATGATGAACAAAAACACTATATGAACAATTAGAATCAGTTGATGCATCAATTCATTTTTCTGGCGCAATAGTTCATCATCCTAACAATTCTAAATTTGAAGAATTTAGATCCTCAATAAGTCAAATTATTATTAAAGATATGGTTAAAAAGATTAAAATTTGAGATTTTGCAAATGAGGTTCAAGCAGTCGGAAGAAAGAATCATGCATTTTTTTCAAAAGGAGATGACTTAAATAAATTATTTTTTAACTGTTATGAATATATAATAAGTTTTTCAAATAAAAAAATAAATCCTGATGATTTAATAAAAAAAATAGAAGATATTATTGGAGATGGATATATGATTAGAGTTTGAAATTTTCTTGCTGGAGAAGATAAGTCACAAATAATAATTTCACCTAAAGGGACTTCAAAAGAATATGCATTAAAAAAATTATCTGATTTTTATGGTGTTCCACAAAAAAATGTAATTTATTTTGGTGATAATGTAAATGATTTAGAGGCCTTAGAGTGAGCTGGGTATTCATTCACACCAAAAAATGCAAAAGAAATAGCTAAGAAAGCTGCTAATGAGGTTCTAGACCTAACAAATGATCAAGGTGCTGTTCCTAAAAAAATAATAGATTTACTAAAATAATATGAAGAAAATAGATTCAAAAAATAATAATTACATAAAACAATTATCTAAATTAGGTTTGAAAAAGGAGATAATCGATCAAGAATTATTTCTTGTTGAAGGCAATAATTTAATTAAGGAAGCAATAAATTCAGAAGTTGTTGTTAATTTGTTAATCACAAAAGAAGAAATGTACCCCAATGTTGACGATACCAAAAAAATTAAGGTTACAAATGACATAATAAAAAAGCTTTCTCATAATAGGTCTAACGAAGGGGCTATTGCTGTGTGTAAATATGAACCAATTACAGTTCATCTATCAGTTGTTAATAAAATAATAGTTTTAGAAAATATTAACGATCCTGGTAATTTAGGAACAATTATTAGATCGGCATTGGCATTTGGTTTTGATGCTGTAATTACTCTTGGAGAATCAGTATTTGCTTATAATGATAAAGTTTTAAGAGCATCACAAGGTTCAATGTTTAAAATACCTGTGATGCAATTAAAAGACTTTAAAGATTTGCATTCTTTTAAGGCATATAAATTTTGCCTGCAAGAGAATACAAGGTTTTTAAGGGATATAACAATCGAAAAATCCAATGATAACAAACACCAAGAAAAGTTTGCTTTGGTGTTTGGTAACGAAGCAAGAGGGCTTTCAAAGGATATTTTAAACAATTGAGAAGGAGAAAATGTAAAAATTGATATAAAATCTATCGATTCTTTAAATATTGCTGCAACAGCAGCAATTGCATTAAATAAATTTAAATAAATGGAAAAAAAAGAAGTAATAATTTTTATACATGGATTCAAAACAAAAGATATAAATGATTTTGATGAATTTGTAAATAAATATAAAAGTAAATTAACTAATAAAGAATTAGTAAATTTTGATTTTTATGATTCAAATAAAAAGGAAACAATTAACAAAAGAAATTTTGATTTAAAAATTACAGAAGTTTTCGAAAAATATAAAGAAAGAAAAGTAAAGGTAATTGCATATTCTTTTGGATCAATTGTTGCAATGAAGAATTCTTTAAAATATGAAAATATAGATGATATTTATTTGGTGGTTCCTGCGCTATACATTCATTATATGGATTGAATTTCTTCTATAAAAAAAAATAAATCAAAGTTAAAAAAGTTAAAAAAGAAACTTGGTAAAGAAAGATTTGACTCATTTATGAAGAATAATAGTGTTTCAAAAAATTATTCTTTAATATCAAGGACCGTACACAAATATATAAAAGCAAATAGAAAACATCTTAAAAAACTAAAAAACAAGAATATTTATGTTTCTTATAGTGAAAAAGATACTATATCAAATAATGATAAAGTCATACCTTTCATTAAAAAAGAAATAGAGAAAAATAATAAGGTTATTTTTAATAAAGTGGAAGAAACACATTTTTCAATTTTAAAAAGTGAAAAAAATAATAAACATATTGAAGATTTTATAAATGATAAAGTATAATTATTAAAAATAAAAGGAGAGAAAAATGGAAAAAACTAATACAAATGACGCAAAGAAATTAATAGAATCTAAAGAACTAGTAATCATTGATTTTTTTGCTGAATGATGTGGACCTTGCCAAATGTTTGGTCCAATATTTGCAGAATATGCAGAAAAAAATAAATCTATCAAATTAATAAAAGTTGATATTGATAGTGAACCTGATTTTACTATGGAAAGTAGTGTTCAAGGTGTTCCAACAATTGTTGCATTTAAAAACGGAAAAGAAATCGATAGATTTTCAGGATTTAAATCATTAGAGGATTTAGGAAAATTTATTGATTCAGTTAAATAATTTTATCTATTATATATAAGGTTAATACACAAGATGAATCTTGTGTATTTTCTTTATTTTAAAATGATATTTAATTATTTTGAATGTTATATTTTAAAATTAATACTTATAAAAATTAAAGTATAATATATATACTTTAATATTTAAGTTTAGAGATTTGTAAATATGTTAGAAAAAATAAATAAAATAATTATTGAATTAAAAAAAGAATTAGAAAACACTAAAGATTTGGAGAGTTTGAAGCAAACTAAGGCTAAATATTTATCTAAATCATCTTTTTATATAGAGTTAAAAAATTCAATAAAAAACTCAGATAATAAACAAGAGGTCGGAACCCTAATAAAAACATATACCATCGGTATAAATGATTTATTAAATGACAAAAAAAACGAATTAGAAAACTCATTCTTTATAATAAAAAAAGATAATCCTTTATTAACAAACAAAAGAATTTTTATTAAAGAAAAACCAGGAGTAACTCATCCTATTTCCGAAATAACAAAACAAGTTATTATTTTCTTTGATAAAAAGAATTATCACTATTCTCATGGGGTAGAGCTAGAGATTGAAAAATATAATTTTGATATTTTAAACCTAAGCAAAGACCACCCAGCGAGAGAAATGCAAGATACTTTTTATTTAAAAGGAAAAAAACTCTTAAGAACTCATGCAACAAATATGTCTGCAAGAGAGTTGGAATCAACAAAAAAAGATAAGTTTAGATCATATTCAGTAGGCCCAGTGTTTAGAAATGATGATAATGATGCAACTCATTCATTTCAATTTAATCAAATAGATATATTTAATATTGGAAATGATATGAATGTATCTAATTTAAAATGAACATTAAATGAATTTATGAAATTTTTATTTGAAAAAAACCTAGATACTAGATATAGACCTTCTTATTTTCCATTTACAGAACCTTCTTATGAAGTTGATGTTCAATGTCCTCATTGTAATGGAGAAAAATGTAGGATATGTTCCCATACTGGATGAATAGAAGTTCTTGGGTCAGGAATGCTTTCTCCAGCAGTTATTAAGAACGCAGGAAAAGATAGTGATAAAATTCAAGGTTGAGCTGCTGGTATTGGGGTTGAAAGAATTGCAATGATGAAATGACCAATAAGCGACATTAGGGATCTATATAGAAATGATTTAGATTTTTTATTTTCATATAAAGAAAAAATATAAATGCTATTTTTTTCTAATTAACAAAAAGGATATCTAAAATATAAGCCTTAATTTTAATATCTTAAACAAAACTAATCATTAAATATAAAAGAAAGTATAATATATATACTTTGTTAGAAATTTCTAACAAACAAACATCAAAGGAGATAAATAATGAAATTTTTAATAAATGAATTAAATAAATATGTAGATATTTCAGATAAAACAAACGAAGATTTGACAAAATTGTTTACTTCTTTAGCTTTTGAGGTGGAAGAAGTAATTCCAGCAAATATTATTAGTGGAGTTAAATTAACAAAGGTATTAGAATGCTCAAAACACCCTAATGCAGACACTTTAAGCTACTTGACAACAAATATTAATAATAAACCAATGGATGTTGTGTGTGGAGGAAAAAATATTTCTAAGGATCAAATTGTAGCACATGCAATACCAGGGTCAAAAGTAGGGGATTTACAACTTAAACCAAAAGAACTTAGAGGAATACTTTCAAATGGGATGATCTTATCTATTTCTGAAATAATGGGAATATCAAAAAAAATAATTGAAAAAGGTGAAGAGCATAATATATTTGTATTTGATAAAAATGTAGATATGAATAAATCAATTTCTAATATATTAGAAATTGATGGAGATATATATGATTTATCGATTCTTCCTGACAGGCAATATGCAGCTTCATATTTTACAATGGCAAGAGAAATAGCATCATTTTTAGAGAGGGATTTTAATTGAAAAATAAATGATGTTCCTAGAAATGGAGATACTAATATTTCTCTTGAACTTGGTGATAAAGCAAATGCATTATTTGTAACGAATGTGGTTTTAAAAAAATCAAAAACTCCATTTTTCATAAAAAGAATTCTTTATATTTCAGGAATTAAACCTACAAATACAATTAAAGATATTATTGCTTATGTTATGTTAATGACTGGATCAGTTGTTTATGTAATGGATAGAAGTAAATCTTTAAAATTAAATGGAAGAAAATTAAATGATATTGACTTATTTAATTCGGATGTATTATTAACTGAAAAAGATGAGGTTATGCTTGTTTCTCAATCTTCAAATTCTCATTCTAATTTTATGAATGAAAAAAAATTAAATGTTTTATTTGGCGGAAGAAATATTAAAGGATCAACAACCGAATCTGCAAAATTAAGTTCAATGCTAATCATTGATATTGCAAATAAGGCTGGATTTTTAGAAAAAGCATCTAAAACAACTTCAAAATACATTGATAAATCAAGAGAATTTGAATTATCAGATGAATATATCTTTAATTATTTAGGGAATAACATAGATATTTCTAAGACAATAAAGAAACTAAATTCAATAGGGATAAAAAAGGAAGGGAATAAATATACAATACCTTCTTATAGAAAAGATATTAAATATAAAGCAGACATTATTGAAGAAATAGCAAGATTCTATGGAATTGAAAACATAAAACCAAAACCTTATTCAATTACAAAAGATGAAATAGATTTTGAACCTCATAAAAATGCATTGATTAATATAACTGATGAATTAACTAAGTATGGAATGGTCGAAACTAAAACATATGAATTAATTACTAATGAACAAGCAAAGAAATACAATATTTGAAATATGAATAAATTTGTAGAATTAACAAGTGATTATTCATTAGAGTTTAACACTCTTCAAACTTCATTATTATCAGGGTTAATTGATTCGTTTGTTTTAAATCATAAAAATGATAAAGAAGATATTAGACTATTTGAATTATCAAATGTATTCCATAATGAAAAACCTATATATTCATTGGGTATTATTCATGATGAAAAAATAGTCAATAGTAACGAGGAGCCAATTTTAGCAACAAAAGAATTTGTTATGAAAGCACTAGAATCAATCAATGTTGATTTATCTAAAATTTCTTTCAAAACAAAACAAAACATATCATTTAATCCTTATGTATCTTCAGAAGTTTTTTTTGATAATAAATCAATTGGATTAATAGGTGAAATACACCCTTCAATTTTAAGAGAAAATAAATTGATTAGACTTGATAAAGTTAAGGCTAAACTTTATTATGCAGAAATTAAGCTAGAGGACTTATTTTAGAACTATGTCTTCAACAAAGGTTAATGAAATACCAATAAGTGATCACAAATTTAATAAAGGAAGTGTTCTTTCTGTTATTTTAAAGGTTGCCATCCCAATAGTGTTATTAATGATATTTAATTCTGCTTATGCATTTGTTGATTCTTTAATGTCCTCAAATTTTGTTAATTATGGAGAAACAGAAAGTGGTACTCCATTAACTGGAGGAACTTCTATAGGACTAATATTCCCATTAATGGGAATATTGAATGCTTTTCAAGTTATGCATAGTGCAGGTAGTGGTCTTGCTTACACAAAAAATATTGCTCAAAACGATTCTGATGGAGCAAAGAAAACTTTTGGTCAAACCTTCTCATTAAGTTGAACATTGGGAGCTATTATTATTTCATTTACTGCATTAATAGGAATACCATACATACTTACTGCATCTGGAAATTGACATAGTGAAACATGAGGGGTTCATACCCATGAAATGGTTTTAGATGGCTATGAGTATATGGTTATATTAACTTTTGCATTTATTCCAATGACCCTTCAAGGTTCATATATGAGAATATTAAGAGCAGAAGGTAAAGGTGCTGCATCTGCAATAATACCTGCATTAACAATGCCTATAAACATAGCTTTTGATTATATTTTTATGGCTATGTTAAAACTAGGTCTTGTTGGCGCAGGTTTAGCAACACTTATTGCAACTACATCAGGGGCAACAATGATGATTTTATATGTCTTTATAATAAAGAAAAAGGGAGATAATATAAATATTAGTTATAAGTGAGAAAACATTAAATTTAGAAAAGAGTTTTTTATAGCAGTGTTTATTTTTGGATTAGGATCTTTCTATAGAAGAATATTTGATGGGATTAATATCGTGATGGTTTCTACTTATGTGGGGAATATTTCAATTGATTCAGCATCAAAGGTTGATGTTCCAGCTTGAACATCTTCCTGGACTATGATGACAAGAAGTATAAATATGGGGACAATGATGTCATTGGGAGTTGGACAAACAATGGCAATGCTTATATCATTTTATAATAATTCAGATCAAAAGGATAAGGTTAAAGAAACACTTAAGGTTGGAACCATATGTGTGTTCATTGTTCAAATGATTGCAATAGGAATATTATTATTAATTGCAAAACCATTGTTTCATGCATATGGAGTTAAACAATTCGATGGTTATGGAGGAGAAATTGGAATTGCATATATATTTATATTATTATTTTCAATACCAATGTCACTACAAATCATTCCAGCATTATTTTATTCAGGAATGAAAACACCACGTTCAACTTTATTTCATACCATGATATTTAATGCATCAAACATCATTGTAGTTTCAATATTCTTTTCAATAGAAAGAATTACAAAGGAACCATTATTTTTATTTGGTGGAATATTTCTTGGAGGACTGATTGGTCTTGTGGGTTCAGGAATATTCTTCAACAAAAGATATAGACAATTATTGTCAATCTAATATATAATTAATAAGATTAAAAAATAAAAGGAGAATAACATGCCAGTTCCATTTAGAAGAACTTCGAAAACTAGAAAAGCAAAAAGAAGAACTCACCAAAGAGCAGAAGTACCAACAACAATAATGTGTCAGAATTGTGGTAAAAACATTAAACCTCATACTGTATGTAAATCATGCGGACATTATAAAGGTAAACAAGTAATTAAAGCTAAGGATGAGTAATCAATTCAACAATGAAGATTCGTTGTTACATAAAAGAAAAGAAAGAATCTTTTTTTTATATAGAAATTATTTGTTAGGTAAAACATTGAATGATTTAGAAAAAGAAATAACTTCTGATCAATATGGTTTTAATGAAAAGCAAAAAGAATTTGTAAAATTAATTATTGATAATATTTCAGATCTTGAAAACAGGATGAAAAAGTTTTTACCTGAAGATTGAAGATTAGAAAGGTTTAATTTTCTTGAAAGATCAATCTTATTGAACGCAACTGCTGAAATTGTTTTTAAGAAAAAGAACAAAAAAATCATTATTAATGAATCAATTGAATTCGCTAAGAAATATTGCACAGAAAAATCACCATCATTAATAAATGCTATATTAGATAAAATAGGAAATTAATTCCTATTTTTTTATTTTAAAAAAAAGTGTATAAGTTTCCCATTTTATGTATAATTATGTTGTGAAGTGGGAGATAGTGGGAAATAATAAATTTACACCATAAAGAAGAAATGATAGGAAATTACAAAAATAAATTAGATGAAAAAGGAAGAATAACAATACCTGCTAAGTTTAGAAAAGAACTTGGTGGTTTAATTGTTGTTTCTTACGGATTCGATAATACTCTTGAAATCAGAACTTCTAAATCTTTTGAGCTTTGATCTAAAACTCTTAGTGATAAAGGGAACCTCTCTACTTCATCAAGGAAACTATCAAGGTTTATTATGGGTAATTCGTTTGAAATTACTATTGATAAGGCTGGTAGAGCTTTATTACCGAAAAGACTTATGGAAATGATTAAACTTACAAAAGATGTCATGTTAATTGGTATTGGGGATAAAATAGAAGTTCATTCAGAAAAACAATGGAATGATTTAACTTCTAATCCTGAAGAAATGACAAAAACTCTTGAGCAAATGGCTGAAGAATTAAGTAAGGAAAATTAATCGTAATGATGAAACATTATTCAGTTCTTGCAAAAGAAACAATAAATAAGTTAAGAATAAAAAGTGATGGAGTTTATGTAGATTGTACATTAGGACTTGGAGGACATACAAAACTACTGGCAGCAAAAGCTTCCAATGGAAAAGTTATATCATTCGATCAAGATTCGATAGCAATGAAAAAAGCTAAAGAAAACTTAAAAGAATTCAGTAATATTACCTTTATAAATGATAATTTTTCTAATTTAAGTAAAAGGATCAAGGAATTAGGTATTGAAAAAATAGATGGAATCATTTATGATTTAGGAACATCATATTATCAACTTACTGATGAAAAAAGAGGATTTTCTTATCATGGAGAATCAAAACTTGATATGAGAATGAATATAGATCAAGAGTTTACAGCAATTAATGTAATTAATGATTACAGCGAGGAGGAATTAGCAAGAGTTATGTTTGAATATGGTGATGAACCAAAATCAAGGAGAATCGCCAAAGCTATAGTAGATTATAGAGAGAGGAGAGAAATACTCTTAAATAAAGAGCTAAATGATATTATAAAATCAGTAAAAGGGTTTGTCAAAGGGAAACATCCTTCGAAAAATATATTTCAAGCCATTAGGATTGAGGTGAACAACGAAATAGAGGTTATAAAGGAATCTCTTGAACAAGCCATTAATTTATTAAAAAAAAATGGAGTTATTGCAGTGATAACGTTCCATTCACTAGAAGACAAAACTGTAAAAGATATATTTTGAAATAAGAAGGAAGATGTTGAGATTACTACAATGGGTAATAATCACAAATATAAAACTTCAAAAGTTATTTATCCTTCAAAAGAAGAAATAGCTATAAACAAAGCTTCAAGGTCAGGAAAACTAAGAACTTTAGTAAAACTTATTGATTAATATACATATTAAAATAGAGAAAAAAATGAAAAATTTATTAGCAATTGAAATAAAGGATAACAAAATAATCGTTACGCTTACTAAGTATATAAATGGTAAGCATAATTTAATGTATCATAAATCATATGAATTCATACCTTTACAAGACAAAATTGCTTTTAATGCATCTCTTATCCCAAGGATAAAGAATGATTTAATAGAATTAGGGTTATTTGAAACGATTAACAAATCAACCTTAACTATTAATACATCAAGAGTTGTGGTCAAAACATTCAAAGAGGAATTTAAATACGATACTGACTTAGAGTTAGAGAAGGAAAAATTTAAAAACAAGCTAAAAAACAATTGACCTGATTCGGAAATATTAAAACTAGAATTTCCATATAAAAAATCAGGATTTACAAAAAAAATTATTAATTCTACTGTTGAATCAGTTGAAAGAAGTTATTTAAAAGAAGTTGTTTCAATGTTCAGATTTAATGGTATTAATATATCAAAGGTTGTTCCAATGCTTGACGTAATCGAAGAATCAATGAAAGAAAACTCTATTGACAAAGGAATTACATTTTCAGTTCTAGTAGAAGAGAAATTTACGCAATTAACTACATTTGAAAATGGTTCAATATCTTTTTCAACAAAATGGAAATCAGGACTAAATGATATTTATAAACATATTTCAAAAATTATGAATATAAATATAAATGAATCAAAAAAATTATTTAAATTCTTTGGTTCAATACCACCTGAAGATGTTGTGGATAATAAAGTAATCCACACAATTAAACATGGTAAAGAAGTTGAAGTCTTTACAAAGAAAGATCTATCAAAATATATAACTGAAAAGGTTAATGAACTATTTTCAAATGTTAAATCAGAATTTCCCTTTATCACAGATGATTCAGAAGAAAGAAAAATAATATTTAGTGGAGAAATTAAATCATTAAATGGATTTAAAAAATATGCAAAGAAATCATTTGCAGAAAAAAACGTTGAAAAATTCTCAAGTAAATTAATTGGATTAAGCGAAGAAGCAGAATTTGTAACATTAGGAATATTAAACATCATTCAAGATGAAAAAATTAAAAAAAGGGTAGAAGGAAAACTAGATAAACCTAAAATAAGTGCTATAAACAAATTTATAAGAATGTATAATTATATATAGTAATACAAATAAATAGTAAAGGAAGAAAAATGTTTGATAATTTAAACAATAAAAATAACAACTCTGAAAAAAAGGGCGCAAAAATAAAAGTAATAGGAATTGGTGGGGGTGGATCAAATGCCGTTAATCAAATTTATATTTCAAAAGAAGTTAGCAATGCTGAATTCTACGTTTTGAATACTGATCATCAAGCTTTAGATTCATCACCAGTACCAAATAAATTAACTCTTGGACCTACAATTACAAAAGGTTTAGGAGCAGGTGCTGTTCCTGATGTTGCTAGAGCTGCTGCAGGAGAATCTGAAAAAGAGATTAATGCAATTGTTCAAGGTTCTGATTTAGTATTCATAACTGCTGGAATGGGTGGAGGTACTGGTTCTGGTGCAGCTCCAGTTGTAGCGAAAGCAGCAAAAGATGCAGGAGCATTGGTTGTTGCAATAGTTACTACACCATTTTCATTTGAGGGTGGAAACAGAAGAAAAACTGCAAGAGAATCTTTAGAAAAATTAAGAAGAGAAGTTGATTCAATTATTGTTATTTCTAATGATAGACTTGCCGCTGAATTAGGTGGAGTATCATTTTCAAAAGCATTTGAATATGCTGATCTAATTTTAAAACAAGCTGTAATAACAATAGCAGATATTATTTCAACAACTTCTGTAATTAATCTTGATTTTGCTGATGTTAAAACAGTTTTACAAGGACAAGGACTTGCTTTAATAGGAACAGGTGATTCTGAAGGTGAGAACGCAGCAATTGATGCTTCTCTAAAAGCAATAAATTCACCAATTCTTGAGTCTTCAATCGAAGGCGCAAAAAAAGCCATTGTTATGGTTATGGGTTCTGAAAAATCACTTACTATTGAAAAAGCTCATGAAGCAATACAAACAATTCAAGAGGCAGCAAATTCACCAATAGACATAATCTTTGGAGTTAGAATAGATGATGCAATTGGAGATAAAGTGTTAATATCAGTTATTGCAACAGGACTTGAAAAGTTTAAAGCGACAAAAGGAAATGTTCCTTCAATGTCATCAATATCTTCATCATCTTCATTAACACAAGAAATTAATATAGAAGCATTTAAGAATGATCCAATTGGAGGAATGATTACAGCTGAAACTGAATTAGATTCTCCAAAAAATAAACCTAGCACTCAAGAAAAAGTATTTGAATCATTATCATTATTAAATGATGATGACGATGATGATGATATTTCAAGTTTATTAAATTAAGAAAAGGAAGTTTAAATGGCAAAAAAAGAAAAAAAACAAATATCAATAATTATTAATACAAAGTCTTCAAGCTTAATTAATATTTCACCAACAAAGTTTTCTAATTCAAAACCAATAGCCAAAGAATTATTAAAAGGTAATGCATTAATTATTGATTTAAGCAAAATGGAAAAAGTTGATTCAATAAGATTGGTTGATTTTATAACAGGAGTTTTATTTACTACTAAAGGAAGTTTTAAAAAAATAGCTCCCAAAACTTATTTGATAGCTCCTTCAAAACATATTTTAGAGAAATTTTTAACGCAATTCGAAAATATTTAATCAAAGAAATTTAAAGAGACTTGTTAGTCTTTTTTTTATTTGTTTATAATTGTTTTAATAGGAAAAAGAATATGGATTATAAAGATACGCTACTAATGCCAAAAACAAATTTTGAAATGAGAGGAAACTTAAAGGAAAAAGATCCTAAGTTTATACTTGAGTGAAAAAAAAATAAATTATATGATAAATTATCTTCAAGAAATGCAAAAGAGTTTGTTCTACATGATGGACCACCTTATGCAAATGGAGATATACATGTTGGTCATGCATTAAACAAAATACTTAAAGATATCATTGTTAGAGATAATGTTTTAAAAGGTAAAAAAATAGATTGGAGACCAGGTTGAGATACACATGGTCTTCCAATTGAACTTAAAGTTCAACAATCAGGTATAAAATTATCTGAGGTAGGTAAGGAAAAATATTTAAAATCTTGTTATGACTATGCAAAAACACAAGTAAAAAAACAACAAGATCAGTTTGAAAAATTAGCTTTATTAACAAACTTTGATAAAAAATACTTAACTTTGGACAAAGACTTTGAAGCAAGACAAATAACTGTTTTTAATAAAATGTTTAACAAAGGATTAGTCTATCAAGATTTAAAACCTGTTTATTGATCATGATCATCTCAAACTGCATTAGCAGAAGCAGAAATCGAATATAAGGATGCAAAGGATTTTTCTGTATATATAAAATTTAAACATCAATCATCAGACGTTTATTTTGTAATTTGAACAACAACACCTTGAACAATACCTGCAAATGTTGCAATATCATTTGGAAAGAAAATAGATTATTCTTTAATTGAGTGTGAAGGAGAAAAATTAATAATAGCTTCACAACTTATTGATAAAGTTTCTGAAACAATAGGAAAAAAAATTAAGACTATTAAAAAAGTTGATATTAATGAATATATAAATCAATATGCTATAAATCCACTAAACAATAAAAAATCTAAATTAGTTTTTGGACATCATGTAACAACAGATGGAGGAACAGGACTTGTTCATACTGCGGGTGGGCATGGTCAAGATGATTATATTATTGTAAAAGAAAATAAATTAGATTTGGTTGTAGTTATGGATGATAAAGGTCATACTATTAACTCAGGAAGTGAGTTCGATGGAAACTTCTATCAAAAAACTAATAAATTAATTATAAATAAACTTACAGAGAATAATTCTTTATTATTTGTAGATAAATTTACCCATTCAGTTCCTATCGATTGAAGAACAAAGGAACCAGTGATATATAGAGCAACAAAACAATGGTTTGTATCTATTGATCCAATAAAAAAGGACTTAATTAAAGAAATAAAAAATGTTGATTGATTTCCTTCTTGAGGAGAAGATAGGTTAAAAAAAATGACTGACAATAGATCTGATTGATGTATTTCAAGACAAAGACTATGAGGGGTTCCGATACCAATCATATATGATGAAAATAAAAAACCAATAAAAGATGTTAAGCTTCAAGAAAACATTGTTAAATCTTTTGAAAAAGAGGGAATAATGGCATGACACAACGTTAGCATAAAGGATCTTCTTCCACCAAACATAAAATACAATGATAAAATGACCAAAGAAAAGGATATTTTAGATGTTTGATTTGATTCAGGGACTTCGCATGAATTACTAGGAGATAAACAATCTGACATTTATCTTGAAGGTAGTGATCAATATAGGGGATGATTTAATTCATCATTAATAACATCTTTTATTTCAAAAGGAAAATCACCTTATAAAACAGTTATTACACATGGGTTTGTAAAAGATAAAAAAGGAAATAAAATGTCTAAATCATTAGGTAATGTTATTGATCCATTAGATATCATAAATAAAAATGGCGCGGATATTTTAAGGTTATGAGTATCAAGTTCAGATTATCAAGATACTATTAAAATATCTGATGATGCAATCAAACAAGTATCAAATACTTATAGAAAAATAAGAAATACAATTAAATTTATCTTAGGTAATTTATATGATTATGATAATTCAAAACCAGAATTAGAATTAATCTTTAAATCATTATTAAATGATTTAAAGAAATCAAATGACTCTATAAAAGAGAAGTATAATAACTATAATTTTAACAAAGTTGTAAAAGAAGTTATGAACCAAATAACTAATGGTCCAATTGCATATTTATTGGATTATTCAAAAGATGTTTTATATGTAAAAAAAGAAGATTGTATCGAAAGAAGATCAATACAATATGTTTTAAAAGAGGTTTTAAATTACATACTATATTCAATGGCTCCATTTATTCCGGTAACAGTTGAGGAAGCATGAAAAATATATGGAAATAAAAATTCAATTTTCGAAACAAAATACCCAGAGTTTAAATCATATAATGTTAGAGATATTTCAGAATTTATGTCAATAAAAGAAGTTGTTAACAAAGAAATTGAGATACTAAGAGAGAAAAAAGAGTTAAGAACTTCACAAGAAGCATTAGTTAATTTAATACTTACAAAAGATTTAATGGGTTGAGATAAAAATCTTAAGAATTTATTAATGGTTGGGGAACTAAATATTAAAAGTGGTGATAACCTTTCATCAATCACATCTAAATTCAATGGTATAAAATGTGAAAGATGTTGAAAATATTTTAAAGAAACAGATATGTTAAATGATATTTGTAAAGAATGTAAAAATGTTATAGAAAAATAAACAATAAATATACAATGTATTATTAATGACTAAGAAAAATTTATTATTCAATATATTGTTATTCAATTTATTTTTATTGATAACTCTTTATACAAAGAATTGATGGTTAACTCCATTAATTCTTTTTTATTTAGGTTGAATACTATATGAATATGGGTGAAAATCATTAGTATCTATACTTTTTATTATTTTATTATGTTTTTCTATTAATAATAGCAATAATAAAGAAATAAACCATAAATTAAGCCATAAGGCAAAGATTGTGAAGATTTATAGTTCTAGTATTGTTGTGAATGAAGATGGTCAAAATTACTATTTAATGGGCATTAAAGAGAATTATATTGTAGGTGATGAAATATCATTTAATGCAATGTATAAAGAAAATGATGAAATAAGTTCCTTTGATGTATTTTATAAATCAACAAAGTCAAATGGTCTTGCATATGCAAACAATATAAAAGTTATCTCACATAACAAGAACTTAAGAAATAATACATATAATTTACTTCTTGAAGATAACTCAACATATTCTGATTTTGCATTAGCAATGCTATATAAAACAAAAACTGATGGAAACGCAACATTATTAGATAATATAAACAAATTAGGAATACCTCATTTATTTGTTTTATCAGGGTTTCATATAACGATTTTTTATTTGTTTATTGAAAAGTTGTGTGGGGGAGTCATTGTAAATAAAAAAATTGTAGATACAATTTCTTTTGGATCAATTCTTTTCTTTCTATATTTGGTCTATTTCCCTCCCACGGGGATTAGGGCACTATTAACCATGGTGATAATAAAGATTGGAAATCTTTCAAAAATAGATTCCCTCTCATTAACAGGGATAATATTTTTTATATTAAATCCTTTTTTGATGATAGGTAATTCAATGATATTGTCATTTTCTATCACTGCAATGATTTATGAGTCATCATCAAAAAAAGGAAATAGAAATAAAAGAATTCTTAATAAGGTAACCATTTCTTCTTCAGCATTCTTTTTATCAATACCTACAATATTAACTTGAAATCCTAGTGTAAATTTATTTTCTCCAATACTATCAATTATTTTAACTCCTATTATTTCAATATCATATATTATATGTATTTTAATACTACCTTTCCATTATTTATGAGGGTTGTTTTCTACTTATTTTTATCTATTAAATATAATCATTAGTTTACTTCTTTTTATGTATTTTCCATTAAGTATTGGTATCATTAGTCCGTTTATGCAAATATACTTAGTATCAATAACATTTTTATATATCATTAAACAAAAGGAAAATAATTTAATATTATTGAATACATTTTTCATACTTTCTCTTATATTCATTATAATTTAGATAATATGTTTTATGTAGTAAAAAGCAATAGTAAGTCCCTAAGGGATAAAATAGTTAAAAAAATTATTAGTTCAAGAAAAATAGAAGATGAGAATGTTTTTGTATTTGATTTTGAAGAAAGCGGAGATTTTGAAAAAGCTTTTTCAGAATATCTAACATTCAATTTTACTAATGAAAAAAAAATAGTTATTTTAAAAAATGCAAATTTTATCAATGTAGTAAAACCTGATAAATTATATGAGGAAAGATTTTCAAAATCAATCAATATAAAAAATAAAAATGTTCTTATTTTGGAAGTTGATAAATTTAACAAAACAGGAAAATTGAACAAAAAGTTTAAAAATGATTTTGAATTAATTGAAAAAGATTCTCCAAAAAATAATGAGTTAATAAAATTCGTTGAACATTTTTTTACATCAAGAAATATACAAATATCATATGAATTATCAAAAAGGATAGTTGAAAAATTAAATGAAGATTTTGACATAATTGTATCAGAAATAAATAAACTTGAATTAATATGCGGTGATAAAATTAATTCTGAAATTATTGATTCATCAATAATAGATCTATCAAAAGAAAACTTATTTAAGCTTGCAGGTGCAGTTTTAACACTTGATGAAGAAAAAATATCAATATTAATCAACAAACTAAGAGTTCAAGGAGAAGAGTTTTATCTTGTTGGAGAAAGATTAGCAATGGAATTTTCAAAAGTTCTAAGATATAAGGTAATTACTGACTTAGATAAAGGAATAGGGGACTTAGAGTTCCAAAAGCTAACAAACTGAAATATGTGAGGAATAAAGAATTATTCTAATTGAATAAAGAATTGACCTTCTCAAGAGATTATGTGTAGTTTCTTTTATGATGTAATACTAAGAAAGTCATTCTTTGATATTGTTGAAGGAAATCCTGATGATCCTTTAAGGCTTTTAGAAAAGATATTAGTTAATAATGTATTAAAAGTGAAAAGAGGACAATATGAAAGTTAATAATAAATTATGCAATGTTAATGATTTTGAATACAACAAGAAAACTAAGGTATTAAAAGTCAAGTATAAAATAGTAGGGGTAAAGGAATACAAAAACTTTACAGAAGAAAATTTTAATTTACTATGCGAGGTAAATAAAAATAAAAAAACAATTGGAACAACGTTAAAGAGAGCATTAAAAAAATAAAACCTTTACATTTAATGTAAAGGTTTTTATTATATATATTTATTTTTTAAATATGAAGATTTATATTATCAAATTGTTAAAAAATAATTTTATCTTTATATTTTAACTATCTATAATTACCAATTTATAATCTTCAAATTTCTAAGCAACTTCTTTTTTAGGTGCTGTTGTTTTTTTAACTGCTGGTTTAGGAGTTGGTTTTTCAACTTCTTTTTTAGGTGCTGTTGTTTTTTTAACTGCTGGTCCCTTTGTTGCTTCTATCAAATGCATTGTAGACTTTAATCTCGCTGCTTTATTTTTGTGAAAGACACCTGAAGTTACTGCTTTATCAATTAATTTAACTGCATTATTAACTAACTCTTCTGTTTTTAAAGTTTTAGCCTTTTTCATCGCAGTTTTAATTTCTGATTTAAGAGCTTTATTATTCAAGTTTCTTACGTCATCTTGTCTTTTTGATTTATCGTTTGATTTTATATTTGCCATTTTTAATTCCTTATATCTTTAATCTTATATATTATATATTAATTATGTATATTTTTGAGTGATATAATTATTAAGATGATTTCTCAAAAAAAATTAAATTTAAATAAATATTCATATTTAGATTACCTTAAAGGTGATATTTTTGCTTGGTTAGCATGTAATGAAAATTATGTAATTGCTTCAAACAAATATGAAGAATTAAAAAAGATAACTCCATGAAGATGAAGAACATATGGAGAGAAAGAAAAAGTTGATCAATTTGAACTACCATCACCAATGATTGCCGGTATAGTTGCTAGTGATTGAACAAGATATTGAGCTAAATTTCATTATCCAAGACATCAAATAATTGATATGGATGAAAAGGGTAAAAATATAAACAAAGTTAAATTAACAAAAGAATTATTAGATTCAGAAGAGGATTTAGTAATATTTGAAGCTCACTTCAGTTATCATGATTTCAATATTAAAACAGATATTCTAATAAAGACTGGAAACAAGGTTAAAGTATTAGAAGCAAAAGCAATTACTTCTCCACACAAGATTCATGCAGATGATGTATTTTTTCAAAAAACACTAATTAATAAATGTATTCTTAACTCTAATGATTGAAAATTTAATCTTTTAATAATTAATTCAGAATATATCAACAATACAAAACTATCTAAAATAGAAAAGGGTGGTGCACTCTTTATTGAATCACCAATATTTTTAACAATAAAATCAAAACCTTCTCCTAAAGGTTCAAAATGAACTTTAAGGGAGCAATTGGTTTCAACTGGTTTTATTAAAGGAAAAATAAATGAAGATTTTAAATATTCTAAATCATTCAACACATTAGAAGCATATTTTAACGAACCAAATCAACTACATACCACAGATAACTTTGACAATATATTAGATAAAATAAAGAATATTCAACTTAACGATAATATTCCTAAAGTAAAACTTGAAAAAAGAATGTGAGAGGAAGGGATGAAATCTGATTATATGCCTTGAATTTTAAAGATGGCTGGATTACCTGATGAAGATTCTATTTTTGATTTTAAAGGATCTTCAGTAAATTTTAAGAAAAAATTCGAAATGTATGAGGAAGGCATTTTAACAATAAATGATGCTCCTATCTCATTAATAACTCCAAAAGACATTTCTGAAACAATCAGTTCTCTCGAACAACAAGATACTTCCAAGTTTATAGAAAGATTAAAGGGTGGGTTACCATCTAGTTTGAAAGGGTGAAAGTCAGTTATTCAAAAACATTACTTTGATAAAGATGAAGTATTCATAAATAAAAAAGGGTTTATTAGTGAGTTGAATAAATATAAAGGTGGGCCAATATACATGTATGATTTTGAAACAGCAGACTTATCAATCCCTATAATAGAAGGTGGATGACCATATCAACAAGTCCCATATCAATATTCAATACATATAATAAAAGATGCAGATGATTTTGATTTTGAAACTATGAGAAATATTGTACATATAGAATGATTGGCAGAAGATATGGAAACCTTTGCTAAAGATTTTTGAAAAAAATTAGCAAATGTTTTTTTAGAACATGGAAGAGGGATATATGTATCATGAAATATGAGTTTTGAAAAAACAAGAATAAAAGAAATGGACACATCATTACTTAATGAAGAAGAGCAAAGCATATTATTAGAAGTTCATGATGAAACAATTGATTTAAGAGATGCATTTAGTAAACCATATTATTATCACAAAGATATGAAAGGGTCTTCTTCAATAAAATCAGTTGGACCACATTTTGTTAAGGAAATTGATTATAAGAATTTAAACAACATACAAAAAGGAGATCAATCTTCTGCAGAAGCAAAAAAATGACTTTTAAAAAGAAATGATAAGGAATGGATAAAGAGTAGGCCAGATATGTTAAAATATTGTGAGTATGATACTTTATTAATGGTAGCAATATTACAAAGAATGAAAGAAAGAGAAATTAAATAATTATGATAAAAATAGCATTTTTAGGAACTCCATCAATAGGAGCAAAAGCATTAGAATCTTTAATAGATAGTAAACAAATGGAGGTTGAAGTAGTTGTAACTGTTCCAGATAGAGCTATAGGTAGATCACACTCTACACTACAACCTTCTCCGGTTGCAAAGACTGCAAAAGAACACAATATCCAAACAATTAAAACTGATTCAATTAATAGGGATCTTGAGAAATTAAAATTATTTGAATTTGATTATTTAGTTACATGTGCGTTTGGACAAATTCTTTCTAATGATATTTTGTCATTGCCAAAAAAGAAAGCAATAAATATCCATGGATCTCTTCTTCCAGAAGGAAGAGGTGGAGCTCCATTACATTGAGCAATAATCAAAGGTAAAACTAAAACTGGAATAACAATAATGGAAATGGTTGAAGAAATGGATGCTGGTGACTATTATTCACAATTTGATATAAAGATTAGTAGTTTAGATGATGTGACATCACTTTTTAGTAAGGTTGGAGATTTAATCTATGAAAAAACTGCTGAAGGAATAATGGAAATAGAAAATGGTAAAGAATCTATAAAACAAAATGAAAAGAAAGTTTCTTATTGATTAAACATAAAGAGAAAAGATTCAAAGATTGATTTTAATAATTCAGCAAAAGATATTTGTAATTTAATAAGAGGTCTTGAAAAAGTTCCAGGAGCTTGGGCAATGCTTAATGATAAAATAGTTAAAATACATAAAGCAAAAATAGTTAAAGGAACTATTGATTCAGCAACAAGCGAACCAGGAACAATAACAAATATCAGTGAAAAAGGTATATTTGTCCAAACAAAAGAAGGTGTTATCAATGTAACTGAAGTTACCGTTGAAGGTAGTTCAAGAAATACAATTGATAATTTAATAAATAGTAATATTTTTATCAAACATGATAAATTTAAATAATGAAAAAGGAAAATATTAGAAATTTCTCTATAATAGCACATATTGATCATGGTAAATCAACATTAGCAGATCGTATTTTAGAAATGTCAAATTCAGTATCTAAAAGAGATATGAAAGCACAACTCTTAGACACAATGGATATTGAAAGAGAAAGAGGAATAACAATTAAGCTTAATGCAGTTCAAGTAAAATATACAAAAGATGGAGAAGAGTATATATTGAATTTAATTGATACTCCTGGGCATGTTGATTTTACTTATGAAGTATCAAGATCATTAGCAGCATCTGAGGGTGCGTTACTATTGGTAGATTCAACACAAGGGGTTCAACCACAAACAATTGCAAATATGTATCTAGCATTAGAAAATAATTTAGAAATAATTCCCATTATAAATAAAGTGGATATGGATGCTTCAGATGTTGAAAAAACAAAAAAAGATATGTATGATACTCTTGGTATTGATGCATCAAATGCACCACTAATTTCTGCAAAAACAGGATTAAATGTAAACCAAGTTTTTGATCAAATAATAGATTTAATTCCATATCCAAAAAACGCAATAGATAATGCTCCTTTAAGAGCGTTAGTTTTTGATTCTTACTTTGATGCTTATAAAGGAATAATTATTTTTGTTAGAATAGAAGAAGGTACCCTTAGAAAAGGAGATAAACTTAAATTTATACAACACAACAAAGAAATAGAAGTTGTTTCAGTAGGTATTAACAATCCTAAGGAAGTGGAAAAAAAATACTTAGAATCTGGAGAAACAGGTTGAGTTGTAACGAACGTTAAAGATATTAAACAAGTTGCTATCGGAGATACAATAACACACATAGAAAATGAAGAAATAGAAGCTTTACCAGGATATAAACCATCAAAACCGATGGTTTTTTCAGGTTTCTATCCTATTGACACAGAAAAATATAAACAATTAGAAGAAGCTTTGGATAAGATTTCTTTATCTGATTCATCTCTTGAATATGAAAAAGAAACCTCTCAAGCATTAGGATTTGGTTTTCGTGTTGGATTCTTAGGATTATTACATATGGAAATAATACAAGAGAGAGTACAAAGAGAATTTAATATCCCTGTTATTGCAACGGCTCCATCGGTTATATATAAAATTCACAAAACAAACAAAGAAGAGATTTTTGTTCAAAATCCAGCACAATTCCCAGATAGAGGAATAATTGAAAAGATTGAAGAACCATATGTAAGGATGTCAATATTTTCTCCTCAAGAATATGTTGGAAAATTAATGGAATATGCTCATTCTAAAAGAGGAGTATATATAGAGATGGAAATTCTTTCTAATCAAATGAACTCTTTAATATATGAAATACCAATGGCAGAGATAGTTTTTGATTTTTTTAATTCCGTAAAATCAATTTCTAAAGGTTATGCATCGTTTGATTATGAACCAATAGGATATAGAAGAGGGGATTTAGTTAAAATGGAAATTCTTGTTGCTGGAGATTCGGTTGACGCACTTTCAATCATTGTTGAAAAATCAAGAGCATATTATGCTGGTAAAACAATTTGTGAGCAATTGAAAGATATAATACCAAAACATAATTTTGAGGTTCCAATCCAAGCTGCAATTGGTAGTAAGATAATTTCTAGAGAAACAATAAAAGCATATAGAAAAGATGTTACTGCAGGATTGTATGGTGGAGATATATCAAGAAAGAAGAAAGTTCTATCAAAACAGAAAAAAGGTAAAAAGAAAATGAAAATGATTGGAAGGGTTGAAGTTCCACAAGAAGCATTTGTTACTGTTTTAAAAACAAATAATGATAATTAATGGTTTATATTTAGTATAATAAAAGGGGTTAATTATGGATTATTTAAATTATTGAAATATAGATATGTTTAAGCACATTCCTTACTTTTTGTTAGGAACCTTTATTTTTTCATTAATTTCATACTTCATTGGTTCACTAAATGGTGGACAATTATTATCTTTGATTGGTTCAAAAAACCTAGGAGATGTTGGGACAAAAAATTATGGTGCAACAAATGCTGGAAGGGCATATGGAAAAATGGGGTTTGCATTAGTATTTATATTTGATATGCTTAAATCTGTTTTCGTTGCTTTGATTTTAAATTCTATTTTAAAAAATAGTAGTGGTTCAAAAGTATTTACTTATGCAAACATACCTTTTGCTTTGTTATTTGTTGTAATAGGTCATTCATGACCATTGTACTTTGAATTCAAAGGTGGAAAGGGTGTTGCCACATCTTTTGGATGCATTATTGTAATAAACTGATTATTCGCAATGATTGCAATAAGTATTTTTGGTGCAGTTACTTATATAACAAGAAGAGTTTCAATAGGATCAATAATTGGGACAATTGTTGGAGGAGGATTAATTATGATATTTCAAGGATTATTTCCAATTGACTTAGTTTTTGATTGAAGTCATAATTGAACAACAATATTGACAACACTTATTGTTTGTTTACTAGTTATAATTAGACACAGAGATAACATTGTGAGGATAACAAGCGGAAAAGATTCTCTTATAAGAAAGAAAGGGGAATTATAGAAATATGAAAAATAATTTTTACTATATTAAATCAAATGAAGATTGAGCAAAATTAAACGAAATGGACACAAAAGATTTGATGGTTTATATATCAAATGATGCTTACTTTGGATTCAGAGCAATGGAAAAGGGTGTAAGAGCAATAATTTATGATCCAAACTTAATTGACTCATTAACAAGAGTTGTTAAGGATTCTAAGAAGTTTCCAAAAGTAATGCATGTATTAGAGCTTAATGAGGATACATTAGGAATAGAAACAAAGGTATCTGATGAAAACTTCTTAAAGGCTTCTACAAGGGCCATAGAACGCGTTTTAGAGATAAATCCCTTACTATCCATAGAGTTTAAATTAATAATGCCCTCTAATAGCAAGAATTGAGAGATTAGAGAAATATTAACAAAAATGTACAAGAAATAAACTTGTACATTTTTTTACTATATATAAATATTATTCTTTTGATATTTTATTTGTATAGATAAATCTCTCAAACTAAATTATGTATCTTATCTTCCCTATTCTTCATCAGCGCAACCAAGTAGTTGTCCTTTGCATTTTTTAGTAAAATAATCTTATTGCATGAATCTTTATATTAATTTTAATCTTGTTTGTATTATTTTTGCTATATTCAGAAATTACATCAAAAGAATTTATAATTGTATTATCACTTGAATAATCTTCATCTATCATTAATAAAAATGTTGCTGTTCTAACACAAACTAGACTTTGATGAAAAATCTCAAGTATTCCTATAAGATTATTACCTATATTTTTTATATTATTTTTTAAAATTGTTTATCATTTATCTTGATTGAAAATATATTTATATAAATTTTCATAATGTTTTCAAGCGTGAAAGAAATTATCAATACCCCCTATTATGTTTTTTTAAAATAAATTTTTCTTTTGAAGGGTCAATAATTATTTTATTAGAAGCTATAATATGAAAACAATATTTTTCCTGATTAAACCCCCTCTTCTCAACAAACTTCTCTTTAACATAACAACTAGAAAGAAATTCCCTAACAACATATATAAAGTTAGATACATATAATTAATATCTATTAATTTTATTTCATATTTATGATCTTTTTTTATCAACATCATTTTTTAAACTAAATAAATTTACGATGTTTTTTTAAATTTATTTATGATTAACCCAGAAACAAACGAAAATAATATTCAAATATATGGTTGAATTAAAACAATTGATCATTGTCATCCATTATTATTTCAATTAATTGTAAAGAAATGACCCATATTACCTATTCCATAATAATTTATTCCTGTTAAATTAACCCCAAATGAAAATTGTTGTCCAATACCATAAAAAGGGAAAAATAATGAAATGATAAAATAACTATCAGGAAATAAATTTACTTTATAGGGTATGTATCTTCCCTCTATATTATATGCATCATCAAAATATGTATTTAAAACCCCTCCTAAAACAATGTTTAATATAATTATTGCAAATACAAATGAATAATATGTTTTTATATTTAAAAATAAATTATGAACTAAAAAATATACTGAAAAAACAACTATTATATCAAGATTACTTATATAAATTAAATTAACTAAGGATGAATATTCAAATAAGTTTATCCCAGAAGGAAAAGTCTTCCCACCTAAGAAACCTCACTCACTCATAAAAATCCCTCCTAACTTTCCAAGGATAAATACTACAGGAACAAACGTAATTGTTAGTATGTTTCCAATAATAAAAATAGTAAAAATAGATGAAAGATAGAATTCATTTTTTGTTATACCTGAAATAGAGAGATTTCCATATAAAGATGATAATCTAAAATTATAAGTTAATCAACCAAGAACAATAAATAATGGAGTAGTTAAATAAAATACTATTTCTTCACCCCCTGAAAAATTGTACGGCATAAAAACAATTGGAGTAATTATAGCAACAAAAAAGAAAATACCAAAATACCAAAGATTTTTATAATTCCTTAGTAAGATATTAAAATTTAATAATGATATATTTATGATTGACTTAATTTTTTGGGTTACTATGTTCATTTAAAGTAATTATAATATATATATATATATATATATAAAATATCACCATTTGGAGAAAAAAATAATTTTAATATAAAATTACAAGACATATAAAAGAAAATATTGAAATACTTTTTAGTAAAATTAAACATTTTAAACAATGTAGTGTGTTTTGTGATTGCATAATAAAAACATGCCAGTAATGGTATGTTTTTAATATTTTCTATTTTTCTTTTTTGTTATCATCTATTCCTGCGAATTCATTAACTTCTTTAACTATTTCTTTAGGAGATTCATTCGGAACATTCATCACTCTATCTAAAGCAAGTTTTGCTGCTTTATCAGTTATTCTTTCAAGTTCGCTTTTTTCTGAAGATTCTTTCTTTTTAACCTCTTCTTTAACTATAGGTTTAGGAGTTGGTTTGACTTCTTCCTTTTTAACCTCTTCTTTAACTATAGGCTTAGGAGTTGGTTTGACTTCTTCTTTTTTAACTATAGGTTTAACTTCAACAGTTTTATTACCTAATGCAATTTTAGCTTCATTAACTAAGTGTCCAAATTGTTCGAGATCATGAACAGCAATATCAGCCAACATTTTTCTATTCATTTCAATTCCTGCTTTTTTTAACCCATTAATAAATTGTGAGTATGACATTTCATACATTCTAGAAGCTGCATTAATTCTTTTTATTCACAGCTTTCTCATTTCTCTCTTTATTTGTTTTCTATCTCTAAAAGCATATTCATTAGATTTTCTAACTTGCTCTTTTGCAGTTCTAAAACCTATATGTTTATGACCGAAATACCCTTTTGCTTGTTTAAGTATTTTTTTATGTCTTCTTCTTTTTGTTACTGCAGATTTTACTCTTGCCATAATACTTCCTTCTTTCTAAAGACTATAAAATGTCTTTGTATCTTCTTTCATCACCTTTTGATAGGTAAGATGCTTTTCTAGCTTGTCTCTTATTTTTTGTTGATTTATTCGCAAATAAATGAGATGTTTTTGCAGAATTTCTTTTAATCTTTCCAGATTTAGTTCTTTTCATTCTTTTTGTTACAGTACTCTTTGATTTCATTTTAGGCATATTTCCCTCCTTTTTGTATTGTAAGATTTTATAATTGTTCTTTTTTAGTTTTTAATTGGTGATATATATGCATCTAAGAATCTTCCGTTCATCTTAGGTTGCTTATCTATTTGTGCTATATCCTCCATAGCATCAAGAAATTTTTTGATTGTTTCAAAACCTACATCTTTATTAGCCATTTCTCTTCCTCTATATGATAGAGAAACTTTTACTCTATTGCCTTTTTCTATAAACCCAATAGCAGCTCTTATCTTAACATCTAAATCATGTTGTCCAATATTAGGTCTTAATCTAACTTCTTTTGTTTCAACTTGTTTTTGATTTTTCTTTGCTTCAGATTCTTTTTTCTTTCTCTCGTATTTGAATTTACCATAGTCAATTATTTTTGCTACAGCAACCTCTCCTTTATCTGAGATTAAAACTAAATCCAATTCGTATTCATCAGCTTTCTTTAATGCCTCTGTTTTAGACATTACCCCTAGTTTTTCTCCATCATGAGTAATAACTAATAATTTGCTTTGTCTAATAGATTCATTAATAAAATCTCTATGTTGATCTCTTTGTCTTCCTTGATATCTTTTTTTAATTTTGATAGCTATATTAATCAGCCTCCATATTTTTCTTGTAAATAAACAAAAGAGATATCTCCTGTTAAAAGAAAATATCTCTTTAGCTTTAAATTAAACATTTAATTTATATATAAATGCTTATAAATGCTAACTGCCTAGGTACTTAATCAGTACTTAACTCAGGCGAGAAGATATCCTCTACTTTCATCTATTTACTAATTAATTATAGCATTATTGTATAAAAACTAGTTATTTTTTGTAAATGACATATTTGCCATTGAAAACAATGTTATTGTTACTGTTCCTGATACCACAAAAAGAAATCCTAAGATTATAAATATTGGACCTATAAATGTTAATCCATCATAAAAAAATCCTTTAATGAATAATGTCGGTATTATTCAAGGGTTTGAAAAAACAATAAATATATAAAGATATTGAATGAACGTTGGCATATAAACAGATGTTCACATATTATTTTTTACTAAAAATAAATCACTAAATATAAAAAATGTTACGAATAAAAAGAATGAAATAGTTGTCTTTGAAGATTGTCCTATGCCACTTGTTCCTATCAATACACCAGTAGATACCATCAGCAATATGAATAATAGAATATATATTATTGTTACTATGTTCCCTGAGAAAATAGCAGAATTTGAAGCTCCTAACATTTTAAAAATGATTACTCAAAATATATATGTTATAAAGAATATAGAAAATGCAAACATTGTATATATTACTGAAACTATAGATATATATCCTTTTTCATTTAATCTTGTTGATCCAATTCTTTTAATAAGGGTTGTGCTAGATATCTTCGATAAAGAGTTAGAAATTATAAATAAACAAAGAATAACTACAGGAATCATAATTAAACTAATAAAATAATATGTATACATATTAGAAATTTCTAACACATCATAATTATCTAATGTAATTCTAAAAAAAATAAATGGTATAAAAAACATTAATGAAAAAACAATGCTTAAAATATAGAATTTAGGTTGTTTAAATACAAAAGATTTCAATAAATACAAAATTGAATAAAATGATTCTTTATTTACTCCTTTTATTATATTTTGTTTTTTTGTTTCCTTATTTACTTTCATTTCTTTCCTAAATATGTTCTATCAAGAACCTATCAAAGTCTCCTTTATATTTTTCTTCAATATCTTTTGTTAAATATTCTGATTTAATTTCCCCATCTTTTAAAACTAAAATTCTATCGGATAATTTTTTTATTTCAGATGGTTGATGTGAAATTATTATCATTGTTGAGTTATTATCTTCTTTCATTTTCTTAATATAATCTAAAATATTATGTACAGATATAATGTCAAGACCAGTTATAAATTCATCTAATATCATTAACTTTGGATTGTGCATTGTTGCCAATAACAAGTTTAACCTTTGCCTTTGTCCTCCTGATAACTTCTTAATTTTCCTGTCCACAAACTCTTCTACTCCGAATATTTTTATCATTTCATTAAGTTGATCTTTGTCAACCTTTGACTCATACATTTTTCTTATGAACTCAATCATTTCTTTTGGTTTAAGTTTTGAGTTTGCATCAGAATCTTGAAATTGCATTCCAATTTCCTCAAAAGGATCTTTTCCTTTTCCGAAATCAAAAATTATTTTTCCTTCATCTTGTTTTCTTACTCCGACAATTGTTTCCATCAAAACAGTTTTTCCAGAACCGTTTGCACCAATGATTGCTAATGTTTCCCCTTCATATACTTTTAAAGTAATATCTTTATGCACTTCCTTTTTATTACCTTTTCTTCCAAATGATTTTTTTAGACCCTTAATCTCTATAAAAGTTCTTTTAGCAATCTTTTTTTTACCTTTGTTAATAATATTTATTTCTTCAATTTCATTAATTAAATATATTCTTGATAATTTACTCATGGGAATTTTTGATAAATTTTTATGAATTCCAAAAACATCAGGATTACTTTCTATTTCCTTTATCATTTTACCCCTAACAATGTCTTTAGCCATTTTTTTCTTCCTTTTCATTTTTTTTATCAATAATTATATCTTTATTTTTTATAACAATGCTTTCATTAAGTGATTTATTTGATTTCATAAAGTATAAAATTGTAACTGCAGAAATAATAACCATAAGTGAAAATATTACAAAAAATAAAATTTGAGAGTTGGAAATAAAAATATCTTTATTTTTTTGGTCACCATATAAAAATAAGCCATTATTTGATACAATTTCTTCATTTTCAGAAGAATATTCATTTCATTTGTTATATGTTGTTATTTTATTTATATACATTTTTTTAAATAAAAGATTAGAATTATTGTCATCGAAGTATTCATTTACACTTTTTCTTATTCTTTTTAAAAAATCAATATCTTCCTTGATTTCTGCGGATTTGTTAAACTGAACTACAAACATCTCTTTTTTTTCAAGTACTTTAATTGGTTCTGTTTCTGATAAAATTATTGGGTTATATTCTTTACTTGTTTGAAATTGTTCGTTTAAAAAATCAATGAAATTATTTATTTTATTAATATCTAATTTCCCATTTGTTATGTCTAATGAAAAACATCAATTTCTTATTCAAAAAGTCGGTGGGTACGAATATGAATATGAATCAAATGTTAGTAAATTTCCTATTTTGCCTTTTTCAGCATAAAAAAGTTCTTGTGAATTTGTTAGAATGTTTCTTGAATAATTATTTTTATAAGGTTCTAGTTCTTTGTTAACAAATAAAGAAAGAGTTTGATGTTCATTGATGTTTGTTTTAAATTCTACACCTATATTTTGAGAATTATTTATAGATCATTTTTTTGGATCAAATAAATCTTTATTATTTTTCTTTTTTAATATTTTACTTTCTTTTTCAAAAAATTTATATCCTCCCTTATTTTCTTTGTAAAACAAATCCTTTTTTTCTAATTTGAAAAAATTTTTATGTTTTTTGACAATAGAATTAGAAAATTTAAAATCTATTCTTATAGGAGTGAAATCTTCACTTGTAACACTATTGTTGCTATTGAGTTCATATACACCAAACATTACTGAAAAAGAATTTTCTTCCATTGTTGTAAATTTATAGGAGTTTGATTCTGATGGTGGTTCATTGTTGAATAGCAATGTATTAAACATTGCATCATTATCATAATTAGTTGGAGTTTCTATCATATTTCCAAGAGAATAAGATTCATCAGTATTAGAAATATCTATTTCAAAGGAATTTTTATTTGAAAAAAAATAAACTAAATTAATCGTTGTATTTATATTGGTTGTATTTATATTTATTTCTTGTGATATTTTTTTATCATCATTAATATTGAATGATTTCCTTATTACATCATCATCACTTAATATTTCTAAAGAATTATCATTTATCTTGTTTGATTCCATAGGATGAAGACTTATATGTGTAGAAAAATTCAAAATTGGTAAAAAGACAATTTCTACAATTAATAAAAAAGATATAACAATGGAAACTAATTTATTTTTCATACAAAATTAATTATACATTAATTACATTTATGATCAAAGGTAGAATTGTCCTTTATAAATTATTACCTAAAATAGTTTTAACCCCCCCATGTTTAAGGTTGGTATAATTGTTTTAAAATTAAAATGATTAATTCATAAAGAGGGAAAATTTTATAGAAATTTTTTTATTAATGTTTTATATATTTTATATAATTTCCTTTAAAAAGTACATATTATACAGATATATTAAAAATTGGTTAATTAGTTGAGTAATATTTTTTCGTTATGAATATTTTCAAATTATTTTAAACTATTATATTCTCTTATGATTAGTCAATATAGAGAATTTTTTATAAAAACGATAACTTTTTAGTGGTTATATTCCTCTTTGTTTTGTATCTATATTAATTTTTTATATATATAGATTTTGTTATATAATTAACCTATTATGATAAATAAAAAAATATATTTATGATTAATTTTTTCACTTACTATATTTGCATTAACTATAAATATAGTTTTTGATTTTACAATAGTTAATCAATATCATTATATTAAGGATGGAGAAAATTATACAATTTTACATTGGTTATCATTTTTTACACATTGATCAAATATATTGGTATTTATATGATCATCATATGAACTAATTAATATTTATATTCTTAAAAAAGAGTCGGCAAATGCTTATTTTAAACAATTAACCTTCAGCACAATTATTCTTGTAGGAATTATTGCGTTTCCAACTATTTATATGATAGCAATAATTAATGATTTTGAGGTATTGTTTCAAATAAAAGATTTAAAAGAGTGGAATTCTTCTGATTTACACTTCTCACAAGAGTTATATGTATTCATTGATGCTGTTATAACAACCATTTTCCATGTTGTTGTTCCATTATTATGTTTATTTTATTTTATAAAAAATGGAAGATTATCAAAAGAATTAAACAAAGATGAAACTAATAGAAATATTTTATTTAATATGATTTATATTGTAATTTACTTTATTTGAGTATTTATATTAACTTTTTTCTTTAATGTAGAAAATCCATATCCTTTTGAAAACTTTGGACACTACAATAAAATATATATAGATTTTATTTCTATATTTATTAATGTATATATCGGTATTTTATTTATTGTTATAAATAAAGTTTTAATCAAATTTAACAATAGTTTTTATAAAAACTTAAAGTAAAAAAATAATATTAGAGAAACTTCAATTTTTATAAAATTATATTTATAAAGTTTATACTTTACTTTTTATAAATTTATTTTCTTAATAAACTAAAAACTATAAAATAATAAAATTTTTCAAATGTATTTTATTTTTAAATTATGTATAACTTTTTGACGCTGTAAATAATTTTATGTAAAAAGAAAAGAATCTTTATAATTCAATTGCGTTGAAAGGAAAAGATTCTCAAATGAATTATAAAGCAGACAGCAAATTTTTGGATAATTTGTATAATAAATTATCCGATTTAATTCCAAACATTATACAAAACAATATAAAAGATTTAAATATTAATAACCTTACTAAAGAAATAGTTGAGACTTTGAAATATTTATGGGATATGAAAAATATTCCAGAGATAAAAAATCTAACTATAGAAATGGATCACACAAAAGGAAATTATTTACTCCTGTTGGAGAAATAAATCTTGATATTCCTCACGATAGGAATTGTGATTTCTTCCCTGAGATAATAAGCAAACATCAAAGAAGAACAGACGAAATCACTAAGATGATTTTAAACCTTTTTACAAAAGGA
>CAMZNG010000007.1 GCA_947313745.1 uncultured Mycoplasmataceae bacterium
AAATTATTTACTCCTGTTGGAGAAATAAATCTTGATATTCCTCACGATAGGAATTGTGATTTCTTCCCTGAGATAATAAGCAAACATCAAAGAAGAACAGACGAAATCACTAAGATGATTTTAAACCTTTTTACAAAAGGATTATCAAACAAAGAAGTTGTAGATTTTGTTGATAATATTTATGGAAAAAAATATTCAAGATAAACCATCTCTTTAATTTCTGAAGTCACAAATGAAGTGGTTGAGAAATTCAAACAAAGAAAATTAAAGAAAAGGTATTCAGCAGTTTTTATTGATGTAACTTATGTTCCGATAAAATTTGGAAACAAATTTGAAAAACAAGCTGTACACCTAGTTGTTGGTGTAAATGAGCAAGGATACCAAGAAATACTAGCATTTAGCATAGGTTTCACTGAGAACACTGCTCATTGATCAGATGTTCTTGATGATTTAAAACTCAGAGGTGTAGAAAAAATTAAGTTATTTGTAGTTGACGGATTTATTGGTTTAGACAAAATTATAAAAGTAAGATTTCCAAATGCATCAATTCAAAAGTGTACCATCCATGCATTGAGAAATATTAAAAGAAGAGCTAAGACCGGTGATAAAAATAGTTTGGTAAATGATGTGAAAAGCTTATTTGATTTAACAAATTTAGAAACTATAAAAATTGAACAAGATAGACTTTTACAAAAATGAAAATTGTATCGAACAATGTTGAAAAGATTATTCGATGATGAAATGTTTTTCACCTACATTATGTTTCCAATTTCAATTCACAAATCAATCAAATCAACAAATAGAATTGAGAGTGTGAATCAAAAAATAAAACGATTAATTTCACACAAATAACAATTTCCAAATACGGAATCATTCGAAAGAATTTTGATTTCAGGAATAATTACATTGAATCATAATTCAACAACCAAAAAAATAAACGGATTCAATCACTAAGAAGAAAAATAAATTCTAAAAATAAATAAAAAAACCTTTTTACAAGATTATTTTAGTTTATACTTTTTTAGTAATGTGAATTATAATTTAGTAGACTCGATAAATTGATTGATAAATTCGTTGGGAAATCTAATTTACATAAAAAACTTTACAGTGCCAACTTATTAAAAATATATGTTCTTAGTAATATTTGTGATGAAGATGGTATTTATTAGTGCTTTTAATTTTATATTCCAATGACTGGGTGTAAATATATAGAAAAAATCTATGTGTTTTTTATTAACTTATTTAATAATCTTTTCTTTTATCACATGCAAATTATAAATATTCTTTTCTCGTCACATAAAATATTTTATGACATCTTTATAAATAGATAGAAATTTCAAACCTTACAAAGTTAATGTTTTTAGCATAGATAATTAATTATATTTGATGTTGTTGAAAAACTATTTATAAGAGATTAAAATTATAACTAATAAAAATAAAAAGAAGTTTAACTCCTTTTTTACATTTCGTATATAAATTATTAATCCTTAGTAAGCATTATTCATAATAAAATATTAAGAACAATATCAACTATTGTTTTAATTAGCAATACTGTTGCATGTATATATTCTATTTTTCAAAGTTTTTTTAACTTCTCTCTTTCATCCTCTGATATAACATCTCCTAGTATATCTTTGCTATGTTCATAAACAACTTTAGAAGTTTTTCAAAAAGCATAAATCGGAACTAACATTAATACTGACAATACAATCATTGAACCAACTATCTCTATAGTTGATGAATTAATTACTCCAATAATAAATATTATTGTCACAAACATTGATGCAAAAGAAATCAACAATTGTGATAAATATGATTGTATTCTAAATCAAAATGGTGATATATTAAATTTATCATCTTTACCATTTTTAATAACATGCGCTGCTAAAGTTTGTTTTGCAACCGAAGCCATTGTTCAAATTGATTTTCTCTTTGAATCAAATACTCCCAATTTCATTGTATTACTTGATTTGTTATATCTTACATAAGACATTCTAAAAAAAGCCTTCTTTACCTTCGTATCTCCATTACCTAAATTTTCTAAATATTTAGGCGCAACATCCATGCCTGTATATCCGTTCTCATTATCTCTTTTTGCTCATGAATAATTTATATACATAAACATTTCTCAAATTCCAATTACAAATAGAATTAAACCTAAAACCATTGAAATGGAAATTAAAAAAATTGCTAGTGTTCCTGTGCCACCCATACTATCTCCTTAATTAAATATAATTTAATTATATATTAAATTACTTTTTCTTTCTTTCTTAAAACAATAATTATTGCAATAATAGCAAAAATAACCAATAACAAAACACTAATCACAATACCGATTATTGAACTGATTGAAAGTTTATCTTTATCATTGTTGCTATGTGTAAAAACATCTTCTTTTGTATCGAATTTCTTTGATATTGGTTGTTCATTTTTCTTTGTCCATACATCAAAACTAAATAATTGTAGTTTAATATCAACATATTTTGTTTCAGGAATAAGATTCTTCACATAAAAAGATATTTTTCCTGAATGATTAAAAACTTTTGAAGTGGTAATTTCTTTATCTTCAAACTTATCTTCATCTTCGGGTACAGGTACACTTTCAGTTACAATTACTTTATATGGATTTACTTCAAGGTCGTCATCTTCTTCTTTTGTTTTTGTTTCTAAGGTAACAAGAAAACTTGAAGAAGTAATATCACTAAATGATGGATTGTAAATTTCTTTAATATTTTCAAATCCACCATCTTCTAAGTTAACATTACCTAAGTTCTCTGTAGGAGATCCTATTAACTCTCCATCAATTGTTGTTAATTGAATCTTTATATTGGTATAACTTGTTCCTGGGATAAGGTTGTCAATATTAAAAGTTACTGCATCTTCTGGTGCTTTTTCACTTCCTTTGGATGTTCAAATCACTTTATTTTAAAATTATAATAATATGCTGTAACTTGAACCTTGTATGGATTTACTAATGATGTTCCATCAGAGATAATATTTGCTTTTATTTGAAACGAATCACTTGAAACAGTCCCATCCACAATATTGGCATTTTCAATCCCTATAACACTTGATGCATTAAATAAAGTTCTTATTGTTTGCCCTGTATAAGATATATTTCCTATTGGTTTTGTTTTATCTTCTGCATCATACAATTGAAACGAAATATTTTCATATCATTGTCCTTCTGTTAAATTATCAACCGTGAAAGAAATTTTTCCACTTTCAGTCATTTCGTTTGATTCTCAAACCATTCCATTTGTAGATCACCCATAAATTACATATGCGGAAAGGGGTAATTCTTCCTCTTCAAATTCTATTTTTGCATTAACTTTAAAACTTGTGTAACTTATTGAAGAGATGTCAATTTTTGATTCTGTAATTCCAGTAGCTGTTCCTGTTGTTGGAACTTCTTCTTCAATGCTAACAGGATTTTTTAATACTTTATTTTTATCATTAAAGCTAGTATCTTGAACTTTCAATTCTTCATAATTTTTACTTAAAGAATTAAAATTCTCATCTATAAGTTTTATATTTAAAAATGAAAAAATAAAAAATATAAGTGTAAAAGCTATAATAATTTTATTTCCTAATAATTTTTTTTTCATTTTCATATTATATTTATCTATTTTTATTATATACCTTAAATAAAATTTTTTAAGTTTTATAAAGATAATATTATTATTTATAATTACTTATTTAAACTAAATTGTTTTATACAATAAGTAAAATTTTTTATTTATCATTCATTATGTTTAAATTCTTAAATAATAAAAATGATTTTTTATTCAATCTATTATTAAAACTTATTATCTTCCTTTTGAAAAATTTGTGTGTTTATTTTTTCCTATATAAAAATAACATTTAATTTATGCATTAATACAAATAATTTATTTTATTTAATTATTATCTAAGTTTTTAGAGGAATTTTATTGTTTTTGTAAAATTATCTATTTTATTTTCTTTTTTTCTTTTCTTTATAATTCAGAAAACAATGATAACAACTATTACAATAACAAATAAAGAAATTCCGCCAATAATTAGTCCAGACAACATTCCGGGAGACATTTTTGTTTTTACTTTAAATAATTCACTTGTTGGAGACCCTATTATCATTCCATTTTCATCAACTATTTCAAACCTTAAGTCTGTATATTTTGTTAATGACTTTAGTCCTTCGACCTTATAAGAGTGTGTCTTTGAAGTGTGATTAGCAGTCTTAGAAACTCAAAGATCTGATCCATCTTTTTTTATAACATGCATAGTATATGCATCAACAATTTCTCCACCATCATCATTAATATCAAGAATAAATGAAAATGAATTATAAGTTACATTATTAATACTTATACTTCCATCTTTTATCCCTACAGCTTTACTAATTGTTTCAACTTCTAATTTTGATTCAAATTTTGGACTGTCAATAAATTCAACCCCTTCAGAATTAAGCAATTGTAATGAAATATTTGAATATGTAGTACGTTCATCCAACATATTGAAATTTAATTTTATTTCTCCTATTTCATTAAGTATTATTATATTTCCATTTTCATCAACATAATCTCAACTCTCTTCTTTTCCATTGACAACCGCAAACATTCTTACCATATATGGTTCTAACTCATTATTATTAGATGATAAAATCATATCAACACTGAATCCACTTGATGTAATTGAGTTATCAACTAAACTAAATGATGATATTTTTGGCGATACTCCTTTTGTTTTTGTTCTAAATTTTGTAGATGTTTCTGATTCTTTAGTGGCAAATTTTCCATCATAACTTTCCGCACGAGCTTTTACATGATATATGTGATTTGCATCGAGGTTAGATATAGTTAATGATTTTTCTCCTTTTGTTTTTTCATGTTCTATTGTTCCAAAAATTATTTCTTTAGATGAACTATCATCGAAAAAAACAATTTTATAGTCAAAGGTGTTTCCAACTATATTTGATAACTCATCATCAACATAAATGTTTGTTATTACTTTTGCTGATGAAGAGGTTATTTCTGACGTTGGAACTTCAACATTTGAAACCGTTGTTATTTCTTCTAATGTTGAAAAAGTTATTTCAGATGACTTAATCAAGGTTCCACTCACTTCAACATAAATTGTATATTCATTTCCCTTTTCTAGATTAGATAACGAAATTGTTTTGCTACCTACATTAGTTAAATTTTCTAATGTTCCTAAAGGTGTATCAACTTCATTAACATCTATGACATTTAATGTATAAGCTTCAGTTTTGTTAATAATTGAATTTATTTCATTGCTTGGATTAACTTCAATATCTATATTTGCTGAATTAGTTGTTATATCTTTTGCACTTGGGTCACTTAATTTTGAAATTTCTTCTAAAGTTTTAAATTTACTATTTGATGATTGGATTCCAAAGTCTTTTAACTTTACTATAATATCATAATTTGAATTTTGATTTAAACCAACTAAATTAATTACTTTTTCTCCAGTGGTAGTATCAGTATCTAAAGATCCAATTGGATTTTCAACTCCGTTTTGATAAACTTCAAGAGTGTAATTTCCTATTTTATTAGCATTAAAATTTTTATTTGAAGATACTACATCTACTTTTACATCAGCGCTATTTGTACTTATGTTTTCAATACCCAAAATACTTAAAGAAGTTATTTCTTCCATTGTTCTTACAACAACTTCTTCCCCATTATTTGTCATCATAATTTTTTCTGAACCACTAATTGAAATACTAAATTTTTTATATTCTGTATCTGGGCTTAACCCACTAACTTTATATCTATATGAAGTTTTATCATTTGAACCAACATTTTTTGCAACAAAATCAACGCTTAATTTATCATCTTTAGAATATAAAGATAAAGTAGTAGGATCAAAAGGAATCTCTGTTCCAACGAATGTTGAATTTACTTCTACATTAAACTCAAAAGTTTCAAAAGTGGTAACTGCATCATCAACGACCATTGAATCATTATTTACAGAATAATAATTATATTCTATTGATGTTGGATTTGGTGTTTTATCAATCTCATCCCCAAGACCCAATTGACCATTTGCATTGTCTCCTCAAACATATATAAATTGATCATTATCTGTTTGCTTGATTGCAATAGCACTATTTCCTCCTAAAGAAATTTGATTTACATTTGATAAATTACTTTTTATTTCTTGAGGTGATTTATATTTTAATTTTGAAAATCCATTACCAAGACCAAGTTCTCCTTCTTTGTTTTTACCTCAAGAAAAAACATGATCATTAGTTCCGTCATTAGTTTTTGCCAATGCAAAACTAGAACCCAAAACAACGTCACTAACTGTTTGTTCAGAACCAAAATTTACCTTTGTTGGTTCTACAATTTTTTCATCGTCTATTCCTAGACCTAATTGCCCTTCATCATTAGACCCTCAAGTATAAAGATTATCAATTCCATCATCAGAAATTATTGCAGATGAAAAATCATTTCCAAAAAATATTTTTTTTATTTCTTGATTATCTTTTGCAATTAAATTAGATTCATTAATTTGGTTTGAAACTGGTAAATCACAATATAATTGACCGTCAATATTGTTGCCCATAACAAATAATCTATCTTTCCCCTCATCATTAGTTGATCCATCATCGAGATTATTAAGTAAAACTCCAGAAAAATCATTTCCGAAAGATAGTTGTTTATATATGGTATTTATTGACTTTAACTGTCATTCCTGCGGTAGTTGTGATGGAGTACTTTTAGATATTAAGGTACCATCTCCTAATTCCCCAAGAGAATTATCTCCTCATGTATAAAATCTTTCAAAACCTTTATCAAGTTTTAAAACCATTCCTGAAAAAGTTCCTCCCAATTCAATTTGTTTTATTTCTTTAGGTTCGTCTATTTCAACCTTTGTTGGAGTATTTCTTTCTGTTCCTTCTCCAAAATCACCTAACCCTAGTTGACCAAATTTATTATTCCCTCATGTATAAAGTAAATCTTCATTATTTTCATCAGTGACAACCGCTGATGAAAATTCATTTCCTAATGATACTTGTTTAATTGTTTGTCCATTTTTTAATGAAAAAATGCCTGTTGTTACTTCCTTTGGTAAAAAAACTGTTTCTTGTTCATTGTAATCATCACCTAATCCTAATTGACCATAATTATTTGATCCTCACATATAAAGATGATCTTTGTATCCATCGTTGACAACAGCTGCGGTGTGTGACGCACCAGATTCAACCTCTTTTATATTAAGTGTTGAATTTTTTTCATTTAAAAAATTTCCTTTTTGATAAGAAAAAGAAAATGATGAAAACACAAATAAAAAAACTGTTCCAAATAATATAAGTATTTTCTTAAAAATTAATTTCATATAATGTTTTTTCTTCCTTTTGATTTTATTTATATATTTTAATTATATATCTTAAATGATTATAAAAATAATCTTTTTTAATTATATTTACTCAATCAAATTTTTTTATATAAAAAAGGTGTTGGTATATATTTTGTTTAAAATATATACAAGTATCTAATGTGGTTTAAAAGGGATTTGTGTGTATATTAGCTTTGATAATTTTTTTAATTAAACTTATACTTCTTTTTTTATTACAATAAAAAACTTCAATACAAATTGAAGCAATTATATAAAATTAGTTTGTTAATTTTATTATTTATATGGAAAAATATTATCATTAAAAATAAATTACTCATTTAATAAATATAGGATAAAACTTATTTTAAAAAGTGATTAAAGGAAGTATTATAAACAGTAATAACATTGGTGAAAATGCCATTAAATAATTATCAACTTCTTTTATTCTTCCGGTTGCAATCATTAATATTATGTATATCAACAATCCTAGAACAATACCTGTTCCTATTGAATAAGTCAACATCATCAATATAATTATCAATATTGAAGATGAAGCAATTACTTTATCTTCAAATTCAATTTTAGTAAGTGATTTTGCCATTGAAATACCAACAATAATCATTGCTCCTGTTGTCACTGACGGAGTTATCAATCCCCCCAATAAAGGAATAAATGGAATTGATAATAAAAATAATATTCCTGTAACGATAGAGGTTAGCCCTGTTCTTGCTCCGTTTTGAACTCCACTTGTTGATTCAGCGAATGAAGTAACATTAGTAGCACCAATTATAGAGCATGCTGTTGTTGAAACAGCATCAACTATTAATGCTTTATTTACACATTTTTCTTTATCTTCGAAATCAATGTTTTCATTAATTCCAAAAAGTGTTCCTGCAGTATTGAAAAAATCTGTTAAAAACAACGTTAATAATGCAATATAAAATTCAGGATTAGCTCAAACTTGCTTTACATTTCCCATTTGTATAAATGATTGACCAAATAAAACATTTATACCTTTGAAACTTTCTTTATAATTAAGTTCGCCTCACCCAAAAGAAGGAAGAGGATTTGATTCACTTTCTAGACCTGATAAATTTAAAACCAAACCTAAAACAAGTGTTGATACAATAGCAATAATAATATATCCTTTCAAATCATATATTCATAAAATTATTGTTACAATTATTGCAAACATCGCTAGTAAAACCGATGGATCTTTTAGTGAACCAATACTTGTAATAGTTCCGTTCCCACCAATAATAATGCCTGAATTTGAAAGAGCGATATACATAATAAAAAAACCTACCCCTATTGAAATTGCAGTTTTAATATCATTTGGAATTGAGTTTAATATTTTTTTCCTTAAACCACTTAATGATACAATAACAAATATTACTCCCGATAAAAACACAGCCACAAATACAGCTAAAGGATTTATTTTCCCAGTTGCAATAAGTGTATAAGATATAAATGCATTTGCACCCATGCCTGAAGCTAATGATACTGGATAGTTAGCATACATTCCCATCAATATTGATGAAAATGCTGCAGATAAAGCAGTTATAATTCCAAAGGTTCATTTTGGAATTATAACTTGATTATTAGGATGATTGATGTTTCAAAGATTTATTCCATCAGACAAAATGCTTTCTTGAACAAATATTATATAACACATAGAGATAAATACAATTAATCCTGAGACTATCTCTCTGCCAATGGTTGAGTTTCTTTTTGATATTTTAAAATAACCATCGATAAAATTAACTTTCTTTTCCAAATTACTTATCTCCCATAACATATAAATAATATATTAAATAATTTGTATTTTTATATTTACTTTTAAATTAATTTGTATTTCTATATTTGTTATATTTAGCTCTTTCGTTTTTGTTAAGATATTTCTTTCTTAATCTAATGCTTAAAGGTGTAACTTCACAATACTCATCATCCTCTAAAAATTGAATACTCTCTTCAAGAGATAATATTTTTGATTTGTTTAATGTTACTGTATTATCTTTGTTTGCTGATCTTACATTTGTTTGTTGTTTCATTTTAGTAACATTTACATCTAAATCATTATTCTTATTATGAATTCCTACAATCATTCCTTCATAAACTTCTTGTCCTGGTTCAATAAGCATTACTCCCCTATCTTCAAGACCTATCATTGAATATGTAGTTGCTTTTCCACTTGCCATAGACACAAGAACTCCATTTTTTCTTCCTCTAAATTCTTTGTTTTTACTTGGTCTAAATTCTAAAAAAGTATGATTGAATGTTCCATAACCTTTTGTTATTGTCATAAAATCATTTTTATATCCAATTAACATTCTTGAAAAACATTCAAATTTTAATCTTGAGTTTCCTCCACTCATAGTTTTCATATCTTTGAAATCTGCTTTTCTTTCCCCAAGACTCTCAATTATTGCTCCTACATGTTCTTCTGGAGTATCAATTATAACTTCTTCGACAGCTTCATATTTCTTACCATCTATTTCTTTTATAATAACGTGTGGTTTACCTACTTGTAATTCAAAATTTTCTCTTCTTAAATTTTCTACTAATATTGCTAAGTGTAATTCTCCTCTTCCAGATACATTAAAGATATTTGGTGAATTAGTTTTTTCTACTTTCAATGAAACATCTGTTTCTGCTTCTAAAAATAATCTTTCTTCAAGTTTTGAAGAAGTTACAAATTTACCTTCTTTCCCAACGAAAGGAGAATCATTTGAAATAAATTCCATATTAAGAGTTGGTTCGTCTATTTTAAGCGGTGTTAATTCAACTTCTTCTCCTTCAACATATAAAGTATCAGATACATTTATATTTGTATTACCAGCTATTACAATAATTTGTCCAGATTCTGCGCTATCGATTTCAATACGATTTAATCCTTCGAATCCAAATAACTTAGACACTTTAAATTTAACTACTTTACCATTCAAATCCTTGGCACATAATTGTTGTCCAAGTTTTATTTTTCCACCATAAATTCTTCCTATTCCCATTCTTCCAAGATAGTCATTATAATCTAGCATTGAGATTTGAATAGCTAATTTATTATCTTCTCTCTTTTTAGGATCGGGAACATTTTCTAAAATACTTTCAAAAATTGCATCCATATTTTGTTTTAAATCATTAGGAGAATATCCACATTGTCCATTTATTGCTGAAGCAAATATTGTTGGAAAATCAATCATTGAATCATCTGCACCTAAATCTATAAGTAGTTCTAATACTTCATCTAATACTTCATTAATTCTACTTTCAGGTTTATCCACTTTATTTACAACAACAATTGGTCTTAAGTTTTTTTCCATTGCTTTTCTTAAAACAAATTTTGTTTGAGGCATACAACCCTCATAAGCATCAACAAGTAAAAGAACTCCATCAACCATAGATAATATTCTTTCAACTTCACCAGAAAAATCAGCATGACCTGGTGTATCAAGTATATTGATTTTATAGTCTTTATAGTTTACTGCAGTTGTTTTTGCAAGTATTGTTATCCCTCTTTCTTTTTCAAGGTCATTACTATCCATCATTCTTTCATTAACAACTTCATTATCTCTAAATAATCCTGAATTTTTTAGTAATTGATCTACTAAAGTAGTTTTTCCATGATCAACATGGGCAATAATTGCTATATTTTTTATTTTCATTTTGTTTCTCTTATTAAGTTTCTTTCTTTTATTTTTTTAAAATAAATATATTCTTAAAATTATAATATAATTTAACATTTAACTCTTAATTTTTTGTCTTTATAAATTATGATCTATTTTAATTAAATTATTAAAATTAATTTTTTTATGAAATAAAATATACAATGCTCTATTTGTTTGAAATTAAATTACCAATTGAATAAATTATTGTTGTAAAAATAATGACATACATAGGTATAATAAAAGGTAAAAATATTTGTATAATAAAAGAAATTATTATTCCTAAAGTTCATGAAAATAAAGATAAGATGTCAAATTTCTTTTCTTCATTATTGTTCTTAAAGAAAAATCAATTTAATATTAATATTGCACCTATCCCTGGTAAAAATAAATTTAACAAATCAAGAAATGATATAAAATATAAATTAAACAATGGCGCTAAAATAATTCCAATCCCTCCAAGAAGGAGAATCATTTTCCTTTTTGGAACGCCAAATATAACAGATCCAGCAAGTCCTTGTGTATATAGGGAATTATCATTTGTTGTTCATATGTTTGCACCCAAAACAATTATTCCAGGAATTGCTAAATTCATTACAATTAAAGCATCGGAAAGGTCACCCTTGCCTGTTGAGTAAAAAGCAACAGCTCCAAACACCAACATTAATGTTGAACATACTAAGAAAGCTATAACTATTGATATTACGGCAGATTTTCCATTCTTTGCTCATCTAACAAAATCAGGTGCCATTGTTCCACCAGAAACAAACGTTGCAAAAACAAGACCTATTGCTTCAACATTTGTATATTTATTTGGATCCGTTGGGAATGGAGATCAATCATCACCTGACACTCCTAACCCTATCATTATGAATCCGAATACAATTACTAATGGGACTGCAACTAAAGAAACTTTTTCAAGCGCTTTAATCCCTAAGAATGCTGAAGCTATCATTATCATTCCAGAAGGAATTACAATTAATTCTATTAATCAAAAGTTGCTAATACCTAACAAATTGGCAAGTGGGTTTGAAAACATCATTACACCAACTCCAAACCAACCTAGTTGTGATATCAATGCTACCATTGATGTTATTTTATATCCATGTTTTCCAAACACTCTTTTTGAAAGCATATGCATTGATAAACCACTTTCAGCTCCTATGTATCCTAAGAAAGATATATAGGTTGCAAGAAGAATGTTTCCAACAATAATTATTCAAACCATATTAATAGGATTAAATGACGATGCAATGTCAGCTCCTACTCAAATTGTTGCTGAGAATATTGAGAAGCCTGCCATTACAATAATCATTGATCATAAAGATTTTCTCTCGTTTGTAGGAATTGGTTTATCTTCAAACTCTTCGTTAATTTTATTTTTTTTATTTTCCATTTATTTACTCCTTTATATTTTGATAAAAAAAAAGAGGACCTTATTGGTCCTCTTTTACAAAGAATGAAACATTATTTATACAATTGTTTCCATCTGTTATTTTCATCAAATATAGTATATCATAAATTATTTTAAATTTTTTAATTGATCTTCTATTTTTTCAATTTCTTCTAATCTTTTTATTTCTTCAAAATCTGTATCTTCTTTTAGATATGCTCTTGAAAATCCAAAATCATTCATAAAATTAAATCTTTTTTCATTAATCTCTTTTAAAAGTTCTATCTCTTTAACCATTTTTTCAACAATACCTTCAATTTCTCTTTCGTTTGATGTTATCCTTAAATCTCTTATAGTCGAATTTTTATGTTTCTTTTTAAAATCTTTAACTCATTTCTCAGCATCTTTTTGAGTCGCAAAGCTCCTTACTCACTTTTGTCCGCTTTGTAATATAACCTCAACTACATATTCCATCATATCTATCACCTTTTCTCTTTCTTTTTAAATTATTTAATTTTATTCTTAATAATTATTACATATATATATATATATATATATATATTATACAAAAAATATTTTATTTCCTCTCACTTAAAATATTTTTTATTTCAAGGAAAAATCTTTTTTTAGTCATTTCCTTATCTCTTCATCAATCAGTACTTCAAATTCTATAAACTTTTCAACCTCTTTTATTTAAGAAGTCTTCACTTAAGAAATCTCTTTCTCTTGCTCTCGATGAAGCTCTTTCAACTAAATAATCAAGTTCAACGGCTACTATCTCATCTTTTGTTTTAAGATCATATAAAACAAAATCTATTTTATATCCTAATGATTTATAATTTTTAAATATCCCTAAATTATATTTAGTTTTTAATTCATTGACAACTTCATCATAAACCTCACTTTTAAATACGTTATTAGCTCCTTCTGTATTTTCTTCTTCGTTTTGAGTATAATCAAATTTACCTTCAGAAACATCTCTTGCATATGCAATAAAATTAATAAAGTCTTTTGGGCCTTGATTCTTAAGTTTTGGAAATTTAGATCTTGCTTCTTCAATTACTATAGAAGAAACAATTATCATTTTTTGTTTTGCTCTTGTAATTGCTACATTAATTCTGTTTGAACCCATTGCAGTTGAAATTGGTCCAAAATTCATTCTTAATTTTCCGCTGCTTGAATCTTTTGCAAAATTTGTTGCTATTATTATGATATGTCTTTCATCTCCTTGAATGTTCTCTAATGATTTAATAAATAAATCTCTTTCAATCACTCAATCAACAAGTGTGCTATCAAAGAATATTTTGTTTTCAATTATTTCTTGTTGTTTTTGATTGACTGTTATTATTCCAATACTTTCTTTAACACCTTCTTTTTTAAGACGTTTTAGTATTGAAACAACTTTATCTGCTTCCTTTACATTTGATTGTTCATTGTAAACTGCACCTTCAACAAAGTGATATTCAATTTCGTTTTTATACTTAGTATTAACGCTATTGATAAAGTTTAATTTTCCTTCATAATAATTTTCATTTGAAAAATTAATTAAAGAAAGTTTTTCTGAACGATAATGATTTCTTAACATTATTGTTGGTAGTTTTGCTTTTGAATATGAAAGTAATGATTCATTTTCATCAAATAATTCTTCATCGTTATCTTCTCCAAATCTTCCCGCAAAGAAATTTGAAGGACCAAGTTGTTTCTCATCTCCAAGTACTACTATTTTCTCAGATCTTGAGATAGCAGGAATTGCTCTCTCCATAAACATTTGTGATGCCTCATCAAATATAACAACATCAAATATTTCATTAATGTCAAATATCAATGGAACAACTTCTGGTTGTAATAATCAGATTCTTATTTGATTTTTTGTTTCAAGTGGAAACTCAGTCATAAATTTTCTTATTGCAGGAGGTTTCTCTCTATTGATCATTTTCTCAAAAGCATCCATTCTTTCAGTATAAATATTATCATTAATTACTTTTTGTAAGTTTTCATTAATAACTTTGTTATTGTAATTTTTTATTAATATATTATTTTTTTCAACATTTTTTTTAATTGAATTAAAATCTTCTATAACTCTTAAATATTTTTGATACTCAGGTTTTATCATTATTTTTTCAATCAACGCAGAAACAAAATCTCTTCTATGTGTTATAAAATCTTTTGACTTATTATAAGTTTTTATAATGGGTTTTAATAAAGATAAAGTTGTCTCATGTAAGTGAAATATTTTTTCAAATTCATAATAATGATCTTCTAGTAAAGAATCGATTTTGTTTAATTCTTCTAATTTAGAATTTTCACTTTTGATTAATTCATCAACTTTTTTCTTAAAGTCTTTTAAAACAAATTTCTTAATTTCTTTTTTATCAATTTGAAATTCATTAGTTAATGTTTTTAATGAAGCTTTTTTATTTCCGGGAGTAATTCCGTTAAAAATATTAATGTGATTTTCAATGTCTTTTAATGAACCTAATATTTCTTTGTTATCCATTAATATTCCTTTTGATTTTGAAACAGATTCTCTAATGTGTTCTCTATATGGTTTTAAATTACCAAAAGATAATGCATCGCCATCATTAATAATATCTAAAACCTCAACCTCTTCGATGCTTTTAAATGAATCAATATCTTCTTTTGTTTTAAAGAAAGATCCTAGGTCATTTTTAAAATCCAATTTTCTAAATTGAGAATATGAAAGTATTTCAGAAACATCTTTATTAAAGTAATATTTATCATCATATATTTTTAAAACTTCCTTAACATAGTTATTTTCACCATATATTTTTTCAATATCATCAAAGTACTCTGAATTTTCTTGTGTTTTATCTTGCCCATCCTTAAATTCTATTTCTTTTTTTGATTCTTCATAATTTTCTTTTAATTGGTCAAAGAATATTTTCTTATTTTTTTCATCAGAAATAACTATTGAAGATTTTTTTAAACTTCCTAATCTATTTGAAATAACATCAAGTGCAGCTTGCTTTTCAGAAACAACTAATATTCTTTTGTTTTTAGCTATTGCATCTTGAATAATTGCTATTATAGTTTCAGACTTCCCTGTTCCAGGAGGACCTCAAATTGTAAGACCAAATGAATCTGGATCATTAATTTTCTTTAATGCCTCAAGTTGAGATGAGTTAAGATCATTTGTATAATATAATTCTTTATCATTATTGATTACTTTTTCATATTTTTCATCAATTGATTTCTTTTCGTTTATAGTATTAACATCTTTTTCTGAAACAAATCTTGATAATTGGGTTGGAATCTTATTTGTTTTGATTTGGTTTTTAACTTCGTTTTGAATAGAGTTTCCAAATTCAGCAAATATTCCCATTAAAATGTTTTTTCTTAAAACATAATTATTTAGTTTAAAATCTGAATCGCTAGGTTTTAAACTAAATTCTTTATAATTTTTTTCTCTTTCATCTGATACATTAGAAAAATTTTCTAGAAACATTAAAGTATTTTCTTCTAAATTCTTTTCTTCATCATATTCGAAATCCATGTCATTTAAACAATAGCTTTTTACAAAATCATTTGTTATAACCCCTCTTCCATGATCATTACTTAAAATTCAAGAAGTTCTTTGTTTGTCTAATTCTATTTTTACTGGAAATAAAAATAGAGGGGCTCTAATACTTAATGTTTTATCCTCAACCAAAACCTTTCCTAGAATTGTTATTGGAGAAATATATAGTGAAGTTCTACCTTTTTCAGTTATAAGTTTTTTATTTTCTAAATATAAAGGATAAAATCACTTTTTCACAGAAGAATCAAATATCTCTTCTTTAGAAAGTTGAATGTTCCCTGTTTTAGTGTTTTTCTTAAGCTCTCTTTCTAAAGAAATAGCTTTCTTTTTTACCTCATCTACATTTACTTCTAGTTTTACTTTCCCTTTTGAGTTCAAATTACTTAATAAGTTTTCAATTTCACTAATTGTTTTAGGAGTTGTTTTACTCAAATCAAGAAGTCTTTCTTCTGATTCTTTTTGATTTCAAATCATATTATTTTTTTGACTAATATTTGTTAATTTTTCTTGTAAAAGATTAATTGTCATAAATACTTTTCTGTCAATTTTAGATACTCTTTGATCTGTTAAAAGAGTTTCAAGCTCCATTATTAAATTAGCATTTTTTTGTAGTAAACGTGGTGTGAAATTATATATTGAAGCAAACTCACTTTTATTAATGGGTTTAAATCTTAATATTTTTTCTGAAACATCTTTATCAGCAGTTGAAGCTATAGATTTATATATATTTTTTATTCTTTCTTTATTTTCCATTTTAGTATTTTTTCTCCTTTTTTAACAAAAATTTAAATTAATTTAATTTGTTCTCTCAAGCAATTCATCAAAAGTATCTTTTGCTTTTTTGGTTTTTGGTTTATATAACTCATAAAAATCAAGAACTAGTTTTTTATATCTATGTTTCATTTTTGTATCTTCACTTAAAAATTCTGAACTGTGAAGAACACTCTTAAATCTTTCTTTTCCTTCTCTATCAAATAAGATCAAGGGTAAGATTTCGTTTTTTTCAAATATTTTTTCAAAGAATATTTTTGATACTCTTCCATTCCCGACTTCAAAAGGATGAATTCTATTAAATTCTACTAGAAAAATTACGGCTAAAACAAAAATTTCTTTAAAAGATAAATTTGATTTTGCTTTAGACTTAACAAATGACAATAATTTTTTCATTTCTGACTTTACATCTTTCGGTTCACAAAAAGAAACGTTATATACTGTATTATCATTAAACATAATTTGTGATACTGTTGTTTCATTTTTCTTAAATTTTCCTCTATTTTTATGAAAATCTTTTTCATAAATATTCTTACCTAAAATAGCATTTGCTTTTTTTATGTCCTTAACATCAAATGAAAAATGATTTATCTTATCATAAATTTTTTTTAAATTTACCAATTCAAATTCTTCTTGAGGACTATTTGTAAATTGTTTCAAGTTTATTTCTTCTGTGTTTCTAACTTCTTTAAAAATATTTATTAATTGTTCAAAGTTTGTTTTGTTTCCTTTTGAAGTATTTGAAACTCAACTTTTATAATCATTATATATTTTTCTATGATGTTTATTAGTTATAAAATCAAGACTTTTAGGATTTTCTATTTGAATTTCACTATCTAATAATAGTCTTTTGTATTCTTCTTTCAATTCTTTTAAATCAATTTTTCTATAATTAATTGATAATGATATATTTTTAATGCTCATAATTTTTCTCTTTCTTTTAACATTATAACCTACTTTTAATACAAGTAAATTAATAAGATTAAAAAAACTTAATTTTACATACGTTTATTTTTTATATAAAATAAAAAATAACCCTTGATAAGGGTTATTTTAATTTATAATCAAGATTTATTTTTTGAACCAACAGCCTTTATTTTTTCCTTAACTACTTTAACTTGATAATCAATACCAACTTTAAATATTTTTCTTATATCATATGCTTTTGGATTTTCTTTCATATAATCCATGATTCCGTTTATAAGTTCTTGTTTTAATTCTGAAGCAAAATTTGCTTTTGATACACCTGCTTTTACTGCTTTTGTTAGTTGAGATAACGGAACCCCTGTTCCACCATGAAGAACAATTGGTGTATTTGTTGCTTTTCTAATTTTTTTTATTACATCATAATTAACTTTTGGTTCTTTTGTATAAAATCCATGTGCAGTTCCTAAGGCTATTGCTAAAGCATCAGGATGAGTTGCGTTGATAAATTCAACTGCTTCCTCAACTGTTGTATATTCAGAACCTTCTTCACTAATGTCATCTTCTTTTCCGCCAATTAATCCTAATTCAGCTTCAACCATTATATCTTTATCTTTTCTTAATTCTAAAACTTTTAATGTTGCCTTAATATTATCTTTTAAAGGTAATGTTGATCCATCGATCATTAATGATGTGTACCCTAGTTCTAAAGCCTTTTCATGATAAGAGAAGTCTCTTCCATGATCAAGATGTAATGCAACAGGGACACTTGATTCTTTAGCTAGTGAAATTGCTATTGCTGCAAGTTGTGATTGCCCTGCATAATCAATTCCTCCTTGTGTTGTTTGAAGAATTACAGGAGACTTCATCTCCTCTGCTCCTTTTATAATTGCTTTTGCACCTTCTAAATTTACAAACCCAAAAGCTGGTATTGCATAATTATTTTTTACTGCATGTCTTAATAATTCGTTTCCTTTAACTAATGCCATAATTATCCTTTATAGTCCTTTAAGTCTGTAACTTCAAACTTAGAAAGATCTAATAATTTTGCTGCTGCTTCATCTAAAACAAATATAGTGTTTTTATGTTTTTGTAAAGCTGATGAAGGGATATCTGATGTTATAGGTCCTTCAAGCATTTTTTGTGTTGGAATTGCTTTTGATTCCCCTAAGGCAACCATAATCATTTCTTTAAAATTCATAATTGTTTTAACACCTACAGTTATTGCTCTATCAGGAGTTTCTTCATAAGAAGGGAATTTCTTTTGTTCAACAAGAACCTTTCTTGTAAAGTCTTCTAATGTTGCAATATGTGTTAATGTTTTTAAAGAAGTTCCTGGTTCGTTGTATGCCATATGACCATTAGCACCAAGTGATATGTATTGAAGATCAATACCTCCCTTAGATTTAATTAATTTTTCATATTTATTAGCTTCTTCTTCAGGATTTTCTGATAATCCATCTGGTAATAATATATTCTCAGGTTTTATATTTACACCCTTAAAAAGGTTGTTCATCATTTGAGATCTAAATGATTCGGGATGATCTATTGGTACACCAATAAATTCATCAAGATTAAATGATGTTATACCCTCTCAACTTGTTCCATTTTTTGAAAACTTTTGAAGAAGTTTATATGTTAATAAAGGAGATACTCCTGTTGCGAACCCTAAAACTGCATTAGGTTTCTTTTTAATATAATCATTAAAATAATTTGCCACTCATGTTGATGCTATATCAGCATCTTTAAATAAATAAATTTTATTTTTTTTCATATTGTTCCTTTCATATGTATAATAAAATCTTATCAAAAAAGGCAACCGATAAGTTGCCCTTCTCTTTTAAAATGATTATTATTTCATTTTTCTTTCTAAAGCATTTGTTACATATTCAACATCTGTTCCAACTACAAGTTGTAATGATGTTGCACCAACTCTAATAACTGAATTAAATCCAGCATCTTTAAGTTTAGCGTCATCTATATTTTTTGCTTTATTATCTTTGACTACTAATCTTAGTCTTGTTGTGCAATTAGTAATTTCTTTTATGTTTTCTTTACCAATAACATCTAAAACTGATTGAGCCATAATTTCATATTTCTCTTTTCCCTTAGTTTTTTTAACGGGACCTGCAATAGAAACTTTATTTGAACCTTCTTTTTCTCTACCTGGAGTTTCAATATCCATTTTAGTAATTATGAAGTAGAATGACCCAAAGAATGTTGCAAACATTGCTCCTGCTCATACAAATATCATTAATGGGTTTGCAAATATTTGGTATATTGTACTTGCATGTACTCATTCTGTTCCATTTCAGCTTAATTGAGACATTTGTCATGCTTGAGGTGCTGAAATTAAGTAATCAATTAATCCAGCTGAGAACCCAAATCCTAGTGATATATGTGAAGCTGTAACAATCATTCCGAAGAATGCTGTAAACATTGCATTAAGGAAGTATAGTATTGGTGATAAGAATACAAATGTAAACACTATTGGTTCATCTATCCCTGTTAGGAATGCTACTGATCCAACAGATGCTAAGAATACCCCTATCTCTTTTCTATTTTCCTTAGGTGCTGCTAATGTCATTGCAAGAGCTGCTCCTGGTAATCCACCCATGTATAGTGGGAAGAATCCTGATTGGAATGTTCCTGAACCCATTATTCCATCTTGGAACGCTGTGATATCTCCAAATATTACTTGATTAGTTGGAAGCATTGAAGTATCAAAACCTGAGTTTATATAGTTTTGTGCATCTAATAATGATACACCTGTAACTGGAAGTTGGAATCAAAGGAATGTATTAATAATATGATGTAACCCTAATGGTTGTGTTAATTTATTAATAAATGCATAAGCTCCAAATCCCGCTGTTCTAGCAACATCATTTCCTGCTGATGCAACTACTGATCCAAACGAAACTAATCCTAATTGAACTCATGGTCACACTGCTGCAAATCCTAATCCTAAAAATCAAACAGATATAATTGCTAACATTGGGACAAATCTTCTTCCTCCAAAGAATGATAATGATTGAGGAATGTTTACCTCTCTATATTTATTGTATAGGTATGCTGTTGTTCCACCGGCTACCACACCACCAAATACACCAACATCTAATGAATAACCTACATCTGGTATTAAATAAAACCCTACAAGGCTACCATGTGCTAATGTTTTTGATGGTGAATATAATGGTGTTAAATTTCATCCATTTACAAAATATAGTAATTGTGATTTTCCATTGAAGAAATCAAATACATTTTTTGCATAAAATGGATCAAGAGCATTTCCATCTTTATCAACAAATCCTTGTGCAAGAAAACCATCGGGATTTGTGATATTGAATATTGGGATGCCTCCTGTAGCATTCACAATAGATTGTGTTAATTGATCTACCGATGCTTGATCATATGTATTTACTTTTGAATAAAATAATTGTGCTAATCCATCTGGACCTGTTATTGCAACCACCCCTAAGAATGCAACAGCAGCTGCTAACCCTGCTTCACCCCTATGATCATCTGCCAAACCAAATCCAAGACCCAATGCAAAGAACAATGCTAAATTGTCAAATATAACTGCACCAGGAATTTGTAAAATTCTACCAATTCATCAAACGGGATCATATTGCTGTACTTGTCCAGCTACAAAACCGGTTTCCATTAAAGCACCAAGTCTATTGATTAATGCAGCAAATGGAAGTATAGCAATAGGTACCATTAATGATTTGGCTAATTTTGATAAAAAAGTCATTGCGCCACCTCTAAAAAAAGATTTCTTTTTAGGTTCGTTGGCTTCAAGATTTTTTACCGTACTAACTTTTTCAGTTGTCATAATTTTTTCCTTTCATATTTTTATTAAATATAACTAAATCATAACTATCAATTAATAAAATCATATCAAAAAGTGTCCATTGTATATACAAGTTAAATTTTAGAATTATTTACATTTAGAAAAAATTAAATTTTAATATTTATGATTTATTACATTAAAATATAAAATAAAAAGTATGTCATTACTTAATAAAAAAACACAATAATTATTGTGTTTTTTAAAATATATGATTCTTAATTATTATTTAAATTTAACAGCAGTTCCATAAACTAATATTTCACTTGATCCATTAGCAACGTCTGATGTTGTAATTCTTATGTTAATGATTGCATCAAATTTTTCATAACTTCTAGTTGTGTTAATGATTAGTGAGTCAAATGCTTCAGATCTTGTTTCATTCATTAGTTTTGTATACGCTTTCATTTTTCCACCTCTCATAGATTTTATTCCAGCACCAATATCAGTGAATGCATTTTTACTTCTAACTGATGATCCATAAACAATTCCTAATTCTTTAAGGTTTTTACCATTAATTTTACTAGTTGTAAAAAGACTCTTAGACTTAATTGTTTCTATTTCTTTTGTTGTTAAAGCATTTACTCTATCAAATCCTTCTTTGTGTTCTTTTATAGAATCAGGAAATTCACGTTCCTCAATTGATTTATCAAAATATTTATTGTATCTTCTTTGTTCTCCAAAGTATAAAAAGAATAATAAATTTAATCCTAAAAGTGATAATCATCAATTATTTTTATATTTTCTTTGTCCAGAAAATGAAATAACAGCCATATTTTGAAATAAGGTTATTAAAATTCCATATCCCAATCAATATAAACCTACCGAAACAGCATCAGCAACATTTGCTCTTTTGCTTTGTTTATAATCTTCTTTTATCTTATTTTCTATATTTAATGAAATGCTTTCATTTATTTCTTTTAATAATTTTCACTCTTCTTTTTTCATATCTTCTTTATATATTGTACTACCGAATTACTTTTTTTATAAATTATTGTTTTTTATTTTCTTCATAATATATTTGTGTTCAATTACTGCTTCCAATAACATATAATCCTAAATAAAATAAATTTGTAATAAGGTATATTAGATAATAATAGCTTCCATCAATAATAAATAAAATTGATAGTATTATTATAAAAACATTTGAAATAATATAAATTATATATGCATGGATATATTTCTTTGACATTAACACTCAACCACCAATAAAGGTCACTGCTGTAAATGCATCTAAGAATGGATAAGGATCTTTATTATCTCCAAGAAATCCATTTAAGTAAAACATCATTAATGATCCTAATAAAATTGAAATAATAAAAAATATAAGTGAATAAACAAAAAATAGTTTTCAAGTCATTGTGTTTATTTTATCTTCTTTTTTTGGTTTCCCTCAATTAAAATATGAAACGGTGACAAGAATTAATATTATTATTTGTTCTATTGTTTCATATCATAATCTATTAAAAACTACATTTATTAGGTAGATGAATATATAAAAGAAATAGAAGTAAAAACATCTCTTGTCGTTCCTATGTATAAAAATATCTCCATATAGACCACCAAGAGATGATACAAAGGCAACTACTGATAATAAATAGAAATCTCATCCTACTTTTTCATTCAATAAAGAAAGGATGAATGGTATTAATGAAGTTGTAAACAAAAAAATAAATACAAGTATTATAATTTTTTTAGAATAAAGAAAATTTTTTGTTGAATCATTTATTTTTTTTGTTGTTTTGTAAAGGTTGATATCACCCTTCTTCATGTGTTCCTCCATTTATATATTGATTATATACCAAGGAGAATGTAATTAGTTCTTTTTGGGTTAATGACGTATGGTTTTATGTGTTATTCTTAATAAATTCTTCAAATTGGCTTATATTCATTAAGTTAACATTGTTTCATTGTTCTTTAACAAGGTTCTTGATCGACTTCATTCCAGGGCCATCGGATACTCAAATTAAATTAAATTTTGTGTTTTTTATTTTACTTGTAAAATCAGAAAATGAATTCATTGTTTCACTAATTTTAGATCCTTGAGAATTATAAAATGTGCTCTCAACAAAGTATTCTTTCTTATTTAATGTGAAATAAAAATCGACTCTTTTTATCTTTTTTTCACCTACAGATAATTCACTTATTTTTTTCAAATCTTTTTGAGTTTCATGTTCAATATTATTTTCTTTTAATATTTTTTCAATTGTATGTTCCATTATTTTTCCACCTCTATTTTTTCTAGCGTTTGTATCCATACCAACCTCAACTCCAAAAACATAATCAGATAGATTTGAAACATTTTGAAATAAATTAATTAAGTTTGTACCTTTCATAAATTCATAAACACTTTTCTCTGAATCAAATGAATATTCCTTTATCTCTTTTGTTAATTCATCCATATATTTTCTATCATGTTTTTTATCACCATCTCTTTTTGCAATGAGAATTTCTAAAGAGTTAAAGATGTCATTTTTTTCTTGTTGAAAGATTGTTTTTATTTTTGACTTGATATCTCCAAGCGTTCTTGAACGGGTAAAATAATTTAGTTGAAGAAGATTTAACTTATGTTCGTTTATATTATTCTCTATTTTTACTCAATCAACATATGATTCTAAACTTTTGTTTGTAGTTTTTAATGTAGAATAATATTCATGCATCCCTTGAATAACTTTTTGATTTTCTATTTCATAATTAAAATAAAAAACTTCTTTGTAGGAATTAATTCTTTTTGTTCCATCAGAAGATATATATCTCTTTGCTGATAAAACCATATTATTATTTCCTTTGTATAGTTCTTTTATTAAGTCTGTATCATAATTACAAAGAATTCATTTTACTCCTTTATTCGTTAAGTCATTAAGTATCTTAGCAAGATCTTTTTGATCTTCTTTTCCAAACCCTTCCTTTGCATATGATGTAAAAACATTATCACCATCATAAGGCGGATCAACAAAGATAAAGTCTCCTTTTTTTGCTCTTTTAAGAGTTTTTTTATAATCTTCATTAAGGATTGAGCCATTAGATTTTGTTAAATATTTTGAAAGGGAATCAAGAGAATCTTTATCATATATTTTAAGATTCTCCCTTTTCCCTCACGGAACATTAAATCCACCTGATTTATTAACTCTATATAAACCATTAAATCCAGCTTTATTTAAATAAATAAATCTTGCTGCAATATATTTATCATCAAGTTCTTTTCAATCAATGGATCTTATTTTTTTAAAATGTTCTTCTGAATCTTTTGATTGCAAATCATTTAGCTTTTTTATTAAAGAATTGAAATTACGAGGTCTCTCTCTCTCTCTCTCTCTCTCTCTCTCTGCATGCAAGAACATTGTATGTAATCATTAATTCTTCATTAATATCATTGATAATAAAATTTTTTGGTGATATATTAAAAAACATTGCACCCCCACCAACAAAAGGTTCGATGTATGTATTGTAATCTTTGGGCATCGAAGATAAAAGAGCATCAATAAATTGCCCTTTTCCTCCTGCTCACTTTATAAATGGTTTTAATTTTTTCACAATATAATTATTGATCAAAAAAAGGATATATTCTAAAGAATTTAAAAGATCTCTAAATTAATGAAAATATAATTTAAAATTAAGTTTTGGTATGAATAATTTATCAAACTAATTTTTATTTAATACATATTGTGTATTTAAGATTATTTATCTAAAAATTTATTATATAATCAAATCTATAAATTATAGTTATATTCATTTTTTCTTCCGAGCGAGTCTCTTTGGTAGAGTGGTATAATTCAAATCAATAATTTTGCTACCTTTATTTTTACTATATATTATTTTTTATTGATAAAATTATATCCTTTGATATTATTTCTGTTCTATCATAAATTAATTTTGGTGTTCATTCACTAATGTTTTTTATTTCGAAAATATTTTTTAAAAATTCAGTATTTCCTTTTAATATTAAATTATTAGTAAATATACAATAATCTTGTTCATTATCAAAATATATTTTATTTTTTACAGAAAATATATTATTTGAAACTTTTAAATTCATTTTCTTTTGAAGCAAGATTATGTTTCCAATCTTGTCTAAATAATCCGACTTAATTTCTTCTATATCAATATTTTCTCATCCCTTATTTTCTTCTTTTCATTTTGTTGGAGATTTTGGAAGAACATGTTCATATTCATAATTTAATTTTCTATATAATGTGTTTTTTAGTGAATCTGTTTTAGTTTCCAATCAAATATATAGTTTAATTAAATATTTTAAATCTTTTATATTTTCATAATAATCTTTATCTTCACTAGTCAAAAGTTTATTATTTCTTTTATAGAAATCTGACTTATTAATTAATGAATTAAGATTATCTTCCGATGACAATATTTCTTTAATATTAGATTTAAAGAATATTTCAAATATGTTCCCTCTACCACCATGAATGTTAACATATGAAATAAAATTAACTAGCAATCTTTTTAATGCTTTTGGAATATTGTTTTCTATATTTTTATTTTTTAAAATAAACGCAAGAGAAAATACTTTTATTTGAATTGCTTTCATTTCTTGTGAAATTTTAAAGTAATATTTTATATTGTTTGGTTCATCAAACTTTGATTCATTACTTTCATAACTTCATAGTTTTGAAATAAAATTATCTAAATCAGATTTAAAAGTAGGTACATCGAATTTCTTTATAAACTCATCAAACTTTTGTGAAGAATTATTTTTCTTTACAAGCGTATTTAATTTGCTTGTTAAATATGCTTGCATATATTCTTCTTTCTTTATATAAAAATTTTCTTCAAGTTCAATTAATGATTCATCAATGGAATTAAGTGTTTCTTCTGATTTTTCATTGTCTAAATTACTATAAATATCATTTCTTATAACATCTCAATCATCAAGGTGTTTACCTTTTGAATTTATGCTTTTAAATATATCATGGATATTTTCTTCATCTTTATTGTTTACTT
>CAMZNG010000008.1 GCA_947313745.1 uncultured Mycoplasmataceae bacterium
AACCTCTTTTTAAATGAGAAAGATTGATTAAAAGAAAATACAAAACTAGAAAATACAAAACAAAAATCATGAGCCAACAATGCAAATTTAAAAAATGGAAAACTAACTACCATTCCTTATTTACCTATGTTTAATATGAAAGATAATTTTCCTAAGATAATTAAAGCTATGGAAAGAATGAAATATATTTTAATAGAAAATGAAATATATGTTATCAACTAAGGATAATAGACAATTAACATATAAATCATAAACAAGGAAGACAATTAATCACTGTTGTAGGATAACTTACAATTATTTAAGATCATAAGTAAAAAATTATTTTACAAAGAAATTTATGCTATAATAAAAATATCTTGGTTTTGAACTAAGGACGCTCACTATTATCAACCAACCATTGAAAAAGTATAAAGTGTTTAAATATTGTTCGCTCACAATTATCAACCAATCAAGATTTGGCTATACGCCGGAGGGTACGCAGGTAACCCTATTAAATCCTCCTGCATTTTTTTTATGCAAATTTTGAAAAATAAAGAGGCCATAAGCCTCTATTCCTTTCATTAACCAAGATATTTTTCTAAAATATATTTTCCTATTTTAGAAAGATTATTCTTGTATTCCACTTTATTTATCTTTAGGGATTCTTTATTACTTAATAAATATGAATATGCTGCTATATACATAGCTTCGCTTAAATATGATAAATCAATAATTCCATCTTCAGATGAAATGCATTGTTCAATTATATTTTTCAATACATTAGAAAATACAATTGAATGTTTTTTAATATCATCATCTTCCACAAGATATTGTGAATTAACTTCATACTTGTCAAAGTCTTTTGCCTCTCCATCATAATCTTTCATCAAAACATATTTTTTAATTATTGTTTCATTGAAAATTAATTTATATAAAACATCATTGTGAAGATAATTGAAAGATTTCATTAAATTGAAGTCTTGTCTTAAGAAGTTAGTTTTTCTAGTTAATAATATTATGATATTATTCTTTTTTAATTTATCTATATATTTAAATATGTTGTTTCCATGATCGTTTGAAAACTCATCATAATCATTTATAATGATTATTTTATTTTTTATTTCATCATTACCTAAAACCATATCTACAAATATTGGTTTAAGATTTCATTGGTTATATATTTTTGAAGGTATTTCATTTTCATTAGGATCTATTATCAATAACTCAAAAAGATTATCTATTACATTACCAGGAGTTTTAATTTTATTTACCAAAGATAATGAGTAATCCTTAGACATTATTTTTGATGAAACATCCTTTGAAAAATCATTAATCCCATCACTAAATAGGGAATTAATTTCAATGTTGTTATTATCAAAATAGTCTATTGAATAACTAATAATTTTCTTTCTTAAATTTGAACTTTTCGATAGTGTAAATTCCTTTTTCATATCAATGTTAAAGTCAATGAATAGAAGGTCATTTATTTGTTGGTTATTATCAATATAATAATTTCCTGACTTAATAGAGCTTGACAATTCAGAAACAAATTCTTGTTGTTCTAAGTAATCTTTACATAAGATTACCGCCATATTTTTATGAAACCTAATCTTCTTTTTTAATACTTCTATAATCATAATACTAAATTAAAATTAAGTTTCCTCTCTCGGTAATCTTTTCTGTTATGCTTTTTTCACCTTTGAGTAATTTCATATCTATATATTGTTTTTCTGTAATTGCTATGGCTCTAATATCACCTTCACTTGGAAGAATTCTTTCTACATATATAAGAATCCTATTTAGTGAATCATGATTAATACATTGTTTTACATATACTGATTCTTGCATCATAATAAAACCTCTATTCATTAGTTGTTTTCTAAATAATGCTGCTTCTTTCATATCTTTTTTTGTTGTGGTTGGTAAATCATATAATACAATTAATCTCATAATCCTAAAGTTAGAATTCCGGGAATTCACCATCAGAAATTTGATTCCTTATATTATCTAAATATATAGTTGGTAGTGATAGTTGATCTACTTCACCACTCAAAAAAGATATATAACTTTTTACCATAACATCAATAGCATTTTTAATTCTAAAAGTTTTTCCATCAATATTAACCTTCATATCTAAGATTCTTAAAATCTTTAATTTTAATGGAATTGTAAGTTCATCATCAAGTTCCATTGATAAGTGATTGGCAAGCCAATCAACGATTGGTCTTAGCGGTTCAATAAAATCATAAGACAAATTAAAGTAATTTGTTTGTGACTTATGAAACACACCAATAGCCGGATGTAATCCATATTTAACTATGCAATTTGATATTTTGCTAGCAATTATTTTATAACCAAAATTTATAAATGAGTTTATTCCATCATCAGCAAACCTTAAAAATGACGACCCATAAATTTCTCTAAAGAATATTCTAGCTGCCATTGCTTCTCTGTTTGTTTTATCTCCTTGAGTTACGTCGCTAGTATACTTAGATAGTTTAATGGTTGTTTCCTCTTTTGCACCAACATCTTCTAAAACAATTCGTTGGTTTTCAATTTTCTTTTGTATAAGTTGTTTATGCAATATGTTTTTTAATCTTGAATTTTGTTCTAATTGTAAATTAAAATTTTGCAATGGTTTATGATGAGATGAAATTGGTAGCATCATTGTTGATGGAACATGTTTTGCATCAGAGATTACCAATGTTATATTCCTTTTTGATAGTTCATTTAATGATGCAATAGTAATTAGTGATTTAATATTTTCAATAAGGATTAGATCTATTTCTTCTAGGGAAATTTTAATCGTTTCAGCATCCTTATTGTTATAGTCTTTAAGTAGTAAAAATCCATTACCTATAGAAAATTTTTTCTCTGAGGTAATCATTATTGTTTTTCATGACATAATATTTTAATTATCAACCAACCAAAAATTATATTTTTACTCATCAATAATAATATCTCATTTGCTTTAATAAAGTATCTTATTAGCATAATTTATTGTATAAAAAATATTTATATTTGACACAATAGAAGAAAGAGAAGTGAATTCTATCTTATTATCAAGTTCATATTTTAATATCCTATTAGGAACCATATTCTCTGAAGATAACATAATTATTACAACATTAAAATTACTAATAATCCACACCTATTTATTAGATGATTATTTTAACATTTCATATAATTATGTTTTAACACCTTTTATTAGAATGTTTATATTTCATTTGGGATTAGCGATATTAAAATATTTTAAATTTAATAAATAAAATTGTATAATTTAATTAATAATGAAAACAGTTAGTAAGAAAATAATACTTTTAACAATATTTTTTATTATTGGGTGCGTATTTTTAATAGGTTATAAAACTTCATTTGAAAATAATATAAATGATAAGTTTATTAAACAAAATTCAACATTGGTTAATAATGAAGAATGAGCTCAACCCAAGATAGATGATGATAATGTAATAATAGACGAAGCAAGCATAACTTCAGAAGGGTTTGATTTTGCTATTTCAACATCCTATCTCCCAAATGATTATTTTAATGCTAATAAGGAAAATTTACCATATAGAATAGAAGTTCAATCAAGTGAAGTATCAATTTGAAATTCAAGAGTTTATAGTGAAGCACTAACAAACAATAACTTTAATGTCACAGGATTAAGTCCATCAACAACTTATCCAGAAATATCATTTGTTTTAATTGATGTACTTACAGGAGACCCAATTGGAGATTCAGTTCCAAGTAGCAAAAATGAAATAAAAACAAAGAAATCACTTTTACTAAAGATTTCTGAAATATCATTTATACTATTCTTTGCATTATCTATAATTATTGGTATTGCACTAGTATTTAAAATAATAGATAAAAGAAGAGGCGGAGACAATTATGATTATGGAGATAATTATAGTGGAAGTGGCGGTGGCTACTATGGAGGCTTTTTAAATTATGATGATTATAGCAAACCTGCAAAACAAAAGAAACCTAAACGTCAGAAGAAAGGTAAAGGCAGCAGTGGCTATGGTGGTGGCTACGGTGGCTACGGTGGAAGTGGCGGATATTATGGTGACAATGGTGGTTACAGAAACGGCGGATGAAATTAAAACAAAGCATTTCTTTGTTTTTTCATTTTATAATTTAAATACACATGAAAAAAATAATAATTGTTGGTGCAGGTCATGCTGGAATAGAAGCAGCACACTTTGCAAATAAACTTGGTAATGAAACGATGCTTGTAACTTTTAGTAAAAGTGATATTTCACAATTGCCTTGCAATGTTTCAATAGGTGGATCAGCAAAAGGGATTGTTGTTAAAGAACTTTTTGCTTTAGGTGGGTTAATGCCCATTGCAGCAGATGAAACTCAACTCCAAACAAAAGTTCTTAATAAATCTAAGGGACCAGCTGTTCAAGCCTTGAGAGCACAAGTAGATAAAATTAAATACCCTCAATGAATGAATAACTATATTTCTAATTCAAAAATAAAAGTCATTGAAGGAGAGGTCCTTTCCTTAATTATTGAAGACAACCAAACAAAAGGAATAGTTTTCGCAAATGGAAAAGAACTTAGGGGAGATGCTGTAATTATTACGACAGGAACTTTTTTAAGAGCAAAAACAATGAAAGGAACAATCATTAAGAATGAAGGTCCAGATGGTAAAAAGACAACCAAAGGAATATCAGAGCAACTTGATGATTTAGGAATAGAATTAATAAGATTAAAAACTGGTACACCACCAAGAGTAAAAAAAGAATCTATAAATTTTGATGTTCTTGAAGAGGAACCAGGATCTAGTCAACCAATTTATTTTACAGAGGATGAAAAAATAAATAAGCCTTATCAAAATATTCCTGCATGATTAGCATATACAAATAAGGATGTTCACAAAATTATTGTAGATAACTTTGATAAATCATATTTATTTTCTGATGAGATGAATGGTAAAGGACCAAGGTATTGTCCATCCATAGAAGATAAAGTCAAAAGATTTAGTGACAAGGATAGACATCAAATATTTTTAGAATTGGAATCTGAAGAATTAGATACTATATATTTAGCAGGGATATCTTCTTCAATGCCCAAAGATGTACAAGACAAATTTGTAAAGAAGATTAAAGGATTTGAAAATGCAATTATTTCAAAATATGCATATGCAATTGAATATGATGCAATAAACCCAACCCAACTAAAACAAACTTTAGAATTAAAAAAAATAAGTAATTTATATTTTGCTGGACAAATAAACGGAACAAGTGGATATGAAGAAGCTGCTGCTCAAGGAATGGTGGCTGCCGTTAATGCGAATAATAAATTAAAAAATAAAGATGAATTTATATTGGGTAGAAACGATGCATATATTGGAGTGATGATTGATGATATTACAACAAAAGGAATTATTGATCCATATAGACTACTATCTTCAAGAGCTGAATATAGATTATTATTAAGAACAGACAATGCTATAAAAAGACTATATAAATATGCTTATAGTAATAGTTTAATTTCTAAGGAAAGATATAATAAATTAGAAAAAAGATTTAAGATTCTTTCAACAATGAAAGGAAAACTATGAGATTCAAGAGCTAATGTAAATGATGAAAGATTTTCGAACCTCTTAAAAGAAAAGAAAATAAATTTAAGTGTTAATTCTATACCAATACTAGATATTATTAAAAGATCAGAATTTAATATCTTGGAACTAAAGGAAATAATAAGTGAACAAATTCCAGAATTTAGTGATTTAACTGAAAACGATATTATTACATTAGGAATTGAATTAAAATTTGAGGGATATATCCTAAAACAAGAAAAAGAAATATCAAACTATCTTAGGTATCAAAAACTTACCCTTCCAAACAATATGGATTATGGAAAAGTTCCTAACCTAGCTCTTGAAGCAGTTGAAAAATTAAATAGTTTTATGCCAAGATCAATTCATCAAGCACAAAATATTCAAGGAATAAATCCATCAGACATTATGAATTTAGTAGCTTTTTTAAATAAAAAAACAACAAGTTAAAAATATTTTTAATATTCTTTGGCGGGAGTGAAAGGAATCGAACCCTTAACCTGCGGTTTTGGAGACCGTTGCTCTACCTAATTGAGCTACACTCCCATATTTTTATTAACTTGTTGATTAGAAATTACTAATATAAATTAGTATAAACATATTATAATAGTAAAGACAAATAATTTTAAGGTGTTAATGTGAAAAAAGAAAAGAAAAAATATAATACAAAAGATATGAGAGAAGCTTCATTCTCAAAAGAAACTCAAGGTAAATATAACATTCAAACCAAAAAAGAATTAAAAGATTCTATGGCTTTTTCAAGTATGAAATTTTCAGCAGACGATGAGAAGCTTTATAAAAATTTAAATAAGTTAGGATTTTTTGAAAAGTTTGTAAAATTCTTTTTTAGGGGAACTTATAATAAAACATATGATAGAGGGGCAACAGATGCAGTTTCAATAAGTAGAAATTTAAATTCACCTTCTCCCACAACTAAAATAAGTAAAACAAAAACTAAAAACCAAGAAACAAACGAACCTAAAAAAGTTGAAAAAACTACAGAAATTAGAAAAATCATTGAAGAATCAAAAAAAGAAAAAATTGCAAATGAATCTTCTTTAACAAGAATTGAAATTAATAATAAAAAAAATAAATTAAAAAATAAACCATTTTCTAACGAGGATGATATTCATAAAACAGCAAATGATAGATTTGCAAAAGCCGGAAATCTTGATGATAATATTATTTTTAAGGATGCCAAAGAAAATAATTCTGAAGAAGAATATTCATTGGATGATGAATTCAATAAAAGAGCAATGAAGGTAAAAAAGAAATAAACCATTGGTCTATCAACAAAAGAGATTTATGAAAGAAAAAGAAAGAATACAAAAAGGAATAGTTACATTTGAAAAAATTGACAAAGAAACTTATGAGTGTTTCATTTATGATGGACTTATTGTAAGTTATCTACATCATTGAAATGGAAAATGAACTAATTATGTACCTCAAGATAGAGGTAATTTTCCTAGGTTTTCAGATGAAGAAAGAGAAGAAATTATAAAAATAATTAATGATTTTGAAGCGACTCTAAACAATAGAAAAAATATAGATAAACAAAAAGGTATTAAGGCAAGAATTAAAATACAGATAATATCTGATGACGTCTATCTTTTTGATCCAAAAAATGCGAAAATAAATAACAAAGATTTAGAGTTATCATGAATTCAAACAAGAAGATTACCAAACGGAGAATTTTGATTTTTCTTATTAAATCTTACTACCAACATACACTATAAAGATTTATATATTATAAATTCTGGATTACCATATGATATAAAAATTGATGATATTTTTATTGAAGTAAAACCACCTAAAGAAGGAGAAAAAGAATCTTTACAAGAGATCCAAAATCCCAAGACAATAGAAGTTAAACTAGATAATATCCCCATCAAAAAACCTACACCTAAGAAAACAGTTGAAACAAAAGTAGTTTCAAAACCAACTACTAAAAAACCTACATCTAAAAAAACAACCGAAACAAAAGTAGTTGCAAAACCAGTTATAAAAAAACCTACACCTAAGAAAACAGTTGAAACGAAAGTAGTTGCAAAACCAACTACTAAAAAACCAACACCTAAGAAAACAACCGAAACAAAAGTAGTTTCAAAACCAACTACTAAAAAACCTACATCTAAAAAAACAACCGAAACAAAAGTAGTCGCAAAACCAATTATCAAAAAACCAACACCTAAGAAAACAACTGAAACAAAAGTAGTTTCAAAACCAACTACTAAAAAACCTACATCTAAAAAAACAACCGAAACAAAAGTAGTCGCAAAACCAACTACTAAAAAACCAACACCTAAGAAAACAACTGAAACAAAAGTAGTCGCAAAACCAACTACTAAAAAACCTAATGTAAAGAAAAAATCTAAAACAACCTCAAAGAAAAGAATCTCATTTAAAGAATTGACAGCTGATAGAGAAACTAAAAAACCTCAAGTAATAAAACCAAAATCAGCAAAAGATAGATTTTCATTAGCTGGAAGTGGAAACGATGATTGACTTAATGATAGTAATAAAGTACCATCAAAATCATCAAACGATAGATTTGGAAAATCAGGCCACACATCTTCCGATCTACCTGATAGCGTTGAACTAATAAAAAAATCATCAAGTGATAGATTTGGAAAATCAGGTCACGCATCAGAAGAAACATCAAGCAAAGAAATTTCAGGAAAATCTTCAACCGATAGATTCAGCAAATCAGGCCACACATCTTCCGATCTACCTGATAGCGTTGAGCTAATAAAAAAATCATCAAGTGATAGATTTGGAAAATCAGGCCACACATCAGAAGAATCATCAGACAAAGGAATTGCAGGAAAATCTTCAGCCGATAGATTCAGCAAATCAGGACATGACAATGATGAATCATCAGACAAAAATAATCTAGAAGAAAAAACTTCTGAATCAAGATTCAACAAATCAGGTCACGGATCAGAAGAATCATCAAGCAAAAGAATTGCAGGAAAATCTTCAGCAGACAGATTCAGCAAATCGGGACATGACGAAGAATCATCAAGCAAAGGAATTGCAGGAAAATCTTCAGCAGACAGATTCAGCAAATCAGGACATGACAATGATGAATCATCAGACAAAAATAATCTAGAAGAAAAAACTTCCGAATCAAGATTCAGCAAATCAGGCCACGCATCAGAAGAAACATCAAGCAAAGGAATTGCAGGAAAATCTTCAGCAGATAGATTCAGCAAATCAGGTCATGATGATAAAGAAATAAGTGAATTTTCTGGAGAAAAAACTTCTGAATCAAGATTCAGTAAATCAGGTCACGGATCAGAAGAATCATCAAACAAAAGAATTGCTGGAAAATCTTCAGCAGATAGATTCAGTAAATCAGGACATGACGAAGAATCATCAAGCAAAGGAATCACAGGAAAATCTTCAGCAGATAGATTCAGCAAATCAGGTCATGATGATAAAGAAATAAGTGAATTTTCTGGAGAAAAAACTTCTGAATCAAGATTCAGCAAATCAGGTCACGGATCAGAAGAATCATCAAACAAAGGAATTGCAGGAAAATCTTCAGCAGATAGATTCAGTAAATCAGGACATGACGAAGAATCATCAAGCAAAGGAATCACAGGAAAATCTTCAGCAGATAGATTCAGCAAATCAGGTCACGGATCAGGCGAATTATCAAATGAACTTAAAAATAAAACATTAGAAAGCAGACTTATTACAAAACCAGAAACAGAATCATACAAGAAAAAATCATTAGAAGATAGATTACTTTCAAAACCAGAGGAAAAAACATTTGAAGGAAAAAACTTAGAAAGCAGACTTATTGCAAAACCAGAAACAGAAACATATAAGAAAAAATCATTAAAAGATAGATTGATTTCAAAACCAGAAACAGAATCATACAAGAAAAAATCATTGGAAGATAGAATAGTTGGAAAATACAAAGATAAAAAAGAAACATCAGAACCTACTGTAAATACATTAAATAACACTAGTAATTTACCACAAAGTGTTATTCCAGTTGAGATAAAAAATATTCCTGAAGAACATGAAAAGGGTAATTCATTAGATGAGTTTATATATAAAAAATATGATGTAACAGAAGAAGTTAAGATTGGGAAAGAAAGAAGCTTACAATCAAATACAATTGAAACAACTTTAAACATACAAAACAAATTAGAAAATACAGATAATAATCAAAGTGATTTAAGTATTGGTACTGATAGTTTTGTTAAAGAGAAAAATTCATTAGGAAAAAAACAAAAATTAACTAAACAAGACCTTAAAAAAGAAGATTTAGTTTTCGATGAAAAAAAAGAAAAAATAATAGACAACAAAATTGACACCTTAGAAAAAATTAATTATTGAATTAAAGAGGTAAAAGAATATCTTAATGATAGATTAGATGATGAAAATAACAAACCATTGGAAAACATAAATAATAGAGAGAAAAATTTAACAAAAGAAAAAAGCAATAATAATTCTAAGTCAAGCCTTTCTGGAAATAATGATTATATTCTTTTAGAAAGAAAATTATCAAAACATTTTAAAGAACTTTTATTAAAAAATAATGCAAAAAATAAAAAAATAACTAACCTCTTAAAAAAAGAAGTTGAAACATTAAAAAATAAAATTGAACGTGAAAATAATAAATCCTTTGAGATGATCAAAAGTAATTCTCGTGAAGAAAAAGAAAAAGCAATGAAAAAAATAGAAGACTTTATACAAAAAGAATGAATCCCAGAAAAATAAACACCATCATAATGATAGTTTTATATAAAATCCTAATAATATAATAAATATGATAGTAAGAGATTGCAATCATATTTTTTATATTATAATTCATATAGTTATAGTGAAATTATGAAAAATCAAATACACAAAAATTTAGTAGAATTAAAATCTGAATATGATGCAATACAAGCAAAACTTTTAGAATCAAATATACACTCAAACATTAAAGAAGTTACAAAACTTAATAAATTTATAAAAAAGTCAGAAGGCAAAATTAAATTATTTAATCAATGAAATGAACATAATAAAGACATTGAAGATGCAAAAGAAATCATTGCTTCTGAAACATCGAAAGAATTAATAAATGATCTAAAAAAAATGATCGATGATTCTTCTAAAGAAATCATTAAAATTGAATTATTATTAGAAAACTTAATGATTAATAAAGATCAAAATGATGAAAGAGATGCTATTATTCAACTTCAAGGAGCCGCAGGGGGAGATGAGGCAAAAATCTTTGTTGGTGATCTATTTAGAGCATATCAAAAATATGCTTCTAAAATGGGTTGAACAATTGAAATGATTGAAGAAGCAGAAGCAGATATGGGAGGGTATTCAAATGTATCATTCTATGTAAGGGGAGTTGATGTTTATGGACATTTAAAATTTGAATCAGGAGTCCATAGAGTTCAAAGGATCCCTTCTACAGAAACTCAAGGTAGAGTTCACACTTCTACAATTACAGCTTCAGTAATGCCCGAAGTTGAAGAAGTAGATGTTGAGATTAATAATTCAGATCTTAGAGTTGATACATATAGGTCTGGAGGAAAAGGTGGACAACATGCAAACAAAACGGATTCAGCTGTTAGGATTACCCACATACCAACAGGAATTGTTGCTCAATCACAAGATGGAAGATCACAACATCACAACAAAGATATTGCAATGCAACTTATAAGATCTAGAATATATGAAATAAGAATGCAAGAAGAAGCGAAAGAAGCAGCAGGAAATAAAAAAATACTTGTTGGAACAGGTGATAGATCTGAAAAAATAAGAACTTATAATTATCCTCAAAATAGAATAACTGATCATAGGATAGGATTAACATTAAAAAAATTAGATAGAGTAATGGACGGAGGACTTGACGAAGTAATAGATGCATTAATGAGAAATATTTTAGAAAGTTAAAAAATACTTCAAAAATACTTTTTTTTATTACTACTAAGGAGTAAAATATACTTATATAAGTTTTAATCTACAAGGAGATAAATATGGAAACAAAAACAATCAAAACAATCAAAACATTAAAGAGAAATAATATTACAATAATTACAATGGCAATAATTTCTTTTATTGTTTTAACAACTCTTTTCATTATATTAATGACTAATGATGGAGCATTAACTCCCTTAAGTAATATGTCAATTTTAGGAGAATATTCAAGTACAGGGGCAACTGATAGTGGAATTGTTGCTATTGGAGCAGGGATTGCATCAATATCATTCATTGGTGCTGGAATTGGTCAAGGATATGCAGCTGGGAAAGCAGCTGAAGCAGTTGGGAGAAATCCAGAGGCAGAAGCACAAATTAGAAATATGATGTTTGTTGGAGCAGCAGTAGCTGAATCATCAGCACTATATGGTTTAGTTATTGCTATTATGTGTTTATTTGTTGCTTAATTAAATGCAAAAGGGAATGTTAATTTAATGTTTCAAAGATGGTTAGAAAAAGAGTCGTTTTATAGAAGCATACCTTTTTCAATATTTTATTCAATAATTGCATTAGGTGTTTCATTAATATTATTATTAATTGATAATTCATGATTATATGGAACATTATTTGGAATAGCAATTTTATGACTTTCATATTTTGCAATATGAATATTATGATTTAAAATTCCAAAGATAAAAACATTTATGACAAAAATAATTCCTATTGGGACAATCGCATTAAGAATATTAATATTTGTTATATCATTATTATTAATAAGTTTGCTAATTAATCCTTGGTTACTTCCAGGGATCGAACATAAAGATAAGTTATTGAAACCAATCAATACATTATCACTATTATGAACATACTCAATTCCAACAGTTTCATATATAACAATTGGAATAATAGATGTTGTTCAAAGAAAAAAATTATATAAGGAGGAGTAGATGGATATTTCATTATTACTAGAAGTAGCAGAACCAAAACCTTGATGAGATGTATTTGCATCTTCTCAATTTCTTGGGTTAGTAATGACAACATTTTTTACAATGGTGTTATTGATATCTTTATATTTTGGAGTAATTAAAAAACAAAAAAATGGACAAGCTCCAACTAGCAAAATAATGGTATTGCTTGAAATGTATTTCACAGCATTCACAGATTTGCTTGACAATGTAATGGAAGGAAAAAATAAATGATCTCAACCTTACTTATTTACACTATTTAATTTTATCTTATTCAATTCCTTAATTCCATGATTAGGATTTGAAGCTGCTCCGTCAACTTTAATGTTTACATTTCCACTAGCATTAATAACATTCATTATTATTTATGTTATAGGAATAGGTACAATGGGATTAGTTGGATTTGCAAAACATAAATATAAGAATCCGATGGAAATAATTTTGCAATTCACACCAATACTATCAATGTCTATTAGATTATTTGCAGCAACTCTTGCAGGTGCAGTTATTGGAAATATTGTATGAATAATTATTTGAGGGATAACTTCTGAGGCTGGTGAAATATCAACAATAACACTTTGATTTCCTGCCTTACAAGGGACTTGAAAATGAATTTGATCAATTGCTGACACCGCATTATCAGCGTTACAAGCTTTTGTATTTATAATGTTAACAGCAATTTTTTGAACAATGGAAACAGGTGATACATGATCTTCGAAAGAAAGAAAATCAATTAAACAAGAAAAAAACAAAACTTTTAAAAAAGAAACAACAGTAGAAATATTTGTTGGAGATGAAAATGGAGAATGAGAGAGTTATAATTAATAAAGAGAATATGAAAAGGAAAAATAAAAATAATAAATTCCACATACTTAAAAAAATACTTGCTTGAGGTTCAGTGGTTTTAATTATATTATTCACCATATTTATGGTTATTGTTGGTGGATTTATTTCTGACTATGAACTTGATCATGGTGGGAAAGTTGGTATTCCATTGGAAATGCCAATTGCAGTATTAATAGGAACATTAATTTCTTTATTTGCAGTTTTAGCAATGACTTGATATTTCTTCTGAGACCCAGTAAATGAAAAACTTGAAAAAAGAAAAGAAAAGATACAAAAAGAAATTGATGAAGCTTCAAACAAAAACAAAGAAGCCGAGATTAATAATGAAAAATCTATTAAGGAATTGGATGAATCAAAAAAGAAAGCATTAGGTATAGTTTCAAGTTCAAAACAAGAAGCAATTGAACTTAAAAAAGAAATCATTGATTTAGCAAAAAAACAATCAGAAACAATGATGGAAAAATCAAGAGAACAAATTGAAAACGAAAAGAAACAAATGCAAGATGATGTAAAACAAGAGATTATTTCTACATCAATTTTAGCAGCGGAAAAAATAATTGAAAAAGAATTAAGTGATAAAAATAATGAAAAGCTAATTTCTGATTTGATAGATAAGATGAAGGAATAAGATTAGGTAGGTAATATGGTAAACACAAATTCTAGACAATATTCTGAAGCAATATATGAAATAGCCAAAGAGGAAAACATGGTTGAAGATTACATTCAATTATCGTTAGCATTAATTAGTATTTCAAATGATAATAAAAAAATATTTAGTTATCTTGCATCAAGGGAAATAACAATTGATGAAAAGAAAAAATTAGTCAAGGAATTAACTTGTGATTATGAATATTATAATAACTGATTGAATATTTTAATTGAATCCGGAAGATCAAAATATTTAAAAAACTATATAGAAGAATTAATAAATATTTATAACAAGGAAAAAGGAATCATTAAAGGTTTTGCTTACACTACAATTCCTTTAAATCAAAACTTAATAAAGGAATTAGAAGAATCTTCATCAAAGAAGATTAACAAAAAAGTAATGCTTATAAACAAAATAGATAAGGAATTAATTGGCGGGATTAGATTAGAAATTGATGATGATGTTTGAGATAACTCAATAAAAAATAAATTAAAACAATTATTAAAAGAAGGAAGTGAATCATAATGAGTAAAGCAATAGAATTAAGTACAATAATTAAAAATAAAATTAAAAATTATAACTTAGAAATTAAAGAATCAGAAGAAGGAAAAGTAATATCTATTGCCGATGGAATTGCAACAGTTTCAGGATTGGAAAAAGCAAAAGCAGGAGAGCTTTTAAAATTTCCTGAAGAAACTTTTGGGATGGCATTAAACCTTGAAGAAGATTCAATAGGAGTTATAATCTTTGGTGATTTCTCACACATTAGAGATGGGGATCCAGTTTCAAGAACAAACCAAGTTGTTGAAGTTCCTGTTGGAGATGAGTTACTTGGAAGAATAGTTAATTCTTTAGGTGTTCCTATTGATGGAAAAGGAAAAGTAAATTCTAAAAAAACAAGACCAACAGAAAGAATTGCTCCTGGAATAATGACAAGAAAACCTGTTTCACAACCACTAGAAACAGGAATACTAGCTATTGATTCAATGATCCCAATTGGTAAGGGACAAAGAGAATTAATAATTGGAGATAAAAAAGTTGGGAAAACAGCAATTGCAATTGATACAATTCTTAATCAAAAAGGAAAAAATGTTAAATGTGTTTATGTATCAATAGGACAAAAAAATTCAACACTTGGAAATACAGTTAGAAAATTGGAATCTTCAGGTGCAATGGAGTATACAACAATAGTTGCAGCAAATGCTTCAGAATCAAATGCGATGCAATATCTATCTCCATATTCAGGAATAACAATTGCAGAAGAGTGAATGGAAAATGGAGAAGATGTATTAATAGTTTTTGATGATTTAACAAAACATGCCATCTCATACCGTGCAGTTTCATTACTACTTAGAAGACCTCCAGGTAGAGAAGCATATCCTGGAGATGTATTTTACCTTCATTCAAAATTATTAGAAAGAGCTGCATCAATAAATGAAAAATATGGGGGTGGGTCAATAACAGCTTTACCAATAATTGAAACACAAGCTGGTGATATTTCTGCCTACATTCCAACAAATGTTATTTCTATAACTGATGGACAAATATTTTTAATGGCAGACTTATTTAATGCAGGACAAAGACCAGCTGTTGATGCTGGTAAATCAGTTTCAAGAGTTGGTGGTTCCGCACAAACAAAACTTATTAAAAAAACATCTGGATCTTTAAAAATACAATTAGCATCATATTTTGAATTGAAAGCATTTTCACAATTTGCTTCAGACATGGATGAAGACACAAAATCAATTCTTGATTCTGGTGAAAAAATAATGAAAATGATTAAACAAAAACAATATTCTCCATACCCACAAGAAATAGAGGCATTTATTTTATTTGCAATAAACGAAGGTTTAATAAAAGAAATTCCTATGAATAAAATTTCAACATTTAATGAAAAATTAATAAAAGAAATTTCGGTGAATAAAGATTTAAATAGAATAAAAAAAGAATTCCAAAAGGAAAAACAATTATTAGACAAGACTTCAAAAGAGTTAAAAACATTAATAAGTAAATTTATAAAAACATTATAAGAGAATTAAATTATGGCAACTTTAAGACAAATAAAAGACAAACAAAATTCTGTATCAACAATAAACAAAATTACAAAAGCAATGCAATTAGTTTCTTCTGCAAAATCTCAAAAAGCCATAAAGGCAAAAAAAGAATATGAAGATTATTTTAATAAGGTTGAAAAAATGATTGGAGAAGTTTCAGGAAATCAAAAAACAAGAAATGATTTTAAAGGGACATATTGAATTGTGATAATGTCAAACCTTGGTCTTGCTGGAGGATATAATAATAATATTTTAAAAACATTAAAATCACAAATTGATAAAAACGATAAGGTGCTGATCATTGGTCAAAAAGGAATGTCATTTAAAAATCAAGAAAAAGATAAAGTTGAAGTAATTAATTTAGAAGAACTTAATCATAGTCATAAACTTGAAGAAATTACAGTAAAAATAAAAGCTTTATATTATGATGATGATTATCAAGTTAAAGTTATTTATACAAAATACATTTCTGCAATGGACTTCCAACCAACAACAAAAATAATTCTTCCAATTCAACGAATAGCTATTTCAAATAACGAGAAAGAAACAAAACAATTAGCAATTACATTGTTTGAACCAGAGAGATCTTTATTGTTAAAAGAATTAGAGGGGTTATATATTCACTCATTCTTGGTTGGTATTTTTAGGGAATCACAAGCATCTGAACATACATCAAGAAAAAATGCAATGGAAGCAGCAACCAAAAATGGAGAAGAATTACTTGATGCTCTAAACATAGAATATAATAGGGGTAGACAAGCAAAAATTACCCAAGAGATATCCGAAATAATAGGAGGAGCAGAGTCCCTGAAATAATTATGAAAGTAGCAAAAACAGATAGTCTAGGATTGGAAATGTTATCATCAATATATAGAGAAAAATTTAAAAAAGAAATAAAAATTTTAAAAAATAAAAATGATATTACCAAAGACAAAAATATAGATAAAAAAACATTATTTGAAATATATGAACAAGATAAAATAATAGGATACTTTATTCTTGATACAAATGTATATCAACAATGAATAAAAGATTACAAGATGAAAGGAATAGAAATATAATGGCAAAGAACACAGGAAAAATATCACAAATAATTGGACCAGTAATTGATGTTAGATTTGACAATACAAAATTACCATCAATCAATGATGCATTAATAGTTGAATTAAATAATTCAAAAATAGTTTTAGAAGTAGCTTCTGAGATAGGGGATTCAGTAGTTAGAACAATTGCAATGGGCCCATCAGATGGACTAGTTAGAGGACAAGAAGTAATTTCCACTGGTGCACCAATAACTGTTCCGGTTGGAGAAGCAACACTTGGAAGAATTATGAATGTAATTGGTGAACCACAAGATGGTCTTGGACCAATAAAATCAGATATTACTTCACCCATACATAGAAAAGCCCCAACTTATAGTGAACAATCTTCTTCAGTAGAATTATTTGAAACAGGAGTTAAGGTTATTGATTTATTACAACCTTTTGCCAAAGGATCAAAAGTAGGATTATTTGGTGGAGCCGGAGTTGGTAAAACAGTTTTAATTACAGAATTAATACATAACGTTGCTCAAGAGCATGGTGGACTATCAGTTTTTGCTGGTGTTGGAGAAAGAACAAGAGAAGGTTACGATCTCTTTCATGAAATGAAAGAGTCAGGAGTTCTTTCAAAAACAGCATTAGCATTTGGACAAATGAATGAACCCCCAGGCGCTCGTATGAGAATTGCATTAACAGGGTTAACACTTGCTGAATATTTTAGAGATAAAAAAGGACAAGATGTTTTATTATTTATTGATAATATATTTAGATTTTCACAAGCAGGATCTGAAGTTTCGGCTTTACTAGGACGTATGCCATCAGCTGTTGGTTACCAACCTACACTTGCCGATGAAATGGGGAGACTTCAAGAAAGAATTGCATCAACACAAAAAGGATCAATCACTTCTGTTCAAGCAGTTTATGTTCCAGCGGATGATATTACTGATCCTGCACCTGCAACTACATTTACCCATCTTGATGCATCAATAGTTTTATCAAGAGAAATATTTTCTCAAGGTATTTATCCAGCTATCGATCCATTAGAATCTAATTCATCATTATTAGATCCAGAGATTGTTGGGGAAGAACATTTTGAAGTTGCTAATCAAGTAATATCAATTCTTCAAAAATATAAAGAACTACAAGATATTATTGCAATCCTTGGGATGGATGAATTATCAGAAGAAGATAAAACAACTGTTTTAAGAGCAAGAAGAATTTCTAAATTCCTTTCTCAACCCTTCCATGTTGCTGAAGTATTCTCAGACATACCAGGAACATTTGTTTCAAGGGAAGATACAATTAGATCATTTAAGGAAATTATTGAAGGAAAACATGATGATGTTCCTGAGTCAAAATTTTTACTTAAAGGATCAATTGAAGAAGTTTTAAAATAGTTATGAAAACAACATTATTATCAATTGCAACACCCACAGGAAAAAGATTTCAAAAAAATGTGGTTCAAATAAATGCAGAAATTGCTGAAGGAAGAATAGGAGTTCTTGCCAAACATGTGCCACTAGTTTCTTCGCTAAAAACTTCTTTATTTAGCATTAGATATGAAGATGGGAAAATAGAACATGGAGTTGTAGCCGGAGGAATATTTAACGTTACAGGTGCAGAGGTTACAATCTTAACTATTGATTATGTTTTTGAATCTGAAATAGATGTTTCAAGAGCAAAAAAAGAAATAGAGAAAATAAAAAAAGAATTATCAAACAATATTAAAGATGCTCAAAAAAAAGCTTTGAATGAAAGATTAAAGTATGAGGAATTAAAGATTGAATTAAAAAGTTAATCACTAAAATAGAAAAAACAAATAATGCTTGCACTGTTGTGTAAGCATTATTGTTTAACCAATAGAATATTAAATTACAAACATAAAAAATAAATATTATAATTAACATATGAAACTAATTGTTGGACTAGGAAACATCGGTGATAAATATAAAAACACAAGACACAATCTTGGGTTTTTAGTTATTGATAAATTAGCAAAAGAATTAGACTTAAATTTCAAGGAAGCTCCTTCCTCATCATATGCCTCAACTTTTATTAATGGAGAGAAAGTTGTTATTGCAAAACCAAAACTATATATGAATAACTCAGGAAAAGTAATTAAGGGAATGCTTGATTATTATAAAATAGATATTTCTGATTTATTAGTTATTCAAGATGATAAAGATCAAAAAATAGGCGATTATAAAATAGTTTTTAAAAGTGGTCATGGTGGACAAAATGGAATTAGAGATATAATAGATAATTTAAATTCAAATGAATTTACAAGATTAAAAGTAGGAATAGGTTCAGATATAAAAATTGATACAGGAAATTATGTTCTTGGTAATTGAACAAGCAAACAAAAAGAAGTTATTACAAATGATTTACATAAATATGTAAATATAGCAAAGGACTTTGTTGACTTAGATTTTATCGAACTAACAAATAAATATAATGGAAAATAAAAAAGTTATCGTTGCTGTTTCTGGTGGACCTGATTCAATGTACCTGCTAAATTATTTATTAGAAAATAATTTCGTTCCCATTGTTGCACATGTAAATTATAATTTTAGACCTGAATCAATTGATGAAAAAAAATATATAGAAGAATATTGTAAATTAAAAAATATTAAAATATATATAAAAGATGTAAAAGAAAAGGATTTAGAGAAATACTCTCATTTAAAGAATAAACAATCAATGGCAAGAGAGTTAAGATATGATTTTTTTAAAGAAGTTTCCACTAAAGAAAAAGTAAGTTATATTTACATAGGACATCATAAGGATGATTTTATTGAGACTGCAATCATGCAATCAAGAAGATCAAATGATTATTTTTTCTATGGAATCCAAGAAGAAACAAAATTAAAAGGAATGATTATTAGAAGACCATTATTAAATTTGTTTAAGGATGAAATCGTTAAATTTCTCAAGGAAAATAATATCAAATATTTTATTGATAAAACAAACAATGAACCAATATATGAAAGAAATAAAATAAGAATAGAATTAAAAAATAAAACACAAAAAGAGAAAGATAAAATTTATTATGAATTTAAAAAGAAAAATGATTCAATGAAAAAAGAACAAAAAGTTTTTGAATGCATTTATCAAGAATTTATTGATTCAAAATATTCTTGAAATTATTTTGATTCAATAAACCCCTCTTTTAAAAATAAGGTTATATATAAGTTTTTAATTGACTCAAAAGATAGAATTAACATCAATAAAAATAAAATAGATTCCTTACTAATATTCTTAGAAAATAAAAGAGGAAATAAAGAATATAGATTAATGAAAAATACTTTTATTTTAATAAAAAGTAGTAGAATTATTATATTAAGTAAATAGTTATGGGAACAGAAAACAAACATATTATAAGAATAATAAAAAGTCATAAAGAACTTGTTAAAGCAATTAAGGGCGTTGCAAAAAAACTTAATGCTAAATTTCCTAAAAAAGATAATGATGTTATATTAATAACAATAATGAAAGGTGGACTTCCATTCTCATTAGAGTTAATGAAACATCTTGATTTTGATTTAAAAATGGATTTCATAACTTCATCATCATATTATTTAGATCAACAATCATCAGATATTAAAACAAGTTATGAAGCATCTATTCCAATAAAAGGAAAAGATATAATTATTGCAGATGATCTTGTTGATTCTGGAAAGACAATGAATAAGATTATAAACATCCTTGAAGCATATGAACCAAAGTCAATCACTGTTGTTGGAATATATGGAAAACCAAAGAGAGAGAAAATTTCTTATGACGAAGTATATTGTTGAGAGGAAGATCCAAAAGGATTCCTATTAGGGTTTGGATTAGATTATGATGAAAAATATAGAAATCTCCCTTATATTGCTATAATTAAGGAAAGTGAATAAAATGAAAACAAGAACGATTACAAAAATAGAAGAAAATAAAGATTCTAAAAACAAAGAGAATAAAGAAAATAAGGGAAATAAAGATTTAAAAAATACTGAAAAATCTACTTCAGTAACACCAACTCCTAAAAAGAAATCTAGTTCAGCAAAATGAATATGAATAATGTTCTTTGTATTTTTATTTATGATTTTAATGATGATGATTTTTAGTGGACCTAAGGTTGTTACATTTAATCCATACTTTGATGGAACTAATTGACAAGGTGTTGACATATTTAAAAGTACCGAAGTTTTTCCAGATTGGACAAAGGTAAAGGTTGAATTTTATGATTATTCTCCTTCGGGCGGAAATATCATAGCATTAATTGATAATGGAGTAAAAGGGAAAGATCATACAATTTTTGAAGCATCATTTAGTTCTGCAACAGGTCTATCCGGATTTAATGCATTTATTGATTTCTTAGTTAAAACTTATAAATTTGATAATACAAAAAACCTAATTCAATTATCAACTTCACCAGGATTATTATATATATTAATTGTTGGTATATTACCATGAGTACTTATAATTGGTGGTTCATATTGATTAATGAAAAAAATGATGACACAACAAGGAAACATTGGGAATATGTCAAAAAAATCAATGGCACCTCAAATATCAAATATCAAATTTGCTAATGTTGCTGGTTATGAAGAAATTAAAGCTGAGCTTTGAGAAATTGTTGATTTCCTAAAAAATCCTGATAAGTATTCAAAGGTTGGAGCTAGAACTCCTAAAGGAGTAATGTTATCTGGACCTCCAGGAACAGGGAAAACTTTCCTTGCAAAAGCCGTTGCTGGAGAAGCTGCAATTCCTTTCTTTTCAATTTCGGGTTCAGACTTTGTTGAAATGTTTGTTGGAGTTGGAGCTAAAAGAGTTAGAGAACTTTTTGCACAAGCAAAATCAGTTGCTCCTGCACTTATATTCATTGATGAATTAGATGCTGTTGGTAGACAAAGAGGAGCTGGAGTTGGTGGCGGAAACGATGAAAGAGAACAAACACTTAACCAAATGCTAGTTGAACTTGATGGTTTTACAGCTAATAGTGGAGTTATAGTTATGGCTGCAACTAATAGACCAGATGTCTTAGATCCTGCTTTAAAAAGACCAGGGAGATTTGATAGATCAATTGAATTTAGAATGCCTGATATTGTTGAAAGAGAATCAATTTTAAAAATATATTCTAAAGTTGGAGAAAAAGTATTTTCAAAAGATATTGATTGAGAAAATATTGCTGGAAGAACTCCGGGATTTTCACCAGCAGAATTAGAAAATGTAATTAACGAAGCAGCAATATTATCTGTTAGATTAAAGAAAAAAGAAATTACATTAGATATACTTGATGAAGCTATTGATAGAGTTATTGGAGGACCTTCAAAATCTAATAACCTAATGTCTGATGAAGAGAAAAAATTAATTGCTTATCATGAATCAGGACATGCTCTTATTGGGCTTGCATTATCTGATGCTGAAAAAGTTCAAAAAATAACAATTGTTCCTAGAGGATCAGCTGGAGGATATGTATTAATGACTCCAAAGAAAGAAAAATTTGTTCAAACTAAATCAGAGCTTGAAGCAAAAATTGTTTCTTATATGGCTGGTAGAGCATCAGAAGAATTCTTCTTTGGAAAAAATGAAATAACAACTGGAGCATATTCAGATATTCAAGAAGCAACAAAAATTGCAAGAAGAATGGTTACTGAATTCGGAATGTCAAACCTTGGTCCAATCCAATATGAAAAACCTGAAGGATCAATATTTTTAGGAAGAGGAGATAGTTCAAGCAAGAATTATTCAGGACAAATTGCTAATGATATTGATAAAGAAGTTAGATTATTAATTGATGGTGCATATAAAAAAGCATACAAATTAATTTCAAATAACAAAAAACTTATGGATTTATTAGCATCAGCACTTCTTATAAAAGAAACTCTAAATGCAGAAGAAGCAGAATATATTTATGTAAATAAAAAATTACCTGAAAAAATTCTTGACATGCAAACAAAGCAAAAGAAAAAGAAGAAAACTGCAATCAATAGACCATCTTCTGAAAAGAAAAAAACTACTACAAGTGATAAACCAAAATCAACAAACGATAAATCAAAACCATCATCAGAAGAAAAAAAAGATAAACCAAAATCAGAGGAGAAGAACAAAAAATAGAAATGCTTATTTTTGAAATACTATTATATTCATTACTTACTGTATTCTTATTATTAACAATAAGAATACTTTTTGTATTTACCTTAAATTTTAAGAAAAATAAAGTAATTAATAAATCGGTTTCAAAATCTGTTTTTTCAGGAAAATTATCATTATTAATTATTTTAATGTTTTTTGGTATTTCTTTTTCATTGGTTGGAGGAACACAATTATTAGCAAAAAATACACAAAGATCAATTGAAAAACAATATACTGAAAATAATCTTTATCAAATCGAACTAAGTGCTGGTGCATTAGATTCTGAAGACACTAGTCAATTAAGAAAAGAAAAATATTACAATATAATAAATTTTAAAAATACAATATCAGAAGAAGGTTTATTTATTAAACCATGAATAATTGAAAATACTCTTGATTGAAAAAATGTTGATGAAACTAATGGTTATGATAGATATACAGATGAAAATGGAAACCCATACTGAAACATACATCTAAGTATGTATGAAGAAGATCCATCAGAAGAAAATCTTATAAACACTGCTCCTAGTAAGGTTTGAAAAAATGATGAACACTATCAATCTTACGGATGATCAACAACGGATTGAACAAGTGCATTAAAATCAGATTTAATAGAGAGGTTTAAAGGTTCGAAACTTGAAGATTCTTGAGGAGAAGACAAGTCTAAAGGTGCTGACACATTAATTAATACAATTTTTGGAAACTGGATAAATTATGGAAAAGCAATTGCAATGGCAAGATTATTTAATGATGATCCAATCCTTCATCCAGGAGGAAAATTTCTTTATCCATTGAAAACATATACAGATACAGATGATGTTTATTCTTCAACAAAGCAAGTAGATGCAAGAAAAGTAATTGAAGACTATGATAAAGGTGTCTCATATAACTTTACAAGTTATATGAATGTAACTCCTAATTCAAAAGATGCAAATGTTGATTTTGAAATTAAATTAATCAATGATATTGATTGGACAAATGGACATTACTTATTTGAAGAAGAAAATCCTGATGATGTTCTTTTGAAAGAAGTTAATGGAAGAGAGATAAATAAATCTACTTATATAGATGAAGGGAAAAGCAGAGAAGACTTTCTTGGGCAATCAAAAGCATTAAACTCTAGTCAAGATGGATATAAAGTTTTAGTGCAAAAAGATTTCTATGAAAAGAATAAAGGTAACGATGAAATAGATTTTATGAATTTGACAAAATTTAAAACTTATTCACCAGTTTATTTTAATGAAATTACCTATCCAGCAATTGGGTTTAATGTTCTTCCTGATGAGTCAAAACAAGCATTTTTAGGAATGAGCACATCTGATTATATTGATTTTTATAACAACTATGGAAGCTACTATTCATCTCTTTCAAATATTTATAATTCAGTTTATCTTGGAACTGAAGATGGTTATGAAGAACTATCTTCACTAAAATCTTGAGAATTTGGCTCAAAGCAATTCGATAAAATTTTATTAGATTTTGAAGATGTTGAGACAAATGGTTTTAGAAAAGTTGTAAATCCTAATGCAACATTCATAAAGAAAAATCAAATTGGTTCAAGAGCAATAGCAAAAGAAAATTCACATCCTATGAATGATTATGATACACTAAGTTCTATTTGGGCATATACAGGAGTAGTCGAAATAAAAGGGACACAAAAAATGATCAACGTTATTGTAGGTATTTTTATGGTAATTGTTTTAATTGTAATATCAATGTTAACAAGCAAACGTATAAAATCTTCTGGAAAACAAATTGGAACTCTTAAGGCACTAGGGATGTCTAACAAGTCTATTGCATCTGCATATACAATATTTCCAATGATTATAATATTTTTTGGATTTATAATTGCATCAATATTATCAATTCCAGTAATGATGATATTTACAAATTTAATGAGTAATTATTATTATATTACTTTTTCTTCAAATCCAATATCACTAATGTTTTTCTTATTGTTGTTATTTATTCCAATGGTTTTAGCAATTGGATTGACATATTTAATTTCAATAAAAACCCTTAAAAAACCAACAATAGACTTATTAAATAATACAAATGCTAATTCTCCAAATATCTTAGTTAGAGCATCTGGTTATTTAACACCAATAAACACACCATTTGAAATATCATATATGAATAGAGGAGCATTAAGAGCAGTTGGAAAATCTACATTATTATTTGGTTCAATATTCCTTGCGACACTATTAACTGGATTTTCAATGGCTGCAACAACAATGGTTGAAAAACAAACAAAAAATGCACTAAAGTATTTAAATTTTGATATTTATAATCATGATACAATTAGTGATCGTGGACAGTATGAAAGAAAACCACTTTGGGTAATGGGTGAAGATGGAAAATATCATAAAGCATATGAGTATGGAGATGGTAAAGAAACACCAATTGATATATCAAATAATATGATGAATTGAAACATTAATATGATTCTTAATAATTCTAATAATAGCATTGATGTTTTATCTTCTATGTATCAAAATGAGATTAACAACACAATTTGAAATGTTGTTGGCGATAAGGAGATAATAAATTACACACAAGACGAAGGACCTAAAAGTAATTTTTATTTTACAAACCACTTTATGGAAGCGGTTACTTTTGGATATATTGGTCTTTCTGAATACTCTCATATAACAGGAGAGAGCTTTGGGTTTTCAAGACTAACGCTTTCTCCATACCTTCCTTCAATGATTAAGGCATGATCAAGTTCGTTAATTTTTAACTATATTTATTCTACTGAAGATACATCTCCAATCAAAATTAATTCAATAAAAGATTTACAAAAAATAGTTGATAAATATGGAAATGATACATTTATAATGGAAAAATTTTATGACCAATTTACTCATTCAACAATATATCATTCTTATTCATTTTTATATAAGGATTCAATAAATTTAAAAGATCAAAAAGCAATTTTTTCTAATAGTTCTTTCGCTGATTTCAATATTGCAAGCAATATTGATGAAATGGAAAATTCATTTGGTTCAATTGATACAAATATTGGACAAAAAGTAAGAGGCTTATTTCAAGATGACCTTGATTATGTAAAAAATGGAGGACACCTAGACTACATTCCTGTTATATTAACAACACAAGCACAGAAAAAAATTAATGAAAATGTTAAAAAAGGAAACATTATTCAAGACAAAGATCACAAAGATCAATATGTAATTTCGACACAAGTAAGAACTACTTCTGATAGTGAAAGATGAGGAATTAAAAGTGATAATAACATTTTTTCTCAATACAAAGTATTAACAAAAATAAAGGTTGTTGGAAAACCATTTTTTTCAGGGGTTGATGTTGGGATTAATACCACAATGGAATTTTATAAAAACTATTTTGATAATTATTCAGAACATGATTTCCTTATCAATGGAAAACAATATCAAACTGATTATTCACCAGGATCAATTTTAGAGAAAGACAATAAAAATGATGCCTATAAAATTCATAGTCATAAGAAAGATTCGTCATTTTTTTATAATAATAATTTTACGACAATTCAAAAAGAAAAAGGAACTTACTTCAATACTCGTAAAAGTTGAGAATTCAGACTAAGAGATTCAAAAAATCTTCCTTCAGATGATATGTTTGCCACTAACAAAAAAGGAAAATTTTTTCATAATAATTTAATGTCTACAAGTTCAATTTTATTTAGTCATAAAGAATTTGATAATATAACAAGAAAAGATGGAATAAACAATAATAATTATACAGTTGGATGTAAACAACTATTTTCAAAAGATGAGTGAGGAGATATACAACCAATTTATACAATGATTGGTAAAGATAAAATTGATACAGGAGAATACTTCTCTGATTTAGTGGATAATGATTCATTACAAATTCCGTTGAAATCTGAAACATTATTATCACAAGGAAAAGCAATGGAACAAATGATGATTTCAATGTTAACCGTGATTTCACTATTTGCAATATTTATGGCAGTTACAATTATTATTATTTCAGTAAAGGACATAATTGACTCTTCAAAAAGAGAAGTTTCAATGTTGAAAGCTTTTGGATATTCAAATAGAAAATCATCTATTCTTATTATTGTTCCATATGTAGTTATAATTATATTGGCATTTGCAATTTCTCTTCCATTAACATTTTTATCATTGTCATCCATTGCATTGATATTAACAGAAGTCACCGGAAATACTTTTAGATTTACACTAACAATAATACAGTCTTTAATTTTAACTGTGTTTATACTTGGAATAGTATTATTATTATTAGGAATGAGTTATATTTCATTTAAGAAAACAGATGCTCTTGAAGCAATAAAATTAACTGATGAATAGAAAGGAAATTATTATGGATAAAGAAACAAAAAACAAAAATAGCAATACAGAAAATAAAAAATCTTTAAAAAATATTGAAGCGAATGACTTTGATAATATAGATGCTAAAAAGAAAAGACCAAACCTTAGAGAAATAAGAGCTGAAAATAAAAAGAAAAGAAGCGAATCAAAAATAATTTCTAATCTAGGAAAAGATTTTGTTAAGGAAGAGAAAGAAGATTTTATTAAAAAAATAAAATCTGAAGAGAATATTGATGAAAAAAAGAAACTAAAAGAAGAACTTAAAAAAATATTTAAAAATGGTGAAGCTATCAATAGCAAGGGAAACATCATTGATATTAAGGGATTAGAAAAGTACTATTGCAACGGAATAAATTGTGAACATATTCTTCATAATATTAACTTAGAAATAAAGGAAGGAGAAATTGTTGTAATTCTTGGTGCATCGGGTTCTGGGAAAACAACACTTCTTAATATAATGTCTGGACTTACAAATCCTACATTGGGTGATGTAGTTGTTGCTGGTAAAAATATGTTATACCTTTCAGAGGCAGGAAGAACAAAATTCAGAGCAGATAATTTATCATTTGTTTTTCAATCATATAATTTAATTCCATCGTTAACGGTTGTTGAGAATATTAAGGTTGGAGAAAACTTAAGATCAAAAGATGTTGAAAAAATTGAAATGAGTAAAATCTTAGAAACTCTTGATCTTGAAAAACAAGCAAAAAAATATCCCTTCCAATTATCCGGAGGACAAAATCAAAGGGTTTCAATAGGGAGAGCACTTGCAAAAAATCCAAAATTATTATTTGCTGATGAACCAACTGGTGCATTGGATGAAGAAAAAGGAAGAGAAGCATTACAAATGCTTTTAGATATTAACGAAAAATATAAAACAACATTAATAATGGTTACTCATAATCCAAACTTTGCAAACATTGCAGATATGGTTCTTTACATAAAAGATGGTAGAGTAGATAGAATTAAGAAAAATAAAACAAAACTAAAAGCATCAAAAATTGATTGATCATAATAAAAATCTATAAGGAGAAATAGTGAAAACAAAATTTACAGAACAACAAATAATCAGAAGAGAAAAATTAGAAAAACTAAAACAAATGGATAGAAATCCATACTTTTCTAAATTTAATTTAGATATTAAAATTAGTGAACTAAATAAACTTTATGGATCAAAAACAAAAGAAGAACTTAGCAATAATAAAACTCCAGAATATTCAATTGCTGGAAGAGTTATGATGATTAGAGATCAAGGAAAAGCTATGTTCATCGCTATTCAATCAAATGGAGAATCATTTCAATTTTATTTAAGGAAAGATTCAGTTTCAGAACAAGATTGAGAAGTTTCACAATTATTAGATGTAGGTGACATTGTTTCATCAACAGGAATAATTATGAAAACAAACACTGGACAAATGACTTTAAGATCATCAAACTTTAATATCTTAACAAAATCATTAAGACCACTTCCAGAAAAATTTCACGGTTTAACGGATATTGAAGAGAGACAAAGAAGAAGATATGTTGACCTTATAATGAACAAGGATTCAAGAAATGTTTTTATCAAAAGGTCAAAAATAATATCTTCAATTAGAACCCAACTTGAAAAATTAGGATACTTTGAAGCAGAGACACCTGTTCTTCAAGCCACTCTGGGAGGAGCATCAGCATCACCATTTAAAACACATCATAATTCTTTAGATATGGAATTTAAATTAAGAATTGCTACTGAACTTCCTTTAAAGAGATTAATTGTAGGAGGAATAGATAAAGTTTTTGAAATTGGAAGATTATTTAGAAATGAAGGAATTTCAATAAAACATAATCCAGAATTTACTTCAATAGAAATATATGAAGCTTATGGAGATGTTGAATCAATGAAAGGGTTAGCTGAAGATTTAATTTTAAATGCTTCAATGGAAGTAAATGGAACTTCTGAAATAACTTATCAAGGAACAAAACTATCTCTTGCTAAACCTTTTAAATCTATCGAAATGATTGATTTAATAAAAGAGGTAACAGGAATCGATTTTACAAAAATCAAAGATTTAAGTGAGGCAAAATCTCTTGCTAAGAAACATGGAGTTGAATTAAAGAAACATTATAATTCAATCGGATATATTATTAATGAGTTCTTTGAAGAAAAATGTGAATCTAAATTAATTCAACCAACATTTGTTACTGGATATCCAGTAGAAGTTTCTCCTCTTGCAAAAAGAAGAAAAGACAACGAACTACTTACAGATAGATTTGAATTATTTATTGATGGTAGAGAATATGCAAATGCGTTCACAGAATTAAATGATGCAGATGATCAAAGAAAAAGATTTGAAAACCAACTAAGAGAAGCAAAAGAAGGTAATGAAGAGGCTAACGAAATGGATGTTGATTATGTAGAAGCTCTTGAATATGGTCTTCCACCAACAGGAGGGATTGGAATAGGAATTGATAGATTAGTAATGTTACTTACTGATTCAACATCAATTAGAGATGTAATACTTTTCCCACACCAACGTAATAAAAAATAATGGAAAATAATAAATTTCTTAAAAAATATATTCCTGTTCTTACAATGAGAGAAACACAGGAAGCACAAGAATTAATTGTTAATCTTTTGAAAGAAGAATTAATTAATAATTTGAATGTTATATTGGTTAGGTCTCCAAGAATATCTTCTAAGAGACAATATGCAAATTTCTCATCTTTAGATGGCAAAAGATCAATCAATTTTGATAGTTCAAACAATAATAATATTTATTATATTTTTAATAGATATAAATATTGATTTATAAATATAATGAAAGATCTTGATGTAAAAAACAACAATGGTGTTATGTCAATTATTAATTATGTTGAAAGAGATAATGTAATTTCTAATATTAAATCTATGGAAGAGAATACTCTTCAAATAGAATATAGGTTTGATATAAAAGATGAAATATTTAAAAAATCTAAAGACTTGGCAGAAAAGATATATGAAATCTTTTTAAAAATAGAAAAAATAATTAGCAACAAATATAAACTAGAAGAAACTTTTCCAAAAAAAATATCTTCAAAAGAACTAAAAAAAATTATAAAAAACCCTGCACACATAGAGGAAGTTAAATCAATGGTTGCAAGCGAGAAATCAATGTACTTCCTTATAAATAAATTAAGTTCAAATGAAATAAGGTTTGATCATAACTTTGAGATTACTTTAGAATCATATTTAAAAGAGATTGATTCTTCATTTTCTATCCTTACTATTAAAGATAGAAAAACTCTTGAAGACTTAAAACCTTTTGTTTATAAAACAGATAGAACAGTGGAAGAGTATAGATTTGCAAAAGAAATTCTTGACAACAAAGATATTAGAACTTTAAATATAACTATAGACATTGATCTATTAGCAATGGTGATACTGAAGAAAGCTCACATTTTGGAATTGCAATCAGGAAGAAATTCAAAAGAAATTGAAAAGTTTTTTAACACATTTAACATAAATCACTTATAAAATGGTAAAATTATATTGATTTAATATCCTGCTAATATATAAAGATATTAGCATTTAACCATAGGAGGAAGAAAATGAACAATAAATACGAGGTTTTACTTTTAATAAGACCAAATTTAGATAAAGAGGAATTAAACAAAGTTATAAAAAATGTTGAAACAAAGTTAGGTGGCAACATTGTTAAAAAAGAAGAGTGAGGGGAAAAAACTCTTGCTTATACAATTAAGAAATTTAAGAAAGCATATTATATTTTATACTATGCTGAAACTAGCGCAGAAAACATTGATGCATTAAGAAAAATGATTTTAATATCAAAAGATATTTTAAGACCAATGATCTTAAGACATGAAAAAAAATGACCTTATGAATATAAGAATGCATCTGCACTTAAGTTTCCAGAGAGAAAACCAAGAAGAGAATTTAATAAAAATGATTCTTACAAAAAATCTTTTTCAGAAAAAACTAAAGAAGATAAAAAACCGTCTACTGAAAAAAAATCAGAAACTTTAAAAGAAGAAAATAAATAAGGGAAGGTATAGAATGATTAATAAAGTAATATTAACTGGAAGATTAACTAGAGATATTGAAATTAGAAGAACCAACGATGGAACTCCATATACATTCTTTACTTTAGCAGTAAACAAAAGATTTGGTAATGATCAAACTGATTTTGTCCCATGTGTTGCATGAAGAAAAACTGCAGAACTAATGGAAAATTATTTAAACAAAGGTGCATTAATAGGTGTCGAAGGAACAATAAATGTATTTACAAAAAGAGATAATGGCAACTTTGAAACAAGAGTAAATGTACAAGTTGAAAACATTACTTTCTTAGAGTCAAGATCACAATCCACTGAAAGAACACAAGAAAAAAGTTTTAGCAACAATAACAATAATCAAAAAATGACATTTTCAAATGAACCTTCATTTGATCAAAGTGATGTAACTCCTCCACCAGAGGAAGATGCATTTAGCAAACCAGAAGAAGTTAATGCAAACAATATTAACTTAGATGAAATAAAATTTTAAAAAGGAGAAAACATGCCAAGAACAGCAAAAGGTAGAAAAACACCACCAAAAAAAGTATATAAAATGAATAAAAGATGTTTGTTCACTGAACAAAACATTGAATATATAGATTACAAAGATGTAGAAATTTTAAAGAGATTTATATCAAAACAAAATGGTAAAATAAAACCAAGAAGAATTACTGGAACTTCAGCAAAGTACCAAAGAAAACTTGCTAAAGCAATCAAGCAATCAAGAGAAATGGGATTGTTACCATTTGTAGCAGAAAATTAGAATTTCTAATACAATAAGGGAGAAAGAATGAAAAAAATTAATATTTTAAAAATGTTACAATTTTTACTTGGGTTAATATTATTAAGTATTGTAGCATTGCTAGTTATTGATGTTTTCCAAAGTTCAAAAACTGATGGAAAAGCAATTGAAATAGTATTAATTATTTTCTTCTTTCTTTCCTTTTTTCTTTTGGGATTAATTGTTTTTGCGTTTTATTGAATGAGATGAAAAACAACAAACTCAATAATTAGTTCCTTAAACAGTATCGATTCATCACAAGAAGAATTCTTTAATGTTGGATCAATAATATATAATGACGATGGAAAAATTTCCTTTATTTCTCCATGACTATTAAAAGAAGGAATGAATAAATTCTTAGGAACAAAAGTAAAAAATATTGGTATTAATATTGAAAGTACAAAAATACAAAAATGAAATTATGAAAATCATGATTGAGAAGTTTTATCTTCAAAAGAAGATAAATCAATTTTGCTAAGAGATGTGACACACAATGAATTATTAAAAGATATAATTATTAAATCACAATTATGTTCAATTTCATTGCATGTTTCTTATTCAAAGAAAATTAATTTTAATGATTCTTGAAAGTCAGAAGCAAGTTTGAAAATAGAACAAACACTTCAAGAGTGAGCGAACAAAGTTAATGGAACCTTTTACCATTTAAAACTAATTGATAATACTTATAATATTTATTTTAGATGAGAAGAAGGAGAAAAAGATATTAGAGACGAAATATTTTTTAATAGCTTAAAGTCATCGATTTCAAAATTCTTAAATGATATTACAATATCAGCTGGAGCTTCATTTGGTAAAGGAAATATTTTAGATTTAAAAGACAAATCACTTAAGGCATTAGAGATTTCAAAAAATCGTGGAGGAGACCAACTTGTTTTAGAAAATGCACTTGGAGAAATTGAATATCTTGGTGAATCATCAATTCATACACAATCTAATACATCTCAAGCATTAAGAATATTTTATTCAAATTTAGTGGATGATATTAAAAATTCAAAAGAAGTATTTATTACATCACATAAATTAGCAGATTTAGATTCAATTGGTTCAACATTAGGGATGTATGAGTTTACAAAGACATTAGGAAAAACTGCATACATTATTTTAGATAAACTAGGAAGTACTGCAACTGACCTTTACAATAAACTTCCAAGGTCATTGAAAGATAAGTTTATTACTGAAGTGGAAGCACGTAAATTATTATCAAATAGATCAAGAATAATTATTATGGATACTTCAGTTGCATCAACAACTCAAGCATCTAGTATAATTAGGAAGTTACAATCAGAAAAAATTACAATAATTGATCACCATAGGGTTGGTGAAGATACATATAAATCCTTGGGTGAAAGAACCTTTATTGATACAGCTTCATCTTCAGCTTCTGAAATAGTTGTTGAAATGATGAATTTATTTTTAACAAAAGATAATCGTTCAAAAATAAATTCTTTTGTTGCAACATCACTTCTTGCTGGGATAAAGCTTGATACAAAAGGTTTAACAAAAAATACCTCAGATTCTACACACAATTCGATATTATTTTTATTGAATAATGATGCAGATACAAACATGGTAAATGAATTGTTTTTACTTCCAACATCATTTCTTTCAGTAAAAAATGATGCATTAAAAAATATAAAAACAATAAGAGCAAAATTTTTATTCACTGCTTTACCAAAGAAAAATATTATTGATGATGAAGTAGTAGCAATTCTTGCTGACGACTTTTTAAATTATAAAAAAATAGAAGCATCATTTGTATTGGCAAGAACTAGTGACAATAAGTATAAATTATCAATAAGATCAAATGGGAAAGTTAATGCTCAATTAATTGCCGAATCCCTTGGTGGTGGTGGACACTTTAATTCTGCAGCAGCCTCATGACCAATAGTGATTGACTATGAAAATATAATTAAAAAAATAACAAAACAAATAAATGGAGACATACAATAATGAGTGCTAAATTATTCTCAGAGAAAACTGAAAGAGCTCTTCTTGGGTTATTAATATCAAAACCACATTTAACAAAAAGGGTTACAGGAACAATTAATCCTGGAGACTTTTATTTTAAAGAAAATAATTTAGTATTTCAGGCAATACTAAATTCATTTAAAATACATAATTCAGCAGATGAAATATTAATTGCAGAAGAACTTTCAATACTATCTTCAGAATCTAAAGAAAAAATGTTTTCATACATAACAGAGTTAATGATGGATAGTGGAATTGAAACAAATATTGAAAAGTACATAAACATTATTAAAGAGAAACAACAAACAAGATCTCTTGAATCAACACTGAAAGAATCAATTAGCATTGTTTCGTCAAGTAACGGAAATTCTGTATCAGAACTTATTGGTCAAGTTGAATCAAAAATTTATAATGTTACAAAAAATAGAGAGTTAAAAGACTTTAAAAATGTTAATATCCTCACAGAAGAATATCAATTAAAAATGAAAAAAATGTCCGAAGAAGGATATCAAGAAGGATTAAGAACAAAGATTACTTCTCTTGATAAAAAAATTGGCGGACTTAAAGATGGTGAATTTATTATTGTAGCTGCTAGACCTTCAATGGGAAAAACAGCTTTTGCTTTAGAGATTGCCAAGAACATTTCTGTTGTTAAAAATGTAGGTTTCTTTTCTTTGGAAATGCCTGCAGAGCAATTGATTAAAAGAATGATTTCTTCTGAATCAATGATCGAACAAAGAGAGTTTAATAAAATGTCACAAATGTCACAGATATCAAATGCAAGACTAACAACAAGCATTGATAAAATAAGAAGATTAAACTTATGGATAGATGATTCAGCATCACTTAAAATAGGGGAGTTATCTTGGAAAGCAAGAAAATTAAATAGTTTACATAATTTAGATTTAATCGTTATTGATTATCTTCAATTGATTGAATCAGAAACCAATACAAGGGACAATAGACAACAAGCAATTGCAGATATTTCAAGACAACTTAAAGGTTTGGCAAGAGAACTTAAAATTCCAATAATTGCCTTATCACAACTATCAAGAAGAGTTGAACAAAGAGAAGATAAGAGGCCACAAATGTCTGATATTAGAGAGTCAGGAGCAATTGAACAAGATGCTGATATAATTATGTTCTTATATAGAGAAGATTATTATAAGCATGATGAACAGTCAACAAAAAAACCAATGTCTGATTTAGAAGTTATAATTTCAAAACATAGAAATGGACCAACAGGTATTGTTAGACTTGGATTAGATTTAACTTATGGTAAAATATCTTCGATGAACTCTATGCAAAGGAAAGGAAATTAATATGACACCAATAGAAATATTTTTATCTATAGTATTGCTAATATTAGGATTAATACTAATCGTATTAATTATTTTGCAATCAGGAAGAGTTAAAAATCTTGGTTCTTCAATAGTTGGAACAAGTAATGTTGACTTATTTGAACACAAAAAAAGAGGTGGAGCAAAATGACTTCACTACATAACAATCGTTTTAGTGGTATTATTTGTCTTGATAGCATTTATTTTAGTATTTGTTTAGAAAGAAACCATGATTAGTGAAAAGAAAATTTTAGAGGAGCTGCAAAAAGGTCCAAAAACATTCAAAGAGATTAAGAGAAATTTATCCCTTAATTCTTTTGATTCATCAAAAAAACTTGATGAATCTTTAAGAAAGCTTTGAAAAGAAAAAAAGATTTTCTTTAAAAGATCAAAAGAAACATATCATATAAAAGATAGCGAAGAATTAATAGGAACTTTTAGAGAAACTAAAAATGACTATGCTTTTGTTGAAACTGAAAAGATGGATATATTTATTCCAGGTAGATTTGTAATTAATGCTTTAAATGGCGACACAGTTAAAATAATATTATTTCCTTTAAAAGAAGACGAAGATCCAAATAGAAGAGCAGGCAAAGTTGTTAGGGTTATGCAAAGAAATGGTTCTGCAATAATTGGTAGAGTTACATTAACAGATGATGGAACAAAAGAATTTACACCAGATGATTTAGTTACAAAACACAAATATAATGTTCATGACATTGATAACTATGAAGAGAATGATATATTAGTAACAAAGTTTATTGATTTTACTGATGGAGTAATTGAGCTTAAAATTGTTGAAACAATTGGTAAAACAAATGACGCAACTTTAGATCCAAAAATAATTTCATACAAGTATGATTTAAGAACTTCTTTTTCAAAAGAAGTAATTGAAAGTCTTAACAAAGAGATTCCTAAAGATGATGTTGAAAGAAAAGATTTGTCAGATAGATTAATATACACAATTGATGGAGAAGATTCAAAAGATTTAGATGATGCAGTTGATGTTACAAAATTAAAAAATGGAAATTATAAGTTAGGAGTTCATATTGCTGATGTTTCTCACTTTGTTAAAGAAGGATCTTTAATAGATGAGGAAGCAAGTTTAAGAAGCACATCTGTTTATTTAATAAACACTGTATTTCCAATGCTTCCCAAAAAGCTATCAAATGACTTGTGTTCTTTAAACCCTAATGAAAAAAAATTCACCTTTACTTGTGATATGGAAATAAACCAAAAGGGAGAAGTTATAAATGTTGATATTTATAAATCATCAATTATTTCTAAACATAGACTTTCATATAATCAGGTAGATGAATTATATGAAAACAAAACAACAACTCTTATAAATGATGATTTAACAAAATCACTTATTTTAGCAAAAAAACTTTCTGATCTTTTAAGGAAAAATAAGATTGAAAAGGGAATGATTGATTTTGAATTATCAGAAGTAAAAATAAAACTTGATGATAAAGGTGAAGTTTCTGAAATAAAAAACAAACTACAAACTCTTTCAGAAAAAGTAATTGAAGATCTAATGGTTGCAACAAATGAAAGTGTTGCAAAGAAATTAACAAGTAAAAAACTTCCTGGAGTATTTAGAGTTCATCCAAAACCAAAAGAAGAAAATCTTGAAACATTTAGTAATCTTGCAAAAGCTTTGGGTTCATTTCTTCCAAAATCTGTAGAAAAAATTAAGTCAAAAGACTTAATGGATTTTTTAGTTTCACAAGAGAATAATGAATCAGCAGATATCTTAAAAAGGTTTATGATTCAATCGATGGAGAAAGCAATATATAATGTTGAAGATAATGGTCACTATGCATTAGGGTTAGAAAATTATCTTCACTTTACTTCTCCAATAAGAAGGTACTCAGATTTAATTATCCATAGATTAATAAAAAAATATTTCATAGATAAAAATGCATCAGCAAATAGAGGAAGTTGTGGAGATGATGTTTCCTATCTAGAATCAATTAGTAAAACTATTTCTGAAAACGAGAGGGTTGCAATTCAAGCAGAAAGAAAACTTCTTGATATAAAAAAATCAAGATTTATGCGTTCAAGAATTGGTAGTGTTGAACTTGGTAAAATAGTTTCGGTAGTAAAATTTGGATTCTTTATTGAGTTTGAAAATCTAACACAAGGATTAGTTCATATTGATAATATGAAAGATGATGACTACTACCTTGATGAGGTTAAGTTTTCAATCATTGGAAAGAAAAATAAAAAATCCTTTAAATTAGGAAGTAAAATAAAAGTAAAAATCGTTGATGTAAATATAATAAAAGGACTTATTGATTTAGAGGTTGCATAGATATGAAAATAATTTCTAAAAATAAAAGAGCAAAATTCGATTATCAGTTTCTTGATAAATACGAAGCAGGTATTTCATTATTAGGGACAGAAGTTAAATCAATAAAAGAAGGAAATGTAGATTTATCAGGATCATACATAGTTATTGATGATAAAAATAATGCCCAGTGATTAAATGGAAATGTTGCAAAATATAAATTTCAAACTCAAGGAACCCACGAAGAGAAGAGAACGAGACAACTTTTATTAAATAAAAGAGAAATAAAAAAATTAAAAAATGATGTAAGTCTTAAGAGACTTACGATAATTCCCTATATAATTTATATGAATAGAAAAGGAGTTATTAAATTAGAGATTTATACTGCTAAGGGTAAAAATCTTGTAGATAAAAGACAAACAATAAAAGAGAGAGATTCAAAAAGAGAAACAAAAAAATATTATTAATTTTACACAAATAAGTTATGGGGGTGCCATGGCTTCGACAAGTGTTGATTGGTATATATGCAGTGGTTTGGTAAACCTTAATACCAACAAATTTTTTTAATCGGAAACGAACAAGAAATTGTTGATCCAGCTTTAATGCCTTCTGACTCAATGTCAGTTGCAGCATTCGCTTAGAATAGATCAACCCGCAACCTACGACTTAACCCTTGGGTTTTAGCGAGCGGTCAATTACAAGGGAGTGGGCACACTTAAATGCAAAATATACAATAGTCTCTAGGACTTTAAACTAGAACATAAACTGTAGACTTATGTATTTGATTGATGTTTGGACTCGGGTTCAATTCCCGACACCTCCACCAAAATTTAAAAGAAATGATATTAACTTTAACTTTTTTTATTATCAATAATTTTATGGTAATACTTTTTGGTAGTATTATATATTTTTTTTCTAAAGAAACCATCAGGTCTTCAGGAGGTAATTTTTCTAAATTTTCTTTCTTAATTTTAGGTCTCGTAATTGGATTTTTTATTTTTTACATTACATTCATTGTAAATTTTAAGATTACAAGTGATAGTGAAAACATATTAAATATTCTAAATCCTTTCATGGTATATTTAATATTATTCAGCACAATGATTGACAGGAGATATTTTATTCCGTTAATGATATTTTCATTATTAGGATTTACATTTAATAATAACTTATATTTTGTGTCAACATCAACACTTGAAGAAACCTTTTTATTTTTCTCAAATATAATAAATATCTTAATATTATCTATATTATTATTTCTTCCAAGTGAAAATAATATTTTTAAAAAAAATAGTAGGGGAGCAATTTTTTGATCAATAACTATGTTCATTATATATATTTCAATATCATTCATATCAATTTCTATTATTATTTCACTTTATCCAAAAGAATACCTAGGTATTATGAAAATATGAACTATAAATTTCTTATACATAATGCTTATTTTTTGAATTCAAATATTTATTATTTCATTCATTGAAAAAATGTATAGGAACTTTAATAAATTAGAAACTTATTCAATTAAGGATGATGTCTCATATTATAAGATGTCACTTGCACAAAAAAAATTGAAAAATATTATTAGTACTGAAAAGTATAAAATAGGATTCTTACTTTTATTTGATATTAAATCTTCTGAAAGAAATAAGACACATAATATTTTGAATGAAATAAAGGAGAAGACTAATGAAAAATATAATGATGTTTTTTATTTTAAAGCAACTACAAATTATTATGGTGCTTTTATACCAATGAAAAATGACATTGATTTAGATATTATTTTTAACAACAACAAAAAAGATCATCGTACCGAGGAAGATAAATTATATGAATTTGATAAGATAATATCCAATACAAAGAAAAAATATGAAACCAACATAAACATCTCAGGATCTATATATGGTGTTCATAGTTATGATATAAAGGAAATAATTGAATTTGCAAAATTCCTTTTCTCTCCTTTTGTTGCTATGAAAAATAAATCAACAATTATAATATATGATTTTAAAAGAATAAAAGAAAGACTTAAAGAAAGGGTGCATGTTTCAAGTTTGGCAATTTCAACAAATAATACTGACATTTCTTTTCTAAGAGCAATATCAAAAGATAACATTTTTTATCCGAACATATATTTTGGGAATAATAAAGATGATTCAAAAATAAGTATTACAAATCTTTTTAATAAAAAAGATATAACTCCTGAAGATAAAGAAATGATCATTAGAAACTCTGCATATCAATCTTTAAGAAACTTTGATAAAAAAAATTCATCACTAGTTATTTACTATCCTAACTCATACTTAGAGAATGAAGATTTTGCATTAAATAGTTTTATTAATAAAGTTGAAAGACATATGCCTACAAACAAACTTATCTTAGGACTTTTCGGAGAAGAAGAAATATCAGAGAAACTTCTAAAAAATATAAATTTATTAAGAGAAAAAGGAATTAGAGTAGCCTTATTAAATCCTTCAAATGTTAAACAAAAATTTCATGACGATTTAAATCCTGACTTTTTACTTCAATTAGATGATAATAAATCATTGCTTAAGCTTAATAAAGAAATTTTAAAAATTAATAGCAATGTACCAAGTCTTAATATTAATTTAGTATAATTAATATAATTTATAGAAAGAAGGAATCATGGATACATTAATAGCCTTATCATGAGTAATAATAGTTTTTGTAATTATTTTATCACCAATTACTTATTCATTACTATATAGAGCAACCAAACATATAAAAACTTATTTTAGAAAAGCATCATCAGAGGAAGAGAAAATATCTGTTGTTCAAGAAATTCAAAAATCAATCGTTTCTTTATCTGGAGTAAAAAAAGGAGCAACAATTGTTATTGATATTAAGAATGAAACAAATGAATATGTTACCGATTCAGAATTAATTGATTCAAGACTTACTTCAAACTTATTAATAAATATTTTTGAAGGATCAAAAACACCTTTACATGATGGAGCTGTTATTCTCAAAGAAAATAGAATTGATAGAGCTTCAGCATATATAACAAATTTATCAAAACAATCTGTTCCAAAGAAATTCGGAACTAGACATAGATCTGCTCTTGGTCTTTCGGAAGTAACTAAAGCAATAATAATTGTTTTATCAGAGGAGACAGGAACTATAAGAATATTTTACAAATCAAAATGAGAGGATGTAAGTCAAAGGGATTTATTCGGTAGAATAATTGACCTTTGAGCATAAGAAAATGTCAACACCACATATAGAAGCAAATAAGAAAGATATAGCAAAAATAGTTTTAATGCCAGGCGATCCGCTTAGAGCAAAACTATTTGCTGAAACATATTTAAAAAATTACAAGCAAATAAATTCAGTTAGAGGGATGCTTGGATTTACAGGAACATATAAAAATAAAGAAATCACTGTAATGGGACATGGAATGGGATTAGACTCAATTGGGATATATTCATATGAACTATATACAGAGTATAACGTTGAAACAATAATTAGATTTGGATCATGTGGTTCATATAACGAAGACATAAATATCTTCGACATAATAATTGCCGATAAAGCATATACCAAATCTAATTATGGAGAAGGATTTGGATTTTATAAAGATACAATAGGTGCAACTCCTTCGTTGATAAAAATAGCAAACAAAGTTGTAAAAGATTACAAAACAGAAAAGAAAGTTTTTAACACAACGGTTAATTCATCAATGTGATTTTATAAAACTGATAACATTGATGTTCCAAAAGAATTTGTTAAAAAAGGAATTGATGTTGTAGAGATGGAAGCTTTTGCTCTTTATTCAATTGCTAAATCTTTAAACAAAAATGCACTAACATTACTTACTGTTTCTGATCATCTTGTAAAAAATGAATTTACAAGTTCAGAAGAAAGAAGAACAGGATTTAAAGATATGTTCAACATTTTATTAAAAATAACTGAAGAACTGTAGATAAAAATATGAAAAATCAAAACACATTACTTAAAGGATTATCAAAATTTGTTGAAGAAGGAAACATAAAGAAAGTTAGATTAATTTTCGAAGAATTCCACTCTTCAGATATTTATGAAACAACAAAGAACTGAAAAATTGAAAAAACAGTTCTTCTTTTACGTTTGCTTAAAGAAGAAGATGCTTCAGATTTATTTTCTGAAATGACACCTGTCCAGCAAACAAGTGTAATTAATTTATTATCAAAGGAAGAAATTTCAGAGTTGTTTGAGGAAATGTATACAGATGAAGCTATTGATATTTTAGAGGATTTACCACCTAAGATAATGACAAGAGTTTTAGAAAATTCAGATGAAAAGACAAGAGGAAAAATAAATAAAATCCTAAGATATGATAAATCAAAAAATGGTTATCATATGGTTGTTGATTTTATTTCAATTCCCAATAATCTAACAATTAGCAAAGCTAAGAAAGAGTTGAAAAGAAAAATAAAAAATGATGATTTAGAAATTGTTGGTAATATTTTTATTCATGATAGTAAAACAGAAAAATTCGTTGGTTTCATTAAACCCGATGATATTTTTGCTAATGAAGATGAGGATGAAATTGAAAAGTACATTATAAAAATAAATCCAATTTTTACAAGTGATCATATTTTAAAATCTCATGCAGCAATGTCAAAATATGATATTCCTTCAATGCCGATTCTTGACAAGAAACATAAATTAGTGGGAGTTGTTGAAGCAGAGGATATTATTGAAAAATATGAAAAAGCTGGAGATATTGCTTTAGAGCAAGCTGCTGTAACATCTCTTGGAAAACCATACCTTGAATCTAATATTTGAGATATCGTTAAATCAAGAATTCCGTGAATAATTGCTTTATTAATAATTGGTTCACTTTCACAAATAATAATTACATCTTTTGAGATTTTATGACACCACTATGAAATGTTTAATAATCTTTCTAATGCCACTGCTGGAATTGAATTATCTGGTATTGCAACAATTGCTGTATCTACAGCTTTGTCAGTATCATCTTCAATTAATGATACTGCTGGAAACGTTGGTTCCCAGACATCTTCAACCCTTGTAAGAGCAATAGCGCTTGGAGAGGTTGGACCAAAAGGAACATACTCTAAAGCAATAAAGAAAGAATTTTATACATCTGTAATAATAGGTTTTTCAATAATGATTGTTTCATTTGCTAGGATAATAATAATATGAGCAATATTTGGATACTTTAATAATTATGGTCCTAACTCTGATCCAAAGAAAATAACATCATATTTAATGTTGATTGCATTCATTGCATCTATTTCATTTTTTATTACTATTGTTATAGGTAATATGGTTGGTGCAACATTACCAATAATTGCTCACAAATATGGTATTGATGGGGCCATATTTTCAGGCCCGGTACAAACAACAATTGTTGATATAACAACATTAATTGTATACTTCTCATTAACATCAGCTGTATTCATACCTTTGAATAATGTGATAAATGATGTGACATCAAAAAACAACATTATTGAGTTTATTTCAATAATTAAAAATAATAAAATTATTATGCTATAAATTAATTAGTTGAAAAAAACTAATATTTACTGGAGTAGTACTCAAGATGGAAAAGAGGCCTCCCTGCTAAGGAGGTAGGCGTTATGCGTGCATGGGTTCGAACCCCATCTACTCCGCCATTTTTTAATAATTATGAAAAAAGAAACAAAGATAAAAATAAGCGCCTTATTTTTTTTAACAAAGGTTTTTATAATATTTTTATTCTTAATATTACTGTTAAGTTTTAATTTTTATTTATGATTTTTTTTCACTTTATTTATTGCTTACCTTTTTAATTCTATTGCATTATTTGGTGTAATAGACAATAGAAGAACAAACAATCAAAATAAATTTGTTTGAATTTTAGTTTTAGTTTTATTTCCAGGAGTTGGAGCATATGTTTATTATTCAACTTCAAGGATTCCACAAAGCAAAAAGAAAGTATATGAAAAATCAAAATTATTAAAAAGTGATTCATTAAAATCTATATCTAATTCTGACATTCATCTTCTAGATAGTGGAGATGAAAAATTTAAAACATTATTTTCTGAATTAGAAAAAGCAAAAAAATATATAAATATACAATATTTTATTATGACTGAAGGAATAATTTTTTCACAGCTTAAAACTATTTTAATAAGAAAAGCAAAAGAAGGTGTAAAAATTAGAGTCTTATATGATTATGTTGGATCAGGGTTAACTGATAAAAAAGCATTTAAGGATCTTGTTAATAATGGTATTGAAGTTTTAGAATTTGGGAAAGTAAAAATTATTCAACAAAATGGAACGGACAATTTTAGAAACCATAATAAGATTGTTGTTGTTGATGGAAGAATAGCTTTTTTTGGAGGATTAAATATTGCTGATGAATATGCAATGGTTGACAAATATTTTGGAGATTGATATGATACACACTTTTTACTTGAGGGAGAAGTTGTAAGAGAACTTAATTCAATATTTATTAATCATTGGTTTATAGGTTCGAAGAAAGACATTAAGAATGAATACACATATCCTAAATATAAAATAGAATCTAAATTTAAAAATATAAAAATCTTGGCAGACTCTCCATTTGAACCAAAACCAATTTTTTATAAAGAACTAATTAATCAAATAAACTCCTCTGTAAAATCAATAAAAATCATTACTCCATATGTAGTAATTCCAAGTTCCCTAAGGGAACCAATTAGAAATGCAATAGCAAGAGGGGTAAAGATTGAACTTATTACTATTGGATTACCTGATAAGAAATCTGCATACATAGTAGGTAAGTATGAATTAGATTCTCTTTATGATATTGGAGTTAATTCTTATAGAACTGAAAATATTTTTTGTCATACAAAAATGTTTTTATTCGATAATAAGAGAGCATTATTTGGAACTACAAATTTAGATTTTAGAGCATTGTATTTGCATTTTGAAACAAACATATATATCGAGTCTAAAAATTTAGATTTTCTGAATAAGCATTTTGATATGTATATGAAAAAAGCAACCCCTTATACAGGTAGCAGGAGAGAATGAACAACGTTTAATGAAATTATTTATTTATTCATCAGGATGTTTAAAGGAATTTTCTAGGAAATAAAACTTTCGATATAAAACTTTTAACTAATTTACTCATAAGTGAATTTATTCATGTTTTATCTAGGGATATTTTCCAAGATTTTTTCTAAAAATAATAGGCAGATTATAACCAAATTAATATTCTTTTTTAATGACCAAAACCCATAATTTTTTAAAAAAGTGATTGTTAAAAAGTGATTTTATATATAATAGATTTGTGTTGAATATTTATATATGAGATGCGTGTGTAGTATAATGGCTATTATGATTGGCTTCCAACCAATGGATGAGGGTTCGATTCCCTTCACACGCTCCATTTTTTTTATCTTTTTTGACTTTTTTCAAGATAAAAAAAATATAATTAATATATGTATATTGTTAAAGGAGAAATAATAAATGAATAAACTTAAAGGAATAGGAGCATCAAATGGAATATCAATTGCAAAAGCATATATTCTTATTGATGATGTTCCTAATATTAAGAAAAAAAATATAAGCGATTCCTCAGCAGAAGTAAAAAAATATTATGCTGCAATTAAGGAAGCAACTAAACAAATAAATAATTTAAAACAAAAGGCGTTAAAAAAACTTGGTGCTGAGAAAGCTGCAGTTTTTGATGCTCATTTAGGAATCTTGACTGACCCTGAAATGGAAAGACAAGTTGTTGAAAAAATTAATCAAGAAAAGGTAAATGCTTCATATGCACTTTCAGATGTTTCAGATGTTTTTAAACAAATGTTTTTATCAATGGATGATCCATATATGCAAGAAAGAGCAGCAGATATTTCTGATGTTACAAATAGAGTATTAAAAATAATTGAGGGAGTTAAAATTAAAGATTTAACTTTAATAAATGAAGAGGTAATTATTATTGCTCATGACTTAACTCCATCAGAAACTTCACAATTAAATGCAAAGTTTGTTAAAGGATTCATTACTGAAATCGGAGGAAGAACTTCTCACTCTGCTATAATGGCAAGATCATTAGAAATACCAGCAATTGTTGGTTGTGGAAAGAACGTCTTTAAAATAAAAGAAGATTCAAAATTACTAATGGATGGAAACTTAGGAGAGATTGCAGTTAATCCAGATAATAAACTTATAAAAGAATTTGAAGAAAGATCAAAAAAAATTGAAGAAGCAAAAAAAATTCAACAAACATTTAAAAATAAAAAATCTATTTCAAAAGATGGATGAGAAACAAAAATTGCTGCTAATATAGGATCTCCTAATGACATTGATGGTGTACTTAAAAGTGGAGCAGATGGAATAGGATTATTTAGAACAGAGTTCTTATATATGGATTCAGATGATTGACCAACAGAAGAAGAACAATTTAAATCATATAAAAAAGTTTTAGAGAGCACAAAAGATAAAGTTGTAATTAGAACTCTTGATATTGGTGGAGACAAAAAATTAAACTACTTTAACTTTCCTTATGAAATGAATCCTTTCTTAGGATATAGAGCAATAAGATTCCAATTAAAAAATAAAAAAGTTTTAAATGCACAATTCAGAGCTTTACTTAGAGCATCAGCATTTGGAAAGCTTGCGATCAATGTTCCTATGGTCGCAACAATAGAAGAAATGAAATCAATTAGAAAAGAATTTGATAGAATTGAAAAAGAGTTAAACAAAGAAGGAACAAAAGTTGGGAAATATGAATTAGGTATAATGGTTGAAATTCCATCAACAGTTGAGTTGGCAGATAAGTTTGCTAAATATGCAGACTTCTTCTCAGTGGGTACAAATGATTTAATTCAATATACATTTGCTGTAGATAGAATGTCTGAATCTGTATCATATTTATATCAACCATTTAATCCAGCAACATTGAGAAAATTAAAAAGAACAATTGATGCATCTCATGCTGAAGGGAAATGAACCGCAATCTGTGGAGAGGTTGCAGGAGAACCAATGTTAACGCCAGTTCTCGTTGGAATGGGGCTAGATGAATTTTCAATGTCATCTTCCTCAGTTTTAGAAATAAGAAAATTAATTTCAGAAATAAATAAAAACGAAGCAGAAAAACTAGTTGAAAAAGTTTTAGATGCTGAAACTGAAACTGAAGTTAAGAAATTAATTTCGAAATGAATGAAAGAAAAAGGAATAGAAATATAATGGCAAAAGAAATATTAATATTATCACCTATGACAGGTAAAGTAAAAGAATTATCAAAAGTAAATGATGAAGTATTTGCAGGAGAAATGGTTGGAAAAGGTTTTGCAATTACACCAGATGCAAAAATCACAGAAGTTTTTTCACCAGTACAAAAAGGAAAAGTTAAAATGGCTTTTGAAGGTGGACATGCTTATGGAATAACTTTTAAAAAGATTGAATTGTTAATCCATATTGGTATAGATACAGTTAATCTTAAAGGAGAAGGTTTTGAACAAAAAGTTTCTGAAGGGGATAAACTTTCTAAAGATACAGTTTTAACAAATGTTGATATCAAAAAAATTAAAGCAAAAGCTAAATCAATTGATACAATGGTTCTTGTTACAAATGAGACAATTGGAGATTGAAAAGTTGAAAGAGTTGCTAAAGATAAAGTTGAAGCCGGAGAAGTACTTTATAAATTAGTTAAATAAATAAAACAAGTAATTGAATAAATTACAATAAAAATTTTTCACTTGAACATGTTAATGTTCAAGTGTTTTTTATTAGTAGTAAGGATGATAATGCATACAACTAGAAAGCTTTTAAAAAAATAAAGAGAAGCAAAATTTTTCTAAGAACTTTAAAAATAGATTTTCTAATGTATTGTTACAATAATATAATATTTATGGTTTTTTAAAATGTTAAACATCACATAAGTATATTTTAAATATAAAATACTAACTACTTATCTTAACATTGTTATATAAAGTATAATCTTATAGAAAGGAGAAATATATGGAAACAATAAAAAATAACAAAATTTTACACAAGCTTTTTATTTTTACAATTATATTTATGTCATTAGGATTTCTATTGTTAATAATAGGTTTATCAGTAAAAGCAACAATAGACTATAAAACTTTTGATTCTCATGGAGAACTTTTATTTGAAGTAAATTATTCAACATCAATAATTAGCAAAGACATTATGGATCAAATAAAATCAATAAATGCATTTCATGATTTATTACCTTGAATTGGTTCTTCTCATTATTCACCAAGTTTATTTGGATCTCATAAATTTGTTAAAGATCTTCTAGATGCTGCAACAGCGGATAGATCTTATTCATACAGCATAGATTTTTTTACAAAATTATTTAGATTATCAAATGTAGCAATAGCAGGATTCTCATTCATAATGATTTCAATATTAACTTCAATGGCATTTGTACCCTTGTTTTTAAAAACAAAAAAAGAAGAATTAAATGAGAATAGTTAATTTTTCTAAATCATAACTTTATATAAAAATAAATTTCTATTTGTTTAACAACATTGTTCTAATATTGAACAATGTTTGTTTTTATTAAAAATTATATAAGTTAAAACTTTTTTGATTAAAGCAGACATTTTATTTAAATTAATAAAATATTTATTATCAAAATGATTAATCAAATTTACTATTTTTTTTATATAATATATTTATAGAAGAAAAGAGGAAGATATGGAATTTAAAGCAAAAGTTATAGATCCAATTGGTTTACATGCAAGACCAGCATCAATAATCACTCAAGAAGCAAACAAATTTAAAGCAGATATAAAGATCTCTTCTAATGGAAAAGAAGCTAATTTAAAATCAATTATGTCAATTATGGCACTTGGTGTTAAAAACGGAGATGAAATTACAATTTCTGCAAAAGGGTCAGATGCTGAAAAAGCAATTGCTCAAATTGAGAAAACTATGAAAGAAAAGAAAGTTATATAATAATTAGTCATATAACTATAAAAATAATATTGATTAATAAAGGGGCAACCCTTTATTTTTTATATAATTAAAATAATATGTTTTTAGTAAAATTAATATCAAAAAATAATAATGTTGAGTTATCTCTATATTTTATATTGATAATGTTTATTTTTTATGCACTTGGAAGAATAGTACAAAGTAGAACATCACTTAAGAAAAACACCACTACACTCGCAATCCCAATAGGATTTGTTGCTTATTTAAGTGTTACTCAAATATTTTATATGCCATTAATATTTTTCTCACTTCAAGGTAATATAATAAATTTTATTGAAAACATAAAAGAATTTATAGTTATTATCTTTGTGGTATCTTATTATAAAGAGTGACTCCCTCAAAAAAAAATTTCATTTTCAAATATAAGATCAACATCTATTATTATTTTTTCAACTTTATCATTAATAACTATATTTATTTTAATGACTTTATATTTTAAATGATTTATGCCAACAATAAATAGTAGTGTATACACTTTAAAAGGGTTTGTAAATTCAATTGAAGATCTTGCTAATGGAAGAAAAATATTTTTCGATACACACATTAACAACATTTCTTCAGGGTTTGAAAAATATGAAACAACTTATTATTGAATGGCAAACATATCTCATAATCTAAATATTGATGTAAAGGTAATTGTAAATATCTTTATTCCTATTATTTCAGTCATTGTTGTTTCATCAATTGTTCAATCATTTTTAATTGATGCTGAAGGCAGTATTATTAGTAATGCTATTTCTTGACTAGTATCTTTATTCTTTATAATTATTCTTGGAATATTTGGATCGCAAAATGAATACTTCCTTCCTCTCGTAGTTATTATATTTATTTTGTTTTTGCTTCTCTCATTCTCTCTTCAAGAAATACCCAATAATAAACTTATAATTACCTCATTAATACTTCTTACTTCTTTCTTGAGCACAACTTATTTATCATTATTCTTAATGATTATTTGTGGGTCAGTAGCAACATTAGTTTCATCAGCAAAAAATAGTAACTATGTTTTTAATGTTTTTATTTTCCTAAATATATTATTTGCATCTTTTGTTATATTTATATCTCTTGTTTTATTAAATACAATATCAATCACTAGAGAAACTTATCGTTTATTTGTAATGTCTCTTTTATCAATGATATTTATTACACCAGTCTATTTTCTTTGAAATTCTGATGATAGAAAAGAAGATCAAGTTTCAGTGGAAAAAAACTTTCATGAAAACCCGTTGAGATATGCATTTATTATTTCACTAGTGATGATATTGATTATTTTACTAGTAAATCATTTGAAAGGATATGATACACCTCAAACAAACTTCAAAAAATTCCTTGAAACAATTTCTAATAAAACTTGATTGTCAATAACCTTATGATTATCAATAATTATTGCTCCATCTTTATCCATCTTATTTCTAAAAGATTATATTCCCAATTCATCAATTTTAGTTTCTGCTAGTTTTATAAATATATTATTTATTAATCCAATAACTCTAACTTTCATTCTTTCATTCTTTCATTTAAACATTACAATATTAGCAATCTTTGCTCCTACCTTTTTGCTTTTTGTAATGTGAATTATTGGATTATTAATATCTAATATACCTGATAAATTAAGGTTATAATATTTATATGAAGATTACAAAAGAAGAAGCAAAGAAGAACATTGATGAAATTAAAAAGAAATTATTAAAGTGGTCAATTGAATATTATGATAATGATAATCCGATTGTTGATGATTATGCTTATGATAGTAAATTGTTAGAGTTAAAGAAAATTGAAAAAGAATTTCCAGAACTTATTACTAAGGATTCTCCTACCCAAATTGTTGGTGGAACACCTTCCTCAACTTTTGAAAAAACAAGTCATACTATACCAATGCTTTCATTAAGTAATGCATTTAACGATGGCGATCTGTTTCGTTTTGATAATCAAATAAATTCTATCAATAGGAAATATACATATTTTATTGAACCAAAAATAGATGGATTATCAATTTCAATAAAATATTCAAGCGGAAAGTTAGTGAAAGCAATAACAAGAGGTAATGGGTTGATGGGTGAGAACGTTACTGAAAATATAAAACAAATAACAAATATTCCACTTACAATTAATGATAAAAGAGATATTGAGGTTAGGGGAGAAATATATATTCCTTTAGAAATATTTAAAGAAATAAATAAAAAAAGAATCAATAATTCAGAAAAAGAATTTGCAAACCCAAGAAATGCAGCATCTGGCACAATAAGACAATTGAATCCAGATATAGTTAAGGAAAGGAAATTAAAGATTTTTGTTTATTGGGCACACGATTATAAAACAAAAGAATTTCTATGAGACACACAAGAAGAGACAATAAACAATCTTAGAGATTTAGGGTTTCCAACTTCTCCCGAATCTTTTAAATCTTTTGACATTAAAGAAGTTATTCAAGGAATAAAAAAAATCGAAGAAAAAAGAAATAAATTAGATTATGAAATTGATGGAATAGTTATAAAGGTAAATGAATTAGAATTGTGTTCTATAATTGGAAAAACTTCAAAATTTCCGAAGTGAGCAATTGCATATAAGTTTCCTCCAAATATCAAAGAAACAATTCTTGAGGATATCTTCCAAACAATCGGAAGAACCGGTAGGGTTACCTATAATGCAAAACTTAAGCCTGTAAAAATTGATGGAACCTCAGTACAACGTGCAACACTACATAATGCTGACTACATCAATAATCTAGATTTAAGAGTTGGAGATACGGTTGGAATAAAAAAAGCAGGAGAAATAATTCCTAAAGTTATCTACTACAATGAAAGCAAAAGACTATCTTCATTTATAAAATGAACAGAAGATAAAATTTGCAATGCTTGTAATAACCCTTTATATAGAGAAGAAGGTGAAGTTGATCAATATTGTAAAAATAAAAACTGTCCATCAAGGATCATTGAATCATTACTTCATTTCTCTTCAAGAGATGCAATGAATATTGAAGGACTATCAATAAAACAAATTCAAAAATTTGTTGAGCTTGATTGAATAAAAGATGTTGCTGACATTTACCTTCTTAAAGAAAAGAAAGAAGAAATCTTAAAACTAGAAGGATACAAAGATAAATCAGTATTTAATTTATTATCTTCCATTGAAAAAACAAAGAACAATGATTTATCTAGATTATTATTTGGACTTGGAATAAGACACATAGGTAAAAAAACTGCGAAAGATATTGCTAGAACATTTGGAAGTATAGAGGAAATAGAAAATACATCTTTTGAATTTTTATTAGAACAAATGGATTTAGGGGAAGTAAAAGCAAAATCAATCTTTGACTTTTTTAATTCTCAAAAAAATAAAGAGTTACTCTTAAAAATTAAAAGAGTTGGAATTAATCCTATTCAAAACATAATATCTATTGATAGAAGTAATAAGTTTTTTAACAAAAAAATTGTAATCACAGGAAAAATGGAAGATGCCACAAGAAATGAAGTCATTGATTTTTTTGAAAGAAAGGGTGCTAAAATAACCTCGTCTTTATCTAGTGCAACAGACTTCTTGATTGCTGGGGTTAAACCATCAAAAAACAAACTTGATAAAATAAAAAAAGAGAAAATAATAAGTGTTATAAATATAAAAGAATTACAATAGTAGTATGGCAAAAGAAACAGTTAAAAAAGAAAGTCAAAAAGAATTAAGTCCTGATAGTTTAAAGAAAAAAACATCATCGTTTTTTTATAAATTTACATCAGGACTTTCATCAATAAGATACATATTAATTTGGTATGTCTTAATTTCTTTTATTGGAACTATATTATTATGGTTGCCAATAAGTCATAAAGGCGGAGGATGAGATGTTTCTTTTCTTGATGCGTTATTTATGTCTTCATCATCTTTTTCAGATACCGGATTATCTACATTGTCTGTTTCAGAAACATTTAATACATTTGGGAAACTTGTAACCTTAATACTTTTAAATATAGGAGGTGTTGGATTATTTACTATTAAAATCTTTTTTCTAAAATATATTTTAAGGAAAAAATTAAGTTTTTCAAAAATTGCAGATAGCACAGCAGAAGTTGGAACAAACAATAAAAGTGAGACGATTGGATTAATATTCTCTTCAATAATTGTTTCGGTATTTTCAACAATATTATTTGGAATAATATTTGGAATTTTATTTGCAACAGTTCACAATAACCCAATATTAGATCCTAATGCTCCAGATCCAGAATTGTTTGGGAATTGAGGAAAATCAATTTGAACAGGATTTTACCATGCATCTGCATCAGTTAATAATTCAGGTCTCGATATATTTTCTGGTGATACATCAATGGCAGCATTTTCAGGTAATATAACTATTCAAGTAATGACTGTATTCTTATTTGTTATTGGTGGAATAGGGTTTGGAGTTTTCTATGATGTGTTTAATTATATAACATCAAAAAAAACAGGGGAAGCATTTTCGTTTTCATTACTTACAAAAATTTCTGTTGTGACCTATTTAATAATTTCTTTAGCAGGTTTATCATTGGTTTTTATTTCAGAAGGACTTTCAACAATTAATAATCCTAATGCATTCTTAAGCGGAGATAATGCAGGGTATAAATCTTTAGCTTTAGCATTTAATACATTCTCAACACGTAATGCAGGATTTTCAACAATTAATCTTGGTAGTGATGGTGGTTTAAATCCAGTTACAACATTAATTCAAGGAGTAATGATGTTTATTGGTTCTGGACCTGGGTCAACTGCTGGAGGACTTAGAACAACAACCTTTGCAGTTATCGCCATTGTGACCTGATCATCTATAAGAGGAAATCAAAAACCACATGTATTTAATAGAGCAATTCCAGAAGAAACAATTAGAGTTGCAATAACAATATTCCTTTCATCAATAATATTAATATTCTCTGAAATTATTATTATTTCATTATCTGAATCAGTCATTAATGCCGAGGAACACAAATCAATATTAGATTTTACATTCTTGATTTTATCTGCTTATGGAACAACTGGTCTTTCAACAATGCCTCTTGCAGATGTTACATTTGTAACTAAGTGAATTTTAATAATAACAATGTTCATTGGACAACTTGGAATGTCTACAACACTTTCACAATTAAAATCTAAAAAAGTGGTTATTAAAAAAACTTATGTTGAAGAAAAAGTTAGTTTAGGATAATATAAATATTAGGTAAACTAGAAAAAAATTCTTCAGTCTAAACCTATGTTAAATAATTAGTGAATTAATGTATGATTATAATTAACATAATATTTCAAAGGTTGTTTTAGACTGAAACTCCCATTAGAGTGTTTTTAAAAACATTATAAACAATTGCAAAAAAATATATCTCATTTTAATACCCAACTTTTAGTGTGTATGTCTGTATTAATATAAACAACTAATATTGCAGTATAATCAATTTATATTAAAAGATATGAGGAAAATAAATTATGAAAAATAAACCAAATACAATAGGAATTTTAGGTGCAGTTATTTCAATAGTAGGATCATTAAGTTTAGCAACATATTTTTTAATTACAGGAGTAGCTTTAATAAAATTTACTACTCTTTTTACTGGAAAACATACTAAAATGGGAATGGGAATTTTTTTCTTAATATTATCAATTTTGTCATTTTTATCAATGATTTTTAATATAATATTTTTAACAAAATATAGTATGAAAATCCCGGCAGGATTATGTGCTATTTTTTTAGTGGAATAATTGGTGGTATACTAGTTTTAGTTTCATCAAGCAACGAGAACTTAAAAGAAGAAATTAAAGAAGAATTAAAAAAAAGAAGCCGAAGAAGAGAAAAAATAATCATAAATATTATAAATACTTTTTACCAAGCTATTTCTCTAATAAGAAAATATAAATAAAGGTTATCCTATAAATTAAGATAGAGAAAGTTTTTACTTGAACATATTTATGTTCAAGTTTTTTATTAAATAAAATATAAGAAAGAACACCCATTCTTTAGATGACTTTATATATTAGAAAATTCATTATAAATAAATTATATAAATCTTTACTTACATATATTAAATAAAATATGCAACCAAATATATTTTCAGTAACAATTAAAGAATCTGAAAGATTCAGCATGTCAAAAGGAAATAGTTTACTAATATAAATAACTTAAGAGTGCTCATTTTCATACAACTCCTTTTCATATATAATATTAATATGAAGAAAAATTTTTTAACAATTAAAAAAATAACAATATTATCTTTATTATTAATTTTTGCAATATTATTATTTGGATTTACAAATAAAACTAATAAACCTTTAATGCAAAATAATACACCTTTACAATCTATAGAAGATAGTAATTTATCTGATATAAAAGATGACTTTATAATAAAGGATGCTGGTACTAGTTATGATGAATCATATGTAGTTGTTACTGAAAAAAAAGAAGATCATTTATTTGTGTGGGGAAACAACAATGTTAATCAACTTGGTCTCGGAGATGACAAAGATGCTTTTTATTCTACTCCTCAAGAATTAGTGATTGATGGTGCAGTTAGAATTGAAAAAGTTAATATTGGTGCTGGACATTCATTTGCTTGAGTAAAAAATCAATTTAATAATGATGAACTTTATATGTGAGGAGCAAATGATACAGGTGAATTAGGATTAGGATCTGAAGCAGAAAAAAACTATTCATCTCCTCAAAAATTAAAATTACCCTCAAATAGAGATGAAATAGTTGATGTTTCAATAGGTGGGTTTGGCAAACCGGATGAACGCTACGATTCAGAAGGATCGTCAGCAATGATAACTTTTGATAATGTTAGTGAAGAATATAACTTGTATACTTGAGGAATTAATTATATGGGTAATTTAGGACTTGGAGATCAGTTAGACAATATAATTTATAAACCAACCAAAGTAACTGATATTGATTATGAAAAAGGAGATTCAATTGTAAAGGTCAGACAAACAAAAGATACAATGTTAATTACAACAAAAAAATCCGATGGAACAGAACATATATATGATTGTGGATTTAATGATGGTAATCATGGTGAACTAGGCCTTGGAGATGGTTTTAATGAAACTTCATATGATACTCTACAAGAAATAACTGATATTCCCCACGGTGAGATTAAAGATGTATCTTCATCAAGACATAATTATAGTGCAATAATTAATGTTGATGGAGAAGATGAACTTTATACTTGAGGTAGAAACAATTATGGTTCTTTTGGGATTGGTGATAAAAAAGAATATAACAAACCAATGAAAGCACAATTGCCAAGCGGAACAATTGCAGAAACAAAACTTGGTTACTATTCAAATTCAGCAATTGTAACTGATGAAAATGGAGTTAACAACCTTTATGTTTGGGGTTCAAATGAAAATGGATCATTTGGTCTTGGAGATTCATCTCCAGAGGAATTTTTGATACCGTATAAAACAGACCTTTCAAAAGACATCGGAACTCCAGTAAATTTTTATTTGGGTAAAAATCATTCGTTGCTTGAAACAACTAGCGATGATGGATATAGAAAAATATATTCATCTGGTGAAAATTCAAATGGACAATTAGGAATCGGAACCACAGAAGACCACAATACCTTTCAATTTGTTACAACCGACTTTCCAAAAATACCAAATCAAGGATCAATAAATCATGACACGATAACAAACAAATCAGTAGATTTTGATTTTTCAAACACCATTGAATTAAGTTATTTATCTGGAGTAGCAACTCACTATAAATTAAATATAAAATCTGATACTAAATCATTTGATTGAACTTCAGGAATTATTGATGATACACCAACAACACAAACAGTAACAGGATTTGAAAACGGAACCCTTTACAATAATTTTGTTGTTCAACCAATAGATATATATGGCGCTAAAATTGGTGAATCATTTGAAATAATTGATTCATTTGAAACAACTAAAAATGCTCCAACAGGAATCTTGTCAGCAAAGATTAATTTAAATACTGTGACAAATAGTTCTTTTGATACAATCATAAAAATTGATACAGAAGATGGAACAGGAGTTGGCATCGATACATATAAAATAGAAGCATATGCAAAGGTTGGAGAAGATATTTCTGAATCTTTAATTTGAACATCAGAAGATCAATCTGATAAAAAAGTAACTGTCACTATAGATAATTTAACTACATCAACAGAGTATAAAGAAATCCAATTTTGACTAATTGATCCAAACAATCCATCTAAAAAATTAGGGGATGTTTTTGAAACCGGTAAAAATGTAACTACAACCGATGAAAAAGTAACTAAAATATTATCAGCAACAATTGCTTTAAGTAGTGTGAAATATAATTCATTTACATTTGATATGGAAGTAGAACCAAAACTAGAACCTGATAAAAAAGTTCAAGATTATTATATTGAATCTTTATATCTAAAGAATGATGGAACAAGAGAAGTTTTTTGAACTTCCGGTGTTCAAAAAACAACCTCTCTAGAAGATGTTCTTGTTGATGGTTTAGAGGCTAGTTTCAGTTATAATCAAGTTCAATTTCAATTATTAGAAAAAGACAAGACAACAAAAATAGGTGATCCTTATGATACAAATATAGATGTAAAAACAAAGAAATTAAAAGCAGGAAGTTTAACTGATATATTTACAACTGACATAACATATGATTCAGTTGTTGTTAATGTTACTGTAAATGGGTCAACAAATAATTTCCTTGGAAAAGATTTACAAAAATATGATTTGATTGTTAGAGATAAAAACAGTGAAAAAACATGAACAGAAGAATATCTAAACACAGATGGACTAAAAACAATTTCTGTTGATGGCTTAGAAACTGAAACTTCTTATGATTTGACTGTTGAAATAAAAGGAACAGAAGAAATAGAAGATATTCCCGAATTTACAACAGAAAAATTTCCATTTATAGTTGGTGAAGATTCATTTTCAGTAAGTGGAATTACAAAGAAATCTTTTGACTTTAATATTACAATTACTAATCAAAAATGATTTGAAGGAGATTTTAATCCTAATGACTTACATTTATTTTCTGATGGAAAAGAATTAAAAATTATTTCTGTAAATGGCAATAACAATGAAGGAAACATCTTTTCATATAAAGCTATTGGTTTACATCCAAAAAAAATATATAGTAATTTTGAAGTAACGATTAATGGTTCTGAAGCAAAGACAAGTATAAATGATGCTGAAGGAAATCCAATAATTGTCAAAACTAAAATAAATATGATACCAATTTATATTTCAATAGGTATATTAATAATATTAGTTTTAATAACATTAGTATTTGTATTTATATTTATCAAAAGAAAAATATCAAGAGAAATTGCTGATGCACCAAATAAATACAGATCAAATTTTTATTAATCATAATTTTATATTAAATAAGAAAATAGCTTAACATTAATAGGCTGATTTATATTTTGAAATTGCACGATGATTATTATAATCTTTATTAAAATATTTTTATCATATTTAAAATGTTTTTTATTTTAATTAAAAAAGTGAAAAGAATAAACATAAAAACTTTAGTAATATATTTTCTCTTAATCTTGTCTATAATGGGAGGTATTTTTTTTATAAAAATAATGAACAAAAAATTAACCAAACTTCTTCTTATGTTTCTAATGAGGATACATTACCAATAATAGGTAAAGAGTTAACAGATCCTGATTATGATGTTTCTTCAGAAGAAGAAACTGCCATGTATCATTTAAAAATTATAAACGGAATTGGAAAAGGAAAAATAAAAGGGTTTTCTTGTGATATAGATGATCCCAATGGACTTTCATTTTTTGCAACAGATCCTAGAGAAAATGAAAATAATGAGATTATTGTTAGTAATGCAAAAAATGGATCAATATTAACCATAGAACTAACGACGGATGGAGGAGATGTTGTCACTCAGGATTTTGTTGTTAATATTAATTATGTAGAACCAATAATAGAAGATCCTCAAAATATAATTCACACTAATGATGGAGCTACTTTTGAAGTTAATATTATTGATGGATTTGCAGAAGGAATAATTACTTCAATTGATTTAACAACAGATAATGGTGTTGTTGAACCGGCAGAAGGAGATAACCTTGTAGTGGGTAATAATAGTATTGTTCTTTCTGGATTAACCGATGGAGAAGAAGCAAGCATAACAATAGTTGCACGTGTAAAACCAAATACAGAACTAGGTAAAGATATTGAAAAAATATTTATTATTAAACGTGGTAAACCTGCAATAATTGAAGATCCACAATCTATGGTTTGAACAAATGATGGTGTCAAATTTGATATTGATATAAAAAATGGAATGGATACAGGATCTGTTTCAAAAGCTGACCTTGAACTTGATAATGAACTTGGAACAGTTACAGTTCTTGGTGATTAACTTATTATAGGTACAAATCATATTACTGTTTCAGGTTTAAACCCTGGAGATAAAGCAATAGTCACAATAACATTACATTCAGAAATGGAGGATGTAAAAAAAGATATTAATATTGAAGTTAATAAAGAATCAGAAATTGAAGATCCTCAGAACGTTACATTAACAGAAGACGGACTACATTTAATATAGATATTATTGATGGTGTTGCCCAAGGTAAGGTTGATTCATCTGAAATGACTGTTAATAAAGGATCAATAGAAGTTACCGGCGGAGGAGATCTTGAGATTGGAACAAATAATATTACACTTTCAGGACTTAAAAATGTTGATCAAACAATGGTAACAATCATATTACATTCAAAATTAGGAGATGTAGAAAAAGATTTTCCAATTATATTTGGTGTAAGTGCAATTATTGATGATGCACAACATATGACACCAACATCTGATGGTGCTAAATTTGACATTAATATTACCGATGGAGTAGATAAAGGAGCAGTTACTTCATATGACATTTCTATTGCTGATGGACATCCTGGAAATGTTGAAGTAGAAAGTCATGATCATTCATTACATGAAGGGAATAATACTATTGTTACAACAGAATTAAATATGCATGAAACAAACACAGTTGTAATAACTTTAAATTCAGGTCTAAATGATGTGATTAAGAATGTTAAAATTCCTCCAAGAACTTTCCCAAAAACAAATGTAGAAAACATATCAAAAGAATCTAAAGGAGCAACTTTCTCAATAAATATTGAAGATGCTCCAGAATCTGATAAAGAATTTATTGGGATAGAATCTGCAGATATGAGTGTTGATAATGGAACAGCTAAAGTTAAAGATGGAAGCGATCTTAAAATTGGAAATAATGACATTGTTGTTACGGGTTTAAAACATGGTAAAAAGCAAATGTTTCAATAATATTACATATAAAAAATGGAGAAACAATAACAACAAACGTAGAAGTTCAAGCTTCAAACGTTGTCTTTATTGCTATTCTTTCATCTTCAATTATTTTAATTCTTATAATAATAGCAATCTCTATTGCAGCATTTATATTTATTCAAAATAAACATAAACAAGAAATTATAGAGACAAGAAAAAACTTTAGAGGAAATAATTGAGGTTAAGATACAAATTTATTATAGTTTAAATAATCACGTTAAAAAATTACCATAGTTTATTACTGATGATTACTATATCAAACTTTGATATAATATATAAGTATTTTATTATATTTAAAATATAAAAAATTGACTATGAGAACAAATAATTATAACAACTATAATTACAACTATAATAATTTTGGTCATAATGAACCAAATAATAATAAGAAGAGATTATTAATAATAATCTTAGTAATTTTTCTATTCTTAGTAACTTTGACCGGAATACTTTTAGGTGTGTTTCTTGGAGGAGGAAAAGGAGATGATCATAAAATAGATCCTAGTGTTCCTTCCCCTCATATCAGTACAAAAAATGTAACTGAAAATGAAATTGATATTGATATAAAAATATCTCCTGATTCAGAAGACACATCGATTTCATACTTTGATATTCAGGTTTCTAAGAAAGAAAATTTCAATAAGTTTGATGAATATAAAACTTCCGGTGTTGTTGAAACATATAATATCACTGGTTTAAACGATGACACTCTTTACTACATAAGATCTTATTCTGTAGATGAAAATCAAAAAGGATCAGATTATAGTGATGTTATAAAAGCAACAACAGATAGAATAAGTGGTGATGGTCCATCATATCCAGACATTTCCCCAAGACCAGATGTATACCCATCAGATTGAGGTTATGGTTCAGGGAAAAAATGAGATGATAAAGTATATGCACCATTTGTTGATATAGTTTCTACTCCAACACCAGACTTATCTTACTATAACCAAAATATGGGAGCAAATTATTTCAATCTAGGATTTGTTAATACTCTTCAAAATGCAACTGGTTTATCTGATGATGGAACTATTCCATGATCATGAGGTGGATGACCTGGATTAAGTGAAGATGATGGAATTGAACAATATACTACAATAAAAAATTCAATAAAAGATTATAGAGAAAAATGTGATGGAGATGTAACTGTTTCATTTGGAGGAGCAGCAGGTATTCCATTTTGAATGAATGATTATGCAACTGTTGATAGTTTAGAAAAAACTTATGAATTACTTATAAATGGAATGGGACTAAGTAGAATTGATTTTGATATAGAAGGACAAGGAAACATATTAGAGAAAAATGTTATGAATGCAAAAGCATTAAAATTAGCACAAGATAAAACAGGTGTACAAGTAGACTTAACTTTACCTATTTTACAAACAGGACTTACAGATCGTGATAATAAAATTCTAAAAGCATATCTTGATGAGGGTATTGATATTACTGAAGTAAATGTTATGGCAATGTGTTTCAATAGCACAATGGGTGATCCAGGACAATTCGATGATGTTATTATGAGTATAGATGCTTTACAAAAACAAATTAAAGAAAATTGAAAAAACATTAGAGGAGAAAACTTAACTGACGAGGAAGCATATCACTTAATTGGAGTAACTCCATCCATTGGATTTGAAAATATGCAAAATGAACCTTATTCTCCAGAAGATGAAATAATAGTTGCAAAATATGCTGAAGAGCATGAAGTAGGAATGATGTCTGATTGAGTAGAAAATAGGGATGCTCTTGAAGGAGAATATGGGAGAACTCAAACTTCCCATGTAGATCACGGTGGAATTGACACACAATGAGAATTTGGACTTGATGGACGTAATAATTTTACTGATGAAAACTTTAGTAAACCAACCCCTCCTGACCCAAATAAAATAACAGGATTTAAGATTTCTTCAAAAACATTTAACAGTGCTAATATTACATGAGATGATAATCAACCAATAGGAATTGATACAAGAGTATATTTTGCAAAACAAAATGATGATAACTATGAACTTGTAGATTCTTTCAGTAGTGGAAAAGGTGGATCATATGAGTTTGATTATTTAGAACCGAACCAAGGATATTGGGTTTTACTAGCGGCAGTGAATGATAATTTGGATAGAACATTTTCTCAACCAATAAACTTTAAAACCAATCCACTTCCAGAAGATCATGAACCACCAAAATGAAAAGAAGGTTCTACAATTCATATTGATGATAGTTTATCTTCATACAATAAAGTTGCATTTGATTTTAATCAAGCGACGGATAATGTTGGTGTTTCAAAATATGTAGCAACATTATCAGATGATTCAGGAACATTGCAAACACAAGAGTTTATCGATGGACAAGACTTTACAGCTAAAGATGATATTATTAATGTTTCATTTGATGGGTTAAAGTTAGGAAGTTCATATAAGCTAAATGTTAATGCATATGACTTATCTGGAAATAAATCTAATAATTTAGAAACTACATATGCAACTCCTAGTGATTACCCTCTATTTGATTATGATAAATCACAAGATAATTTTTATAGGTTAAATGACATCGTTAAATTTACCTCTACAGATAAAGATTGAGTTAATGCTGGAATAGGAGAAAAACTTTATCAAAAAACAGGAACATGAGGAGGATGAGCTCCTGATGGAACAACTGTTGGTTCTCCAGGATCAACAGATTATGAACCAGGGACAACAAGACCGGGTTCAACAGCTTGAGATCATTACACAACAGATTCACATCATAATGAGAAGGTTAATAAATTTACAAACTTTAAACCTATTATTGATAAAAATTATTATTTAGATAAAAGGAATACATTCTTTTGTCAAAATAACGTAATATATAAAGATTAATTATAAACATTATTTAGACTAGTATAAAAAGTTTTTGCTTGAACACATTTATGTTCAAGCATCTTTTTTATACAAGAGAAATAGGTTAAAATATTCCTATTTGTTATAATTATATACAACATTAATAAATGTAGCGAAGAGGTAGTTTTGCATAAAAAATATAGTTATCAAAATAATAATAATTATGGTTATCAAAACAACAATAACTATGGTTATAAAAATAGAAACAATAACTATGGGTATCAAAACTATGGTTATGAAGATAAAAAAGGAAGCAAATGAAAAATAGTAATTATTATATTTTTCCTTCTTTTTCTTTTTTTGGGAGTAGCACTTGCATATTTATTTTTTAAAAAAAGCACAACCATTCCTGAAGACACTCTTGTACCACCAACAAATTTAAAATCTAAAGGACATGATACTACAAGCATTGTCATTGGATATGATAGTGTTGATGGAGATGGAATAACTTATGATATTAGATGAACAGAAAATTCAGGAAGCTATTCAGAAAATTGAGAAGAAGAATCTTTTAAAGAAACTGAATACACAATTACTTCTTTAACTGAAGATACAATGTATTTTATAGAGGTAAGATCAAACAATACTGAAACCAATAAGAAATCAAAATGATCTAATGAACTATCACAAAAAACAGATTCAACAACAACACCAGTAATCCCAGTCCCTCAAGACTTATCAGTATCAACACAAGGTTCATACGATATTGATGTTACTTATAGTCCTGTAACTCTTGGTAGTGACACTATTAAATATGATCTTAGATGATCTAAAACAAGTGGAGGATATACTGAAGGATGAACCAAAACAGAGATTGATTCAACAAGCTATACAATCTCATCACTAGATGCTGAAACTATGTATTATATTGAGGTAAGAGCAAATGACATTACAACAAGTAATACTTCAGATTGATCAAGTGAAGTATCTACACAAACAGATCCAGCACCACCAATAGAAGTTCCAGTTCCCCAAAACTTATCAGCAACAACAAAAGATACATCAAGTA
>CAMZNG010000009.1 GCA_947313745.1 uncultured Mycoplasmataceae bacterium
AGAAGTAAGATCATCTCAAAATAAAAATGAAAAAAGAAATATTGAAATTAGAAATGAACTTGAAAGAATGAACCTTCCTTCTACAAATAAAGATGTTGAAAAATATAAATTATGAGACCAACAAAAATTAAGTAAGGCAGACCCTTATGCAATAGATTTATATGATATTAACCTTAAAGAAAAAATAACTTTAAAAGATGCTATTTTAGGTGATTATGAAGTTGATCATATTATTCCTTATTCATTAAAGAATGATAATACACTATGAAATAAAGTTATTACAAGCAGAAAACATAATCAACTTAAAGGTAAGAAAACACCTATTGCTTATTATGAAAATTTAAAATTTACTAAGAAAGAAATAGATTCTTGAAAAGCAAAAGTAAAGAAAATGCCATTATTTCTTGGGAAAAATTTACAAAGAGAATCAATTAAAAGAAAATTGGATAACTTATTTATGCCTTATGCATCAAGAGATGGGGAGTCTTTATTTGAAAGCAAAAATCTTAATGACATAAGATATATTTCTAAATATATGAATATGTATTTAGAAAATCAATTTAAAATATACTCAGAAATAACATCACTACCAAAACCTAAAATAAATTCTGTGGTTGGAAGAGCAACTAGTTTATTGAGAAGAGAATGATTAAGAATAGATTCTAATGGAGTATTAAACCCTTGAGGACTCGATGAAAAAGTTAGAGAGATAACTCCATATCACCATTCAATAGACGCAATGGTTGTTTCTCAATTTGAAAACTTTGTACAACTTCAATTTACTACTTTCTTTATTAATCTAAAATCACAATGAAGATATTTAAGAAATAAAATATATGATCAAAGAAACAATGAGGGAGAAAATAAATTTACAAAGAAACATGCTGAAGAAGACCTTAGAAATTCTTTGAAAGAATTTAAAAATTTTTCTAATAGAACAAGTAAGACAAATGAAGACAAAAAGAACTATTCATATTTAAGTCCAAACCAATTAACAAGATTAGAATCATTTTGTGAATATCTAATCAAGAATATTTCGACAAGAAAAGAATCTCTAGTAGACTTAAATACTTATAGTAAACCATTGGTTAAAAATTTATCCGATGATATATTAAAATTAATTCCAATAAAACTTGTTGTTGAAAAAGAAATAATAGAAATAAATTATAAGGACAAAGAAACAGGAGAGGATAAAATTTGAGAGAAAGAAATAAGAGTTCCAAAATTTGAAAGAGAAGTTTATCCAAAAGAATGATCTGAAATTAATAAAAGAGATGAAAAGGAATTTCCATTTCCATCATATAAAATCAACAAAAGAATTAGAGGAGAAGTGTTTGGAAGTGAACTTCCAGTTCCTAAATCAAAAGCTTATGATAAAGATGGAAACTTCTTATCAAATAAATACTATAAAGATTCTAAAGGAACAATTTGAAGTACATCTAAGTATTTAGGTTTAGATATTTCATCAAAAGAAAAAGGATATGAGTTTATTAGAAAAATCGATTGTAAAAACAAAACATTTGACAAAGTTCTAAGTAGAAATGTTTCATTTGTTTTTGATAATCAATATTTTATTTATAAGGGGTGTAGTAGTCCCACTGTATTCGGACCATCTTTATTGAGGACCTATTCAGGAATACAAAATTATAAGAATAATTTTGGGAAGTATCCTTATATTGGCTACAAAAAAATAAAAAAAAACAATAATTTTAAAATTATTAACATATCAATAATAGGGAAAAGGTAATAAAACATAAGATAATTATCTCTTTTCATTATAATTGTTTTGGTTGGTTGATAATTGTGAGCGAACAATTACAGATGAAAAATAATAAAATGAGAACAACAAGTTTTGGTTGGTTGATAATTGTGAGCGAACAATTACATATGTGGAATTCGTTGGAAAAAATAATTCGTTTTGGTTGGTTGATAATTGTGAGCGAACAATTACATTGCCCTATGAATTGTTTCTCTCCGCTTTGTTTTGGTTGGTTGATAATTGTGAGCGAACAATTACATCATCATAATTTTATATATCAGGTCA
>CAMZNG010000010.1 GCA_947313745.1 uncultured Mycoplasmataceae bacterium
GTTTTGTAATGTATAAAAAAAGAAGAAGAAAAAAATATGAAGAAAGAAAAAAAGACAATCCTAGGATTGACAATAAAAGAATTTAGATATTAGATAAAAAATAGAAGAGGAGAAATAATGAAAAAGATTAAAGGAATATAATTTTTTAATAATTTTATTTTTCTATTTTCTCAATATTCTAATATGTACTTAGAGTATAATATTTATTGAATTCAATATTCACGAAAGGAAATATATATAATACATTATGTCAAAAATTACAAAAATATATGCAAGACAAGTTATTGATTCAAGAGGTAATCCAACTGTAGAAGTAGATGTTCATACAGAAGATGGAAACCTTGGAAGATCAATCGTTCCCTCAGGAGCATCAACAGGTACAAGAGAAGCTCTTGAACTTAGAGATGGTGGAAAAAAATGAATGGGAAAAGCTGTTGAAAAAGCAGTTAAAAATGTTAACAAACTTATAGCACCAAAAATTAAAGGAATGGATGTTACAGATCAAAAAGCAATTGATACAAAAATGCTAGAGATTGATGGAACAGAAAATAAAGATAAATTAGGAGCAAATGCTATTTTAGGTGTTTCAATGTCAGTTGCAAGAGCAGCAGCAGAAGATCTTAAAATACCCCTATGAAAACACTTTAACAATATGACAACTGATAAAAAAGTTTCATTACCAGTTCCAATGTTAAATGTTCTTAATGGTGGAGAGCATGCTGATAACACAGTAGACTTTCAAGAGTTTATGATTTTCCCTTTAGGAGCTCCAAACTTTAACGAAGCCCTAAGATGATCATCAGAAATTTTTCATAATTTAGCAAAACTACTTAAGAAAGATGGTTTAGATACAGCTAAAGGTGATGAAGGTGGATTTGCACCAAATATGAAAAATAATGAAGAACCATTAAAATACATTGTTAAAGCTATTGAAGCAGCTGGATATAAACCAGGTAAAGATGTTTATATAGCAATGGATCCTGCATCATCAGAGTTCTACAATACAAAAACAAAAATGTATGAATTAAAAGGTGAAGGAATTACATTATCATCAGAAGAAATGGTTGAATACTATGAAAAACTAATTAAGAAATATCCAATCGTTTCTATTGAAGATGGAATGGCTGAACAAGATTGAGATGGGTTTAAATTATTAACTGATAAATTATCTAGTAAAGTTCAAATTATGGGTGATGATTTATTTGTTACAAATAAAAAAATCCTTGCTGAAGGAATTGAAAAGAAAATTGCAAATTCAATTTTAATTAAAGTAAACCAAATTGGTACAATTACTGAAACAATTGAAACAATTGAATTAGCAAAAGAAAATGGTTATGCATGCATAACTTCACATAGATCAGGAGAATCTGAAGATTCAACAATAGCTGATTTATCTGTTGGATTAAATACTAAACAAATTAAAACTGGTTCAATGTCAAGATCAGAAAGAATTGCTAAGTATAATCAATTAATAAGAATTTCAGAAGAAGTTAAAACTTTCAATAAAAAAGCATCATTAAATGTTAAGATAAAATAATTATAAAATCAAAAGAAAGTATTTTTACTTTCTTTTGTACTATTAAATTATATTTATTAAAGGAGATAAAACATGATCAAAAAAATCGCTATCTTAACATCTGGGGGAGATGCCCCAGGAATGAATAGTGCTGTTAAATCAGTTGTGAATGCCTCTTTGGAAAAAGGATTAAAACCTTATGTGGTTTATGAAGGATTTTTAGGATTAACAAACGGAAATTTTAAAGAAGTAGAAAAAAAGGATGTTAAATTCTTTTCAACACTTGGAGGAACTTCTATTTACTCTGCTAGATATCCAGAATTCAAAGAAGAAAAAACAAGAAAAAAAGCAATTGCTAAAATGCAAGAACAAGGAATTGATGCATTGGTAGCAATTGGTGGAGATGGTTCTTATATGGGTGCAGCTAAATTAACTAAAATGGGCATCAAAACAATTGGTCTACCTGGAACAATTGATAATGATATTGCATCAACTGATTATACAATTGGATTCCATACTGCATTAAACACAATAGTTAGTGCACTTGATAAAACAAGAGACACATCTGAATCTCATATGAGAGCAAATGTTGTCGAAGTTATGGGAAGAAACTGTGGAGACCTTGCAATTCATGCAGCGATTGCTACTGGTGCAGAAGTGTTATCAGTACCCGAAAGAAAACTTACTGAGAAAGAAATATCAACAAAAGTTAAACAAGCAAGAGAAGAAGGAAATAGATCTATTATAATTATTGTTACCGAAAATATGTATGACATAGATTCATTAGCAAAAAAAATTGAAAGCTTCTCAAAAGTTGAAACAAGAGCTCTATCATTAAGACACATTCAAAGAGGTGGATCACCAGTTGCCGAAGATAGAACATTGGCAACAATAATGGGTGCTTTTGCTGTTGAGAGATTAATGGCAGGAGAAAATGGCGTGGCAGTGAATATAAAAGATAATAAATTATCTACAAAAGATATTTTAGAGGTTGTTAAAATGAAAAGACAATCTAATGATGAATTATTAAGACATTATGATTTATCAAAATAAAAAAATTAATAACAAAGGAAAAGAAAAATGAAAATAGAAAATACATTAAAAAAGAAAACTAAAATTATTTCTACAATGGGTCCTACATTCGAAAATGAAGATATGATTAGAGAAATGTTTAAAAGAGGAGTTAATGTTGTAAGACTTAATACTTCTCATGGAGATGTTGCAGAACATGGAGCAAGAATTAAGAGTGTAAAGAAAATTAGAAAAGAACTTGATTTACCAATCTCGCTTTTATTAGATACTAAAGGACCTGAAATAAGAGTTCATCAAATAGAAAATAAAAAGATGGCAGTTAAAATTGGGGACAAATTAACTATATATTGTAAAAAAGAAATTGTTGGAAAAGATGGAGAGTTTTCAGTTTCATATACTGATCTTGCAACTACTGTTTCAAAAGGAAGCATAATAATGGTTGATGATGGAAAATTAACATTAAAAGTTACATCGATTGATAATGCAAAAGGAATTGTTAAAGTTACTGCAGAAAATACACATTACATTGGAACAAAAAAAGCAATCAATGTACCTGGAGCAGACCTAACACTTCCATTCATTGCTAAACATGATGAAGACTTTATTAAATGAGGAATTACTCAAGGAATAGATTATGTTGCTGCATCATTTGTTAGAGATGGAAATGATCTTGATGCACTAAGAAAACTATTAGATGATAATGGTGGAAAAGATATATTAATTATGTCAAAAATAGAAGCATTAAAAGCTATACATAACTTAAATGAAATAATTTCAAAATCAGATGCAATTATGTTGGCCAGAGGAGACCTTGGAGTTGAAATACCTTATTATGAAGTTCCATTTTATGAAAACTTAATTATAAATAAATGTAGAGCTTGAGGAAAACCAATCACAATCGCAACTCAAATGTTAGATTCAATGATGGATAATCCAAGACCAACAAGAGCAGAAGTTACCGATGTATATTTTGCTGCAATCTCAGGAACAGATTCAACAATGTTATCAGGAGAGTCAGCATCAGGAGATTTCCCACAAGAAGCTGTTGAAACAATGGCAAGAATTCAAAAAGAAGCAGAAAACAACTTTAATTACTTAGGGGCATTTGAATCAGCATATGCATTTGTTGAATCATCAAACGCTGAATCAGCTTTCTTAGTTGCTAAAAAAGCACTTGTAGAGGATGCGAAATACATCTTTGCTTTCTCAGAAAAAGGAAGACTAGTTAAAGCTTTATCAAGATTTAGACCTAATGCTACAATAATTGGATTAATCAAAGATAAAAATCTTATTAATAAATTTGGAGCACACTATGGTGTATATGCTCAACAAAATACAGATGTTAAAGCATACTCAAGCGATGCAAAAGTTAAGTCTCTTGCAAAACAAATGGGAATTAAATCTGGTGCAAAAATTATTGTTGCAAATAAAAAAGAATATAGAACAGTAGTAGTTTAATAACATATTATTAAATACATTAAATATTAAAGAGTAAAGATACTTTACTCTTTTTTTATTAAAAAAGAATATGCTTATCAACTTAATAGGATAGTATAATAATTTTAATATGGAAAAATTATTTATAAAAAAATTAAACAAAGAAATTGAAATAAATTCTTGAGAAGAAGCAAATAAAATTTTAGCAGAAGTTATTTCTACATATATTTTAGATAGCAAATTAGGAGAAAGTATTATTAAATCTATTGTTAATGATGATGGCTTTAGTGTTGATTTTGAAGTTAAAAAAAATATTTCAGAAAACTCACTACCTTTATTAGAAGGTAAAATAAAAAAACAACTAAGTAAGGATGTAAAAGTAAAATCACAACTTCCAACTTCAATGATTAAAAACATTAAACTTTTAGGAGTTTCAGGATTAACATTAGATAATAAAATGGGGAATAGAATTTTTGGTTTTGCAACATTAACAAAAGAAGAATTTGATTCTAAACTTATTGAAATTAAAGATAGACAAGAAAGAGATCATAGGAAAGTTGCGAAAGATTTAGATTTGTTTATGATTGATGACTTATCAGGAAAAGGAATGCCCATATGATTAGAGAATGGTGTTCTTTTAAAAAGACAAATACAAGACTATATTTGAAAACAAGAAAAAAAATATGGATCACAACAAATTGAAACTCCAGTTCTTGGATTAATTGATTTATACAAGACCTCTGGTCATTATGATCACTATAAGGAAAATATGTTTCCTGAAATGAAAATTGAAGAAAACGAAACATTCATGCTAAGACCAATGGCTTGTCCACATCATGTTTTAGTTTATAAAAGAAAACCAAAATCATATAATGATTTACCAATAAGAATTTCAGAAAATGTTAAACAATATAGATATGAACATTCTGGCGCATTAATTGGTTTAGAAAGAGTTAGGGCTATGGAGCTAACTGATTCTCACATCTTCTTAAGGGAAGACCAATTAAAAGATGAAATTATTAAAGGCTTTTCTTTAATTGAGGAGACACTTAATAAATTTGATATTGAAATTGATTATATTGAACTTGCATTACATGATCCATCAAACAAAGAAAAATATCATGGAGATAAAAAACTTTGATTAAAATCAGAAAAAATATTAAAAGAATTCTTAGATGAGAAAAAAATTAAATATAAAGAAATGAAAGGTGAGGCAGCATTTTATGGTCCAAAAGTTGATGTTCAAATCAAAACTGCTTTAGGACATATAATTACTGTATCAACAATTCAATTAGACTTTCTATTACCAGAGAGATTTAAGTTAACATATAAAAATTCAAAACAAGAATTGATAAGACCAATTATGATACATAGGGGGTTAATTGGAACATATGAAAGATTTATTTCTGTATTATTAGAACAAACAAAAGGTAATTTCCCAATGTGACTAGCCCCGAGGCAAGCAGTTATAATTCCTATAAATAATAAATCACATGGTAAATATGCAAATGTAATTTATCAAAAATTATTAGATGAAAATGTTAGAGTAAAAATAGATGACTCTGATGAAAGACTTTCAAATAAAATAAGAATTCATCAACAAGCAAAAGTAAAAACACAAATTATTATTGGCGATGAGGAAATGAACAATAATAAAGTGACATATAGATTCTATGGAGAAGAAGAATCAAATACAGTTACAATTTCTGAATTAATAAGTTTATATAAAAAAGAGCAATAATAATTGCCTTTTTTATTTATTTGAATCAATAGATACTTTTCTAATATAATTTAAATATGTTAAAAAATGTTAAATATATACTTACAACACATTCTCTTGATAAAATGCCTCAGGACGATTTAAAAGAATATGTTATTGTTGGAAGATCAAATGTTGGAAAATCAACATTTATTAATGCAATTACAAATAATAAAAGTATGGCAAAAATATCTTCAAAACCAGGAAAGACAAAAGCCATTTCTTTTTTTAGTGTTGATGATAAATACAGAATAGTTGACATACCAGGATATGGATATGCAAAAGTTTCAAAGCAACAAAAAATGATTTTTGGTGAAATGATTGATGACTTTTTTTCAAAAAGAAAAAATATTTTTAAGATTATATTATTATTGGATATAAGAAGAGGGATGACAAAAGACGATGAAGAAATGGTCAATTATTTTATTCATAGCAAAATACCATTTATTGTCATTGGAACAAAACTAGACAAAGTTAATCAATCAACAAAAATAAAATTTGAAAGAGAAATACAAGACAAACTAGGAACTACCCCAATTATGTATTCCTCAGTCAAAAAAACTAATTTAAATAAAATAGAATTATTATTTGGAGACGACTAATTTTACCAATTAACCAAATAACAAAACATTATAAATAAGGTATAATTTTTTTATGAACAAGATTAATATAATTGATAAAAGCAAAGAAGAAAATAAGATAATCAACCTCTCTTTAGAAGAGAGAATTAATTCATTATTTTCTTTATATACATTACAAATAAAAACTCTTTTTAAAACACCGTTAATGATATTTATAACTTTTGCTTTTCCAATTATATTGCTTTTTGGATTAGGGATATTACTTAGTGAAGCAACGTTATTTGTTTCAGGTTTTGGTCTTCAAATAATATTGATAACAGGAATTATTTTTGGATATTTATATTATTCTTCAACTAATACAACTTTTCATAAGAATCATATTTTAACTAAAACATCTTCCTCAACATTACTTTTATCAATATTAATGGTAATATTAACATTTTCCTTTTTGTCAACTTCTTTTGAATTTATTGTAATGATTGTATTTACTAAAATGAATTGAGTTTTTTCCGAAAGCTTTTCTTTTGTCCCTCCTGAACACCCAGTTTCATCTTCAATGTTAATTAATTGATCAACAGTTCCTTTTGGACAAGTATTTTATTATTGATTAATGACTCTTTTAATATCATATGTATTTTTTTCTTTGTTTAGAATTATTTTTAAAAGCAACCAAACGTTTTCGATGTTTGTGCTCTCTTTCTTTTTATACACAATATGTTTTGGGGGTGTAACAATACCTACATTTAATTTAATTCAAAGCGATGGCCAATTATGATCTAAAAGTTTTAGCGAAACAAAGAGACCTACAATACAATATAATAAATGATCAGATTATGCATCTCTTTTAACACCCGAATCATTTTTAAATCAAACATTCTTTACAATTTTATATGTTGGAGCAATACCAACTCAACCTGTATCTTCAATGAATGGATTTGATGCTTTGTTTGAAACACATTCAAATGCACTTCCAGCAGGATTTACTTTTTTCAAATGATCAGATGACCCTTCATATAATTTAGCATTAATTCTTCCTTTTGCTTATTTATTAGGGATGTCATTTATTTCTTTTGGAGTTATAAAAGAAATAAAGTTTTCAAGATAATATAAAAAATGTAATTTATTAAAATTGCATTTTTATATTTTTTCTTTATTTTTTAAAGTTCCAATTGTCAAAGATCCTTATGTTTCGAAATAGAGAAGAAGTATTAATAGGTTTTTAAGTTCTTCTAATTATAGAAGACAATCCAAGCTTCCTTAAATATCTATGATGCATTGTCTTTATGTTTAAGGGTGTATTATAGCAATGTTTATTTTATCTGTCCAAACATGTTCCTTTATGCTTGTTGAATACTTTGTTGATCAAAATAAAGAACACTTCATCATACTTAGGTTTTGTTAGACTATCATTATTTTTCCTTTTAACTTCTATTATGTGTTTTAATGTTCTTTCCTTTGATAATTATTTCTTCCTCCAAGTGGCGCCACTTTGATGGAGTAATATATAGCAAAATAATGAAACCCTTATAAATAGGGTATAATTTTTTTATGAACAAGATTAATATAATTGATAAAAATAAAGAAGAAAATAAGAAAATCAACTTATCTCTAGAAGAGAAAATTAATTCATTATTTTCTTTATACCTTTTACAAGTGAGAACTCTTTTAAAAATACCGATGATGATATTTATAATTTTTGCTTTGCCAATTATATTACTTTTTGGATTAGGTGTTTTACTTGCTGAATCAGTATTATTTGTTTCGGCTTTTGGTCTTCCGATAATAATAATAACAGGATTGATTTTTGGTTATTTATATTATTCTTCAACTAATACAACATTTCATAAAAATCATATTTTAACTAAAACTTCTTCTTTATTATTGCTTTTATCAATATTAATGGTAATTTTAACATTTTCTTTTTTATCAACTTCATTTGAATTTATTTTAATGATTACATTTACTAAAATAAATTGAATCTTTAATGATAGTTGAGTTTTTGCTTCTCCGAAACATCCGCTTCCATCTTCAATGTCAATAAATTGATCATCAGTTCCTTTTGGTCAAGTGTTTTATTATTGATTAATGACACTTTTGATATCATTTGCCTTTTTTTCTTTGTTTAGAATCTTCTTTAAAAATAATCAAACATTTTCAATGTTTGTATTTTCATTCTTTTTATATACATTATGTTTTGGTTGTGTCACAACACCTACATTTGATTTAATTCAAAGTGATGGCCAATTATGATCGAGAAGTTTTTCTAAAAATACAGAAATGCCAACAATTCAATATGACAAATGATCAGACTACACATCATTTTTAACACCTGAAGCATTTTTGAATCAAACATTCTTTACGATTTTATATGTTGGGGCAATACCTACTAAACCTGTAATTTCAACAGATGGACTAAACATTTTATTTGAAACACACTCGAAAGTACTTCCAGAACACTTTGTTTACTTTAAATGATCAGATGACCCTTCATATAATATAGCATTAATACTTCCATTTGTTTATTTAGCAGGGATGTCATTTATTTCTTTTGGAGTTATAAAAGAAATCAAGTTCTCAAGATAATATAAAAAAATGCAATTTATTCAAATTGCATTTTTTACATTTTTCCTTTATTTTTCAAAGTTCTAATTGTTGATGTTGACAACTTAACTTTTTTTGGTTTTCCATCAATCATAATTGTTACTGATTGAAGGTTAACATTTCATTTTCTCTTTGTGGCATTAAGTGCTTTAGATCTTTTATTTCCTGATTGTGGGCCTTTGCCTGTTATTCTATCTCTTCTTGACATATTAAAATAATTTTAACAAATTTAGGGTGTATTATTTTACTTTTTTTAAAATGGTAAATTTAACAAATAAATTAACGAAGTAAAAAAACATATATATTATGTGATATAAATATCACATCTCAAAATTTGTAAAAATAATAATTAATAAAAATAGTTTGATAACCTCTAATAAGAGGGGATTTTTAATATAAAATTGGTATAATAATACTATGCTAAAACAAACAAAAAATAATGAAATAGAATTATCTTCTACAGAAGATAAATTAGGGGGTTTTTTTAATTCAACTGCCAATCTTTTTTATTTGTTTTTAAAAAGTTACTTTAAAACACTTGCACCCTTTATAAATAATTTTTTCTTACCACTAATAATTACTTTTTCAATAATTGCTTTTTTCCCAATCACAGAAGGTTTTGTATGGATTATTTTTATATCCTTAGCATTCTCATGTTTTGCAAGTTACGGAGTTCTTTATTTTAATTTTAGAAACTCTAATGCATATAAGAATCTAGAATTAACAAATGTTACTGTTACATCAATTTACTTTTCGATTCTTTTAATAATGTTTTTAGTTTCGATGCTAACCTTAATTGTTGATTTATTTTTAATTGAGGTATTTTTACAATTAAATTTTGTAGTTGCATTATGAGGGTTTCAAAAACATTCACGTGATTGAACATTTGAATTTAATTTAATGCATATACAATGATCAATTTTATTTTATTATTGATTAAACATGGTTGTTGTAACTTTTGCAATGTCATTTGTTATACAAGAGATTACACAAACACAAAAAGCTTTTTTCTTAATTATTTTTATATTTATTTTTTCTTCAATACTTTTGGGTGGGATACTTTCTCCAACAGTATACATAGATGACAACAATGAATTCCAAGTGATGAGTGTTGCTAAATTAGAAAGTATGGATCCATCTGAACAAGCTGGGTATATTAGAGCATATGTTTGAGGTGGTAGAGGATGATATCTTTCACAATTATTCCCAACATACGGAATGAATCAAATTATGTTTGGAGGTTTTAATTCAGCAATAACAGCTTTTGATTTAAGTAGTGGGGAGAAGATTATAGATAGTCCATTCGAAGCATGGAAACAAAATGATATTGTTAAAATGATATTTCATCCAAATAATTTAAAGATTACTTATTATCTTGTATCATCATGAATATGATCGTTATTTAGTTTATGATTAGGGGGAACATTAAGCATTAGGAAAAATACCAAATAATGGTATACTTAATTTGATATTTAAAATTATGAAAAAAGAAGTAGAAAATAAAAAAATAATTATTGATGAAGATAAAAAGATTTCAAAAAAGAAAAAAAGAAAAATTGAAATTTTAAATTCAAAATATAAATATGAAATAGATGGAAAACATTCTTTAAAAATTGAAAATGTTTATAAGTCATATGGAACAAAAAATGTTCTTAATGGAGTGACTTTCGAAATCAATAAAGGAGAAAGAGTTGCATTAGTTGGGAAAAATGGCTCTGGAAAATCAACTTTGATTTCTATAATCTCTCAACAAACAAGAATGAATAAAGGATTGATCAATTATGGTTATGCAAAAAATAAGATTGGTTCTTTAGAAGGTATGGGTATCCAATTCCAAACTCTTTTATATCCTGAAGGATTTATCGTTAAAGATGTAATTCATTTCTTTAATGTTTCAACAGATAAATCAAAGAGAATGTCTAAGAGTGAACTTTCAGACATTGTTTCAATGTTTGGTATTGAACCATATTTAAAACAAAAAATTGATAGATTGTCTGGTGGACAACAACAAAGAATTAATATTTTGCTTGCGATGATAAAAAAACCAAAATTATTAATTCTTGATGAAATATCAACTGGTCTTGATGTTGAATCTGCTGAAAAAATAAAAAGATACATTGAATCATATTTAGAAAGAAACAAGGATGCTGCATTGTTACTTATTTCTCATTCTGACGAAGAGATAAGAGAGCTTACAGAAAGAGTTTATGTTCTTGAAAAAGGTGAAATTGTTGAAGAGTTTAAGTCAAAGGAATTAACAAATGAAAAATTCTTTAAAATTACATCAAGAGAACCAAAACAAACTCTTGAAGAAACTGAAGAGATAAATTTAGCTTCTCAAAAAATTATTTCTTCATTTAGAAAAGCATATGGTGAAAAAGAAGGATTTAAACCGGAAAGTAAAATTGAAAAAGAATCACTTGTTAATAAAAATATTGAAGATCAAACAAACGAACAAGAAAATAAATCAAATAAAATCAAAAACATTATTAAGGATACACTTGCAGGGAAGATTGATAATGAGAAAATTAAAAAAGATAACATTATTGAAATAAATGATTTATCTAAGACTTATGGAAAAACAGTCGGTGCAATTAGAAATATTTCGCTTTCAATAAAAGATGGTGAAAGAGTTGCGATCACAGGTCCAAATGGTTCTGGTAAAACAACACTTGTTGAAATAATGTCTTTTGTTAAAAATTACGATTCAAAACGTATGAAATTTTCAAATTTATTTGCACTTTCAAAAAGAGATTATGAAAAAGAATTAGAAAAAAATAAAGAATACGTAAACACAGAATTAAGAAACCTAAAAAATTTATATAGAATTGAAAGAGAAAGTATTTCTAAAAAAATTAGTGAGTTTAAAGAAAAAGAATCTAAAGAAATAGTTTCTTTAGAAAATGAAAAAAAAGAACTAGCAATAAAATTAAAAAAAGATATTAATACATTAAAAAGCAAGGATGATTCTAAAAAAGAAATATTAGACTTAAAAGAATCTTTCAAATCTGATTCAAAAATACTAACTGATAAAATTCAAAATCTAAAAAATGAATTAAACATTAAAGTAAAAGAAGAAACAGAAAAAATTCAAGAGGAAGTAAACTCTAAAGTTTTAAAAATGAAAGAAGAATATGCTTTAACAGAAACAAAATTGAATGATGAACTACAAGAAAAAAATGAAAAAGCTAAAATTTCATTTGAAGCTAGAAAAGAAGAAATTGAAAAATATAAAGAAGAAGTTAAAGCAAGCAAGGAAAACGGTAAAAACAATTTAACTAAAGTTGGAGGATATATTGATAATGGTAAAAAAATTGAAGTTACAAATGAAATCAACGATGCACCAACTTTAATGTATTCATTTGCAACAACAAAGAGACAGGTTAAGGATGAAACAGGAGTACAATTTCAATATGCTTCATTCCCAGTTGAAATGTCTGTTAAGGATGTAATATTATTCTTTTCAAGAACAAATAAATATTATTTATCAACAGATGAAATTATCAATGCAATAAAAGTCTTTAAACTTGAACATCTTTTAAAAAGAAAAGCTTATAAATTATCTGGTGGAGAAAGGCAAAGGTTGAATGTTCTTCTATCAATAATGAAATCTCCAAAGATTTTAATATTAGATGAAATATCTACAGGACTTGATGTTGACTCAATAGTTAAAATAGATAAATTTATAAAAGAATATCTTGATAAGACAATGGCAACATTAATATTAATATCACATAATTATCATGAAGTTCATTCATTAACTGATAAAATAGTTGTAATGAAAAACGGAAAATTAAATGAAATAGTAAATACAAAAACTTGAAATTTACCTAAGGTAAAAGAAAAAATGAGAGATATATATATGGGGGGTGCAATATAATGATCGGATTATTTAAACAAGAATTTAAATCTTTATTTAAATCACCAGCAGCACTATCAATATTAATAATTCCTATTGTTTTATTAATCGGTATTGGGTTTTTATTACCATCAGCATGAATTATTCCTTCATCAATAACAATAGGAATAGTAGCTACAGTTTTATTATACTTTGGTGGATCAATTGAAGAAATTAAAAGAACTTCATTTATGAAATCAATATCTTTAACAAAATTAAGTAAGGCAACTTATTTATCAACAAAGATTTTATTTTCAGTATTGATATCAATATTTATTATATTATGAGTATTATTCTTTGGTTGAGCATTTACTAGTTTAGGATTCTTGGCAGATGATTTTAGTGTCATAATACCAGAGGATTCTGGAGCAGCAATGGATGTTGTTAGAAATATAAAATTTGATGTTCAATGAGATCAAATAAATTGATTAGTAATGTTTTATGCTGGAGCAATAACAATA
>CAMZNG010000011.1 GCA_947313745.1 uncultured Mycoplasmataceae bacterium
AAATATTCAAATATAAAAGTTAAATTAATTGATTCTGAAACATTAAACATTTTAGGAAGTGAATTTTCAATTGTTGGAGAAGTCACAACTACAGGAAAAGTTGAATTAAACATTAATAACGCTACTATTGTAAATCCGACAGCAGACGGATTTAAATTTACAATTGATACTTCTAGTTTAAGTGGTGGAGATTCTTTTGATTACAAAATTGATGTATTGTCCGGTGATGAAAATACATTGATTTGATCTTCAAAAGAATATACAGAACTTCTTGATGAAGACCTTAAACCACCACTAGAAGTAACAGGCCTTGAAAAAAGTACTATATACAGTAGTATAAAATTTCAATTAGTAAATCCTAATGATGTTACTGATAAATATTCTGATATTTTCTCAACTGATATTGATATAACTCCTACAAATAATATTATCCGAGCAATAGATAAAGACAGTGCTAAAGTTACAAAAATAAATAAAACAAGTTTTGAATTCTCAATTGATGTAAATGGAACTCATCCAGAAGAAGAATATTCAAGCCCATATAAAATAGCAGTCTTTATAAATGGAGATACAACAACTCCAATTTGAATGTCTGATGAATTATTAAAATCCGGTAAAAATATTACATTCACAATCGATGGTTTTGATCCAGGACAAAAATTAGAAAATATTCAACTAAGCTTAATTAATGTAAATACCAATAAACCAAGTGGTAATTTTAGTAAATTAGCAGATCAAATAACTATGAAACCATCGATAGGGATGGGTGATAAGTTTTTTGCTTTTATGATTTTATTTTTCACAATCATAATTGTATTAGCAATAATTAAGAGAACGTTCTTTAAAAAAGGTTTAAGATGAAAATATTGATGAAAAAAAATATTAAGACAAGAATATATAATACCAGTTAATGAAAATTCAAGCACAGAAGAAAAAAAATTAAATGCCAAAATAAAACCCAAGAAAAAATAATAAAACACTTTTAATTACTTGTACGAAACATTTTTATAATAATTAAAAAACCAATAGAATAATCTATAGATGAAAAAGATGCATAAAAATTTTAGGCATTGATTATATATCTATGAAATAATGAATTGGATGGCATAAAATTTTTTGTGCAAATTAGATTTCCCAACAAATTTATCAATCAATTTATCAAGTATATTAAATATAATTTACATTACTAAAAAAGTATAAACTAAAAAACCTTGTAAAAAGTTTTTTTCTTACACACAAAATGTATTTTATTTTTAGTAATTGAATCTGTTTGTTTTTTTGGTTATCAAATTATGATTCAATATAATTATTCCTGAAACCAAATTTCTTTCAAATGATTAAATTTTTTTATTTTGTTGTTCGTATGAAATTAATCATTTTTTTTTTTTTTTTTGATTCATACTCTCAATTATAAAAAATTATTTTTATAAAATATACTTCTTTATTTACAAAGTAGAGTCCTTTAGAAAAAGAGAGGATTTAAAATCATTAATAAATATTTCTAATGATTAGATAAAAAATTTTAATTATATTTAATCTTATTTAGGGTGGTTGCTTTGAAGAGATTTTAATAAAATTGATGATTTTTTATACATTTAAAATTAATTGATTTGGTTAATTAGTGTAAAATTTTAATGTATGTTATATCTAAAAAAAATAGCAATAATATTTTTAACAGTTGTTTTCTTAACAATTATCTTTTTTTCTATACCATTAAAAGAAAATAATTCATTTTCCAATAATTTAAATCAAACAATTAATTCAAATAGTGATTATTCCAATGAGGATGAGCCCGAAATGCTAACCGACATAAAATTACGGAGCTTAGAAGAATATCAATTTAAAATTAGTGCAAAAATGACTGGTGAGTCAACAGTTAATAAAGCAAGGGCTTCTTTTAATGCTGGTAAGGATAAAACCTCTTCAGATTCATTTGGTGGTTCTTCTAAACATATTACATGAAAGCCTGGTAGAACTGTAAATCTTACATTTACTTATAGTGATTCTAATATTCATAAAAACGAAGTAGTTAATGAATTTTATTTTTGACCAAATATTTATAGTCCACTTTCTCCAACAATGATCCATGAAGGTTCAAGGACACTTTCTCCATTTCCTATTTATAGACCAGATGGTAGCATCTCTAATAAAGTAAATGCATTATCAACACCAATAGAAGAAGATATTGTATTTGATGATTCTGCTAATACAATTGACATCCCTTTAAATGTATCTTCTGAATCTTCCGATTTAGAGGGATATTATTTAGAGGTTAAAGATTCCAATGGAAATAAAATTGGTGATGTGAATGATTACTTTCTTTCTAATTCTCCTGGTATGCAAACAATACGATTAACAAATATGGATGTAACTACAGAATATAACGATGCAAAAGTAGTTGCTTATCCATATGATGATTTTGAAGGAAAAAAAATAGTTGAAACAAATCCCTTTAATATTCAATATGATCCAACAGAATATGTTGTAGATTCATTAACCCTTCCTTCTGCAAGCGAAACTGGAGAAACAACCGCAACAATTACAACAACAGTTTCTACTACAGAAGTTTCTCAAAATAAGATTGATCCTTACATCTTAGAAGTTCGTGATAGTAAGCATGATATTCTTGGGAAGGGGAAAACAGAACCTTTAAATACTAGTGGACCACAATCAATTTCTCTTACTGATTTAACTTTAAATACTACATATTTACAAAATGAAGTTGTTGCAATTGATGCAAATGATGAAACAAAGATTCTTGCCACTTCTGATAAATTTGACTTTTCAACTTCAACAAAAACAGTTGGCTCTTTAACAAAACCAACTGTAACTGATATAGAAAAAACAACCGTAACTGTTGAAACAACAGTTTCTGAAGGATCTTCAAATGGAGATTTTGGTGAATATTACTTAGTGGTTCATGATAATAGTGGAGCAATTCTTGGAGATAGCAAAACATTAACTTTAACTGATGGAGGAAAACAAACTCTCTCTCTTAAAAACTTGACTGCACATACTACATATTCAAAAAATAAAGTTCTTGCAATTGATGCAAATGATCCATCAACTACTCTTGCTATATCTCCTGAATTTGACTTTACAACCGCAGGAAAAATAGTTGGTTCTTTAACGGAACCAACTGTAACGAATATAAAATCAACAACTGCAACTGTTGAAATAACAGTTTCCGAAGGATCTTCAAATGGAGATTTTGTTGATTATTACTTAGTGGTTTATGATAATACTGGAGCAATTCTTGGAGATAGCAAAACATCAACTTTAACTGATGGTGGAAAACAAGAACTTTCTCTTACTGGTTTAACAGCAAATACTACATATTCAAAAAATAAGGTTCATGCAATTGACGCAAATGATCAAACAACCACCCTCGCTATATCTCCTGAATTTGAATTTACAACCTTAAAAAAAACAGTTGGTTCTTTAACTAAACCAACAGCAACTCATATATCACAAGAAACTGCGAAAATTAAGACCACAGTTAAAGAAACCTCTAATGGTGATTGAAATGAATATTATTTAGAGGTTCAAGATGAAAATGGAATCGTTCTTGGAACATCACCAAACTTAACTGATGGAGGACCACAAACAATTTCTCTTTCTGGCCTAACTCCAAACACTACATACTTAAATAATAAAGTTCTTGCTATTGATGCAAGTGATGGAACAACAACTCTTGCCACCTCTCCAAACTTTAATTTTGAAACTTCAATAAGAAGAGTAGGATCCTTAACCTTGCCAGAAGCAATTGATATATCATCTGAAACTGCAACAATTAAAACAACAGTTATTGAATCTTCTAATGGTGAATGAGAGCAATATTATTTAGAGGTTCATGCTGAAAATGGAACCACTCTTGGATCAACTCCATATTTAACTGATGGAGGACCACAAACAATTTCTCTTTCAGGTTTAACTCCAAATACTAAATATTCAAAAAACAAAGTCCTTGCTATTGGCTCAGATGGATGAGGATCAAAAGTAACTCTTGCTACTTCTGATGAATTTGAATTTACAACCTTAATCAAAAAAGTTGGTGATTTATCAACACCAAATGTAACAAGTGTAGGGCAAACAACCGCAACTGTTGAAACAACAGTTTCTGAAGCATCTTCTAATGGAGATTATGGCAAATATTTCTTAGTAGTTCATGGTGATGATGGAGAAATTCTTGGAAATAGTAAAACATCAAATTTAACTGATGGAGGACTACAAATACTTTCTCTTAGTGAATTAACTTTAAACACTAAATATTCACATAATAAAATTCTTGCTATTGATGCAAGTGATGGAATAACAACTCTTGCCACTTCTGATGATTTTGAATTTACAACCTCAACCAAAAAAGTTGGTTCTTTATCAACACCAAATGTAACAGATGTAACACAAGAAACTGCGACTGTTAAAACAACAGTTTCTGAAGGATCTTCTAATGGAGATTTTGATGAATATTTCTTAGTGGTTCATGATAAAAATGGAGCAGTTCTTGGAAATAGTAAAACATCTAATTTAACTGATGGAGGACTACAAGCACTTTATCTTACTAATTTAACTCCAAATACTACATATTTAAATAATGAAGTTCTTGCTATTGATGCAAGTGATGGAATAACAACTCTTGCCACTTCTGCTACTTTTAATTTTACAACCACAAGTCATATAATGGATGGTATTTCAGATTCTAGTATTGATAGTTCAAAACCCCCAACAGAAAATTCATTCTTTATTAAGTTAACAACATCAATTGGTTTAGATGATCATAAAACGGATACATTTAAGGGATATAATATTGTGGTTTCTGCTAATCATAGTGGTTCAACTGATGATACTATATTTACTTCAACTACCCAAACAGACTTTAAAGATGATGCCTCAATAGCAGTGACCGGACTTACTTCATTAACGAAATATTCAAATATAAAAGTTAAATTAATTGATTCTGAAACATTAAACATTTTAGGAAGTGAATTTTCAATTGTTGGAGAAGTCACAACTACAGGAAAAGTTGAATTAAACATTAATAACGCTACTATTGTAAATCCGACA
>CAMZNG010000012.1 GCA_947313745.1 uncultured Mycoplasmataceae bacterium
ATTCTTGACCTGCAGGCAATCCTATAATTTCAAATTTTAAACCATCTCCAGCCATTGTTTGTACAGATGAAGTGTAATCAATATTAGGTGATCCGTCAGTTGTTATTTGCATATAATAAGAATCAGTTGTTCTCTCTGAATCTTCAGCGTTGATGTTTGCAGATACTGTAAGACTTGTTGATGTTTTTTCTGAAATTGTTGCTGAACTTATAGATTTAGGTGAATTCTTTGTTTTAATTGTTGAAGCTAATTTAAATGGAGTTCCAACTAACTGTGGAGTTTCATCTTCATATCAAGCTTGAATACTAACATCTTTATATTCAACACCAGGACTAAGACCACCTACTGTAAATTCTGTTCCATTAACTGCAGAATTTTGTTCCAAACTTGTTCAAATTGTTGTTAAGTCAGATGCTCCATCTACTTTTGCAAGTACTACTATATTATATGGTGAAACATTTTCTTTATCAATTGCTGTACAATCAAAGGTATCTATTTTAAATTTAAAACCTGAAGAAGTTACTGAATCAGTTTCATAAGAGGCTGCGCTAATGTTTTTAACCCTTCCTAAATCAGTTTTAAAGTTAACGCCCGTATGTCATTCATTACCTATAAGAGTTGTTCCATCATCTTCTGTAAGTTGAAGTGTAATATCATCATAAGTTTCACTTGGACTTAAATCTTTTATTTTTACTATTATTTCTTGTGCAGAAACATATGGTTTACCATCTTCATCACAACAACTAACAAATGATTGAGGGCTTCCTGTTGTATGATTTGTCACTGTGGTTTTAACCATGTAACTTTTTATATCTATTGGTCAATCTGGATAATCATTTTTAGTTGTTACTTTAAAATCATATTCATCACCAGTAATAAGTATTGATTCTGGTGGTTTGCTTTCATCAAACCCTGTAACAAAACCATATGGTTTTCTTTCAAATCATTTTGCATTATCTCCACCAAATAAGAATGAATTATTTGTATCTTTATCTAAGTTTAATAGTGCATTAACTGTTTTTCCACCTTTGAGTTTTCCTGAGTTTATTAAATGATCATTAATATCAGGAATTTTTGTATTAGTATCAATTAAAAGTCAAACTCCATTGGTTCCACCAACCAAAACTTCCGTTCCATTAACATCAGGAATAACTAAGGATGAGGACATTACTATTCCGCCAAAACCATCTAACATCCCTTGAACTAATACTCTATGTTCACTATCTGCATCTGCATTAATAGATGCTCATCATCCTCCTGTTTGTCCTAAGAAAACGTTGGTAGAAGATATATAAGAAATTGTTGTGATTGAATCAGACATTTCTAAAACATTTTCACCTATAATTTCTTCTGTTGTACCTGTGATAGCATTATATAATAATACTCTACCATATGACGTTCCAAACATAATAGAGGTATCTTGAGTTTCTGAAGATGAAGTTATTTTTTCATTGCTATTTAACTTAACATTTGTTTTAGGCTTAACATCATTACTTTGTATGCTTGCAGACAATACTTGCCCATTTTCTGTTATAAAGAAAAAACACTTATGAGCACTCCCACCAATACCGTTTGGATCTTCAGTAATGCTAACAATTTTTCCATCAGAGAAAGGGTTTACAGTTTCATTTCAACCCCCTGGATATTCAGTTGTACTTTTCCCTGACTCAGGATTTGACATAAACGCACCAAATCCATTATCAAACCCTAAGATTGCTTCATTGTCATTTGGAGTTATATAAACACTTGTAATAGCATTATCTCTAGCTGGACCATCAGTTTTTGATTGTCCAATTACTTGATGAGTCCCTCCACCAATTTTTTCAACTCCATATTGTCCTTTTGCACCACCAAAAAAAACATTTCCATTTTCAAGTTTTTCCATAACTCTTATATTTGCATCATCTTGAAGAGAATCTCCACTATCATTATCAATAAAATCAAGATATTGAGGAATATAAGCATTATCTTCATTAGAAGTAAGTAATGATGGAGAATGATTTGCTGCAATATTCTTTTCAGAACCTAAAAAAGAAAATACCATTATAAATAATAGGATTGGAGTCAATATTATAGATATAATTTTCTTTTTATTCATATTAAAAAATTTCATATTGTAATAATTATAATATAAATTGCTAAAATGTGTAAAAAAATTATTTTTTTAGATTTAGATAAAATATGGGATTACCCATAGATGAAAACTTTTTCTCATATTCTGTCTTAATAATGTTCTTGCTATTCTTATGTAAATCTCTTGTTATTTTTTTGACTTTAAACTTTGTTTTATCTTTTGCTTCTTCAATTGCAAATTCAAACAACGGTAATTGATCTGTTTTAAATTCTATTATGCAAGATTTTTTTAAAATATCATAATATTTGTTTAAAAACTTATAAAACAATAATCTTCTTTTAGCATGACGTTCTTTAGGTCAAGGGTCTGGAAAATTTATAAATATTCTTTCAATAGATTCTTTTTTAAATCATTCATCAATATTTGAGGCATCTCCTGAAATAAATAATAAATTATCTAATTTTATTTCTTCAGCTTTTTTTACTGGGATAACTTGAACAGATGGAAATATTTCAATTCCTATTATATTCTTATTTGGATTTTGTTTAGCAAGCTCCAATGTATGTCCTCCTTTTCCCATCCCTATTTCTATTCATATTTCTTGCTTCTTTTTAAAAAGATCTTTTTCTCACTTGTTAATATTATCCAAAGGATCAGTAATAACAATATTTGATCCTCTTAAATAATCTTCTGCTCATGGCTTTTTTCTTAATCTACCCATTTTTTTCTTCTTTCATTTTTTTTGCTTTCTTTGATCCAATAACTTTTGATAAATCATCAACTGTTGAAATCATGATTTTTCTTATTGATTTAAATTCCTTAAATAATTTATTTTTATCTTCTTGATTTAAAAAAGTATATTTGTCCAAACTACTTGTTAAGATTGCTTTCTCTCTTCTTTGTCTATGAAATGATATTACAAATCTATGGACTTCATCTTGGAGTTTTGATAAAAATAAATAAGGTGGTGTATCTTTGTTTAATTTTATTTCCTCTAAATTATCTTTTATAAGAGAATTTGTATTATGATTTTTATCTTTTTTTAACGCAACCAAAGTTACATTATTAATATCTAATTTTTTAAAAACATTTTTTGCAATTGATAATTGATGTTTTCCATCGATTATAAATAAGTCAGGAATTTCTAGATTATTATTAATTTTATTTTCAAAATGCCTTCTTACAACTTCTTCTGTCGCAGCATAATCATCCATTTTATTAATTTCTTTAATTATATATTTTCTATACAATGATTTATTTGGTTCACCATTCTTAAATGAAACTACTGCTCCAACTTGTTGATCACCCATTGTTGAAGATATATCCATCATCTCAATATTAGTAAATTCTTTTTTTTCAATATTTTCCCTTAGGAAGAATTGCGCTTCTTCATAAGTTTTAACTTTATTCATGAATGTTTCTATTTTGTTTTCATACTTTGATTTTGCATTCTTATATACAATGTCTAATAAAGTTTTCTTTAATCCTTTTTTTGGTATAGTGATTATATCCTTTAGTGTATAGTCTCACTTTAATTCAAAGGGAACAATTATTTCATCAGGAATAATTTTATTTATATAAAAAGTATTCAATAGAGATTCAAATGAATCCTTTTTATCTGGGTTAAACTTTTTGCTAATGTAATTTGAAGTAAAACTAATATTTCCAAATCTTATGTGCATTATTGAAATTGAGATATATTCATCCTTTTCATAAAAATTAAATACATCTCTATGTTTGGAATCACTAAATGTATGGCTTTGTTCTTCTTTTATTTTTAAAATGTTTTCTAAAAATTCATATGTTTTTTTAGATTCTTCATATTGTTCGCTTTCATTAAACAACTTTAATTTTTCTTTTAGTTTATCCTCTACATACTTTACTTTTCCAGAAAGAAAATCTACAACCATATTAAAAGTAAAATCTTCCTCTTGTTTTGAAACATTTTTAAAACAATATCCAAGACATCTTCCCATTTCATAATTAATGCATTTTGTTCCAGAGTTTGGAGAATAGCATTTATCAATAGGGATTGCACTTTGGATTATTTTAATTATATTTCTTGAATAATATCCATCTGGGTATGGACCAAAGTATTTTGAATTTTTATTTTTTGTTTTCTTTGTAATTAAAATGCTTAGTTTCGGTTCTTTCCTTACCTCTATATAAGGATATATTTTTGATGATTTAATTTTGATATTAAACTTAGGTTCATAATCATTTATTAATGTTTGTTCTAAAATTAAAGCATCAATTTCATTTTCGGTAACCTGAAAATCAAAGTCTTTAATATTCTTTATTAATAACATATTTTTAGGAGAAAGATCTCTATCAAAATATTGCCTCATTCTTTTTCTAAGATTCTTTGCTTTCCCTACGTATATAACTTGTCCAGTATATCCTTTCCAAAGATATACACCTGGACTATTTGGTATTTTTTCTCAATCAATTTTAATCATACTTACTTAGTGCATCTTTTAGATAAGGGGCTGTTGCTGAATCTTTTGAATCACAAACAACTTCAGGAACACCTCTTGCCACAACTTTTCCTCCATGTTCACCACCATTAGGACCTAAGTCAATTATATAATCTGCATTTTTAATAATATCTAAATTATGTTCAATCACTATTAAAGAATCACCGTTATCGACTATTCTATTAAGAATTTTTATTAATTGTTTTATATCTTCACTATGTAGACCAGTTGTTGGTTCATCTAAAATGTATATTGTTTTCCCAGTGGGTTTCTTTTGTAAGTATGTTGCTAACTTTATTCTTTGTGCTTCCCCACCAGAAAGCAATGTTGCAGAGTGTCCTAGTTTAATATATCCTAGTCCAACGTCTTTTAAATACATAAGTTTGTTATGTATTTTATGATTATTAGAAAAGAATTCTATTGCTTCTTCCACAGATAAATCCAAGATATCAGAAATGTTCTTATCTTTAAATACAATTTGTAATGTTTCTTCATTGTAACGTTTACCATTACATTGATCACAAATTACACTAACATCTGGAAGGAAATGCATTGCTATTTTTATAAGTCCATCACCTTGACATTTATCACATCTTCCATCAGAAACATTAAAAGAAAATCTCCCTCTTTTATACCCTCTTATTTTTGCCTCTTTTGTTTGTGAAAACAATTCTCTAATCTCATCAAACACTCCAGTGTATGTAGCAGGATTAGATCTTGGTGTTCTTCCAATTGGTTCTTGAGAAATATTAACAACTTTATCAATATTTATATAACCTTCAATTTGAGAATGTTTTCCAACCTTTAAAGGAGTTCCTCTTTTTAAAATTTTATTGTATAAACCTTTGTATATTATTTCATTTACTAAAGTTGATTTCCCTGAACCAGAAACTCCAGAAACAACTGTAAAAGTATTTAACGGAATTGTTACGTTTATGTTTCTTAAATTATTTTCACTAGCTCCAATTATCTTAATGCTTTTTCCATTTCCTTTTCTTCTCTTTTTAGGGATGGGAATGAACTCTCTTCCTGATAAATATTTTCCAGTTAATGAATCTGATTTTGATACTTGATCAGGAGTTCCTTTTGCAACAATCTCTCCTCCATGTTCACCAGCAAATGGACCAATATCTATTATGTAATCTGATTCATACATAGTTTCATCATCGTGTTCAACAACTATAACAGTATTTCCTAAATCCCTTATTTCTTTAAGTGTTTTAATAAGTTTTGCATTATCTCTTTGGTGAAGACCTATTGATGGTTCATCAAGAACATATAGGACACCTGTAAGTCTTGATCCTAGTTGTGAAGCTAATCTTATTCTTTGTGATTCTCCTCCAGATAATGTTCCAGCCATTCTATCCAAAGTTAAATAACTAAGTCCTACATTAATTAAAAAATTAAATCTATTTTTAATTTCATCTAAAATAAGCGAAGATATTTTCTCCTCCTTTTTTGTTAGTTTTATTTTGTTTATTCATTCAAGAGCATTTTCAATTGACATCTTTGTAAGATCTGATATATTCAAATCATTTATTTTAACTGATAATGCTTCTTTAGATAATCTATCACCTTTACAAACATCACAAGTTCTCTCACCTAAAAATTTTTTATAAAATTCTCTACTTCTTTCTGAAGTAGTAGACTCGTATCTTCTTCATATTTTTTCAGCAAGACCTTCAATTCTATCTTCTCTTCTAAGATTCATATTATTTGTAACATTAAAATATATTATTTTTTCATCTGATCCATATAAAATTATGTCTTTTTCTTCCTTTGTAAAAGTTGATAATTTTTTTATTAAAGAGATATTATAATGACTTAGTAATGTCTCAAAATTTTGTCAATCTATACCATACATTTTTTCACCAAAATATAATATTCCCCCCTCTAAAATTGTTAATGATTTATCTACCAGTTTCTCTCAAGTTACTTCTTCATTAGTTCCTAAACCTTTACATTTTATACAAGCGCCTTGTGGAGAATTAAATGAAAACATTCTTGGTTCAATTTTTCCAATTGAAAAATCTCCATGTGGACATGAAAAATTTTTTGAAAAAAGATCTGTTGTTCCCTCATCTAAATTTTTTATATGAATGATTCCATCAGAATAATTTGAAGCCATTTGTATTGCTTCAAATAGTCTTGATCTATTTTCTTTTTCAAGAACTATCCTATCAACAACTATTGATATATTATGTTTAATATTTTTATCAATATTTATTTCTTCATCCAATCTCATTACTTTTCCATTTACTTCAACCCTAAGAAAACCTTCTTTTTTTAGTGAAGAAAAAAGATCTTTGTGTGAGCCTTTTTTTGAAACAATCTTAGGAGAAAGAATTTGTAAATTTGTTCCATTTTTATATTCAAATACTTTGTTTAAAATATCTGTTACTGATTGAGAAGAAATTTCAATATTATGTTTAGGACAAAATGGTCTCCCTATTCTTGAAAATAATAATCTATAAAAGTCATATATTTCTGTTATTGTTCCAACTGTTGATCTTGGATTATTTGATGTAGTTTTTTGATCTATTGCAATTGATGGAGATAATCCCTCGATTGATTCTACATTTGGTTTTGTTGTTCCTCCAAGAAATTGTCTTGCATAGTTTGATAATGAATCAACATATCTTCTTCTTCCTTCTGAATATAAAACACCAAATGCAAGAGAGGATTTACCTGAACCAGATACACCAGTTATAACTACTAATTCATCCTTTGGAATATCAATATCTATGTTTTTAAGATTATTTTCCTTTGCTCCTTTTACACTTATAAATTTCTTTTTCATCTTACTTACCTCCTTTAATTTCAACAATTAAATCCCTTAGTTTTATTGCTGTTTCAAAATCATGTTTTGATGCAGCAAACTTCATTTCATATTCTAATTTTTCAATTTTTTCATTTGTTTTTAGAGAAGAAAGTTTAATGTTATGTTTTTCTTCAAACTCTTCTAAGACTGGTTTTAGAATTTCTTTTTTTATAGTTTTAGGAATAATATTATTTTTAATATTATATTCCTTTTGAATTTTTCTTCTACGTCTTGTTTCATTTATTGCTTCTTCCATTGAATCTGAATATGAATTGGCATACATAATTATTTTACCTTTAGAGTTTCTAGCGGCTCTTCCAATAAGTTGTATTAAAGATCTTGTATTTCTCATAAAACCCATTTTATTTGCATCTAAAATTGCAACCAATGAAACTTCTGGAATATCAATTCCTTCTCTTAAAAGGTTTATTCCGATTATCGCATCATAGATACCCATTCTTAATTTTCTAATTACCTCTTCTCTCTCAAGAGTTTTTATTTCTGAATGAAGGTATGCAACAGATAAACCTTTATCATTCATAAATGAAGATATGTTTTCAGATAGTTTTTTTGTTGTTGTATTTATAATTACCCTTTGATTTTTTTTCTTTCTAATAAATATTTCACTCATCAAATCATCTAATTGATTTTCTTCTCCTCTTACCTCAATCATTGGATCAAGAAGTCCAGTTGGTCTTATTATTTGTTCAATAAATTTTCCTTTTGATTTCTCCAAATCATAACTAGATGGTGTTGCAGAAACATAGACAACCTTATTGGTTCTCTCTTCAAATTCTTCTAATTTTAGTGGTCTATTGTCATATGCGGAAGGTAATCTAAATCCATATCTAATTAGGTTTTTCTTTCTTGCTCTATCTCCTCCATGCATTGCTTTTATTTGAGGAATAGTCAAATGAGATTCATCCAAAATCAAAAGATAATCACTTGGAAAGTAATCTAACAATGTTGGTGGGGCCTCTCTCATTTTTCTATGAGGATCTAAATAAACAGAGTAGTTTTCAATTCCGGAAGTTATTCCAAATTCTTTTAATTGTTCAATGTCTAATTTTACTCTTTGTTCAAGTCTACTTGCTTCTAGCAACATATTATTTTTATTGAAATAATCAAGCCTCTTCACAAGGTCTGCTTCTATTTCTCCAAGAACATCATTAATTGTTTCTTGTTTAGAAACATGAAAATGAGCAGGATATATTGTATATTTATCATAACATTTTCTTACTTCTTTAGTAATTGAATTAATCTCACATATCTTTTCAATTTCATTACCAAACATCTCTATCCTAATATGAAATTGATTTGTTCATGAAGGAGCAATTTCAATTATATCCCCTCTAACTACAAAGTTTCCTGGAGCAAGATCATCTTTTCTTTCATAAGCTAATTTTATAAGATTATATAATATATTCTTTCTTTCAATTTTTGTATCTTTTGAAAATTCATAAAACATATCCTTATATTCCAAAGGATTTCTATGTCCAAAAATTGCAGCAACTGATGCAACAACTATTGTATCTTCTCTTGTTAATAATGAGGTTGTTGCAGAAACTCTCATCATTTCCAACTCTCAATTTTGTTGAGAAGTTTTTTCATTGTATGTATCTGTTTTTGGCATATATGATTCTGGTAAATAAAAGTCGAAATTAGAAATATAGTATTCAACCCTGTTATTAGGAAACAATCCCTTTAATTCTATATAAAGTTGGTTTGCTAGTGTTTTGTTTGGGGCAAGTATTAGTGTCGTCTTTTGGTATTGTTCAATTACATTTGCCATTGTAAATGTTTTCCCTGTTCCTGTCGCACCCAATAAAACTGTATGTTGGTTTTTCTTTAATGAAGAAAGTAAAGCCTTTATTGCTTTTGGTTGATCTCCTGCCGGTTTATATTTTGATTCTAAACGAAATTCCATTTTATATTACAATATTTAATATTTTCCCCTTAATAAAAATTGTTTTCTTGATTTCTTTGTTTTCAAGGTAATTGGGAATCATTTTTTTTGCAAAAGAATTTAGTTGGTCATTAGTTGGTGAAATTGGTAAATCAGGATTTTTAATTTCTTTTCTTACTTTTCCATTTACTTGAATAATGATTACTCTTTCCTCTTTTATTTCTTTTGCTTTTATTTCTTTTGGTCATTCGCTTAAATAAAGAGTATTATTTTCTTTGTTAATTATTGAGTTTATTTCATCTGAAATATGTGGAGCTATACATGATAATAATTGTAAAAAACCTTTAGCCATAGATTTTGTTATTTCTTTTTCTTTGTATACTTCATTTATGAAAACCATCAATCTTGAAATAGCAACGTTAAACTTTAATTTCTCATAAAGTTCAGTAACCTCTTTTATTATTTTGTTATATTCAAATTTAATTTTATTGCTAGGTTCTTTGTATGTGACAACTTCAGTAAATAATCTATAAACTCTATTTAATCAATTTTTCGAAGCTTCAAGACCGTTTTCTGATCAAGGCTTATCAGCATCAAGAGCGGCCATAAACATTTCATATAACCTTAAAGTGTCAGCTCCATATTTTTTTACAATATCATTAGGATTTATTACATTACCTTTAGATTTTGACATCTTTAAACCATCAGGACCTAATATCATTCCTTGATTAAATAATTTTTTAAATGGTTCCTTAACATCTAAGATTCCAATCTCAACTAAAAATAAATGCCAAAATCTTGCATATATTAAATGTAAAACCGCATGCTCTTGTCCACCAATATATAAGTCTACTGGAAGTCATTTGTTAAGTCTTTTTTTTGCTCTTGGATCATCTAAGTTTAAAAATTTATCTCCATCTTTTAAAATGTATCCAATGTAGTATCAACATGACCCTGCTCATTGGGGCATTGTATTTAAGTCTCTTTTTCCTTTAACTCCATTTATTTCAACATTTGATCATTCTTTTGCATTACTTAATGCTGGTTCTCCATCTTGTGAAAATTTATAGTTTTTAATTTCAGGCAATACTAATGGTAGTTGATTGTCTGGAATTAAATATGTTTCTCCATTTTCAAGATGGATTATTGGAAATGGTTCTCCTCAATATCTTTGTCTTGCAAAAATTCAATCTTTAAGATGTAAATTATCTTTAGAATAATTTCCCTTTTCATCTTGTTCAAAGAATCAATTTTTTTGTAGTTTCTTTACAGAGTTTGGTCAATCTAAATTTTCTAAACCATCAAATAACTTATCAACATATTTAGTAATTTTTATTACTCATTGTTTCATCATTTTTTTCTCTACAGGAAGACCATCTCTCTCACTTACTGGATTACCATTTTTATCTTCTATAACTTCTTCATTTGCAAGGACAGTGTTTAATGTTGGCGATCAATTTGCTTCTATCTCTTTTATTTCAGCAAGACCTTTTTTATACATTTGAATAAAGGTTCATTGTGTATGTTTATAGTATTCAGGGTCAGTTGTATTAACTTCTCTTGTTCAATCAAAAGAAAAACCTAGTGAATCTAATTGTTCACGAAATACTTTTATATTTTTCTTGGTAAATTCTCTTGGAGAATTTCCGGTTTGAATTGCATATTGTTCTGCTGGCAATCCAAATGCATCTCAACCCATAGGATGAAGAACTTCAAATCCTTGCATTTTTTTCATTCTACTAATTATATCTGTAGCAGTATATCCTTCTGGATGTCCGACATGAAGCCCTGCTCCTGATGGATAAGGAAACATATCTAAAGCATAGAACTTATCTTTTTTTGATTCTATATTTGTTAAAAAAACATTATTTTCTTTTCAAAACTTTTGTCATTTTTTTTCTATTTCTAAATGATTAAAACTCATAATAAATAAATTATACTTTAAATAAAAAGCCTAACAAATAATTAGGCAAAATAATAAGTTTGCTTGTAATTTATATTGATAAATAACATCCGATTGCTGATGCTAATAAAAATACTCATGGATAAAATAAAGATAGATTTCATTGTCAATCTGTCGAGATTGAAAATGAACTAATTTCTCCCAAGTTATTATATGTATCTCCACTAATAATATTATATATTCCGCTATTCATTGCTTTTGTTACAAAAATATCTAAATGAGATTGTGGAAGGATTGATGAAACTACATAAATAAATCCAACTTTATTATCTAAAATTATATTATTATCTTCAACCTTAATAAGAGGACCTTCTAACAAACCTCCAAATGAAATAAGAAATAATATATATAAAAAAACTACTGAGTAATATCAATTTATTGTTTTAGTTACTCCCCTAAATAAAAACGAAACAAGAAAAACAATTGTTGTCGATATAATTCAATAATAAAATATTGTCATTCATTCTACATCAACTCACCTTACATCAAGATCTTTATCTAAAGTGATTATATTTAGTATTGATGTTGTTCCAGCAATTCCTATTTTATTAAAAATAATTAATGATGTTCAAAATATAATTTCGGAACAAAAAGTTACAAATAGCATTGTTAACAAAATTGTTATATATACTTGAAATTTACTCATAAGTGTTATTGAAATATTATCATCAAGTGTTGATCTTTTTATAGGGAAATATACCATTCCATAAACAATTCCAGCTGACAAAGGAACAACAAACACTTGACCAGCAGCAACAAATAATTGAATTGGAAATAAAATACTTAATGAAAAAACAACAAAAATTGGTGAAAAAATTATTACAATTCTTGTTGCTCATGTTGAATAAACATTTTTTATGTTTAAAATAAGTAATTTTGAAAGAGGTAAGTCAAAAACGTTTTTAATATCATGACTTTTTATTAAATTTTTCATTAATATTATTATACTCTTTTGAAATTAATAAAGAAAAAAGCAAGTTGTAAATAACTTGCTTTTATTCAAATTAATCTCTAGGTTTAATTCTAGCAGATTTACCTTTTCTTTCTCTCATGTAGAAAATTTTAGATTGTCTAACTTTTCCTTTTTTAATAACATCAATTTTTGAAACTATTGGTGAGTTTATGAAAAATGTTTTTTCAACACCTATACCAAATGATTCTTTTCTAACAGTAAAAGTTGCATCATTCGAACTAGTTCCAGATCTTTTAAGAACAAATCCTTCAAACATTTGGATTCTTTCTTTTTCTCCTTCTTTAATTTTCACATAAACTCTTATAGTATCACCTGATCTAAACTCAGGAATATCTTTTCTCTCTTGTGTGATTGAGACTTTTTTAATTAATTCTTGATTAATTCCCATTATCTTTACTTCCTTTCTTTAATTCTAACTCAATTGTTCTATCTAATGAGTTTTGTTTTCTTCATTTATTTATATTTTTATGATTCCCACCTAATAATACTTCAGGCACTTTGTGCCCATCAAAATTAATTGGCTTTGTAAATTGATCATATTCTACTAACCCATTCTTCTCAAATGATTCGTTTTCATATGATTCTTCTTTAATTGTACCAGGTAAAATTCTTATTACTGAATCAGCAATTATCATTGATGCAAGTTCTCCACCAGTAATTATAAATTCACCTATGGATATTTCTTCATCTATATAATTTATTATTCTAGAGTCAACTCCTTCATAATGTCCACATATAAGTATTATATGTTTCTTTTCCTTTAAAGCTTTTACTTTTCTTTGTTCTAAAACTTTTCCTCTTGGGCCAACAAAAACTACGTGTGAATCTTTTGTTTTAACAGATTTAATTGCTTTAACAATTGGTTCTATCATAAGGAGCATTCCGGCTCCTCCCCCATAAATTGTATCATCTACTTGATTATCTTCAGAAAAATCTCTTGGGTTTATTGTTTCGATTTTAACAATATTCTTTTTAATTGCATTCTTAATTATAGAATGTTTTTTAAAGTTGTCAAAATATTCTGGAAACAATGATATAAATGTTATTTTCATAAATCTATTTTTTCTTAATTTTTAATTTTTCTTCTTTGGTTACAGATTTTTTCTCTGCTTTTATTTTTAATTTTTCTTCTTTTGTTACAGCTTTTTTCTCTGCCTTTATTTTTAATTTTTCTTCTTTTGTTACAGGTTTTTTCTCTATTTTTGAAATTGTATCTTTTTCTAAAACTTCATTGCTCAAATCTTCAGATTTTTTATCTTTATCAAATATTAAATATTCTATTATTTCATATTCAATATCATCTCTTGATTTTGTCTTTAAAATACCAATCCCATTTTTTTGAGATACGCTTAATAACTCAGTTTTATTCATTTGTTCTAAAGGTTTGTTTCCTTCTAAAACTCAATTATATCTTGCTTTTATTGTTAATGATTCTGAGTAAGTAACTTTTAGTTGTTTTTTAATAACATCTTCTGTTCCACCAGATTTTTCTCTTTTTATGTTTTCCACTACAAAGAATATATATACTGCAAATAGTTCTCCAAATAAATATATTCATGTGTATTGTAGCGTTTGTTCTCCACCATTAATTTGTGTAGCAATTGCTGCTCCAAATAATCTTGCTGGATTTATTGCAATACTATCCGTTGGTATTCCTGCTGCAACAACAACTGTTAAAGTTGCAAAAATTATAATTGGTCTAATGTTTGAAGAAGTTTCACTTGGTCCATATAATACAGCTGCAAGTAGTCCATACATTAGTATAGTTTCCATTACAAATGGAACTACACCAAATAACCATTGTTTTCCGTGTGGCGCAACTTTTGCTCAAGATTCAACTATTGTTGCATTAAATCCCATTAAGTTCATTAATTCACCATTAAATACTAATCTTGGCGCAACAGCATCAAGTGAGTCTGTACCATCTCCGTGTCAAGTACCAATTGCATCCGCAATTAAAAATGCAGCTTCCCCAGCAAGTATTGCACCCATAAATTGTACAATTATCATTAATCCTGCTCTTTTTATTGGTGTGTTTCCTGCTGCAACTTCTGCTAGTGTAACAGCAGGGTTAAGATTCACTGAAATCTTTCTTAATAGTAAGATTAACATATAAATGAAGAACGAAACTCAAGCCGCTTTCATTATGTATGTTCCAAATATAATGCTGTATATTTCATTATCTCCAAATCTAAATGATGATGGAGCAATAATTTCAAATACCATTATAAATGTTCCAAGAAACTCAACAAGTAATATAACTCATAATCTTCATACAAGTTTATTTTTTGTATCATCATATATTTTAAACATTTTATTTTCCTAACATTTCACTTTCTATTTTAATATTTACTTTATTTTTCTTTTTATCAAAGTTAACTTCAAACTCATCGACTATAGGGATGTTAGTTGTTCTTCCATCATCTAACTTAATTATTAAGCTATCATATGGACCTTGATTCATTATTGAATGAACCACCCCTACAAAATTATTGTTTTGATCGAAAACTTCTTTTCCGATTGTATCGTTTAAATAAAATTCTTCATTATCTAATTCTTCTTTTATTGAATATATTTTTTTTCCTTTTAAAAATTCAACATCATTAATATTGTTGTATTCATTAAAAGTTAACAAAACAAATTTTTTATGAAATCTCATACTATTAATAATCAATTCCTTAATTTTATTATTTTCATCAAAATATAGAATTTTATTTTTTTCTTGAAATTTTATTTCAAGATCATTATTATCAGATAATATTCTTAACTCACCTTTTATTCCATGTGTGTTAACTATCGTTCCTATTCAAAGTAAATTATTTTTTTCTTTTTGATTCATGGAATGTTTTCATTACTCCTTCTTTTGAAAGAAGGTCTCTAACTGTATCAGATGGTTTAGCACCATGATTTAATCATTTTAATGCTATTTCTGAATCAATTCTTCTCTCTTCTGTTAACGGGTTAAAAGTTCCTATTAACTCAATATATCTACCATCTCTTCTTGTTCTAGAATCCATTGCAACTATACGGTAAAAGGGTCTTTTCTTTGATCCCATTCTTGTCAGTCTTAAACTTACGGCCATTTTTTCCTCCTTATAGTTTTTATTATCTCATATTTTATAAAAAAAGTGTTAAGTATTTTTACTTAACACTTGAAAGTTTATTATCTACCAAAGGAATTAAATCCACCGCTCATATTTGGCATTTTACCCATTTTAATATACTTAGCCATTTCTTTCATTTGTTTTTTTGATTGATCAAATTGTCTAAGTAATTCATTAAATTCTTGTACTGGTCTTCCTGAACCTTTTAGTACTCTTTCTTTTCTTTTGGGATGTTTTAAAATCTTAGGATTTTGTCTTTCTTTTTTTGTCATTGAGTTTATTAATATTTCAAACTTAGCCATTTTCTTTTCGGCAACATCTATTTGTGTTTGAGACACATTTGCACCAGGGATCATTTTTACTAAAGAACCAAGACTACCCATTTGTGCCATCTGTCTCATAGAATCCATTAGGTCATCAAGATCAAATTTTCCTGACATAATTTTTCTAAACATTTTTTCTTGACTTCCTTCATTAGAAGTTTCTTGAATTTTTTCTGTTAGAGTTTCTATATCTCCCATCCCAAGCATTCTTGATGCTTGTCTATCTGGATGGAAAATTTCAAGATTTGATATTTTTTCTCCAACTCCAATAAAAATTATTTTTAATCCTATTGCTGATGATAAGGAAAGAACAGCTCCACCTCTTGCATCAGAATCAAGTTTAGTAATTATTGAAGATGTTAAAGAAAGTTTTTCATCAAATACTTTTGCAACATTTAAAATCTCTTGCCCAACCATTGCATCAGAAACAAAAATTATATCTGTAGGCTTAGCAATTTTTTTAACGCTTTGTAATTCATTCATTAATTTTTCATCTGTTTGTAAACGTCCAGCAGTATCTAATATTATTAAATCATTTCCATTTTCAGTTGCAAATTTTAAAGCTTTCTTTGTAATCTTGTCAACATCTTGTGTATCTCTAATTGAAAAGAAATCTATCATTAATGTTTTTGCAAGCTTTTCTAATTGATCAATAGCAGCTGGTCTGTAAACATCTAATCCTACTAATAATGGTTTTTTGTATAGTTTCTTTTTATTTACTAAAAATGATGCTAACTTTGCTGATGTAGTTGTTTTACCAGATCCTTGAAGACCAACCATCATTACTATTGATTTAGACTGTGTATTTCATTCCTTTGCTTCTCCACCTAAAACACTTATAAGTTCTTCATTGATTATCTTAAGAATTGTTTGTGATGCAGTTCTATCAAGGTCAATAATTTGTCCCATTGATTTTTCAGTAACTTTCTTTATAAAGTCATTAACAACTTGTAAGTTAACATCGGATTCTAAAAGAACTAATCTTATTTCCGAAATAACATCCTTGATATTTTCTTCCGATAGTTGACCTTTTGTCGCTGCTTTCTTAACAGCTTTTGTTAGTCTAGATTGTATAAAATTAAACGCCATTCTCTTCTCCTTCTTTAATTAAGTGATGTGATAATAATATAAATATTAATCCTAATGATTGAAATATCATAAATACCAGTGTCATTAAAATTCTATATCCGCCTTCAGCATTATGTGTGAATGCTCCACTAACAATTATTGGCGAAATTAATCTTACTCAATTTGTTGTGTTTGCGGATAATATTACTGATAATGAAATTAATACTATTAACATTATATATCTAACTGCTATTTTTAGGAAATTAGAATTATATTTTTTCCCAATAAGATTCATAAAAATAAATGATGATCCAATAATAAAGGCATTTATAATTCCTCTCATTGATGAAAATCCAAATCTTATTCCACTTGATTTTGATGTAAAGTCAATTGGTTTATAAAAATTAAACGCTTGATAAGAGTTATCGTTTCCATGAGTAAAAAATCCACGTAAGTATTCTGATGATCCACCCATTATATGTAACTCATTTGTAAAATCACTATAATTAGAATAATCATGAATAAACCATATTGCAAATCCCATCATTATAAAGTAAACAAAAATCGATGCAATAATACCACCTAAAAATTGGACTCCAAATGATGAATAAAAATCTCTTTTAATTATTTCCTTGTTTTTATATTGGATAACTAATGTTACTGCATTTGAAGCAATACAAGTTCTTTCAAAAACAATGAATGCTATTAATGTAAATGATGCAATTCATATTGCTGTAAGAAAATTTATGTCATAAATTACATGAAAGAATTTTAGAAATCATATCTGTCCATTTAATTCTCCTAATGATAATCCTAAATTAATTAAAAATATTAAAGTGAATGCACCTATAAACTCAAAAAATAGTTTGTATAAAAATGAGCTATTGACCAAAGATTTTATTTTTCCTGTAAATTGTTTTTTTTCTGTTGCACTAGTGTTTGCCATTTTATTTAAATTTATTCCTTTTGTTTTTTTAAATTTTCTATTTTCTTATTAAGGTTTTCTACTTTTTTTACAAACCCTATCTTCTCTTCTAAATCAATTAATTTTTCTTCAATGTTTTTTAATTTTAAGGAAACTGATGTTCTTGTTGTTTTTGTGTTGTTAGCTATTTCTGATAATGAATAGTCTTCAAGATAATATTGTTTAAACACATCTCTTTGAATATCTGTTAACATATTTTGATATGCATCAAATAAAAGAGATAGTTTTTTTAATTTATTTATCTTGCTCATTTATTAAATCCTCAGTTAATCCATATAAATATTTCTCTAAATCAAATACTTCAAAATCATCAATTGATTCTCCAAGTCCAATAAACTTTACTGGTATTTGGAATGATTCTTTAATATTTAAAATTATTCCACCTTTTGATGATGAGTCCATTTTTGTTAATATTATTCCTGTAAGTGTTGTTACTTCATTAAATGCTTCAGCTTGTTTAACACCATTTTGACCTGTTGTTGCATCTAGAACTAATAATGATTCTATAGCAGGTTTGCCCAATTTCTTTTCGACTATTTTATTTAGTTTTTTAAGTTCGTTCATTAAGTTTTCTTTGTTTTGCAATCTTCCTGCTGTATCAATTATTAAAACGTCTGGATTACTTTTTTGTGATTTATCAATCGCTTCAAAAACAACTGAAGCTGGATCTTGACCTTCTTTGTTTGGAATTGTTATTTCACAATTGTTTCTATCTGCTCAAATTTGTAATTGAGCAACTGCCCCTGCTCTAAATGTATCTGCTGCTGCAAAGGAAACTTTCTTTCCTTCGTCAATTAATCTTTTAGCTAATTTTCCAATTGATGTTGTTTTTCCAACTCCATTAACCCCAATAACAAGAATGACATTTATTTCTCCATCAATCAATTTTAAATCTGTTGAATCTTTTTTCCCATTTAAATATTTATCAAATAAATATTCAAAAATAATTTCATTAACTTTTTTTGGATCAGTAATATTTTTTCTTTTAACTGTGCTTTTTATTTTAGGAATTAAATTTAAAGTATATTCAACTCCAACATCAGATGTTATAAGCAAGTCCTCCAACTCTTGAAAATACTCTTCATCTATTTTTCTATGTTTTGTTGCTAAGTTTAAAAATTTCTTTGCAAAGGAATCTCTAGAATTCTTCATTCCTTTTTTATATTTATCCGAAGTGGAAGTTCTTGATTTCTTTGCCGCCTCTAATATAATATCTTTATTTTTAGATTTTTTTAATCTTGAAAATATTCCCATTATTAATCCACCATTTTAACAGCATCAGCTAGTTTAACTGACACAATACTTGTGATACCTTTTTTCTGCATAGTTACACCATATAGAATGTCTGCTTGTTCCATTGTTCCAGGTCTATGTGAAGTTATAACTATTTGAGTGTCTTTGTTTAACTCTTTAGCAAATCTTGCAAATCTATCAACATTTGATTCATCAAGTGCTGCCTCAACTTCATCAAGCATTAAAATAGGAAGGTTTCTCACTTTATTGATTGCAAATATTAACGATAGTGAAATCAATGATTTTTCTCCTCCTGAATATAGTGAAATTGATTTAACAGTTTTCCCTGCCATTTTTGCTTCAACTTCAACACCAGTATCAAGAATATTATCTGGTTCAGTGTAGATAATTTTTGCTTCTCCACCTTTGAATAAAGTTTCAAATACTTTTTGAAATTCAGTATTTACTTTTTCAAAAGTTTCCTCAAATTGTTTTTGCATTTGATTGTTCATTGTTTCTATTGTTGAAAGAAGTTTTTCTTTAGACTCAGTTAAATCCTTGACATTTTTTTCAAGTGTTTCATGTGTTCCAAATAATTCCTCATATGAACTAACAGCATCAAAATCAATAAATCCTAATTTAGAAATTTCTATTCTAAGTTCTTCTCTTTTTAATGATGCTTTTTCAAAACTTATTTCTAGAGCTGGGATTTCTTTGCTTAATAGATTTTCATAAGTTATTTTGTAATCCTTATTTAAGATTTCAAGATCTCTTGAAATTGATAAAACTATTTTATTTAATAAAAGTGTTGCATCAGTATGAACATTAATAGATTCTTTTCAATCTTTTCTAAGTTCTTGTTCTTGTTCTTGTTCTGAAATTATTTCTTTTTGAATTGTTTTTTTCTCAAGTTGAATATTTTTTATTCTATTATTAATTTGTTCAATTGATAAATTTGTAGAAATGAATTCGTTTGTCTTTTTAAATGTTTCTAAATCAAATGATGTACCTGTAACAGTTTTATGTTGATCTAATAATTTTTGTAAGTTAGATTCTAAGTATGCAATTCTATCTTGTGATCTAACCAATTCAGTTTGAGAGAATGCTATAGAATCTCTTATTGATTGAATCTCCTCTTGCTTGCTATGTTGTAATTCTTTTGTGTTTTTAAATTGGTTTTCTAAATCAACAAGTGTATTTTTAAATTCTGATAATCTTCCACCTTTTACACTAGAACCACCTCTAACAGTAAAACCAGTGAATATTTGATCTCCATCAAGAGTTACTATTTCATATCTGTATCCTAATAATTTTGCAGCCTCTAATGCACTATTAATCTCTTCAAATACAAGAATATGTCCACCAATTGATTTTGCAACATTTTTAAACTTTGAATCAATTTTTAATATTGAAGCAATAGTTCCTAAATAACCATCTAAATTTTTTATAGCAATTTGATAATCCTCAGGGATTGTTCTTGGTTTAACTTTTTCAGCAGGAACAAAAGTTGCTTTTCCAGCTTTGTTTGATTTTAAGAAAGATAAAGCTTCTTTAATTACCTCCTCATTTGATACTACTATATTGTTTAATTTATTACCAATTGAGTTTTTAATTGCATTTTCAAATTTCTTATCAAATTTAATTAAGTCTCCAATTACTCCATAAACTTCATTAAATATTTTTTTATTTTTTATAATGGCTAATGTTCCACCACTCATTTCATTGTTTCTTATACTTGACAACTTATGAATTTCATATTTAATTCTATTTATCTTTTGTTCAAGATTTTCTTTCTTTGTAACTAAATCATGTTCTTCATCTTTTATTTTTTTAATTTTAATAGTAAGCTCATTGTATTTTTCAACAGTTTCTTTTTCAATTAAAGAAATGTCTTTGATTCCTTTTACTACTTTTTCAATTGAACTCTTTAATAAAACTTCATCATTCTCAATTATTGCATCACGAGTATTTAATTCATTTTGTTTTATTTGAAGAGAATATAATTCTTCTTCTAAAGAAATTGTTTTCTCTTGTTGCTTTCTTATCTTTTGTTCGATCTTTGAAAGTGTATCTTCACAAAAAACTTTTTTACGTGCTGAATCTTCAATGTCATTCATTAACTCTTCTCTTAGTTTTACATTTTTTGTTAGATCATCTTTAATTATTGGAAGTTCAATTTTTTCTAATTCTCCTTTAATTGAAAAATATTTTTCAGCCATTTCTTTCTTTTTCTTTAAAGGACCTATTTGTCTTTCTAACTCTCTTAGTTTTACAGAAAATATCCCTAAAGATTGAGATGTCTTTTCAAGTTTTCTAACTGCCTCATCCTTTTGAGATTGGTATCTAGAAATCCCTGCTGCTTCATTTAATAATACTCTTAAGTCTTTTGGTTTTGAATCAGTTATTTTTGTAACTGAACCTTGCGAAATTATAGAAAGATCTGTGTTACCTAATCCTGTTCCTAAAAATAAATCTCTTACATCTTTTCTTCTAACCAAAGTTTTATTTATATAATACTCACTTAGTTTATCATCTCTAAATGATCTTCTTGTAATTGCAACTTCATTAAAATCTAAATTTAAAACTCTATCTTCATTATTAAATATTAAAACTACTTCAGCAAGATCGGCTGGTTGTTCGGTATCAGAACCTGAAAAAATCATATCTGATGCAGATGATGCTCTAAGTGTTTTCTTTGATGCTTCTCCAAGAACTCACTTAAATGCATCATTTATATTTGATTTTCCAGACCCGTTTGGTCCAACAACCACAATAAGTCCATCATCGAATTCTATTGTTGTTGGGTATGCAAAAGATTTAAAACCTTTTATTTCCATTCTTTTTAAAAACATTATCTTACCATCCTTTCAATTGCTAAATTTGCCGCTTCTTTTTCTGCTTCTTTTTTAGAAGTTCCTTGACCATTGCCAAGTGTCTCTCCTTCAAATATTACCTTAGAAACAAATATTTTGTTAGATGAATTTGGTTTTACTTTAGTAGAGTAAGTTATTGATCCTCTACTTTCACCTTGTAATAATTCTTGCAATCTTGTCTTAGGGTCCTTTAAACTTTCAACATCGATGTCTTTTGCTTTTGAATTTATATGCTTAAAAATAAATTCTTTTGCTTCATCATAACCAATATCTAAATATATTGCTGCAGTCAACGCTTCAAATAAATCTCCATAAATTGAAAAAGCTAACTCTCCATTTCTTTCACCAACACCTAATAAAATAACTTCATCAAATTTAAGTTTCTTTCCAACATCACCAATAAAGTCTTTATTAACTAAGTGGTGTTTTAAAAGTGTCATTTCTCCTTCTTTGTACCCAGGGAAATTCTTGTATAAATATTCTGCAACTATTTTACCAAGAATTGAATCTCCTAGAAATTCTAATCTTTCATATGACTCATCATTGTTTTTGCTTTCGTTTGAATATGAAGAATGAGTGAATGCTTTTTTATATAAATCAATTTTATTAAATTTTATGTTTTCTCTTTTTAAGAAGTTTTTAATGTTATCCATTATAAAGCCTCCTTAATGTTAGAAATTAGATTTTCCTCAATTAATTTCTTTGTTGTATTCAAAGCATTTAAAAAATCTTTTTCCTTAGAACTACCATGAGATTTTACAATTAAATAATTTAATCCTAAAACAACAGCACCACCTGAATCACTATTTGTTGCAATCTTTAGTTTCTTTCTAAATTTATGTGTTAAAACAAATCCTATTTTATCAAGTATAGATGTTCTTCTTGATTCCTTTAAAACATCCTTTACCATTCTAATGCATCCTTCATAAGATTTTAATGCAATATTTCCTGAGTATGCTTCTGTTACAATAACATCTAACTCTCCTTTTGAAAGAATAAGGTTTGGTTCAATGTTTCCTTTAAAGTTTATTTTCTTATTCTTAGATAAAAGCTCAAATGTATCTTGTTGCAATTGAGTTCCTTTTTTATCCTCTTCTCCAATATTTAATTGTTTTACAATTGGGTTCTTTGAGATACCAAGAGCTTTTATATATTCACTACCCATAATTGCATAGTTATTTAATGTTTGAGCATCAGGAGATATATTTGCACCAACATCTAACATAACTCTTTGTTTACCATCTACAGATGAAGCTATTGCTGCATATGCAGGTTTTAATCCTTTTATTGATCTAAATGTCATAAATGATCCTGCAACCAAAGGTCCTGAAGCCGCAGCAGAAACAACTCCTCCTGCTTCTTCGTTTTTTACAGAATCAATTGATCTATATAAAGTTGAATCACTTTTTCTTCTAAAGTCAATCATTGTATCATTTTGACCAATTAATTCACTACACTTAATTATTTCTAAATTTTCAGGAATGTCTTTTCTATTTATCTCTTCAAAAGAATATCCTTTAATTTTTCAATCTTTATTTGAAAGAGAAAAATCAATAGCAGCATTTAATGCTTCTATTGAATCAGCATCTCCTGATGATAAATCAAATGCAATTATTTTTTTCAATTTATTTTTCTCCAAACACTAATAAATGATAAACTGCTTGTCCACCAAATATTGTTTCAACTTCGATTGATGAATCTTTTTCATTTATAAATTCTTCTAATTCTTTAAGTAGTTCGCTAGAAACATCTTTGTTATAAATTAATGTAATAACTTCTGATTTATCTTTAATTACTTTTTCAATTAAATCTTTTGATGAATCTTTAAGTGTTGTTGTAGAAGAAAGAATTTTTTTACCTTTTAGTGCAATAAAGTTTCCTTTTTTTACTTTGACACCATTCATTTCAGTATCTCTAACAGCAATAGTTATTTGTCCTTCTGAAATATTTTTAATTGCATCAATAACAGAATCTTGAAATTCGTGGAAATCATACATCTCTTTATTTATGTTATAAAGAGCAACGATTCCTTGTTGCATTGTTTTTGTTGGAATTACAAAAATATTTTTATCTTCAATTAACTCTTTAGCTTTTTCAGCAGCTAAAATTATATTTGAGTTATTAGGTAAGATAACGATGTTTTTATAGTTTAGTTTATTTATAACTTTTACAAAATCTTCAACTGAAGGATTCATTGTTTGTCCACCATTAATTATTTTATTAACACCTAAGTCTTTAAATTCTTTATCTAGTCCTTCTCCATTTGAAATAACAACAATTGCTAATTCTTTATCTTTAAGTTTTTTTGTAATTTCAAAACTATCACCATCAATCATGTGACCTTCACTACTTGTTTGTGTAGTCATATTGTCTGCTTTTATTTTTGAGAACTCTCCAAATTTTTGTGCAGCATTAAATACTTCTCCTGGTTTTTTAACATGAACATGAACCTTTAAAATATCTTCTTCTTTTATCATTACTAATGAATCACCTTTTAAATCTTTTGTTAAAACTTTTTTAAAGTCTGCTTCTTTAAAGTTTTTTGGATTTTTTAGTGTAAGGATAAATTCTGTACAATACCCTATATTTGAATTAGGATCTGCTTTTATAAAGGGTTCATCACTTCCTGAAGATTTAACATCGCCAAGTCTTAATGGGTTTCCCATTAATCCTTCTAACATACCTTCAAAAATTAAACATAATCCTTTAGCACCTGAATCAACAACACCAGCCTCTTTTAAAACCTCTAATTGGTTAGGTGTATATTCAGTTGCTTTGTTTGATATTTCAATAATTGATTTTAGTACTGATCTTAAATCATTTGCATCTCTATTATAGTTTTCATCTAATGCTTTTATTACAGATAGAATTGTTCCTTCTACTGGGTTTGAAACAGCTTTATAAGCATATTCTCTTGCTGACCTTAGAATTATTCTTATATCTTTTTTCTCTTTTGAGATTTTTCCTACTTTTTCAATACCTACAGCAATACCTTTTATTATTTGTGAAGTTATAACTCCAGAGTTACCTCTTGCTCCTAAAAGCGCACCACGTGCAAAGTCTCTCGTTACTTCAACATCAGTAACTGATGCATCTGAAACATTTTTTCATGCTGAAATTAATGTTGCTAACATGTTTGATCCTGTGTCTCCATCTGGAACAGGGAAAACATTTAGATCGTTTATCATTTCCTCATTTTGTTGTAATTTTGCTACTGATGATTCTAGTATATCCATCAATAAGTTTCTATTTTTATTTGGCATTGTTGCCTCCTTTTAATATATACTAATAAATTATACCCTTATATAAATATTAAATTTCCAATAAAATAAAAGAAAATGAAAAATACCATTGTGTTTAACACAATGGTATTATAATAATTATTTTATATATTTATTATGATCATTTGAAGAATCTAATTGAGATACCTAAGAATAATGTTGTTTCTATTCAAGGCATTACTAAATCAAGAGTTCCTTTTCATGTTGTTAAATCAAATGGGATTGCAAACATTCCGTTTACCATGTTATCAATTGTATCCAAGAAAGCAACAGGACCTTTATCACCATTTCAGAAGTCAGAAATAACTTTAAGTATATCTATATGATAACCTCCTAAAGTTTCTGGTAATCCATATTCAGTTAATGGAATATCTCAATGAATGACTTGAAGCCATATAATAACAGCATTACCAATTTCAACACCAAGTTTATCTTTCAATATTTTTTTAATTGCATCATGATATTTATCAGGAATATAAAACTTTCCATCGAATATGCTAATAAATAATGGATTTAAAGGATTGTGTGAATTTAAATTATTATTCATAAACTTTTCAACAAAGTCAAAGTATTCAGGATTTGTTGCATAATCAACATGATGATGGTTTATTTTACCTCCTCAATCAAATCCAACATTTTTAAGAGTGTCAAAGAAATGATTAATTCCTGCTGCAGTATTAAAGTCTCATTCTGGACCACTAAAATCATAGGCTTTTCCTCCTAGTGTTCCGTGAGATATCCAAGCAGCAATCAAATCAGATGTATTACCATTTATACTATCGATTAATGAAAGGTCTCTTCC
>CAMZNG010000013.1 GCA_947313745.1 uncultured Mycoplasmataceae bacterium
TTTATACTCTCTCATTTTTCCTTGGTTATTATTGTTCTTACTCCATTATCAAATTGTACAGTCACAGAGTTTTCATTTAGTTTTATTATTGTTCCAAGAGAACCATTAACATAACTAAAGTCTTGAGCATTCTTTAATGATATTACTCTTGCATTTAGTTTTAATTCAAGGATTTCATCAGCAATTACATTTTTAATTATTTTATCTTCATCAAACTTATTTTCACCTCATGTATCAGCATAATATCTTTTTATTTTTCCATCCATCATATCTAATTCAATAGAGTTATAATCAGAAACCTTTTGATTAGTTGAAAATAATTTTAATGACTCATCTTTTCAATCAACATCATTAACATTTAAGTTATTAAAAAAATCAAATACTTCATCAGATGAATCTCCCATTCTTACCTTAGACAACATTTTACTAAATTTTTCATCTGCTTGCCTAAACACTCTAATTAAATTCATAATTTTGAAATTTCCTTCTTTTCAAGATTTTGATTCAAAAGCAAAAGTTCTTTTTGACTTTGAAATAGGGGGCAATTGTAAAAAGTCTCCTGTAAAGATCATTTTTTTTCCTCCAAATGGTTCAGAGACATTTGTTGCCTTTTTTAAAATATGATCAATTAAATCAATATATGTTTCAGATAGCATTGAAATCTCATCAACAATTAAAACATCCATAGAATTAATTGCATCTTTAATATTATTTCAATGTTCACGTCTAATTTTTTGATCTTCATAATCCTCAATGTTATTACATATTCTTGTCCCAAGAAAAGAATGTATTGTAATACCATTAATATTAATTGCTGAAACACCTGTTGATGCAGTTAAAGCTACTTCAATTCCTTCTTTTTCTGCTCATTTAATATAATTATTAATTGTATAAGTTTTACCTGTTCCAGCTTGTCCTGTTAAAAAAATATTATCTTTTGTTTTCATACATAAATAATATAATATTTTATTACTATTGAAGTAATAATATTAATAATAATTTATGTAAAATTAAAGTATTAAAGATAAAATGAAAAATACATATGTAAAATCACTGCAACAATCATTAAATATATTCAATGAAAAATCAGACAATTTTAATAATGTCATTGAAGAAGTATATAAAAAATTTAATTCTACAGGTAGAATTATCTTTCTTGCAACAGGTCAAATGGGAAATCTAATAATGGAAGAGGTAAAGAGTTTTAAATATTTATTTAAAATTCCTGACGGAAAAATAAAAGTAATAATTTCTGGGATTGAATATGATGAAATTGATAACAGTCTTCAAAGAAGTTTTGAAAATGTGGATTCAATTGGCACGTTGTCTGCAATTGAAAACAATGTATCTTCAAAAGATGTGATTGTTGCATTTAGTGCTACAGGTAAAACAAATTATGTAAATGCTTTTTTAAAAGAATCTAAGGACAAGGGTGCATTTACTTCAATAGTTAATTCATCAAAAAACAAACTAAATTTTGATTATGTGGATGAGGATATAAATATTGCATTTGATAATAAGTTTATAAATGGATTATATAGTGGGAACAACATTACAATTTTAAAAATTGCTTTTGAGGTAATCATCTTTTCTTCTTTTGAAAAAATAGGTCAAATATATAACAACAATATTATGACAACAAATATTTGAACTGAAAAATTAAAAGGCATTTCAATAGAAACAATAAAAAAATATAAAAAGAACATCACGTCCGAAGAAATTTCTAAATTTATAAAAATAACAAATGGAGAGTTATCATTAATTTTAACAATGATTAAACTAAATATTGATTTAGAAAGTGCCAAAAAAATAGTTCTTAAAAATAATTATAATTTTAAAATTATTTTTAAGAAATAATGATTGTATATATTGTATGTTTTTATTTTTTTAAAAAAACATACAATATACATATTTTAAGTAATTTTAACAATTATTAATATATTATTTATTATAGAGAGAAAGAAAAAACAAATTAAATGAACGCAACAGATCCGACAAGCCCCATTTTTTTAATAATGGGAATTATATTGATTATCGTTGGTTTTATTTTTTTGGCTCTTTATTTCCAATTGAGAGGGAATAAACAAAAATATATTAATTATGCAAATGAATACCCTATATATCACTGAAAATTTTTATCAAGAAGATACATAATTGAACTTCTTATAGGATTAATCTTTTTTTTGATAACACTAGGTTTTGCAATGATTATAGTATTTTTTTCTTAATTTCTATATTTTATTAAAAAACAAAGGAGAAAAATAACATGGCAAAAAAAGATGCAAAAAAGACCGCATCAGACTTAATTAAATTGCTTGGTGGAGAATCTAATATAATCTCATATACAAATTGTATGACGAGACTTAGAGTAAAAGTAAAATCAACAAGCAAAGTTAATATAGACGAAATTAAAAAGACTCAAAACGTAATCAATGTTATCCAAACGGAAGATCAAGTACAGATAATCCTTGGAACTGGTTTTGTTCAAAAAGTTGCTTTAGAAGTTGGGAAACAATTTCCAAAAATAAATGCTTCTAAAAAAGTTTCAGAGTCAAGCAATACTAATGACAACAAAAAAACAACACAGTCATTAGCGGAAGTTGCAGCTGCAAATAAAGCAGAACAAAAATCAAAAAATACGTCATCATTTCAACAATTAATGTCAAAATTCGCTAATATATTCACACCATTAATCTTCGGATTTATTGGGGCAGGTATATTAGCAGGAGTTGGAGGAATACTTCAAACTATATTCACAGAGCTTGATCCTGGTAATAAAGCAAAAACAATTTGAACAAATGAAATAGCAGAATCATGATTTCAAGTAATGAACGTAATGCTTAATATGTGAAAAGAAGCATTTGTAGTAATAGTTGGTTGAAGAACTGCTGAAATATTTGGTGGATCAGGAGTAGTTGGGGGAATAGCAGCAACAATGTTTGTTCCTTCGTTTGCACACTTGTACACAGCACCATTTATTAGTAGAGGCGCAGATGGATTCCAATTTTTAGGAATAAACATTAATGATCCATTGACTAACTGATTAACAATTGGATTTAGACCAGGGGCAGTATTAGCAGATAAATCTACTTCTATTACTGATATTGATCACTATACTTTATCTTATGCATCGGGAGGAATTTTTGGAGCAATGTTCTTATCATTGTTATCAATACCAGTTTTAAATAACATTAAAAAAATTACTCCAGATATTGTTTATATGCCAATGGCAGCACCATTAACATTTTTAGCATTAATATTCTTTGGTTACTTCTTAGTGGTTCCAATTTCAGGAATTATCTTTAATGTAGTTTCATTCCTATTTACTAACTTATCATCAAGTGCAATAGGATCATCAGTATTAGCAGGTATATTCTTATTAGCTGTTGTATTTGGTGTGCATCAAGGATTTGTTCCTGTATATATGGTATTAGTCGAAAATACAGGATTAAATTCATTGTATGTTATCCTAGCAATGGGAGGAGCTGCGCAAGTTGGTGTAGCAATATCACTATATCTTAAAACTGAAAAAGATTCAACATTAAGAAATCAAATTAAGGGAGCAATAATCCCTGGATTCTTAGGAATAGGTGAACCATTAATATATGGGGTAACATTACCTAGACCTAAAACATTTGTAGCATCAATGTTAGGGGCAGCAGTTGCTGGATTCTATCTTGGTGCATTATCACAATTTGCAGGTTTAACAATAGGTCTTAACACTGTATTTGGACCTTCAGGATTACTTGGATTACCAATGATAACAGGACATTGAAATTCAGATCCAGAAATGTATGTTGGTCATATTGGAGAAGCAATGGGACTTTATCTTTCTGGATTATTCGTTGGATATCTATCTGGATTTGGATTCATGCAATTAATTGGAACAAAAGGAGTTGATTTATCATAGAAAAAGAAAATCAAAAAGTTGATGTTACAAAAATATCAACTGAAAGTAGAAATAAAAATACTGAAAATATAGATAGTGTATCTTCATTAGAAATAGCAAAATTAATTAACAATGAAGATAAAACTATTCCACTTGCAATTGAAAAGGAATTAAAAAACATTGCAAAAGCAATAGACGCTGGTTATGAAGCATTAAGTAATGATGGTAGAATTATTTACATTGGTGCAGGAACATCAGGAAGATTAGGAGTTTTAGATGCTTCAGAAATGCCTCCAACTTTTAATGTCTCTGACAAATTAGTTGTAGGAGTTATTGCTGGTGGAGAAAAAGCTTTAAGAAAACCTATCGAAGGTGCTGAAGATTCAAAATCACAAGCAATTAAAGATTTAAAGAAAATAAAACTTAATGAAAAAGATTTCTTAATTGGAATCGCTGCTTCTGGAAGAACACCTTATGTTATTTCAGGAATAGAATATGCAAATAAACTAGGTGCAAACACTGGTTCATTATCAACATCAAAAGATTCAGAAGTTGGTAAAATTGCAAAAATAAAAATTGAACCAGTTGTAGGTGCAGAACCAATTACTGGATCAACAAGAATGAAATCAGGAACAGCACAAAAACTTGTTCTAAATATGATTTCAACAGGTACAATGATTAAACTTGGTAAAGTTTATAAAAACTGAATGATTGATGTTAAACCATCAAATGAAAAATTAATTGAAAGAATAATTAACATTGTTAAAGAGATTACAGGTGGAGATAGAGAAGAAATAGTTGAAGCTTTATCTAAATGTAATCATTCATCTAAAATAGCGGTAGTTATGATTATGAAAAAAGTTGATGTTAAAGAAGCTGAAAAATTAATTGAAGAAAATAATGGAAAACTTGGAGGAGTGATTTAATATGCCAAATAATAAAACTAACCCAATAAAAGAAGCTTTTGTAAAAATTCATACAAAACATAGAAAAGTAAAAGATTCTATTAATAAAGAAACAGGGAAGAAAGTTTATATAGTTTTTAACGTATTAACAATATTATTATTCCTCCTTGTTATGCCTATATTATTTACAGTGATGACAACATTATTAGTAAGTGCCGGAGGCTTTATTACAACATTAGCATACAGAATTACATTTTATTTAATTTGATTATTATTAATAATATTATTCTCAATAAGAACATTCTTTTCAGAATATAAATAAATTAATCAAACCAAAACAAAAACACAAGTAGTACTTGTGTTTTTTATTATTTTACACTTTGAACCATTTTGTAAAATGTATTATAAAACAAGTATATTTAACAATCATTTTAAAAATATACATGTAAATAATATGATGGGAAAAAATAAAAGAATTAAAAAAGAGGAAAAACAGGAAAGATATAAGAAGAGAATTTAACAAATTTTTATCTTGTATATTTTAAATTTATTTTTTTTATTAAAAATATACAACCAACCAAATCAAGAAAAATATTTTTTATATGGGAATATAATCACCTTGTAGTAATGTTATTATTACATTTAAATTTAATAAAGGAGAATAATGAAAAAAAACATTTACATTGGAACAATGTCAGGAACAAGCGTGGATGGTCTTGATATTGCAGTTGTTTCAATTGAAGATAATTATGAATTTAAATTAATATATTTTAATGAATTTGATTATAAAAATGATTTTAAAGAAAGAATAATCAAAGCAATAACTGCAAATGCAAATACAAAAGAGATATGTCAATTGAACTTTGAAATCGCAGAATTTTATTCAGAAAAAATAAATATAGTTTTAAAAAAACTAAAACTAAAACCAGAAGATATAACTGCAATAGGTTCTCATGGTCAAACGATATATCATCTCCCATACCCAGAAAAAGGAGAAGTAAAATCAACACTTCAAATTGGCGATGGATCAATTATTGCGCAATTAACAAAAATTGATACAGTGTCAGATTTTAGAACTGCTGATATAGCTGCAGGAGGAGAAGGTGCGCCACTAGTTCCTTTTGGAGAACATTTGATGTTTAGATCAAAAAAAACAAATACAAAACGTATTTGACAAAATATTGGAGGGATTTCTAACTCAACTTTACTTGAAGATAAATTTGAAGATATTATTAGTTTTGATAATGGTCCTGGTAATTTAATAATAAATTACTTAACAAAAAAATTCTTTAATAAAGAGTTTGATGATAAAGGAAAAATTGCATCAAAAGGAAAAATAGTTGATTCAGTTTTAAAAGATCTTCTTAAAGATGAATATTTTACAGAAGATCTTCCAAAAACAACTGGTAGAGAGATATATGGGGAGGAATTCTCAGAAAATTTAATTAATAAATACAAAAACATAGATAATGTTGATTTATTAAGAACAGTGACTTATTTAACTGCAAAAACAATTGCAGACAGTTATAAGAGATATTTAATAAATAACAAAGACAATTATGAAGCTATTGTTTCAGGAGGGGGCTCATATAATGATTTATTAATGGATGATTTAAGAAATGAGTTCAAAGATAACAACAAGGTTGAAATCAAAACTGCTGAAGAGATAGGTTTCAATTCTTCTGCCAAAGAAGCAATAATATTTGCTTTGTTTGCAAAGAGAACAATGAATAAAGAACATTCAATTATTCAAAAAGGAAATAAAGTTATACTAGGGAAAGTTTCATTTCACTAATGAAACAATAACAAATAGATTATTTAAAAGAAAGGAGTTTTATGACAAATAAAGATTATGAAACATTAGCTTCATTATTAGTTAAGCTACTTGGTGGAAAAGAAAATATATCATCATATACAAATTGCATTTCAAGATTTAGAGTAAATGTTAAGAACAATGAAATCGTTAAAATCAATGATATTATCAAGACTAAAAATGTAATTGGAATCGTTAATAAAAATAATGAAGTTCAAATAATTTTAGGTCCAAATCTAATAGAGAAATTTTCAGAAGAGATTAAAAGACAATTTCCGGATTTGAAATATGGAGGAATAGTTTCTCCTTTAAAAGCATCAAAAAATTTATCAGAAATTGCTAAGGAGAACAAAGAGAAACAAAGAGCTAAGAATACTTCAAGTGTTCAAGCATTTATGCTTAAATTTGGACAAATATTTATGCCATTAATATTTGGGTTTATTGGAGCAGGAATATTATCAGGTATTGGAGGAATACTTCAATCAATATATACAATACCAAATTTAGATCATCCTACAGAAATAGATTGAGGTAATCATTATATTGCTGAATCATGATCAAACATATTTTCAACAATGCTTAACTTATGAAGGCAAGCATTTATTATAATTGTTGGTTGACGGACAGCGGAAGTATTTGGGGGAGTTGGAGTTATTGGTGCATTATCAGCAACACTATTTGTACCAATCTTTGGAAGCATTTATACTTCATCATTCATAGATGTTGGTCCCGATGGATTTATATTCTTAGGTATGCATATAAAGGATCCAACTACTAACTGATTAACAATTGGATTTAGACCAGAAATAGTATATGATATATCAGGATTTTCCGATCCTTCACATATTGCTGGATATACTTTAGATTATGCATCTGGAGGAATATTTGGTGGAATGATACTTGCTGGAATGTCAATTCCAACTGTTAAAACCATTAGAAAATATACACCTGAAAATATGGATTTTGTTATTGCATCAACATTAACAATCCTATTTATGATATTCCTTGGTTATTTCTTGATAATACCAATCTCAGGAATATTATTCGAAATTGTTGCATGACTATTTCAAACAGTATCTGGAAATGCATTTGGAGCATCTGGATTAGCATTTATATTCTTGGTAGCTGTTGTGTTCGGTGTTGAACAAGGATTTATACCCATTTATGCAGCATTAGTAGATACTCAACATATGAATTCTCTATTTCCTATTCTTGCAATGGCAGGAGCAGGACAAGTTGGAGCAGTAATAGCTCTATACTTTAAAATAGACAAAAATGAAGACTCCGCTTTAAGAAATCAAATAAAGGGTGCAATAATCCCTGGGTTCCTCGGGATTGGAGAACCATTAATTTATGGCGTCTCTTTACCAAGACCAAAGGTATTCTTAGCAGCGATGTTTGGAGCAGCGGTTGGAGGATTCTATCTTGGAGCACTTTCTTCTTGAGGTGGAGTAACTATTGGACTAAATACAATGTTTGGACCTTCAGGATTACTTGGAGCACCAATGATGACAGCTCATTTTGATAGCGAGCCTTTGATGGTTGTTGGTCATGTGGGGTTAGCAATATCGCTATACATTTCATCACTAATAATTACTTATATAAGTGGTTTTGTTGCATTACAAATAATAGGGGTGAAAGGAGTTGATTTATCATAGTTAATATGATAAATGCAAAAACTTAAAATGGAAAAAGACACAAAACAAAATTTTCTAACAAAATTTAAACAAAATTTTAATGAGAAGAAAAGAAAAATAAAAGATTCAATAAATAAAGATGTTGGAGAAAAAGTATATTTAGTACTAAATATATTGGTTATATCTATATTCATATTTGTTATACCAATATTATTTACAACACTAACATTATTTTTAGAGACTGCAGGAGGACCTGTATCAATGTTGGTATATCGTATTGTTTTTTACTCAATGTGATTAATACTGTTTGCATTAGTTCTTGCAAGATCCTTTTTTAAAGAATATAAAAAAGATAAAGAAGAATAAATATTTATCATTAAAACAACCACATTATTGTGGTTGTTTTTTAAAATAAAAAAATACTTTATCTTTTGTATATCAAACTAGTGTAGGTATATTTATAGCAATTATTTTTGATTTTCTAAAAAACCTTTGAAGAACTCAAAGTAGACCCATCCACTAAAAATTAGATTTTGTTTTAATGGTTCCTTCGTTAATTGAATTCTTTTGTTGTATGATATAGTAAAAATATTTTGGTGCCACTTTGATGGAGTAGTTTAAATATAATACATAAAAAAATTTAAGTTGCAATTTTAATTTTTTATTATTTTGATAGAGACACATAGTATAATAACTATATTAAATATGGTAAAGCAAAAAATAATCATTGTAAATTCGAAAAAATATGAAGCAATAGAGAAGATATCTTTATTTCTTCATATCCTTGCATTTATTGTAAGTTTTTTGACACTAATATCAATTATTAAAACAAATGATAATAAAAAATTTCTTAATTGAGATAAAATTTTAGAATTAATAACTATGATATTTGTGTTTTTGATAATATTTATTCATTTATTTCAACCTGTTTTAAAAAGAAAAATTGTAAAAAAATATTTAATTAATTTTTGAGGAGAAAAAGAAATGATCACTTACTTGTCTCATCCTGAAAAAATTGATTATCATAGAGAAGGTGAAATGGGAAGAGTTATAAAACAAATTGATGAGAAGTTTCAATACTTAACCAAGACATACTACAAAAGAACAAAACTAAAAACAAGTTTAATAATTGAAAGAACCAAAAAAATATCTGGAGGAGAAGGAAAAACTTTTGCACCATTCACAATAATTCCCTCATATATTATTGTTGATTTAGAAGAAGGAAAAATAGAAATGACAAACAAAGTTACTTATATTGATGGAAAGAAATATAATTCTCCAAGACATTTTTATTTTGATTTCAAAAATGAAACAGTTTATTGATCAGGACAATTTCCAGAAGTTCCATATTATGGTAAATGAGAGTGAGAAACAAAAGAAAATGGGAAGTAATAAAGAGCTTCTTGATGTTATATATTTAACAGATAAAGAGTTGGGAATAAATAGTGGGAAGTCTAATGGAAGACCATGTGTAATACTTGAATTAGATTTTGATAATGGAGATGATAATTTTGTTATTCCAATGACAACAAAACCAAAAAAAGTATGAGATGAAAATTCAAATAAAATTTCTCTTTCTAATGGTTCGTACATCAGCATAAATGATGAACCAATAAGAGTAACGCATAATCAAATTTTTTATGGGGAACTTGCTGAATTTTCCTTAACAGGAGAAGATATTGATAAAATTGAAGAAAATTTTTAGATTTATTTTTTTATAAATATAAAAAAATATGATAAATTTTTTTAAAACTACTATAATTACTATGTTTTAACAATGAGTTACTAAAAAAGAAAATGAACGTTTATAAAATAAATAATGATAATAGAATAGAAAAAATAGATTCAAAAAAAATTAATGAAACATATATTCATAATTTAATTTCGCAAAATTTAGATGAATTTATTGGTGGGGTTTTAATTAGAAATGAATATATAATCCATTCACTTGATGAAACTGGTAAAAGAATAGATGGAAAAATTGATTCATTAGCATTAGGAGAAGATCTTCAACCAATAATAATAGGGTATAAAAAACAGAAAAGTGACCCGATAATTAATCAAGGTTTATTTAATATGCAATGATTAATAGATCATAAAGAATCTTTTGAAAGGGAAATAATGTTGAAATCAATAAAACATCCTTCGAAAGAGAATATGTTTAAGATAGAGGGTTTTAATTTTAAGGGTATAGAAGATGGATTTTTCCATATTGATGACATAAATTGAGAAGAAGCAAAATTAATTTGTTTAGCAAAATCATATAATAAATTTGATGAGCATACAATTTCTCAAACTATGATAAACACTGATCTCTATGTTTATAATGTTTATGATGATAAGTTATTTGTTAATAAAAAAGTAAGTAACTCTAAAGATGTAAAAAATAAAACAGTTAAAAAGAAATATGATTATTCAGAAAATTTCTTTGACTATAAATTATTCAAATCTAATAGCATAACAAATAAAATGGTTAAGTTATTAGAAGAACAAGCAACACATATTGTTAGTGGTTCTGAAATAGTTTATACTAAATACTATAGAGGAATTAAAAAGAGTAAATCTTTATTTACATATTTAATTCCTTTAGAAACTGAAACAATCGTTAGAATATTTACTAACAATAAAGTATTGATTGAAAGTGGAAATTTATTCCAAAAATATAATGAGACACATAGAGCCACAGGAGATTATTGTTTCGAAGCAAAAACTATGGGTGATATAGAAAACTTAATGAGATTATTATTACCTGATAACTTTTAGATTTATTATATTCATTAATATTAACCCTTTATAATGAAGGGTTATTTTTATTAAAAAAATAAATAAAAAATCTAAGAAAGAAAATATTTTATTTGAAGTCTAAAATAAAAAAATGATTTTAATAATATAATAACTTTATGGTTTACGCGATAAAATTAAATTATGGAAAAATTAAAAGTGATTGAGCTTTTCTCTGGAATAGGTTCTCAATCAAAAGCTTTAAAAAATATTGGAATAGATTATGAAATAGTTGCAATTGCAGATTGAGATATATATGCAAATATTTCTTATGCAGCAATCCATCATGATAAAGAATTAAAAGAATCAATAAAAAAATTTGATCTAAATTTTGGGTTTGATTTAAATAATCAAGAGAGAGAGAGAGAGAGAGAGAGAGAGAGACTTCTTCAATCCCTTGATAAACACATTTTATCTCGTGATTCTAAAACTCCCATCACAACACTCAAGAGATTCGATTTGCGAACGCTCTTCATATTAAACGAGTCCCTTCGCATAACAAATAATTTTACCGATATAAACGCAATTAAAGGAAATAAACTACCTAATCATAATATGATTACGTACTCTTTCCCTTGTCAAGACCTATCATTACAAGGTTCTCAAAGAGGTTTGCATGAAGGTAAATCTTCTTCAATGCTTTGACAAGTAGAAAGAATAATAAAAGAATTAAATGAAGAAAATAAACTACCTAAGTACTTATTACTAGAGAATGTTAAGTCTCTTTTTTCTAAAAAATATAAAAAAGGATTTAATAATTGAGAAAAAACATTAGAAAAATTAGGGTACACAAATCATAAATTTACATTAAATTCAAAATATTTTGATGTTCCTCAAAACAGAGAACGTGCTTTTATGTTTTCTGAATTAAACCAAAATAAATTTGTTCCTCCATCAATAGATAATAAAAAAATAACATCAAAAAATATAGGTGATTTTTTAGATGATGATTTTGTAGAATGAAAACTACCAAAAGGAAAAGTATTAAACTGATTTCCTAAAAGAAATGCAAAAGGATTAGCAAAGACGAGTATTGAAGGTTATACAACATTTATGTCTGAAGCATCAGCTTTCGGAAGAAACTCAATCTCTCCAACAATTACAGCTACAGGAGCATTAAATAGAATAAAAGTAATTGAAAAAGAGAATACATTAAGGTTGTTAACTTCTAAAGAACAATGACAATTAATGGGATTTACAAAGAGTGATTGAGAAAAAGTTAATAAACTTAATGTAGTCCCAGAATCAAACCTTAAAAAACAAGCTGGTAATTCAATAGTGGTTCAAGTATTGGAGGTGATATTCTCTAATGTTAAATAATTATTATAAAGTAAAGATCCCAGTTGTAAACAAAGGATATTTCGATTTTAAAGAAAAAGGAAAAATATCATATAAATATTCAGGGATTGTATATATACTCATCGAAAAGGAAACCAATTGTATTTCTTACACAACTTTATTATTAAATGATGAAGAAATAATTGGTGCAAATAATTATAGAAATGGTTATCAATCAAATGATTACCTAGGGTCAAAAAAAATTATTAAAAAGTATAGATTAGATGTATTTGATAAAAATGATGTTGATGGTTATAAGGGTATAAGGTGTAAAAACAAAGGAAAATCAATGTTTACTGGAGATGTTAGTGATTTAAACAATAGAATATTAGAAAACAAATTAACAGCAAAAGATGTAGATGGATTTATTACTGGTTCCAATTCAAGTGGAGGATTAAAAAAACCTTCTGCCGATCCTATAGATGCTTATTATGAAAATGATGATTTGTTTTCAAAAACTTTTAAAGGGAATGTTATCAAAGGAAAAAAGAAATGAAAAATATTTTCTTTGCTTTCAAATTTAACTTGCGTTCAAAGAAACAGTGTTTTCCCAGATAAAGTTACAAGAGATTATTTAAATAAAGTTGAAAAAAAAGATGTTTCATATTTATTTGAACTTGAATGAAAAGTTGTCCCATGAAGTCTTAAAGGAGAAGAAGATTTATATGTTGATTTTAAAAGAGCATTTGCTTCTCAAAACAAAAATAATTTCATTGATAAAGAAAAGGATACAGAGTTATTATGTTTATCTGAACAAAATTGAAGAGAAGCAGATCACATTCAATACATTATGAAAATAATTGATAATGGAGATAGAAAATTCGTTACAAAACAATTAAGAGGAAATTGAAGAAGAGTTATTGATGAATCAATATCAAACAATAAATTCAAAAGTGATTTTGTAAATGATTATTCAATATATGATAGAGCACATATTTTGGAAAATAGAGATGCCATCAAATATATTTTATCTGAAGAAATAAGCAAATATGAAAAGGAAGAATTTCTAAAAGAATTATTTGATGAAGATAATTTTATTTTAATAGACAAAAACACTCATAAGGCTTGAGATGAAGATAAAATTTTTATAGATGAAAAAGGATATATAAAAAATATTTCATTAGATAATTCAGAGTTTAAAAGAATGTTTAGTGATTCAAATAATAATATTTTTAATGTATATCCAAATGTTCTAGATGGAAGAAGATCTCTCCTTCTTAATAAAAGAAATAAAAGAAGAGGTCTTTAATGAATTTAGAAAACTTACTTTTATTAAAAATACCTTTTGTATCCAAAAAAAGAAAAAAAGAAATGTTAGGACAACCCTTAGGTAGAAACAAATATTCTTATGAAGGCTTTGCATATTACTTAGTTGACCCTTCTAAGGATTATGGAATTGTTTGACAAAGAGCAAAATTCATATCATTTGAATATAAATCAATGAATGAGAAATTAAAAAAAAATCCAACCATCGCTTATAAAAGATTACAAAAAAAAGGATTCGATAGAGAATCCATATTCCCAATAAATAAGGATGAAGTTATTAAAGCAAATAAAAACCAAATAGATCAAGTGAATAAATTTATTTTTAGAGAAATTAAAACTGCATTAGGTTCTGAAGGGGTAATTACCGGATCAAATCCAACAGGCTCTAATGGAATTTATGCAAATAGTCCATTTTTATTGAATTATGATGATGGTGACAATGATTATCTTGGATATAAACAATTTAAAATTTTTATTAATTCAATAAAAAAGATTTATAAAAAAAATAAAGAAATAGAAAACATAATTTTAACATTTGAAAATATTGATAATGTAATAGAGTATTTTAGAGATAAAAAAATTACTTTAAAAGAATTGATGAGGAAAAATATAGTTTTTAGCAAAAATATTATATTGAGGAATAACCTGGAAGAAAATTATCAAAATATTTGAAAAGATGATGTTTTTAAAGATGTTGTTATTAATAATGGTCATATTAATAAATTTATTAAAGATGAAAAAATAAAAGAAGAACATATAAAAAAAGAAACAAATAAAATAATTATTAGAATGAATAAAGAAGAAATATCAAAAGATGAAGCAATAGTAAACTTAAGAGCTTTATTTAGAAAGGGTTTGCTTAAGAAATTTAAGAAAAAAGAATATCGCGATCTTGTTCTTGGAGATTTGCCAATCAAAATAGAAGATGCTGAAGCAGCGCATATTATATCAATAAAAGAAATTAAAGAAAGAAATCTAGATTATTCATTAATTGCTGATAAAAACAATGGATTATTACTATCTCCAACAATCCACTCTATTTTTGATAAAAATAAAATTTCATTTGACAAAAATGGAATTATAATTATAATTGATAAAAATTATAGTGATAATATTGATATTAATAAAATTAATTTAAATAGATGAATAATGAATAAGGAAAGAATAAACAATTTTAAAATAAGAAATAAAAATATTTAAATAAATCTTATTATAATATTTATATTATAAAATAGAGTTTAAATTTATGTAATAAATAGTAATTTAAACTCTTTTTAAGTGTGATGTGTGATGCTGCATTTCTATTGATTTCTAAAAATTCTTTAAAATTATCAAAACAATAACTCATTTATAGGAATAAATAAATATGCTATAATTTTATTATTAAATTTTATATTTTTAAATAAGACGAAAGGAAATAAACATGATAAATCATTTTAAAAAAATACTTTTTACATTATTTTTTTTACTAATTATTTTTAGTGGTTTTCTTTTGTTTAATATTAATACTACATCTATAGAAGAATACAAACTATCAAAAATTCCTACTGATTTACCCAGGGCAGATGAGATAGAGATTATATCTGCAACAATGGGAGGGACTTATGGTCAATTTAAATTTAAAACTTCTGTTCAAGGTAATGCATATGATTCAAATGGCAATGAAATAGAAGTTCATCCATATAATATTTTACAATATACTGATAATGGTATGTCATGGATATACGGAAGAACTGATAATCCTGGATGAAGTAATTATCATACAACGGGTGTGCATACTATGATGGTTAGAAAAGATGATGCAAAAGCTGAAAAACACTTTCACTTTAATGAAACATACACAAAAATGCGTGTATCTATAGATGGTCAAACAGTTGCGTTTCCTAGATCAGGCATCCTACCAGGAACTCTTGTATCAGAATCAAAAGACATAAATCATGTATTAAATCCATACGTATCTCAAAGTGAGGCAAATTCTGTGGTTGTTTCTGCATATGTTGAACCATATGTAGAAGATCCTATAGACGTTTATCCAATTACTGATTATACATTAGAAGTAATTGATAGTGGTGGAAAAAAAATTGGAGATACCACTCAAATACTTGATAGTTATGGTGATGAAGAAATAGAAGTAACAGGATTATTGTCTGAACATACATATCATGATTGTCAAGTTGTTGCAAGAAATCCTGTTGATGGGACAAGACTTACAACTTCTGCAAGATTTGATCTTTCAACTCTTAAATCAATTAGTTCTTTATCGGATCTTTCTGTAAGCGATATAACTCATAATTCCGCAAATATCACAATAACTTCTAATATTAATTCAAGTTTACTTTCTAATATAAATGAAGATTCCAAATCTCTTCCTTATTATCTAGAAGTACAAGACGATCAAGGAAATCGTTTAGGTGGAGGTATTTCTTCAAAACTTGAAACATATGGTGAAAAAACAATTTCTTTATCTGGGTTAGATGCAATAAAAAAATATACTAATTGTAAAGTTGTTGCAAGAAAAAATACTGAAACTGGAGAAATATCTTCAACTTCTGAACCTTTCGAATTTGAAACCTTGCGACAACCAGTAGGAATAACAAACCTCAAAGTAGATAATATTGAAAAGTACACCGCCACCGCCACCGTTGATATTATAGATAAACCCGATGATGGATCGAATGGTAAATATAAAGATTATGTTATTGAAGTTAAAGATCAAAATAACAATATCCTTGGAAAAACAATTACTTCAACAGATGGTGGAGAACAAACAATTAATTTAACTGGATTAGAAATGGGAAAAGAATATACTGCAAAAGCTTTCGCGGAAAATCCAGATGATCCAACTGATGTTTATGGAGAATCAAATGATTTTACTTTCACGGCAGCAAAAGGAGATCCAGTAGAGTTAACAACTCCTACTGTGCCAATGCTTGATAAAGAAACAGCAACAATAGAAACAAGTGTCTCTGAATTATCTCAATCAAATTTTGATGGAGAATATAATGATTATATTTTAGAAGTTTATGATAGAAATGATGAATTGCTTGGAAATGGTAAAACTTCAACTTTAACAAGTGGTGGATTTCAAAAAATTGAATTGTCAGGGTTAATACCTAATACTACTTATAGAGATAATTATGTTGTTGCATCTGATCCAAATGATCCTGAGAAAATATATTCTACTTCTGAAAAATTCTCATTTACAACAAAGAAAAAGGGGAGAATTGTTTCTTCGTTAATGAATGCAACTACAACAGAATCTTCTTATAATTCAGTATTATTCTCTGTGGATGTTGATTCAGGAGTAGCTCCTGATAACCAAAATGTAATAGGAGACTTAGATGATTATTCACTTTGTATTACTAATGGTAAAAATGTTTTAGGTACGTCACCAACATTTAATACTGATGGTACACAAACATTTACAATAATTAATCTAAAAGCTTCAACAACCTATTCAGGTTATTATGTTGAAGTTATTGGAAATCCTGAAGTTAAATCAAATAATATTGAAGATTTTACAACCACTGAATATCCTTTTAGTGTTAATCAAAATTCTTTTGAGATAGATAGAAGCACAATAACTAAAAATGGATTTAACTTTAGTGTATCTATTAATGACCCAACAGATGAAAAATTATTTGATCCTGAAAAATTGGTTTTATTCAATGGAGAAAAAGAATTAAAAATTACTAATATAAATGAACCTGAACCATCATCTACAGATGATGATTCCACTACTTATGAATACAAAGTAAGTGATTTAAAATCATTTAAAAAATATCATAATTTTTACATTCTTGTAAGTTCAAATGGAAATAAATTAGATAAAGTTATAATGTATGATAATGATGGAGGAATTCCTTGGCTTAGAACAAAAATTAGTAAAGTACAAATATATTTATTTTCCTTTTTATTAACTTTAGCACTTATAATAGCAATCTCACCAATAATACTTTTCATGTCATCAAATTCAAAAAGAAAAAGAGATAATAAAAAAGATGGTGAAATTATTTTTGGAAAAGAGTTTGGTGATTACAAACAAAAAAACAAAAAACAAAAGAAAGTTAAAAAAGCAAGAAAAGATAGTAATTACAGTAAAAATGACGGTGATTTCCATGGTGGATTTGACCTATAATAATTTATTTCGTTAATTAATATAAATATATAAATTACAAAACATAAAACTTAAATCTTATTTTATAGATTTAAGTTTTTCTATCTCTTTAACAATTAAATATATATTACATTGTTATTGAGAAAATATATCTTAGTATATAAGATATATTTAATTTAAGTCTCTCTTTTTAGTTTTGTTTTTATATTTAATTTAATAAAAAAAATTTTTAATTTATAGTGTTATAATAAAAATGATTATTTTATTAGAAATAATTATATTACATTATGAGAACATTTTTTAAGATAACAATCCCAACATTAGTTTTATTATTTTTGCTTACACTGATTACAGCAATTTTTTCTTTAACTTTATCTGGTAAAGGTGGTGGATCAATAGTAGATCCAAAGATTCCTTTTCCGGAAAATTTAGATTTAAGACTAGAAGCAGTTGGAGATACAGAATTAGATTTAGTTATTGATGAACAATCAAATATTTCTAACAGTGAAAGTTATTATTTAGCTTCAATGTGAGATTCAAAAACACCCAGTGAAAAAATAACTAAAAAAGAAAATTGTGATGGGTTTCAACCTATAGTGTTTGATGGTTTAATAAAAGATGACCTTTATGTTGTTCAAACAAGCATAGTTGATGAGAATGGGAATATATCAGAAAGTAGTAAACCTGTTTCAAAAAAAGCAGGAGATCATAATCCTCCACCACCTGTTGATAAACCTGATACTCCTACTAACCTAACTGTTAGCACTATTGATGATTCAAGTTTACAAGTTACTTATGATGAAGTTATTTTTGGTAGTGACCAAATAAAATATGATTTAAAATGAGGGGAAAGTAGTGGTTCTTATACTACAACTCAAAATGATATTTCTGGTACAAGTTATAATGTTAGCGGCTTAGAACCAGATAAAACATATTATTTTGAAGTTAGATCTGTAGATAAGAATACTGGTGAACACTCTGAATGATCAACCGAGGCTTCAGGAACAACAGATTCAACACCTCTTCCAACACCGTTGGATCCCCCAACAGGATTAGTAGTTACAACGACTGATCAAACAAGTTTAGATGTAACTTATGATCCAGTTACATATGGAACAGACACAATAAAATATGATGTTCGTTGAAAACAAGAAGGACAGCAATATGATGATACAAATATTGAGAAAGAAATCAATGGTACATCTTATACAATTGAAGGTTTAACTGCATCAACAACTTATCAAGTAGAGGTTAGAACAAATGATATGACTTCTTCTGATCAATCTGTTTGATCTACTGAAGTTTCAGCAACTACAAAAGATGATCCAGTAGATCCTCAACCTTCAACACCAATTAATCTAAGTGTTGTTGTTAATGCAGATGATCCTAAACATAAATTAGATGTTTCATTTGATAATTCAACAATTTCAAGCGGAACAATTGACCATTATGTTGTCTCTTATCAAAATAATGATACATCTAGTACATGAGTTGATAAAACAACAACAACAAACTCTTATACAATTGAATCATTAGATTCTGGAACAAATTATAATGTAAAAGTAAGAGCAGTTTCAGATAAAGGTGTAGAATCATCATATACTTCAATAGTAACTTGTCAAACAGAATCAGAATCAACAGAAGGTCCAACAACACCAGACTTAACAAGCGTAACTCCTCAAGGTGATAGTTCATTAGATATTGATTTCTCTGATTCAACATCAGAAGGTTCAACAATTGAAAAATACAACATAGATGCAAAAATAAGTGGAACACCAACATTTACAATTCATGAGAGTACTCCTGATTCAACTTCAGAATATAACCTTGCAGGTTTAAGTGCTGATACTACATATACAATAAGAGTTCAAGCTGTTGATGCTGCAGGATCAATGTCATCATGATCAAATCAATTAGATGGAACAACAGATCCATCGGCAGTAATATTCCCAGACTTACCTACAACAGTAGAAATTCCAGATTTATCTTTTGAATCAGCAAAAGGTTATGGAAATGGTAGAAGATGAGGAGATAAATCATTTGCACCATTCGTTGATATGGGTGATTACTGAGGATGAGATTCAGACAAAGGAGAAGGAATGGTTCCTGATTTAAAAGCAATGAATGCATATGCACATAATTCAGAATTCCAATTAGGTTTCATTGATTCACTAGGTGGAGTTAGAAATGGACTTTACGCAAAAGAAAATGATGTTTTAAAATGAGGTTGAGGTGGAAATCCTTCATTATCATTTGAACCTTCTCCAGATAGCACTCAATTTGATAATATTGGAAAATCAATAAAAGATTATAGAGATACAGGTGGAGATGTTTCAATTTCTATTGGTGGTGCATCAGGAGTTCCGTTCTGAGATGAATCACAAAATGTTAATGTTCTTGCAAGAACATATGAAGAAATTATTAAATACTATGGATTAAGTACTCTTGATTTAGATATCGAAGGGAATGGGATGTCTATAGAAAACAATAAAATTAATGCTAAAGCTATAAAACAAGTTCAACTTGATACTGGTGTTGATATTACACTTACATTACCAATAGGTCAACAAGGATTAGATTCAGGTGGATTAGGTCCCCAAGTTCTCCAAGCATACATTGATGAAGGTGTTAACATTAAGTTTATTAATGGAATGGCTATGGTCTTTGATGAAGATATAGGTGGTTCAAGAGATAACCCAATTGATGAATATGCAATAAAAGCTATGGAATCATTAAATGATCAAATAAAATCTGCATATAGTCAAGTTGGTAAAGAATTAAGTACAGAAGAAGCTTATGCATTAGAAGGAAGTATTACTTCAATTGGAGAAGAAAGAGACGATTTAACAATAGAAACAAGTGCTATGTTTAAAAATGTCGTTGATGATGCAATTGATAAGGGATTTGGAATGATGTCATATTGAGCAGAAAATAGAGATGCTTATGATATGAATGATAAATCACATTATTTCAAAAATAATGGAGTACATAGTAAAGGTGAGTTTTCTGATGTTGTTAATGATGAAGGGTTTATGCCATCAGTATCATCATCAGTAAATGTTAATGAAAGTAACGAAACTCCATTAGCAGTGGAAAATTTAAGTGCAACAGCAGGGTTTGATGATGCAACACTAACATGAAATAATCCTAGTGAAAATAATAGTGATATATTCTATGATGTTTATTTAGCAAGAGAAGGAGATAGCGAATATAAATTTGTTGGTAGAACAGCAGATGAAACATTCCATATTCCAAAACTTGAAGGTGGAGATAAAGAATATTCAGTTGATGTTGCTGCAGTAAATCCACAAGGAGACTTCGCATTCACTGGAGATAAACCAATATTTAGTATTCAAGATTATTCAGGAGATTCAACTCCACCAGTCTTTGAATCAGGTTCAGAAATAACTCCAAAGAAAGATTCGAAAACATATTATACAGATAAATATCTTTCATTTGATCCAGCAATAGATTCTGAATCTTCAGTAGCGAAATATAATATTAGTGTTACTGGTGGAGGATTTGGTGAGAAAAAAATTACAATTGATTCAGGAGATTGATATCAATATGATAAAATTAATTTTGGAATTCTTACAGATTTTTTAGTTGGGCCTTACAATGAAAAAGGAACAATTAGTTGAGGATTAAGTCCTGATGCTGATTATAATATTTCTATCGTTGCAACCGATGTAAATGGAAATGCTTCTACACCGTTAACTTATCAATTTCATACAGATCCAAAACCTACATATGATCGTAATGAATCATTAGATAATAAATATCATTTAGGATTAATTCTTACAAATCCAAAAGATGGAGAATTATACCAAAAAATTAAACCATGAGGTGGATATGATCCAGATGAATTTGATCCAGGGTCATATAGTTGAGATGGTGGAAAAGAATATCCATCAGAATTAACTGCTTGATGAAAAGAAAGTGTACCTGCACCAACTTTCTTTAGCGGAAAAGATAATAAAAGTAGTGATGAAATAATTAAATTCTTAACTGGATTAAAAATAAATATTGTTTCTTTACCAACTATGTTTAATTGAAAATAAATTAAACAATAAATGAATTGCATCGAAATTCATTTTTTTTATTAAAAAATTATATAATATATAATGATGAAAGATAATAATAATGTTTCTTGTACAACTTGTAATACAAGATATCTAGCAAACAAACAAAATGAAATAGACAAGAATATTAAATCAAATGATTTTCTTAATTGTCAATCATGTGGAATTTTACTTTCTAAAATACCAGATAATATACATACATATTATTGTTTAAATTGTTGGGATAAAGGAAAGTTTGTTTTGGAAGATATTACTTTAAAGGAAATGAAAGCTAATAACTTAATGTTCTTGAAAGAAAATGGTTATTCTGAAAAAGAAATAAAATTAACAAACAAAAAATTAAAGGGGTTACTAAGATGAAAAAAACACTAATAATAATTCATGGTTCTAAAGAGCATTCCAAAAGATATAAAGAATTTTCAAGCACTCTTAAGGAAGAAGGTATTAATGTAGTAACGGGTGATATATCTTCACATGGAGATAAGTTTAATGGAAAATCTCATAATTTTACCTTTGATGATGTATTGGATTCAGCATTGCTTATTATTGATAATGCAATCATGAATAACAAAGGAAACAAAATATATGTATTAGGACATTCGTTCGGTTCTTTTATTGTTAAATACATTGTCTACAATAACCTTAGGGACTTTGATGGAGTTATTCTTTCAGGAACTAACCATATGCCATCTTCATTGGTTAAACTGGGTTTATCATTATCATCAAAGGGCAATGAGGAAAAAGTGAGTAAAATACTTGAGTTTATGTCATATGGGATATTAGGGGTCAAATCATTTTTTCATAACGGAACTTCAAATTGATTAAGTACAAACAAAGAAAACTACAAATCATTTAAGAATGATCCTTTATGTGGAAATCCTTTTACAAAAAAATCCCTTTATTCTATGTTTAAATTTATGGAGTTATCACAATCAATAGATATGTTAGAAAAATTTAAAAACAAAGAGTTAAGGCATTTAATTATTTATGGAAAAAAAGATCCTGTTTCAAATTTTGGGAAAGAAATAAAGCGAATGGTTAAATTACATAATAAGATTGGAATAAAGAATAACAAGGTTATTGAATATAAGGATTCAAAACATGAAGTAATTTTTGATAACGAAAAGAAAAAAGTAATTAATGATATTATCATTTTCTTAAATGATTAAAAACATTAACCTTCATTAAAACTTGTATAATTTGGGTGAAAGGAATATATTATGAGACAAGAAGTAGTAAAGAAAGAAGTAAGAGGTTTTGCCTTTGATGGTAGAAGTAGGAAAAAGGAAGATAAAATAATCTCGGCCATGAATGAATTTATTAAGGAAATAAATGAAAAGGGTGGAGAAGTTAAAAAATATGAAATAGTTAATGAAGAAAGAATGGGGAAAAATATATCAATAATGTTCTTAGTAAATTGAGAATAAAAAGATAATAAATGAATCATCATTACATTTAAAGCAAAAATATCCACATCATTATTGGTTTTCTCTACTAATATCCACAATTTTAATTGTGGTTTTTTAAAACAAAAGATTTATTGTTATTGAGATTAATATCTATATATCTTAAAAAGAACTAAATTTTCTTCTTAAAAATTAATATCTTTAAATCAAAATCAGGATTTCTTTTAACTAAATAATATTCAAAGGTTGTTAATGAAACAACAACAAAAACTCCAAACCCTCAAATTATTAAATTTAATCAGTAACCTATAGAAATAACATTAGTTTTTCAAAGTATTCCAATAGGAATCTTAATTAATAATGCATCAATTATTGTGTTTATTAAAATGAAATAAAATTTATTAGTATTGATTAGTTTTATTTCAAATTGCTTTTTAATCTCAAGCATCAACATAACGGGGTACATTGCCACTAGTGTTTGTCTTGTTAGTAATATTCATTTACCTGCATCTCATTCTTTAGAACCATTTATTAAAAGCGGAATCATAAAGAAATAAAAAATAGTTAAAGTTGAGAAAACAACCAAATTTAAAAAGAGATAATAATTTTGTAACGTGTCCCTAAATCCAGGTTCATCACTATTCATACTTTCATAATACAATGAATAACGCAATATTAAAGTTACATTCATTATCCCTCACAACATAATGTTATTAGAAAGGTTTCATGCAGATCAATCCATTGATCTATGGTCAATGATACTTAGTGTAAAAAAAACATAAACTAATGTACCGATCAACTCTTCCAATCCTGGCATTATTCCACGCTTGTAATAAGTAAATATTTTTTTAATCTCTATTTTTTTCTCATCATTATTTCTTATTGCATAATCAATTAATAATACTAGAAGCATAATACCAACAGCACAAACGTGTGTTAAAGATATAAATCAAAATTGAAATACAAATGGAGATAATTTTGTTATTAATAATGTTGTAAAGAATAGTTTTAGAACTAAAGATATTATTGAATAAAACATACTTTCATTAAGTCTATTTTGAAAGATCATATTATAAATAAAATATGATTCTAGTAATGAAATTATTGATGAAAAATTACTTAAAATAACATAAGTTCAAATATCATCATTGCTAATCATTCCAATCCCAGTATTTGCATTTTTCATTGCAATAACAATCAATGGTGAAATAGCCATCAACATTATCAACATTACACCACAAATAATTGTTATTCCTACTGCAAATGAATTTGAGTGTTTATCAAGCTCTTTATTTTTAAAAGTAAATAAAGGAACAATTAAAAATGCAGAAAAGACTCTTAAAATATTAGTGATATATATTTGAAAAGAAGACAGATTGAACACATCACTTTTTATAATAAAAGCTGTTTGAAATAAAGCAGAAAAGGATATGCAAAAAATTGCTACCAATGCTGCAAGAAAAAATTTCTTATTTGTTTTTAAAAAAACCTCTTTCATATTAATAAGATTATAAACTATACAGTTATACATGTTCTTAATGATTCTTTAAACTTTAATATTGGGTTCATAGACAGAGATGGTCTTTTACAGAAGGGGAAAAGACACCTTATTTTGATCAAACATATAAGTATAGATAATTTATTGCATCATAGAATCTTATTATTTGATGTTAATTTTAAGGATGTCAATAAGATTCTCTTACCTAATGATAATAAATTAAAATCAAAGGGCATTAAATTAGTTTCTATCCACGTTACCAATATAAAGGAACAACAACATAGAAGATAACTTATCTTTCGATGGTCTAATAAAGAATCTTTGATAAAATATATTAAAATAAACAAGAATATATTTTAATGAAGAAAGATCTAAATGAAATTGAGAAGATGGATTTTTATAAAAGAAAGTCAACTTCTTTTATACTAGAAAATAATGATATTTTAAAAATAAAATTGCAAAGTATATCCCAGGATTAGAAGCAATAGAAATATACTTAAATGTTAAAGATGATATTAAAGATATAAAAAAAGAAAATGATTGGAATTGAATTTACTAAAGAATTAATAATTTATTTTGTAAATTCAATAGATAATTTTGAAAATTATTTTCATAAGTTAAAAAGCGAAAAATTAATAAATTTAATTATCGAGGGTGGTAAGTTGTAAAATTAAATTATGAATAACATAGATATTAAAATGATTTTTAAAATATATAATGAAACAAAAAGGAACAAATATTAATTTATTAAAAAACTTAACATAAGAAGCATATGGTTATTTATTGCTAAATTTGAGATAGAATAAATTTAATTTGTAATTTATGGTCTTTCAACAGAATTGATATTAATTATTAAAAAACAAGGAAAAAAGTTATGAATAGAAAAATAAGTATACCCAAATATGATTGAGAGGTTCTTATTTATATAAGAATTTGCATCTAAATTTTCATAGGAAATCCCATTATTTAACAAAAGATATAAAAAATTGCTTAAGAAATTATTTTTTTAAATTAATAGAAAAAAGGAAATATAGATAAAATTTATTTATAATAAAAACTAAAATCTTTATTATAAAAAACAAAGATGAAAATCATTAGTTTATAATTTTTAATGTGAATAATAAAAATAATTTAAAACCAATATTTATAAGTGTTGTTAAAAATAGTTTTTCAAATAAAAGATTGATTAATTTTAATGATTTTAATTTTGAAAACATAACACTTAAGAATAATAATTTAACTCACAAGAAACTTGAGTATTTGCAAACTAGGAAAAATTTAAAGTTGCTTATTTCAACAATGGATTTAATAACTCATCCATTTTTTTTCGAAGAGCAATTTAGTGTTTTTTCTTCATTTGAAAATAGAATAGAAGCAATGGTTATAATGATGGGTTTAAGTAATGACTATTCTTTTAAAAAGTTATCAAACATTTTTCATGTTCCTGAATCAAAAGTAAGAAAAATTATTAATAGTAAAAAAAATAAAGAAAATTTAAAAACAATTGTTAATTCTGATATTGAAAGTTTTTACATTTTTTATGGAGAAAATTTCATAAAGAAAACTATTGGTAAAAATTATATTGAAATAATTAAGAAAAATTATTTTGAAGAATTTACATGAAGAATTAATGATCATTCATACCACACTCTCGAACCTTTAAACATCGATTCAAAAAATATATTTCTTAATTTATTGAATATTAAAATAATTAATGATAAAGAAATAATTACATTTAAGACCATTAGGAATTCATCAAAGGAAAATATTACTTTCTTTTGAAATGATGTAATTTTAAAATGAGGATTATATTCAGAGGAAACGATTAATGAAATTTATTTATTTTATGGAAAATCTCCATTTAATGAAAAAAAACTACTTAACAAAAGAACCTTTATGAATAGAATAGAAACCCTAAATTTTATTTCATTTAATGACGATGTAAAATCAAAGAAAAAATTAATCTTACCAATCACTTCCAATAAAACAAAAAGAAAACTATTTGAAGATGTTGAAAAAAAACTTAATGAATTATATGATGAAAATGAGTTATCATTATTATCATTTAGAGAGTTTGTAAACAAAAAAATAGAATATGATTTTTTAAAAAATGAATCATTATTCAATAATTTTTTAGATTTTAAAAATAAAAATGTTTTAGACTCTCTTCCAGAAATAATATATACAATGACACTTAAGGGTCATAAACTTAAAAGTTCTTTTGGATCATTTAGGTACCCTATAATATTCAAAAATAATTTTAAGGAAAAAAATAAAATAAAAAGTTCTCCAGAATTAGCATACATCTTATTAAGGGAAGAGTTTGTTAATGAAACTGGATTTTTTAAAAGCGAAATCAAAGAGAGTAAAAAATTATATTTAACCTCCGGAATAGAAGAGCATTGATGATCAAACAATATCCATACATTAGAGTCTAGGGGTTCGTTCCAAAAGAAGCAATTTATTTCAGGAAAAATGTTTTACTTCTTCTAAAAAAAGTATAATTATAAAAGAAATAAAGCAAACCATGAGTGAAAAAACAATAATTACAATCGAAAAAGAAGAAGTTATTCTTAAAAGAGAAACAAGGAACATTGATCAATTGTTTTTTAATCCTTTTAATACAAGGTATGAATCATATTTAAAAAATGATAATTTTAGTATTGAAGATTTATTAGAAAAAGAAAATCAAGATAAGATATTTAAACTTTTTTTAAATGACAAAAGTAAGGCAATGGAAAACTTAAGATCCTCAATTAGAAAAGATGGAAAAATATCTGAACCCCTTACAATAACAAAGGACAATATTGTTTTATCTGGAAATAATAGATTATCAATTTTAAAAAAAATGAAATACAAAGATAATATTCCTGTATTTGTTTTTCCAAGAGAAGGTCTAACAGCAAAGGAAATTGATCATTTAGAGATCCAATTGCAATATAAAGGCCAAGAAAAAGTTGATTATAAAACATATCAAAAAGCAATGAAGATTCATAAGTATAAATACACAAATAATTACAATATTGAGGAAATAGCAGATTTTTTTTATATTAATGAAAATGAAGTTAGAGACAATATTAATTTAATCAATGAATTTTATACTTATATAAATATTATGGGAAACCCAAAATATGAAACATTATTTGAAGAGATAGATGTATTTTCAGTTGTTAGAACAATAAGTAAAAAAAATCTTTTTAATAAAGTTAATAAAAATTGTGAGAAAAAGATAAGAGATATTTTATATTTGCTCCCTTTAACACGTTTACCAGAAAATATTTTTAACCCAATGATAAGTAAAATTTCAAATTCTCAATTAAAAAATGAAGAGAAATTAGAAATATTTTCTTATGTTGAGAATTGTATAATTAAAAAAACAGGAGACTCTATTAAAAAAGCAAAAGAATTAATTGCTTCTGGGAGTTCATTAAAATCAAATGATGATCTTCAAAGTTATTGGAAATCATATAACCCTAAAAGTCTTAGTGTGGAAATTGTTAGTTATGCAGAAACAGAACTTAAAAAATTTATTGACCCTATTACTGAAATAGAGAAAATTTTAAAAAAAATAAATAATGACATTAAAAAAATAAATTTAAGTAAAATTAATGATAAAACAAACATAAAAACCAAATTAAATGATATTTCAAGAACTATAGAAATAAAATTAAAAGATATTACTTAATAATTTAGAAAAAAATAAATGAAAGCAAAAATAGAAATTAACGAATTAAAATACAAAATTTACATTGAAACAAAAGATGAGAAAACCAAAATGTTTTTATTAAAAGAATATGCTTCTTCTTGCGAGTTTAAAGACTCAGAAACAATGATCAAGAATATTCATATAAGTGATATCAAGGAAAATGAATCTTTATATAAAAATATTGTTTTATCAAATATAACTAAAGAAGATAAAAAAATTATTGATGTTGTATATGATAAAATTAAAAATATAAATAATATAAAAATTGATAAAGAAGATTTACAAAAATTTAAATCAAACATTTTCGACAAGATGAAGATTTCCTCATCGACTTCAAGTGAGTTTTCCAAGATTACTGAAATACAATTAAAACAAGTATATAAATCAACTAGGATTGAAAATATTGCAAATTTTTCTGAGCCAGGGTCAGGGAAAACCTTAATGACTTTAATGACTCATTTTGAAAGAGAGAGAGAATTAGGGAAAGAAATTCCTTTGGTGATAATTTGTCCAATTAATGCAATTTTAGTATGGAAAAATGAGATAAAAAAGTTTACTAAAATTGAAGAAAAAGATATACATATATTTAAACAAGATTTTGAATATGAAAATTATATGAATAAAAAATTTTATTCTATAGCTAATAAAAAGGTAATTATTACCAATTACTCATCGATGGAAAAATTAGATGAAGATAATTTTCATAGCTATTGTGAAAAACAAAAACCACACATTGTATTTGATGAGATACATAGAATAAAAAATCCTGCTGGCACTAAACACTCAAATGCAAAAAAACTAATAAAAAATTCCTGTACAAGAACAATCCTTACTGGAACCCCTTACTCCAAAACAATTGGAGAAATTGAATCATTAATGAATATTTTATGAAATTATAATATTCCTTCAATATCTCCTGATAAATTTATCTCCTTTGAAAAAGAAATAAGAAGTTTTAACGAAAAAAAAATTAAGGAATTCGGAAGATTAATAAAACCATATTATTTTTCTTTAAAAAAAAGTAGCGATTTTAATATAAAGCCTGCAATTGATAATTTTGAATTACCGATAAATGCGAATTCTTTAGAAATTCAATTAAGGATAGAGACGTTTATTTTTGAGAAAATTTCAAAATATATATTAATTTTAAAGAATGATAAAAATAATATAAAAATTGAAAAGACTCTTTTTAAGTATTATTCATTTGCTTTGATGAATTCATTAGATCCTAGTCTATTAAGAAATAATAAAATATTAATTGAAAATAATATTGATTTAAGAACATTGCCTAATTTCAAGGATTTACCAAAGATAAAAAAAGCTTTTGAATTTGTAGAAAATTATTTAAAAAAAGAAAAAAAAATAATTGTATGATTTAGATATAAAAAAAACATTAAAAATTTTACTAATTTATTAAACGAAAAAGGAATAAAAGCAAAATTTATAGATGGTGACACTCCTATAAAAGATAGAGAGGAAATTTTTAAGAGATTTTCTAATCCAGAGAATAATGAAATATGTGTTTTGGTATCAAATCCAGACACTATTGCAGAATCAATTTCCCTTCACAAAAGTGTATTTGCATCTTTGTTTGTTGAACAAGGATTCTCTCTCTATCAATGATTGCAAGCAAAAGATAGAATTCATAGAGTAGGAAGCAATAGAGAGGTTGTTCATAATTACATTAGATCTAATGATTTAAAAATAGATAAAAAAGTATTTGAAAATCTAAAATATAAATTTCAAAATCATAAAATAATATTTGATTCTGACAATTTGATTCCATTTAAACTAAAAAATATTGATGAAAACGATATTGAAAAAAGACTCTTTTCAGAAGAAACAAACGAGGAGGTTTGCATGGAAAAAAACGAATCAATCGATAGACATAAAATAGACTTAGAAGATATTTATTTAGATAATTAATTTTAATACATATATTAAAAATAATAAATATAAAATAATAACCCAACCAAACAATCATTAATACTGGTATACTGTAATCAATGAACGTATTAAATAAAGATGATGACATATTAATTAAATTAAAAGAAATAATTAATGATTCAGAAGAAATCTATATTTCAGTGTCGTTTATAACTTGGTATGGTATTAAATTATTATTTAAAGACTTAAATTTACCTAAGAAGATAAAAGTAATAACTACAACAGAAGAGTTTATAACAGACTATAAATCTTTAGATTATTTTTATAAGAATAAACATGAAGTTAAGTTGATTGATAAATATAGAGGTGAAAGATCATTTCATTCAAAATTTATAATCATAAGAAAAAACAATGAATATTTTTCAATGGTAGGTTCTCTTAATTTTACTGAAAACTCATTCAAAAGAAAATTTGAATCCGTAATTTTTAATTATGATTCAAAAAAATTATTAGATGACTTTAATTTTCTTTGAAATAAAGGGGAATTATTAACAAAAGAATTTTTATTAAAATATAAAGAAAATTATGAAAATTATTCAAAAGAATTTGTTAACTTTAAAAAGGATTTAATAAAAAGAGTTAACCTAAGTCCTAATGAAATGCAAAATTCTATTTTAGAAGAATTAAATGAAGTTAGATCCAAGGGAGAGAATACCGCTTTACTATATGCTGCCACAGGAACAGGTAAAACTTATTTATCTGCATTCGATGTTAAATATAATGGATTTAAAAAACTTTTATTTATTGTTCATAATAGAACAATAATTAAATCAGCTAAACGTGATTTTGATTCTATTTTTTATGACAAGAAATCATTTGAATTATTTTCTTATAATCATATGTTTGTTGAAGAAAATGATTTAATATTTACAACCCAAAATACAATAAATAAATTATTAAAAGAAGATGAAAACTTTCTGAAACAATTTGATTATGTTATCTTTGATGAGGCACATAAAGTTGGAGAAAAAAACATTCAAGGCTTAATACTGAGGATAGTAAAAGAACAAAAAGAAACATTTATCTTAGGGATGACAGCTACCCCAAATAGAAGCGATGATCCACTATATGTTATTAATCAATTTAAGAATATAGTTGGAAACATAAATCTAGAAGAAGCAATAAAAAGAAAATGAATAAGCACTTTTAAATACTATGGAGTAGATGTAGATGTTGACTTTGAAGTAGATGAACTAAGAGAAAAAGAAGTTTCTTTGATGGTAGAAAAATTTGTTAATGAATTGTCTAAGAGAAGAATATGAAACAACAAAAAAATAAAAGGTATTATATTTACCAAGAATATTAATGAAGCAAATATAGTGTCAGAACTACTTAATAA
>CAMZNG010000014.1 GCA_947313745.1 uncultured Mycoplasmataceae bacterium
ACAACTACAGGAAAAGTTGAATTAAACATTAATAACGCTACTATTGTAAATCCGACAGCAGACGGATTTAAATTTACAATTGATACTTCTAGTTTAAGTGGTGGAGATTCTTTTGATTACAAAATTGATGTATTGTATGGCGATGAAAATACATTGATTTGATCTGAAGAAGAAACAAAACTTCTTGATGAAATTCCTCCTATTCGTCCTCTTGTAGTAACAGGTCTTGAAAAAGGTACAATATATAATAATATAAAATTCCAATTAGTAAATCCTAATGATGACACTGATAAATATTCTGATATTTTCTCAACTGATATAGATATAACTCCTACAACAAATATTATTCAAGCAATAACTAAAGACAGTGCTAAAATTACAAAAATAGATAAAACAAGTTTTGAATTCTCAATCGATGTAGAAGGTAACCATCCAGAAGAAAAATATTCAAATCCATATAGAATTGGTGTTTTTATAAACGGAGATACAACAACTCCAATTTGAATATCTAATGAATTATTAAAATCTGGTAAAAATATTACATTCACAATTGATGGCTTTGATCCGGGACAAAAATTAGAAAATATTCAAGTAAGTTTAATCGATATAAACACCAATAAACCAATTGGTAATTTTAATAAAATGGCAGATCAAATAACTATGAAACCATTGATAGGAACAACTGATAAAGTTTTTGCCTTTTTGATTTTATTCTTCACAATCATAATTGTATTAGCAATAATTAAAAGATCATTCTTTAAAAAAGGTTTAAGATGAAAACATTGATGAAAAAAAATATTAAGAAAAGAATATGTAATACCAATTGATGAAAGCTCAAGCACAGAAGAAAAAAAATTAAATGCCAAAATAAAATCCAAGAAAAAATAATAAAACACTTTTAATCATTTAAAAAAATACTATAATCATAAAGTGAATACTTACAAGGAGAAGAAATGACTAAAATAAACAAAGTCAAAAATACATCTTCTAATAATAATGAAGTAGTAGAAAAAACTGATAATTCCCAAGCAAAAATAGCATTGATAATTTTAATCATAACACTAATATCTTCGTTATTATTAGCAACATTTTCTAATACATTAGAAAATTGAGGAGATGAAGGCGGATCAAATGTTTTTATTAGAGTGTTGATTGGATTATCATTAGGTTATATATTAGTTCGTAGTTACTTTGGGTTTGCAGGTTCGGTAAATCGTGCAATGAGAGGAAACTCATTTAAATTGATGAGAGCAATAATGTTTATGTTTGGTCTTACATCAATATTCATTGGATTTATTTATATGTTTAATATGACAAGCATTACCAAATCAATAAACCCTTGATGAAACAATCCTATTTCACCAGGATTGGCAATAGGAGCAATATTATTTGGATTTGGGATGGCATTTTCTAGTGCTTGTGCATCTGGTGGATTAACTGATGGTTCTTGAAATCCAATGAAAATGATTATAGTGGTAATGGCATTTGGGCTAGGGGTTTTGTTAGCGTTCCCAATGCAATATGATAAAGGTCATATCATTGGAGATGAAAGTAATTGACACAATTTTTTATATGGTGGTGTAGTATTTAATTTTAATCAAGATATTGTTAAAAACAAACCAATGATTGGAGCAATTATTGGAGTTTCTATAACAATTATTCTTTGTTTGACAGTAGTTTCAATAACAAAAGTTATGGACATTATCTTATTAAAGAAAAATAAAACTATAAGTTCTTTTAGTGAAGAAGATTTCAGTAAAGAATGAACAAGAAAAGAATTAAAAGAAACCTACAAAACAACTTATTCTAAATTGATTGAGAGACCGTTAACATTAATTGAAGGAGCAATTTCTTTGAGCATTGTATTTGTAATAATGGTTTTATTAACACATGATGCATGAGGAGTATCAACTCCTTATGGATTATGAGTCGGTCACATACTTACAACTTTTAATATTGTTTCTGTAAAACAACTTAATCAATATGTAGGTTTACCATTGTTTTCATTGTCATTTACTCAAAATGTAAATGGACTTCAAAACATAGGTATATTTATTGGTGGTATAATTGCAGCGTTATCAATGAATAAATATAACCCAATATTTAAAGTTAGTGTTAAAGAAGCAATGTTATGAACATTTGGAGGAATATTGATGGGGGTAGGAACACGTCTATCTAATGGATGTAATGTTGGATCTTTATATTCTCCAATTGCATTTGGTTCAGCATCAGGATGAGTATTTCTTATCTTTATGGTTATTGGATCAGTTATTGGAAATATAATATTTAAAAAAATAAAATAGACAGGAAAAAAGAATATGAGTAAAAAATATATAATAGTTGGAGGAGTTGCAGCAGGAGCCTCAACAGCAGCACGTTTAAGAAGAAATGATGAAGAAGGACAAATAATAGTTTTAGAAGCAGGACCATTTGTTTCATTTTCAAATTGTGGACTTCCATATAGACTATCAGGAAAAATTCCTAAAACAGAAAACCTAATTTTAATGACTCCAGAAAGATTAGGATTACAATATGCATTAGATGTTAGAGTTAATAATAGAGTTATTAGAGTCGATGATAAAAATAAAAAAGTTATTATAAGAAATGAAATAACAAAAGAAGAAACAGAGGAAACATATGATTACTTAATATTAACCCCTGGGACAAAAGCAATTATTCCATCTTTTGTTAAAAAAAATGCTGGAATGCCAGTTTTTCAATTAAAAACGGTTCCTCATGTTGAAGAACTATTAAAACACTTAAAACTTAAAAAACCAAAACACATTACAGTTATTGGTGGAGGATTCATCGCTGTTGAAACAGCTGAGAACTTACGTGAGAAAGGTTTAGAAGTTACCTTGATTGAAGGAACAGATCAATTACTTAAATCATTTGATCTTGAGATGAGTTTATATGCTGATGCTGAGTTAATTAAACATGGGGTAAAAATTATTAAAAATAATTGTGTTACAGAAATAACAAATTCAGAAGTTGTTCTTGATTCTGGAGAGAGAATCACTACCGATGGTGTTGTGATGTCAATAGGAGTTAAACCTGCAACAGATTTTTTAGTGGGTAGCGGAATCAAACTTGAAAAAGATGGTTATATAAAAACTGACAATAACTATAAAACTACTGCTTCAAATGTTTATGCAGCTGGAGATGCAATAAAAGTTAAAAATGCAATAACAAAAAAATACCATCCAATTTTATTAGCAGGACCAGCAAATAAACAAGGAAGATTAATTGCTGATCATATCTCAGGAAAAAAAATTATTAACAAAGGATATATTTGAACATCAATTTTAAAAGTATTTGATATTTCAATGGCAACCACTGGTATAAATGAAAAAATTCTTAAAACCAAAAAAATAAAATATGATTATGCATATGCTGCTCCTCCAGGAGTAGTTAGTATAATGCCTAATAAAACTTTTATTAAAATAAAAATATTATTTGAAAAGAAAACAGGATTAATTTTAGGGGCACAAGCAATTGCTGAACATGGTGTTGATAAACGTATTGATGTTATTGCAACAGCAATCAAAGCAAAAATGACTGTTCAAGATTTACAAGATTTAGAATTATCTTATTCACCACCTTTTGGAACAGGGAAAGATGTTGTCAATAAGATTGGATATATAGCTAATAATATTTTACAAGGTGATTTTAAACAAGTAAAATTTACAGATGTATACAAATTGCTTGAAGAAGGAAAACAAATCATTGATGTAAGAGAACCAGAAGAATATAAAATGGGACATATTGATGGAGTTAAAAATATCCCTATGAGTATAATTAGAGACAAACTAGATGAGATTGATAAAACAAAACCAGTTTATCTTCATTGTAGAACTGGTGAACGTTCATACAATGTAACTTTAATGTTACAAAGCAAAGGATTTAATGCATTCAACATCGCAGGATCATGATTATTTTTAGAAGCATATGAAAAGTCAATGAAAGAGTTTGATAAAAAAAGAAAAAATATTATCATTGGAAAATAGTTAAAAAAATAATTACATAAACTTGATTATTTATTTTTTGCACTACTTCACTTTGGTTTAGTAGCATATTAATTTTTTATGTGATATAATAAATATGTATTTTTGATAATTTCAAATATATTATTAAAATTTAAAAGGAAGAAATAATTAAAATTTATGAAAAAAAATATTTAAAAAATAAGCACTATTGTTTTTGGAGTTCTTGTTTTTGTTTCGGTCCTATTTTTTGGATTAAATAAGTCAAATATAACTCTAAACTCAATAACTAATAATAATGTATCACTTAGTATGCAAAGCGATCAAGAATCAAATGCAGAGTTAAATAGTTTGTCATGAGGATCTTATACCGTTGGAGGAACATATGGTATTTTTCTTTATGGAGCATCAGGTACATCAGGATCAAGCTTTGATTCTACTAAAATATCACTTAGTTGTAGTAGTGCCACTTTTGCTGTAGGTGCACCAATTTCTACATCAGGAGATCACAGTATTTTAGTTTAAAAGGGTCCTAAAGGAGATAATAGTGGTTTTGAACTTAATCATGTATATAATAAACATGGTATAGGTAGAGATGATGAAAGATTAATGTTTTCTAGATATCCATATCATTCTCCGCCTGAAATTACATCAGATAAAAAAGATAGTATAACAACAAAAGCAACAGATATAAAATCAATGTCAAAACCAACATATACAGTTGATGGATTTGATGTAAATTTTAAAACTGATATCTCCCTATTTATAAATTATACTGGGACACCTTTCCAAATAACAGATTATGTATTAGACGTCAAGGATTCTAAAGGTGTAAGTTTAGGAAAATCATCAACATTAGATTCTTATGGTACAGAAGAATTCACATTATCTAATATACCTTTAGACACTCAATATAATGGTGCTAAAATTGTTGCAGAAAGTGTTGATGGAAATACTGTTTATGCAACTTCTCCTGCATTTGATTTTGGATCATCAGTTGGAACAATAACTACTGTTTCAACACCCACTGTTGAGTCTGCTGGTAAAGAAAAGGTAACAATTAAAACAACAGCTTCATCAAAAGGTGGATTTGTTGGATCAATGAATGAATATTATTTTAAATTATTTAATTCTGATAATCAACAAATAGGTGATAAAACAGGAGACTTTAGTGATGGAGGAGAAAAAACATTAGATTTTGAAGTTGAACCCGGAAATAGTTATAATGGATCTATTTTGGTTGCATATGATAGTAGCGATGATAGTGAACTAGCAAGATCATCTGGATTTGATTTTTCATCCGCTCTTAAAGTAGTAGATACCCTCTCCATACCAACAATGGATTTTTATGATAATAACATAAGATTTACAACCCATGTTTCTGACTCATCCACATCTTAAGATAAAGGTGAAAGTGATAAATATGAAAAATACACTTTAGAATTACATAATGATGGTGATCAAAAAGTTGGTGGCTCATCATCAACTTATGAAAAGGGTGGAGATCAAATTTTTGTTTTAGATGATTTTGATGCTGGTACAAAATATAGTAGTTACACATTAAATGCAATAGATGTTAATGGTTCATTAATAGCAACTTCCGATCCCTTTGATATTGATGTTCCTCCTTATTCAAAAATGTTTTTTTTGCAAACAAACCAGAATCTTTAGATGTAGAAAAATACTCAGCAAAGATTAAAATAGAAGTTTCTGGAAAATGAGAACCTTCACCATCTAATCTTATATCAACAAATTTAGAAAATTCTGATAAATTTAGTGATTACTATTTAGATGTTATCGATAAAAATAGTGGTTTATCACTTGGTAAAACACAAACTTTAACAGAAACAGGTAATCAAGAAATTAGTCTAAATGGATTAGAGTCTGCAACTTCATATGATATTAATGTTATTGCAAAAGATGCATTAACAGATGATGTTCTTGCTACGTCAGAAGATCTTTCATTCACAACAAAAAAACAATTTATAGGTTCTATAGAAAATGCATATGTAGATCCTGCAACAGTGGGGATTGATTCTGCAGATGTTGTTTTTGATACTAAGGAGTTAGTTCCTGAAGAAACTATTGATTCATCTAATTCAAAAGAAGGAAAACCTATTGAACAATATAATATACAAATGACTAATGATGATGGAGATGTTTTAGGAATAACAACATTAGATCAAGACGGAAACCAATCATTTACAATTAATGGATTAGAACCAGGAAAAGTATATAAAAATTACTATCTACAAGTTACTGATAATCTAGATATAAAGAGTAATATAATTGATGATTTTGAAACTTTAGTTCCTTTTGATTTTGAAGATAACACCTTCACAATTAGTGGAATAACAAAAAATTCATTTATCTTTACAATGGATGTTAAAGGTCCAGAAAAATATTTCTTCCCCACAGAATCTTTACATTTGTATTCTAATGATTCAGAATTAAAAATAGATAATAAAGGTGCAGAAATACTTACATCATTAAACAATGATGACATAACAGGAAGACTTACTTATAAAGTAAGCAAATTAAAATCTAACACTAAATATAGTAACTTTGAAATTTCTTTTGGTGAAAATAAAAATAGATATCAACCTACAGATCCAGATGGGAAAAACCCTTCAATAAAAACAAAATTAAATTGATTATTTATTGAAATGGTATCAGTAAGTTCTATATTATTATTAATTATTATATTATTAATACTTTATTTAATATTCCACAAAAGAGATAAGGAAAATTCATATGTTCCTGAATCACCATATAGTGCTGGTGGCGGAATAAATGCTTTTGGAAAAACTAAAGAAATGAAAATAAACACAGCTGACGGACCCTCTCTGTTTTCTCAAAGTGGAAAATCATCAAAAGGTAAGAAGGGAAAATCATACACTCCTGAATCACCATATAGTGCAGGCGGAGGAATAAATGCTTTTGGGAAAACTAAAGAAAGAAAAATAAATACAATTAGAAGTCACAATCCTTCTATATTTGCTCCATCTGGAAAACCAACAAAAGAGAAGAAACAAAAAAAATATAAAGAAGTTGAAACTAATCCTTCTATATTTGCTTCGTCAGGAAAACCACTTGGAAAACCAATAAAAGAGAAGAAACAAAAAAACACAAAGAAGTTAAAACTAATCCTTCTACATTTGCTTCGTCAGGAAAACAAATGAAAACTAAGAAGGAAAAGAAAAGTCATAAAAATAATGATGAAAGAACAAATAGAAATGGTTGAACATAGATCATTTAATAATAAATAAAACTCTTGAACGAACCATGTTCAAGAGTTTTTTCTTTTACAATATTTGAATACTTTTACATTTAAGGATATATTATATTTATTCTCTTGACTTAAATTCATTCATAAAACTATTTTCTTAGGTCATAACTTTTTCTATATAATAACTTTAAAATAACTAAATTCATTTATATAAAAAAGTTATAATTATAATGTTTTATAAAAAGAAATGATAAAGGAATAAAATGGCAAAATTAGGATTAAGAGGTGCAAAATCAAGCATCAAAAAAGAAAAACATAATTCATTAAAAGGAACTATATTGACAAGTATTTATGATGAGAAAGCAATTCAAGGAGCAGAAGATACAACTAGAATTTTAGAGTTGAAAGCATCAATGGATAGAGTTAATAAATCATTTAAAGAAGAAACTGGATGTGATTTATCAGTTAAAGAATGACTTGAAACAAACGGGGATTTAAAGACTTTTAATTTAAGAAGAAAGGGTAAAACACTAACCTTTGAAAAACATTATGACTTTTGTTCAATAACAATTAGAAAAAATTTAAGTTCTCCTGTCGAAAGAGAATTAATAGGAGCAATTGGATCAATATTAACAATTCCAGTAAAACTCTCTAATGAGGACATTCTTAGAATTTTAGAAGAAGAATATGAAATTGAAAGTACGTAATGTACTTTTCTTATTTAATTACTCTATACTAAATTGGTATAAAAATAATGTATTAAATTTCTCTAGTGGGATGAAAAAAATAATCCTAATTTAACAGTTCATATATTATAGAAATGTTTCATGATGAGAATGAAAATTTTATATTTTTTATATTTATTAATTCATTTATTATTTTATATTTTGTATATAGATTATATTTATTTTCATACAAAACTCATATTCTTTTAGTAGTCATTTTTTATACAGTTGAATAAAAATAAAATTAAAAAGTGTATTTAGGATTTTTTTTGGTATTCTTATAATGATTTAAATATGTATATTTAAAACACTATAAATGTGGAAGAATATACCTAATCATAAAAAAGAAAGAAAAGAGAATAAAATATGCCAACAATGAATCAACTTGTTAGAAAAGGAAGAAAATCAAAAACTAAAAAATCAATGACTCCTGCTCTACAAACAAGAAGAAATACATTAAAAAATAAATCATTCCCAAGCTCATCTCCACAGATGAGAGGGGTATGTACAAGAGTTGCAACAATGACTCCCGTTAAACCCAACTCTGCTTTAAGAAAGTATGCAAGAGTTAGATTAACAAATGGATTAGAAGTTAATGCTTATATACCTGGAGAAAAACATAATTTACAAGAACATTCTGTTGTCCTAATTAAAGGTGGGAATGTAAAAGATTTACCAGGGATGAGATATAGAATAATTAGAGGAACATTAGATACTTCCGGAGTTGAAGGAAGAACTAAATCAAGATCTCTATATGGTACTAAAAAACCTAAAGCTAAATAAAAAACAAATTAAATAAGAAGGAGAAAATACAATGTCAAGAAAAGCACAAGCACCAAAAAGAGAAGTATTACCAGATCCAGTTTATAATTCAATAGCAGTTACAAAACTAGTTAATAACATTATGTTAGATGGAAAAAAAGGTACAGCTCAACATATTCTATATAATGCATTTGCAAAAATAGAAAAACAAACAGGAGAAAAAGCAATAGATGTATTTAATAAAGCATTAGATAACATTATGCCTACACTTGAATTAAAAGTTAGAAGAGTTGGTGGATCAAACTACCAAATACCAGTAGAAGTTTCTGAAAGAAGAAAAAAAGTTCTAGGGTTAAGATGATTAACAAATTATGCAAGATTAAGATCTGAGAAAACTATGGAAGATAGACTTGCAGGAGAAATAATTGACGCTTCAAAAGAAATGGGAGCAGCATTTAAAAAGAAAGAAGACACTCATAAGCAAGCTGATGCAAATAAAGCATTTGCTCACTTTAGATGATAATAAGGATAGAACATGGCTAAAAGAAGAGAACCAATTAATATGTTTAGAAATATCGGTATCATGGCTCATATTGATGCTGGTAAAACAACAACAACAGAAAGAATCCTTTTCCATACAGGTAGAGTTCATAAAATAGGAGAAACACATGATGGTGAATCTCAAATGGATTGAATGGAACAAGAAAAAGAAAGAGGTATTACAATTACTTCTGCTGCTACAACAGCAAAATGAAAAGATCACAGAATAAACATTATTGATACACCAGGACACGTGGATTTCACTGTTGAAGTTGAAAGATCATTAAGAGTCCTAGATGGAGCAGTTGCTGTTTTAGATGGACAAGCTGGGGTTGAACCTCAAACTGAAACAGTTTGAAGACAAGCTACAAATTATAAAGTTCCAAGAATTGTTTTTGTAAATAAGATGGATAAAACTGGAGCTGATTTTGATTATTCAATTTCAACAATAAAATCTAGACTTGGAGCAAAAGCTTCAGCTATTCATGTTCCGATAGGAAAAGAATCAGAGTTTACAGGATTTGTAGATGTTATAACAATGAAAGCATACATCTTTGATAATGAAGCACATGAAGATTTTAAAGAAGTTGATATTCCAGCGGATTTAAAAGATAAAGCTGAAGCAACAAGACATGAATTAATTGAAGCTGTTGCTGAATATGATGAAGAATTTATGATGAAAGTTCTTGAAGGTGAAGAAGTAACAAACAAAGAAATTATTGAAGCAATAAGAAAAGGAGTTCTAACTGCAGAATTCTTTCCAGTAATTTGTGGATCAGCATATAAAAACATTGGAGTAAAACACTTGCTAGATTCAGTTGTTTCATTCTTACCATCACCAGTAGATATTCCTGCTATAACAGGAGAAGATCTTGAAGGAAATGAAATCTCAAGAAAAGCAGATGATAATGAACCATTTTCAGCATTAGCCTTTAAAGTTATGACTGATCCATTTGTTGGTAAATTAACATTCTTTAGAGTATACTCAGGAACTTTAGATGCAGGTTCATACATAATGAATACTACAAAAAACAAAAAAGAAAGAGTTGGACGTATTCTTGAAATGCATGCTAATTCAAGAGAAGAAATTTCAGGAGTTGTTGCAGGAGAAATTGCTGCAGCAGTTGGACTTAAAGATACAACAACAGGAAACACACTTACTTCATTAGATTCAAAAGTTATTTTAGAATCAATGGATTTCCCAGAACCAGTTATTTCATTAGCGGTTGAACCTAAGACAAAAGGTGATCAAGATAGATTGGGAATGTCTTTAGCAAAACTTGCTGAAGAAGATCCAACATTTAAAACACATATGGACAAAGAAACTGGTCAAACAATAATTGCTGGAATGGGTGAACTTCATCTTGAAATAATTGTTGATAGATTAAAAAGAGAATTCAAAGTTGATGCCAACGTTGGTAACCCACAAGTTTCATATAGAGAAACTTTAACTAGTCTTGCCGATATTGAATCTAAATACATCAAACAATCAGGTGGAAAAGGACAATATGGACATGTTAAGATTAAATTTGAACCTAACAAAGATAAAGGATTTGAATTTGTTGATAAAATTGTTGGTGGAAGAATTCCTAGAGAATACATTTCATCAGTAAAAGCAGGTTTAATAGAAGCAATGGAAGGTGGGATTCTTGCCGGATATCCTGTGATTGATGTTAAAGCAACACTTTATGATGGTTCATATCATGATGTTGATTCATCAGAAATGGCATATAAAATTGCAGCCTCAAAAGCTATTAAAAAAGCAAAGATTGATGGAAAAGCAGTTCTTCTTGAACCAATAATGGAAGTTGAAGTTACAACTCCAACAGAATATTTTGGAGATATAATGGGTGACATTTCTTCAAAAAGAGGAATGATATTTGGACAAGAAGAAAGAGGAAATGCACAAGCAATTAAATCACATGTTCCACTTTCAGAAATGTTTGGATATTCAACACAACTTAGATCAATGTCACAAGGGAGAGCTGTATACTCAATGCAATTCTCACATTATAATGCAGCACCAAAATCTGTAGCAGCACCAATAATTACTGCTAGAGGTGGAGACGTTGAAGACGAAGATTAATATATACAAATAGAAAAGTTATGTTATTTTGTGTAAATAATATAATATTAATGTGTTTACCATTAATTAAAACTAAAGAAAATTTAGATTTAATTAATAATATATTATTGTATTTAAAGGAGAAATAATATATGGATAATAAAACAACTGATAAAAAAAATAAAGAAATAGAAATAAAAAAATTAATAAAAGAAATTGCATTAGATAACAAAGAAAATTGAAATAAGAAATTTAAAGAAAACATTGGCAATTGAAATTTAAATGAAGAATTTACAAAAGACATTGATGATGTAACAGACTTAAAAGTTCATAAAATCCTTTACTTTCTTTATGGATTTTATTATAAAGAATTTAAAAAAGAACTATTTATTCCAAACTTTCATTCTTATAAACATGGACCTGTAGAAATTTCATACAAAAGAAATAATATTTTTTATATAAATATTTCAGAGAACGAAGAATTTATAAGAAAATTTATATTTAGACTTATGACATTTAATGTTTGAGAATTGGTGGAGAGATCACATTTTACTACTCCTTGAAAAGAAGCAGGAGCAGGGAAAATATATGATTCACCAATGAAAAATAAAAGTATTCAAAAATACTTTAAGGGCCTATCATAATGCCTCATTGAACAATAATCTTAGCAGTAGTTGTTACATCTTTTCTTTCATTTGTTGGGGTATTAATTTCATTGATTTCATTATATATTGCTTATTATTCTTTAAAGTATACAAAAGATATTAATGAAGATGTAAAACAAAGACAAAAAGAAAAAGAAGAAAACAAAGAAGTTGAAGAAATAAATTTTGATAAATAGCATACATAAGTAATGCTATTTTTTATATTTAATATCAATTATAGAAACTCTTCGTCATAGAAATTAAAATTTATTTTGCGTATTCGAAAACTCTAATGATATTTAAAAAATATAATCACAATTATATAAAGGTAATATAATAGAAAAATTAATTTAATCAATAAAGTATAATATTAATTAATAGTATGGGAAAAAAGTTAATTATTAAAGAAAATATTTTATTTTCAAAAGAAAGAACAAAAGAAGAAATAAGGAATAAAAAACTTACCTTTTTTGATGAACTGAAAGAATGCAAAAATAAGGTAAAAGAACAAAAATTATCAAAAGAAGAGTTTTTAAAGAAAAAGGATGATTTAAAAACAAAACTTGATGATGACATCTCTTTTTTAAAAAACGAAGTTAAAGATTACAAAGAAAATATAAAGAAAAAAATTAATGAATTAAAAAATGAATACAAAGAAAATATTGATATTCAAAAAAATAAGAAACCAAAGAACAAAGAAGACATTGAAGAAATCAAGAAGGAATTTAATAAAGAATATAACATCCTAAAAAATAACTTAAGAGGAAAGGGAGACGATGATAATAGCTTGCATTCAAAATCTGAGTACAAGAAAATATTGAATGAATTGAATTCAAAATTCAATTTAGAAAAAAAAAGAATCATTTAGAGGAATATATAAAAAAAGTGTTGAAGGAAAATTCTTTGAGAAATACAATAAACATATTGCTCATTATAAATTTGCATTTCAAGATTCAGAATATATAGTTGAATTAAGGAATGTTCAAAAGTATTATCCTAATGATAAAAAAGTTCAACATGTTTTAAAAGATATTAATCTTAAAATTAAACCTGGAGAAATAATATCAATAGTTGGACCATCAGGCTCTGGAAAATCAACATTGTTTAATATAATATCTGGTCTTATCCAAGTCGAAAGAGGAGATGTAATCATTAATCAAAGAAATCTAACTCATTTAAATGAGAAGAAAAGAACGAAATTTAGGGAGGATAATATTTCTTTTGTATTTCAGAGATATAATCTTATTTCAACATTGAAATGTAAAGACAATATTCTTTTAGGTCAAGATTTAAAATTAGATAAAGAAAAAAGTATTAAACTAGATGTTATTGCTAAAATTTTAGGAATAGAAAAACAATTAAATAAATATCCTTGACAACTTTCTGGAGGGCAACAGCAAAGAGTTTCGATAGGGAGAGCAATCGGTAAAAATCCAAATATTCTTTTGGCAGATGAGCCAACTGGTGCATTAGATCACAATACAACAAAAGACATACTAAAACTTTTTGTCGATATAAATGAAAAGTTTAATACAACAATTTTTATTATTACACATAATAGCGAAATAGCAAAAATGGCTGATAAGATAATAAAAATTGGTAATGGTGAAATAAAAAAAATCACCACACATAAAAGGATAAAAATTAATGATTTAAACTTGGACGTTTAAATTAAGCATTAAAATATAAGTGAAGGAGTAATAATGTTAGAGTTTTTAAGAGTTACAATAATAATAATGGCAATTTTCTTAGTGGTAGTAACATTAGGTATTTTTGTATTAACTGTAACAAAATTTTGGAAATCAAGAAGACTATTTAAGTCATCGTTTAATTCGACATTCAAAACTCTTCTTTCAACTACAACAATAGTATTATTTTATGGTCTTTCTTTCTCAATAATTGGCGGGACAATAAATGCTGAAAAAAGGATTTCCACACAATTGACTACTTTAACAAAAGGAAATAATTTATTTCTTTCTTCCTCTTCATTAGATAGCATTACTAACTTTAAAGGAGAACATGAAGAAATTCAAGTTAAAGATGATTACACATTATTCATTTCAAGATACTTTAATAATAATTTAAGTAAACCAAAATTATTAATGGAACTTGAAGGATTAAAAATAATATCATCAACAGGACTCTTTTCCTACAGTGATCTTAAGAATTTAAACTGAACATATCAATTATCACATTATTGGACAAATACAGCTTCTGAAGAAGGTTATCAATATGTTGGATTAAATAATATTAATATCTTTAAAATGACAAGAGATTATTTAAAAGCTGACTCTTCAGGAAAATTAGAAATAAATCCTTATGATGATAAATATTTATTTGGATATGATGAAAAGTCAGGAGAGATTAAGAACCCAGACTATAGAAAATCAAACATCCTTCAAGATAGCAATGTTGCTGGAAAAGATTCTCAATTATATATAAATGATTTTCAAGTAATGGATGGAAACATTAATGATGTTTATGCAAATAATAAAGTTAGAGGTCCTAATGAAGACTATGATGTAAACATTGCAATAGGTTATGATTGGGCTAAATTTAATCATAAAAAAGTTGGAGACATTATAGAGTTGCCAATGGAATTTTCAACACCATTAAAAGGTAAAATTGTAGCAACTGTTAGAGCTCCGCAGTTTACCTTCCCTTCTTTCTCTTTCTTAAAACCAATTCCTAATACTCATAAACAAACATACATTTTCTTAGATACAAAAACATTTCTTGAGCAATTTGGTGATATTGCAGATTCAACAATTTATCTAGGGTTTAGCGATCTTTATGAGGATATTGAATCTTATAGTGATTTTACTTCTAGTTATATTAAAAAAAGAATAAGAAATTACAATGTGGTATTAACTTCAATAATTAGTCAATCATTCAATAATGTTAATTTAAAAGAACTTTCAAATATTTCTGGTGGACAAACATCCTTAAGAGCTAATATGTCATTCAAACAATTAAAACTAATGAAAGTATTAGATTACTTTTTATTAACATTGTTTATTACAATAACAATATTTATCTTGGTTGTACTATTGAAAAAAAGAGTTAGATCAATGGCACCTGAAATCGGAACATTAAAAGCCTTGGGATGAACAGACAATAGAATTGCAGTTACATTTATATCTTTCCCAATAACAGTAATTATCCTTGGAGGAGTTGTTGCAATTCTATTATCATTTTTAATTCAATATGGTTGGATGACAATATGAAATAAAAGATTTTTAATTGGTTCAGGGCATGTGACCCTATCGTTTCTTTCAATGTTTCTAACATTTATTTTTCCAATCTTTATCTTATTTGCAGTTTCATATTTAGCTTCAAAGAAACTTTTAAAGAAACCATCAATAGATTTAATAAACAATGTTGTTGAATATAAACCATCAATATTAGTAAGGGCCTCTGGGAAAATTACAAATAATTTTAAATCATTTGAAAGATCTTATCGTGTAAAAAATATTGCAAGGGGATTCGGAAAGTCAACCATATTATTTACCTCCATATTATTCACACTAATTGTTGTGTCATTTTCTCTTTCGGCAACAAACTTAATTAATTCAACAGCAAAATCTGCATTAAAAATTATCAATGCAGAAGATATAATTACTCTAAATGGAAACATTAATAAATCAAACTTAATTACTGAAAGTGAGTTTAAAGATGAACCTTACTATCTTATTCCTGAAATTTCTAAGGCAACTAATGAAGAAGAGGTTGATTCAATAATTAGTAAGATGATAACAATAAATCCTGAGGCAACTGACAAAGAAACATTTCTAAAAATTGATAAAGAACTTTTTGCAAGTCACAAAGATGATTCACTTACTGGAAAGTATCTTCCATGACAAAATTTTGAAGCAATAAATTGAATGATTCAAAGCACATTGGAAAGGGACAAGGATTCTTCTATTGGTTGAGAAAAAGATGATTACGCTTCGGAAAGTGATATTTCATTTCTACATTATCAAAATGTTTATAATCAATATCTAAAAACATATGAATATAATAATTCTCTTAAGTCAAAAAACGAAGAAGTAATTAGACCAAGCTTTTCAATTGGAAGTGTTGTTTATGATGACAACAATATTTCAGCTTCATACAATTCACTTATAGATTGAACTTCTTATGAAGATAAAAATTCTCATAAAAAAATTAACTCATTTAATGATTTAGGTTTTCATAAAACTTCTTCAGATTCATTTGAGTTATATAGACAAGATGAAAAAGATGCTTGAAAATATTCTGATGGACCACATAAAGATCAAAAATATGAAGGAGATAGTGTTTGAGCAAAAAGTCAAATAGAAACCAATCCAGATTATTATGGTGATGATTACGTAGAGTCAAAAGTTGGAAATATAAAACATTCAAGCATTGAATCTGAATATGATGAAACCGATCCTGACCATTTAGTTTTAGTAAAACAAACTCAAGATGTTTTATTTGATAGACTTGAACGTGACTCCGTAGAAAAAAATAGAAGTTATTTAAACAATCAATGAATATCATCTTTTGACTCTGTTGAAGAAGCAAATTATCTTGTAAATTTTAGCAAGGATACAAACGTCAAATTAGATGAGCTAAATAATTATAAACAAACAACAGATCCATTTAGTAATCCTGATGCGATAGGTTCAGAGGATAATCTTGCAATAGTTCCAATAATCATTGATTCATTCAATGCAAAGAGATTGGGATTAAGAAAAGGTCAAATTATATATAGAAAACAACTTGATGAATTTGCAAGAAGGGATTCTCAATTTAACGGATTAGATAATCAATTGAAAATAGAATCGTCAACTTATGATTCATTAGCAATTCAAGTGGTTGATGTTTATAAAGAACCATTACCATTAGGTGCTATAACATTAAATAAATTTCTAAATGAAAGTTCTGAGATACCTTCTTTAGAAGGTACAAACAAGAATTCAAACCCATATACAGATGAAGAAAATCAACTAGTAACATTTATGTATTTAAAAAATAATAAACAAATTAAATATTACCCAGCAAATGAAAGTTTTTCTGGTTCAACTGTAAGCGATTTGTTTGGCAAAGGAAATAACTTTAGTTCAATGTACACAAGTATTTTTAATAAGTCATCAATTGAAGAGCAAATACTATTTGTTATATCAATTGTTAATTTAATATTTTATGCATTTGCATTCTTTGCATCATTTATTTCAGTAGTATTAATAATACTTTCAATAAAAGAAATTGCTGATTCAGTTATTCCAGAAATTTCAACACTAAAAACACTTGGGTATTCAAATTGAAAATCAACATTTTTAATTCTTACTCCTTATATTATAATTATGTTGATAGCTGTCGTTATCTCATTAGGTGTGAATATACTATTCTTTGCTCTGCTATCCTCCTCCCTGAGTAATGCTTTTGGAATTGGAATATGACTAGGAATGCCAATTTGACAATGAGCAATTCTATTAGTATCGATAATTTTATTATTTGCAGTAGTAATTGCAATAATATTCTATTCATTCTCTAAAGTAGATCCTGTGGACGCATTGAAGGCAATAAATTAATTATGAACAATAAAAAAACAACAAGTGGATACATAAATAGATATTTATTAGGATGAGTAACTAGAATACTCATTGCTCTTTTTATTATTGTAACTTTGATTTTTGTATTTTTTAGATGAACAGGAGCAATAACAAATACACCCTTTAGTTGAAAGAGGCCAACCATTCAACTTTCTTATAATAAAAGTTCAGCCCCAATAACACAAAGAGCAAACCAATTATGAATTTCAGCAAAATTTAAAGAACATCATTCAAATATAAAAGAAGCATCAATTTTTGTGGAAGATGAAGATGGAAAAATAGAAGGCAAAAAACAAGATTTATCTAAAGGAAGTAATACATATATATTTAATAATTTAAGTAGTGGAAAGAAAAAAGTTTATTCTCATATTACTTGATCATTATTTGGAGACAAAACTTATTACTTAGGAACTGGGATGATGAATGATGTTGCAAGTATAGATGTAAATGAAAAAACAATAAATAATACCTTTGTTGGTACTTCGTTTGATATGACCGCAACAAACCTTAATAGTTTTTATACGATGAAAGATATGCAAGATATATTGCCAAAAAAATCATATGATAATATAGTTTTATATTTGAATAAATTTTTATTTCAACCATGACTTGGTAAAGATTATAGTGAATTAATTTCATCAGGAGAAGAAAAAGATAAATGATTAAACATGCCTTTATTATTTAATATGCTAATTAATGATGAACATGAATTAGATGTCTTTGTTAACTCGGTGAAAGAAAAAGGGTTGGATGCTTTAAAAAGTTTTGATTCAAATAAAATATTTAATTCATTTATTCCTCAACCATTCATATCAGATGGAAAAACTGAGGGAGATCAAAAATCATATAATAATTTAGCAATCCAAAAAGGAAACCATAATTATGAATTTGACCAAGTATTATTAAAGAATCATAAGTTTATAAATCTTAAAGATTATGCAAATAAAAAAACTAATTTTAGAATAATGCCTTTAGGTCTAGCATATAAAATAAATGACAAAGGAAATAAAACTCCTTATATTGTTACTTCTGGAAATTCTATAAAATCATATGCATTAGGAAAACCAGAAATTATAATAAAAGAAAGTGGTCAAACTCCTATAATTTTCCAACCAAATGCTTCTTCTCCTCTTCAAGCTTGATTTTACATTAAATCAAACAACTTTGATTTTATTGATGATCCAAGTTTAAAAATTGAGATACAGCAAGTGGATAGAAAGGGGGAAGGTCTTTTTGATCCATTCATCTTTAAAGGTAATTTAAGTGATTTAGAAAGTTGAACTGTAACTCCTGGAATTACAAAATATGTATATGAATTAGATTATGATTATTTAAAAGATAAAAATCATTTTAATACACTTGATAAAGATGGTAAACCATTAGAATCAATTTATCTTAAATCTAATCTTGAAATAAAATATAAGATTCCAAATGAAAAAAAGAAACAAACACTTAGTACTGATTTTTATTCAGACTATTGAAAAGGAGAAGAAACTTCGAAAATACTAAAAATAGACTCTCTTTCACAAAATAAAAAAACATCAGGAGAATTAAATTATAAAAAATTTAGTGATTATAATGATACGATTCATCCAGAGTGAATTCAAATTGAATCAGCTGAAGATCAGCCTCTTCCAATTGCTGATCATTTTGAAATAAGTTGAAAACAAGCATATTGAAAAAAAATTCCAAAAAATGATATTAAAGTTGAATTTAAAATTGAGGAAAAATATAATGATGGAACTGGGTTTTATACTAAAAATTGATTTACAGCAAAGGGTCATGATGATAAGTTGCCCCCTGATGAAATTGCATCAACATCTGGGAAACCTAATCCAAAACTTGAATCATGAGCATTAAGAACAAGTGATGTAGTAAATCAATATGACGAGGAAGATAATCTTCAAGTTGAAGATTCAAAATTATCACTTGATCATTCCTTGGTAGACAAAGATGGTAAACCATTGCCATACGATCCCCAAAAAGCAAAGCTAATGTTTTTATCAGCAAATTGTAATCTTCAAATGCGTATTGTAGGAAAATCAGTAATTACAGATTTTTGAGATGAAGAGGCATTACCAATTGAAGGAGAAGATCAAATATTTATTTTAAATGAGAATAAGGGATTTTGATTGTATGATTATTCAGTAGATGATGACACAACAAACGAACATTAAGAAACTAATATTTATTATTAAATAATTAGAATATAAAAAGTTTTTATAGTAAAATTAATTGGAGTATATTTATATGCTCTATATTACGTAATATAGATATATGCAATGCATATCAATCTAAATATAATATATTAAAAATATTGAAAGGAAATTATTATGGCAAAAGAAAAATTTGATCGTTCTAAAGAGCATGTTAATATTGGAACAATTGGTCACGTTGATCATGGAAAAACAACATTAACTGCAGCGATTACAACAGTACTTGCAAAAGTTGGTGGAGCAACAGCGATGGATTATGCATCAATAGATGCTGCTCCTGAAGAAAAAGAGAGAGGTATTACAATTAATACAGCTCACGTTGAATATGAAACAGAAAAAAGACATTACGCACATATAGATGCACCAGGTCATGCTGATTATGTTAAAAACATGATTACAGGAGCTGCACAAATGGATGGAGCAATAATTGTTGTATCTGCAACTGATGGGCCTATGCCTCAAACTAGAGAACATATCTTATTATCAAGACAAGTTGGTATAAAAAAATTAATGGTATTCATTAATAAATGTGACATGGTTGATGATGCAGAAATGCTTGACCTTGTTGAAATGGAAGTTATGGATTTATTAAACCAATATGGATTTGATGGAGACAAAACACCATTTATAAGAGGATCAGCATTAAAAGCTCTTGAAGGGGTTGCTGAATATGAAGCAAAAATAACAGAGTTAATGAAAAAAGCTGATGAGTATTTTCCATTACCTGAAAGAGATGTTGAGAAACCATTCCTACTTCCAGTAGAAGATGTATTCACAATTACAGGTAGAGGAACAGTTGCAACTGGTAGAGTTGAAAGAGGAAAAATAAACGAAGGTGATGAAGTTGAAATAGTTGGTATTAAAGATACTAAAAAAACAACAATTACTGGAATTGAAATGTTCAGAAAATTACTTGACTATGCTGAAGCTGGAGATAATGTTGGACTTCTATTAAGAGGAGTTGACAGAACTCAAATTGAAAGAGGACAAGTTATTTGTAAACCTGGATCAATTACACCTCATAAAACATTTGAAGCTGAAATATATGCACTTAAAAAAGAAGAGGGTGGAAGACATACTCCATTCTTCTCAAACTATAGACCACAAATTTATTTAAGAACTACTGATGTTACTGCACAAATTGAACTTCCAAAAGGAGTTGAAATGGTAATGCCTGGTGATAACATTAACTTAACAGTTAAATTAATCGCACCTATAGCACTTGAATTAAATACTAAATTCTCAATTAGAGAAGGTGGACGTACAGTTGGTGCTGGAACAGTTACAAAAATTATTGAATAATAATTTATATTTATATAAAAAACTTGGGCATTTTGTTCAAGTTTTTTTTATTTGAAAGAATAATATTATCTGTTTTATTTCTAATTACTAATGCTTTAAATATTCAAAAAAATAATATTACTATGCATTTTATATATAATTAGTATATGAGTACAAAAATTAAAGGAAAAGATAAAAGCAAAAACACTAGAAAAAAGTTTAAAATGCCAAGCGCACTCTCTATTATTGGTGGGGTAATTGTTTTTGCAGTCATTATAACTTGAATTGTTCACTTTGCTGATCCAACAAGTAGTTGAGAGTCTCAACAACTTGTCTTTTCATCTACAAGTGATGTAAATAATTGAATTGATAATAATCCAGAACAAGCAAAATCCTTTATTGTTGATAATCCAGATTTGATTAATAATTGATTGGATTTAGGATTAATTGTAGAATTTGAACCAGGATATCACTTTACTGATTTAGGATTTCAATATATTGTAAAACCTTTTGGTGAAGGGAATCTAATTGCTAAAGATTGATTCAACTTTGGAGGATCAAATTGATATGTTTCAGATAATGGTATGTATGGAATTTTTGATACATTTAAAGCTGGGATAGCCGGGATATTTGATGCATTTTCAGTTGTATTTTATATATTTGCTATTGGTGCATTTGTAGAAGTATTATTAGTAACAGGAAGTTTAGAAGCTGGGGTAGGATCTTTAGTTAAAGGGTTAAGAGGAAAAGAAATAATCCTAATACCAACTTTATTTATATTATTTTCATTAGGAGGGACATTGTTTGGAATGCAAGAAGAAACGCTTGGATTAATTCCAGTTATAGTTCCAGTTATAATTCTTGCAGGATTTGATGCAGCAACTGCATACATGGTTATTGTTCTTGGGACAACAACAGGAATTGCTGCTTCAGTTCTTGATCCATTCTCAATAGGGGTAATGGCAGGTGCATTAAATACAACAGATTTACCTGTCACAATTGGAACAGGGATTGTTCTTAGAATGGTATTATTCTTTATTTACACAACCATTGGTGTAACATTTGTTATCTGATATGGATTAAGAGTGCATAAGAATAATGATAAATCTTTAGAGACAAAGGAAATGATTGAAAAGAATAAAATTTGAGCAACAGATACGCTTGGAAATATTGATGAAGCAGAATCATTGAATAAAAAACAAACTTGAGCATTAGTGATATTTGGATTAACTTTCCTTTGAATGATATTTACTTTATTACCTTGAATGGATTGAATTCCTTCATTGGCTACGAACTCATTTTGGGAAGGTATGTCATCATTGTTTTTCAATAAAGTAAAAATAGGAGAATGATACTTTACCGAATTAGCAATATTATTTATATTTTCATTAATGTTAGTTGGAAAAATATTTAATATGAAAACTGGAAAAATTTGAGAACATTCATTAAGAGGTATTAAGGAGATGATTGGTGTTGCATTAATTCTTGCAGGTTCAAGAACAGTTGGAATTATTCTTAATTATTCTGGTTCAACAACAACAATGATTAATGTATTGTTTGGAGGAATTTCAGGAGCATCACCAATAGTTCTATCAGCGTTACTATTCCCATTATTAGCATTAATGGCAGTATTCATTCCTTCAACATCAGGGTTAGCAGGAATTACTGGACCAATAATTTCTGAAATAATATCAGTTCTTAATCCTAGCAACCAAAAAATTGCAGTTGTCGGAGTTATGGCACTATATCCTCTAGCACAAGGAATCATTAATATGTGATGTCCAACAACAGGATTAGTAATTACTCAAGCAGAAGCTTCACACACAAATTATGGAAAGATACTTCCTTACACATTGTCTTATTCTATTGTAATAGCAGTGGCTGGATTATCAATTACTTTATTAGCATTATCAATTATGTAAGTCATTATATCTATATAAAAACAGACACATTATAAATGTGTCTGTTTTTATTAATTAATGGAGAACCTTATTTCTTTAATCATTTGTTAAATACATTTAAATATATATCAAATGATTTTGAAAGATCGCTAAATAATATATATTCATTATATTGATGCTCTGTTTCAGGAGAGTCTTCAAAGAATGGTCCAAATGCAACAATATTATCCATTGCTCTTGCATATGTTGCTCCGCCAACAGAAATAGGTTTCATGTTTTTATTTGTTATTTCCTTATATGATTCAATAAGATCTTTAATAACAAAAGAATCTTTTGGAATAAACACTCCTTTAAGTCAATCATAATGTTCATATTTAAGTCCCTTATATTTAGATATTTTATTTTTAATCATTTTAACAAGTTCATCTTTTTCAAGTCCATTAGGTAATCTCATATCAATAATTAATTCTGCACTCTTAGAATCAATGGAAACAACTCCAAGATTACAAGTTATTTCAGCATCAGAATCTTTATATACTTTTCCTAGAAATGTTTTTGCATTTGTTTCTAAATTTAATTCTTTATTAACAAAATCAATTAATGGATGATTAACTTTTTCACTAATTTCCTTAAAAAGTTTAGTTATTGCATTAACTCCTTTTTCAGGATTCATTGCATGAGCAGACTTTCCAATTGCAACTACTTCTTCATCACCTTTTTTATACTTTGATTTTGAGGGGACAACATTAACTGCAGTTCCACCCTTAATTGTATAATCTTTAACAGGTTCTCCAATTACTTTAAAGTTTAACAAAGCTCTTTCAGAATATATTATTGGGTATGATGAATCAGGAGTTATACCAAATGAAGGAGATTCTTCTTTTTCAATATATTTTTCAACACCTCTTCAAAAAGACTCTTCATCAGTTGGGTAAATAAGTCTAACTCTTTTATTCATATTTTTATGTGATTTTGCCAACTCTTTTAATAAATAAAACGCAAGCATAACAGGACCTTTATCATCTTGTGTTCCTCTTCCAAATAATTTATCACCTTTTTCAGTTAATGAAAAAGGTTCATTATCTCATTCACTAAGATCACCAGGGGGAACTACATCTATATGACCAAGTATACCTATCATTTCCTCGCCGCTTCCAATTTCCATTCATCCATAATAACCATCAGGATCAGTATAATATTTAAATCCCTCTCTTTTAGCTAAATTTTCCATAAAAGATAGCCCATTCTTAATTTCTTTTGTTGGATATTTATTAACTTCTTTTAGTCAACTTTGGATCGATATCAATCCTTTTAAATCTTTAATAAATTCTCTTCTATTTTTTTCTAAATAATTCATAGTAAAAAAATTATATTATATTTTACAAATATGACATTATTTATTAAAAGAAAATATATTAATTTATAATTGAATAATTTTTAATCATAACTTTACTTAATTTGATTACTTGTATTTAATAACGAAAATATATTTACTTTGTTTTATAATTAACTTTGAAAGAGAAAAGGGAAAACAATGAATAAAAGAACTTTAAATGATTTAAAAGATCTTGAAGGAAAAGTTGTACTTACTAGAGTTGACTTTAATGTTCCTATCAAGAAAGGGGTTGTTACTGATGCAAATAGAATATCAGCAGCAATTCCAACAATTAAAAAATTAGTAGAGGAAAAAGCAAAGATAGTTTTATTTACACATCTTGGAAGAATAAATTCTGAAGAAGATAAAAAAGATTTAACTGTTGCACCTGTTGCAAAAAAATTAGCAGCAATTTCAGGATGAAAAGTTAAGTTTGTTTCAGAAACAAGAGGAGAAAAACTTGAGGAAGAAATTTCAAAGATGAAAAACGGGACAATTCTAATGTTTGAAAATACAAGATTTGAAGACGTTAAAGATGGAGAAAAAGTTAAATATGAATCAAAAAATGATTCATCACTTGGAAAGTATTGAGCATCATTAGGTGATGTATTTGTTAATGATGCATTTGGAACTGCACATAGAGCACATGCTTCAAATGTTGGTATTGCATCTAATATCAAAGAATCAGCAATTGGATTATTAATAGAAAAAGAAGTTGAATTCTTAAAAAATGCAGTTGACAATCCAAAGAGACCATTTGTAGCATTATTAGGTGGAGCAAAAGTTTCGGATAAAATTAATGTAATTGAAGCATTGGCCAAGAAAGCTGACAAAGTAATTATTGGAACAGCAATGTGTTATACGTTTCACCTTGCACAAGGAAAAAATATTGGTGATTCTTTAGCTGAACCAGAAAAAGTAAAGCTTGCAAAAAAATTATTAAAGAAATATAAAAATAAACTTATTATTGCAGAAGATTCAAATTGTGCGCCAAAGTTTAAAGATGTTAAAGGTAAAGTATATGACGAAGTTCCAGATGGAATGATCGGAATGGATGCTGGACCTAAAACAATTGAAATAGTAAAAAAGGAGCTTGAAAATGCAAAAACAGTTGTATGAAATGGTCCTTTTGGAGTTTCGGAATTTAATAATTATAAACATGCTACAGAAGCAATTGCCAAAACAATGGTTGGTCTTAAAGATGCTACAACAATCATTGGAGGAGGAGATTCTGCTGCTGCTGCAATTAAAATGGGACTTGCAGATAAGTTCTCACATGTTTCAACAGGTGGAGGAGCTTCAATGGAATTCCTTGAAGGAAAAGTTCTTCCTGGAATTAATGCAATACAAAAAAAGAAAAAATAGAAATGAAGTAGGAGAATAACATTATGAGAAAACCAATTATAGTAGGAAACTGAAAAATGAATAAAGGGCCAGAAGAAGCTCAAAAATTTTATATAGAATTAGAAAAATTAATGAAAAATAAAACTCTTGATATTGAGTGAGCAATTGCTGCACCTTCAATATCAATGGTATCTTTAATGGCAGGAGATGACAAAGGTCTTTATATTCCTTTGGCAGCACAAAATGTTCATTATGAAAAATCAGGTGCTTTCACTGGAGAGTTATCATTAGATATGTTAATGGAATATGGTCTTGAATATGTGATCATTGGTCATTCAGAAAGAAGACAATATTTTAATGAAACTGATGAAACAGTAAACTTAAAGATTAAGGCAACATTAAACAATTCTGATATTACTCCAATTATGGCTTTTGGAGAAACAGAAAAAGAATTTGATGATAAAAAAACTTTAAGTGTAGTTAGAAAACAAATTAATAATGGATTAAAAGGAATTAATCCTAACGATGCAAAAGAAGTTGTTCTTGCATATGAACCAATTTGAGCAATTGGAACAGGGAAAACTGCAACACCAAAACAAGCACAAAGTGTAATTAAATATTCAAGAAGCATTGTTGAAGAAATGTTTGGTAAAGAGGTTGCACAAGAAATAAGAATTCAATATGGAGGTTCAATGAAACCTGAAAATATTCAGGAATTAATGAAACAACCAGATATTGATGGAGGATTAGTTGGTGGAGCATCACTAGATGCAAAATCATTCTTCAAATTATTAACATATAAAAAATAAGGGGAAAACATGACTTCATTTTCATTAAGTGGTAACCCTCAAGAAATAATAGCCTTAATATCAATAGGGATAGTGTTTCTTATTACTTTTCCCATATTAATTGGTGTAGGTATTTATCAAAATAATAGAAATAGAATGAGACATATATTTATAACTTTTTCTGGTCCAGACGGAACAATTAGAAAAGTACAAATGAAAATAGGTATTTCATGGACAATATATTTCTTTGGACAATGAGCTCTATTATTTAGAGGTCAATTTATAGAATGGATAATTTTGTTTTTTGCAACTTTAGCTACTTCTACAGTTATTGCATTTAATTTTAAAGCAGGTAATCCGTCACCGTCACCATTGCCAGAAATTGGATCAACAATGAAATGGTTTAATTGATTATTAATAGTTGCAGCACTTCTTTTTGAATCTCTTTTAAAAACTTATTTTATATTAATAGGAAATAGAAGGAGATTACAAAAAATGCATGCACAAGGATACTCATTTGATAATGGATTAAACACTGATGTACAAGGAATATATGATTATATAAAAAAACCATCTTCTTCAACAGCATCGTTCCTTTCTAAAGATGAAATAAAACCTTTGGGAGAAAATGAAGTACAAGGAAAAACTCATAAATATGTAGTTCCTGAAAAAACAGAAGAAGATAAAAATGATTACTCTAACCTTACTTTACAAGATTTAAAATTATTACTAAGAAGTGATGGTATTCCATTTGATGCAAAATCAACAAAAGAAGAACTACTAGAATTAATAAAAGAAAATATTAAAGAAGAAGATGAGTCATTTGACCAAGATGAATTAAGTTCATTATCAATGCAAGATTTAAAATTATTACTAAAAATGGATGGTGTTCCGTTTGAACCAAGTATGAAAAAAGAAGATCTTGTTGAATTAGCTAAAAAAAATAAAAAAAATAAATAGGAGAAAATATGAAAAAACCAGTAGCACTAGTTATATTAGATGGAACAGGAGAGTCCCCAAAAGGACCAGGAAATGCTGTTACATTGGCAAAGTTACCAAATTTAAAAAAATGAATGAAAGAATATCCAAACATTCTTATGAATGCCTCAGGACTTGATGTTGGGTTACCAAAAGGACAAATGGGAAATTCTGAGGTAGGACACTTAAACATTGGAGCAGGGAGAGTTGTTTATCAATCTCTTTCATTAATGAATAAAGATATTCTTGAAGAAGATGGAAATATTAAAACAAATAAGTTTCTATTAAAATCAATTAAGAATGCAAAAAAAAATAAATCGAAAATAAATATTCTCGGATTATTATCAGATGGCGGAGTTCATTCTAGTATTGAACACATTATTAGTATTTCAAAAATAATAAAGAGTGAAGGAGCAGAATTATCTTTACATTTATTTTCTGATGGAAGAGATGTTGCACAAAAATCATTTAAGAAATATATTGACATTCTTAAGAAAGAAAACCTTGTTGAGAATATTTCTTCAATAAGCGGAAGATTCTTTGCAATGGATAGAGATAAAAGATGAGAAAGAATTCAAAAATCTCTTGATGTTATTGTTGAAAGAAAAGGTATTGAAATATCAAATATTGATGATTATATAAAAAATGAATATGAAAACAAAAGAACTGATGAGTTTTTTGAACCAGGATATATAAAAGATAAAGATCCAATCAATGATAAAGATTCAATTATATTTATTAACTTTAGACCAGATAGAGCAAGAGAGATGTCGCATGTTCTTGTTGGATCTAATACAAAAGTTACTGGATATGATTATGAACCTTCAACACCAAGAAAGAAAAAACTTTATTTTGTTTCTGCAAGAGAATATGCAGGAATAAAACAAGATATTTTATATCCTCCAGAAAGAATGAAAAATTTAATTGGAGAAGTTCTTCAAAAGAATGGCTTAAAACAAATGAGAGCTGCTGAAACTGAAAAATATCCTCATGTAACATTCTTCATGGATGGGGGAGAAGAAGTTAGCAAATCAAAAGAAATAAGAATCCTTGTTGATTCACCTAAAGTATCAACATATGATTTAGAACCAGAAATGTCTTGTGAATTATTAACAAATAAAATAATTGATAATGCAGAAGGAACAGATGCTTTCTTAATTAATTTTGCACAACCAGATATGGTTGGTCACACCGGAGTTATTCCAGCAGTTGTTAAATCACTAGAAATTGCTGATAAAATGTTATTGAAACTTTATGAAAAAATTGTTGTTGAAATGGATGGTGTAATGATAATTACAGCAGATCATGGTAACGCAGACAGAATGATTAATAAAGATGGGTCAATATGTACAACACATACAACAGCTCCTGTTAGATTAATAATTACAGATAAGGATGTTGAATTCAAAGATAAATTTACTCAAAAAGATGTTGGTGCAAAACTTGGTGATGTAGCACCAACAATACTAAAATTATTGGATGTAAAGCAACCAAAGGAAATGACTGGAGAATCATTAATTAAATAGTTAATTTATATATAAAATAATTAAAACTCAAGGAAATAATTTCTTGAGTTTTATTTGCTATCAACCATAGCATAATATAAAATATTATTTAGATAATAGGCATCACCAATATAACATTTCATTCTCAAATTTCATAAAACTTATCTTTATACATAGAAAAATAATCTTTAGTCTGTCAATGTAAAGCTAGAACATTCCTTCACCCTTCATTTGCAATCTCATTATTTATAAGTGTTGAAAATTGATCATATGGCATTAATAATTGCCCAGGAGAATAAAAATGATATATTAGTGAGGGTATGAACATTCAAGATGGAAACACTCCATTAAAATATCTAACATAAAATAAATATCATTATGTATGTTATATAATTTTTTAATAATTTTTATTTTTCTATTTTCTCAATATTCTAATATTTACTTATATTATATTATTTATTGAATTCAATATTTACGAAAGGAAATATATATAATACATTATATCATAAATTACAAAAATATATGCAAGACAATTTATTGC
>CAMZNG010000015.1 GCA_947313745.1 uncultured Mycoplasmataceae bacterium
TGTTTTATCATGTTCTATTGCAAAAACAGTTTGATTTACACGATATCCCAAATCATCAATAACATCATTTTTATTATTATCTAATGTTGCAGCAAGTCCCATCAATATAAAGAAAGGTGTTAAAAAGAAAACGAGTGATATTATGATTGCAGAAACAATAAAAACAGGTGTTTTTTTAACTTTGTTATTAACTTTGAATTTTGGTTGTTTATAAATTATTTTTTCTTTAACAACTATTTTTTCTTTAATATTTTTATCTTTTTTATTTGTTTTTTTTAATTCTTTATTTTTTTCTTCTTTAACATTTGGTTTTTCATTTTCCAAATCTTTTCAAACATTTTTCTTTTTCATTCTTACCTCCTTTAATAATAATTATATATGCATTATTAACATTTTATTTTTTAATATCTATGTATCAAGTAAATCAAGACTTTTTGAGTTATTATCATTTTTTTTAAATGGGTCGTTTTCTTTATTGTCAAATGGATTTTTAGAGTTGTCTCCAATATTTCCAAATGGATCGTTTCCATTGTTATTATTCTCAAAAGGATTTGATGAATTGTTTTCAACATTTCCAAAGGGATCATTTCCTCCATTTTCAAATGGATTTGATGAATTGTTTTCTATATTCCCAAATGGGTCGTTTCCTCCGTTTTCAAATGGATTTGATGAATCTCCTATTTTATTTGCAAATGGGTCGTCTCCATTGTTATCGAATGGATTTGATACATTAAGGGATTTGCTTTGGAACGGATCACTATCACTTAATTCATTTCCTAATGAATTACTATCTAATGTTCTATTTGCCAATTCTTTATTCCTTATTTCTAGCATTCTTTTTTCTACAATGTTATTTATGTCTTTGTCTGAATATTTCTTTCTGTGAGTCTCTAATTCTTCCATAATTTTTTCAGTCAATTTTTTTCTATTGTAATTTTTATTATCAAAACCTATGGCAGATGATAGCTCTTGTAAATCATTTAACTCCATTTCATTCAAATAGTCATATGATACATCTTCTACTTTAACTTCCTTTAAAATAATTTTTGTATTTGTAGTATTTTTAGTTTGTTTCTCAATAGATTTATTACGTGATGATTCTAATGCTGTGATTTTTCTTCTAAGATTAATTATTGTAATCTCATCTTTTTTTCTAGATTTATTTTGATTTTTAATGGGTTTTTCTTTTATTGCTTTTTTTGGCTTAGAGTTTGATTTATTTATTGGGGATGATTGTCTTTTTTCTTCTTGATAATCATTAGGTGTGTTTAAATGTGTTTCCTCTTCTGATTTTATTTCTAAATTATTTGTTTGAGGATTAAATTCTTTTTCAAAATTTTGATTTATAGAATTGAAATTTGTTTCACTCCCTCCAAATGATTCTTCTCCATTGTTCAAGAAAGTGAAATCATCTTCAGATGATGAGAAGATATTGTCATTTCCTTCAAAGATTAAATCAACACTTTTGATTGGTGTTTCTTGATTTGTTTTTTCTTTTTTTTCATTATTATCATTATTGTTATTATTTTCTTTTTCTATTAATTTTTCTTCTTCTTTTGATAATTTTTTTATTAAAATATCAAGTCTTTTTTCTTTTTCTTTTTTTCAGTTTTCAGAATTGTTTTCTAAATATTTATCAAATAATTCTTTTTCATATTCAATTGAGTTATGTTTACTTGAGTATTCTTTCATTAAACTATTAATAATATTAAATCTTTCCTTT
>CAMZNG010000016.1 GCA_947313745.1 uncultured Mycoplasmataceae bacterium
AAAGATTTAATTTAGTTATAGTATACTTTAATATGATATGTGAACAAATGTAACATTGGTCCTTACTTGGTTTATTACCTATTTAACAGCTATTGCATCTTTTTATGCTTTTGCACATTTAATAGTAGGTTTAAAACAAATGAACCTTAGAAACAAAACAATTCTTTCAAAGTATTTTAATGAGATTTTACAAACTCATGATTTACTTATAAAAAAAATAAAAGAAAATAAAAAAATTTCTGAAAAGGAACTAAATACATACCTATCACTTTTATTAATTACTGATCATAAAGTTCCAAAGAAATTAAATGTAGTTAGAAAAATCAACAAAGAAATGGTAATTAACCAATTGAGAAATATTGAGAAGATAAATAAAAATGTAATGGTTTCTAAAAATATGGACTTAAATACTTGGTTAAGTAAAACGCTTGGAAGAAAAGAGTCTTTAACCTTAGAAAATCAGAAAATATTATTTGTAACTTTATCTATTTATGTTTTCTTTCCTAAAAAAGGTTTAATTGGGATTGATAAAGAAATCCATCCTTTAATAATTGAAATTTTTCTAAATAATGGAAAGGATAATAAATAATGGGAACAATAGGAATATTATTAACAATCTCTTCAATAGTATTTTCATTTATTTTAATTCCATCAGTTATTATTTTTCAATTGATAAGTTCTAGCAAAATGAAAGAACATAAACAAATAATTTCTTCAATGATGACATTTCAAAATGAAAAAGAATTATTAAGTAATTATAATTTATTGTTTTCAGAATTACAAAAAACAAATTTAGATCGTGAAAAAATAAATAAAATTATAAATGTCATTAAAACTACTTTAATGAACTCAAAGGAAAAAGGAAAACTTAAAAACTCATTCCTATTCAATAAAAAAGTATTGATTGATCAATTTGGAAATGTAGGAAACATTGAAAATTATTTAGATATTAAACTTACAAAAAAATTAGTATTTAAAGAATTAAAAAATATTGAACTTTTAAAAGAAAATAAAATATTTCGTTTAAAGAATACTGAAAATATAAAAATTGCTTTGTTGGCAATTCTGGTTTTATATGTAACTGAACCAAGCTTTATTGGTTATTTAAAACATAATAAAAAATATGACTATATTTTTGAAGAGTTTAAATTTTTAGCAAATACAAAGAGTAGCATTAATCTTTTTAGGGCAAAACATAAAATACTTAAAAGTTTAGCTTACGCTTTAAAGAGTGAGGGAGAAAAAAAACCAAATAAAAAAAATAACCCTCCTTCATCAAAAAGAGACAAAACAAAAGTTAGTTCAAAAATTATTGAAACTCCAAAACTACAAAAATCAATCAAACAAAAAAAAGAAAAACCATTCAAAGAACCAAAACAAAAGAAAATAAAAGAAGTAAAAGACAAACCTAATTTTAGTTTTGGTTTAAAAAGTTCAAAAGAAACATCTCAGAATTTTTTCAGTGAAAGTAAATTTGGCGGTTCAAAAGAAAAATCATTTACACCAGAATTTGGAACAAAACAGACAAAAGATAAAAAAATAAAAACATCTAAAAAATCAAAAAAAAACGATGATCATAATCAAGTTAATTTTAGTAAAGAAACACCAGAACAAAAATTGCTAAACTTTGGGAAAACAAAAAAAATAGAAAAAATTGAGAAAAAACCTCAACCATTAACTCCATCAAAACAACCAAAACATAAAAAAGAAAAAACAATCAAACTACCAAGAGAGAAAAAACCAAGAGTTTCAAGAAAGTCTCAAAACACACAAATGAGTTTTGGTTCTACAACACCAGAACAAGGACTATTGAGTTTTGTGAAAACAGGGAAAAGCAACCTTACACCTCAACAATCATTTGAACCAACTCCATTGAAACAACCAAAATATAAAAAAGAAAAAACAATCAAACTACCAAGAGAGAAAAAACCAAGAGTTTCAAAAAAGTCTCAAAACACACAAATGAGTTTTGGTTCCTCAACACCAGAACAAGATTTGTTAAATTTTGTAAAAAATAACAAAGGAAGGAAATAATTATGAAAAAATCATTATTAATTATTAATATATTATTATTCACAATCTTAACAAGTATATTTATTTATTCAATAACTCTACCTGACGACTCTGATAAAATAACATTTATATTTGTTCTTGCATCAATACTAGGTGTATTTTATTCGCTATTAATGCTCTCTACTTTATCATTCTTTATTTTAATTAAATTAAAGTCATTTGATCACATAGAAAGATGGATTAGAGATTTAAGAAGAATTGGTCTGACTTCAAACCTTTGACTATATGATATGATGAAAAGCGAAATTGAAAAAGGAGATTTCACTATCGAAAATACATCAATATTCTTTTTGTTTGTTAAGGGACAAAACACAAAAAAAGTAAAAGATTTTAATAGGAAAATAGTAATGAATTCAATCCTTAATTTTGAAACATCTCTTAAAAATGGTTTTCCAATTAATAAAACAGAAACATTACAAAACAGACTTTATAGAAGTCATATAAAATTAAGTTCAAAAGAATTTAATAAGTTTACACTTTACTTTATATTCGAGTATTTTACTAAGTATGGAAAATATGTTGAAACAAAAGATGAATATACAAAATATATAAATAAGATACTATAATAAATTAACAAATCAATGTATAAAAAAATTATTTAATTATAGTATAATATATATAAAATAAGTAATATAAATAATAAAGGAGATCACTAATTATGAAAAAAGAAAATAAAAGAGAAGAAATAATAATAGAAGAAAATGAAGATGTTAAACCTTTAGCACATGACATTGTTGAAGAAGTAAACGAAATTGTTGAAAAAGGCGGAATTTCTAGACTTGCTTCTAATCTTGAAGAACAAATAAAAGAATTTGATATTAAGAAAAAAGAAGAGCAAGAAATTCAAAAGAGACTTGAAGAAACAATTAAAAAAAATGAAGCAAAATCAAATGAAATTGATTCTAGAACAGAGATTTTATCTAAAGAATTGGAAAAATTTATTGAAAAAGCAAAAATAATAAAAGAAAAAAATATTGAGTTTGAAGAAAAAACAAGAGAAATTAAATTAAAAGCTATTGAATCAGAAAAGAAAACTGTTGATGAAATGCAAGCATTAAAAAACAAGATTGAAATGTCATCAGAAATTGAAGATAAATTATCAAAACTAACTTCAATGAATAAAGAGATTGAAAGTTTATCAAATGTAAAAAAAATAATCACAACAAGTAGTGAAGCCTTTGGTGACAAACAATTTTCAAATGTTGATGAGAACGAAAAAACTTTTGAGGGTTTAAATGAAAAAAAAGAAATTTTCAATAGTGAAGATGAATGAGAATAATTTATTTAATTAATATAAATAAAGGAGAAGAATATGAAAAAGAAAAAAGGTGTTCAAAAAGAAACAAGTTTAGATAATGAAAATAATTCAGGTGATTCAAATATTATTGATAGTGATCTTAATTCAAAAAATAATTTCCATTCACGTAATGATGTAATTAATAGTGTTAGTGAACTTGTTGAAAAAAGTGGAATTTCTAGGATCGCAAATAATCTTGAAGAAAAAATGCAAGAATATGAAATGAGCGAAAGAGTATCAATAGAATTAGAAAATAGATTATTCGAAACAAAAAGATTAAATACTAAAAAAGAAAAAGAACTAAATATGAAAACTGAAACATTATCTAATGAGTTAAAAAAATTCGCTGAAAAAGCTGAGATAATTAAAAGAAAAAATGAAGAGTTTGAAGATAAAACTAGACAAATAAAAAATGAAAATATTGAAACAGAAAAATTAAATGTAAGTGAAATAGAAGACTTTAATCACAAAATTATGCAGGATTCAGAAATTGAAGAAAAATTTTCAAAACTAAAAATAGTTAGTAAAAATATTTTAGATATGGAAAGAATAGATAAAGAACTTACTTCTGAAATTGAATTAAAAAATAAAAACGAATCATTCTCAGGAACTGCCACAGTTGTAATTGATGAAGATGAATAAAATTTTTATTTTGTTTAAAATAAACTATTATGTATAGTTTATTTTTTTATTTTAATGACTAAATAAATACTTTTTTTTGTTAATATTAAAGTGGTATAAAATTACAAATTAATACACTGTATGTTGTGGTAAGTTTATGTCAATAATTATAATAAAAGGAGAGTGAACCTTGTGAAAAATAAGGCAATCAAAATAAAATTAAAATCTTACGACTCAAAGCTTATTGATAAGTCAGCGGCTAAGATTATTGAAGTAGCAAAATCAACAGGCGCAGAAGTTTATGGACCAGTTCCGCTTCCTACTCGTAGAGAAGTATTTACGGTTTTAAAATCTGTTCATGTTAATAAAACTTCAAGAGAACAATTCGAACTAAGAACACATAAAAGATTAGTTGGGATTACAAAATCAACACCAGAAACAATGGATAAGTTAAATAGAATCCAATTACCTACAGGAGTATCAATCGAAATCAAACTTTAATGTTTGGTTAAGAATGTATAAATGCAATGAAAGGTATTTTAGGAAGAAAAGCTGGAATGACTACTGTCTTTACAAATGATGGTAGAGCAATTCCGGTAACAGTTATTGAAGTTAAGGACAACATTGTTTTACAAGTTAAGACAAAAGATGTTGATGGATATAACTCAATTAAACTTGGGGTTGAAAACAAAAAAGAACAAAGAGCTACAAAAGCAGAATTAGGAATAGCTAAAAAAGCTAAAACATCTGCAAAGTACTTTATTAAAGAAATAAGAGATATGGTTGGATTTGAACTAGGGCAAACTATTAATGCTTCAATGTTTGAATCTGGAAACTATGTTGATGTTACAGGAACATCAAAAGGAAAAGGTTTCCAAGGATCAATAAAAAGACATAATCAATCAAGAGGTCCAATGGGACATGGTTCAAAATCTCACAGAGTAACTGGATCAATTGGTGATATTAGAGGTCATGTTATAAAAGGAAAAAATATGCCTGGACATATGGGGCATGAAAAAGTTACAATGCAAAATTTAGAAGTTGTAACAATTGATACAAGTAACAATATTCTTTTAATAAAAGGGTCAATACCTGGTCCAAACAAATCATTTGTAATTATTAAAGAATCAATTAAAAAGGGTTCTGTTAAAGATGCGATTGAATTACTAAACGTTAAAGAAGAACACATTAAGAATGAGTTGCTAGAAGATGCAAAAAAAGTTGGAGCAAAAGTTACTACTTCAATGAAGATTTCAGAAATGAAAGAAATTATTGAAGCAGCATCAATCAAACATAAAGAAGAAGCAGAAGAACATAAAGAACTTTTAGAAAAAGCAAAAAAATTATCTATTTCAAAAGCAGAAGGAATGAAACTAGAAAATTTAAAAGAAGCAGTTCAAAAAGCTGAAGAAATTAATAAATCAAGAGAATCTTCAAAATCAACAGAAAATAAAAGAGAAGAATCAAAAGCTGAAGAAATTAAAGAAGAATCAAAATCTGAAGGAGAGGTAAAATAATGGCTAAATTAAATATAGTTAATGTATTGGGACAAAAAGTATCAACAATAGAATTAAATGATGAAGTTTTTTCAATTAAACCTCATAATCAATCAATGTTTGATTTAGTTCTTTCAGAAAGAGCATCTCTAAGACAAGGAACACATTCAACAAAAAATAGAACAGAAGTTTCTGGCGGTGGAAGAAAACCTTGAAAGCAAAAAGGAACAGGTAGAGCAAGACAAGGATCAATAAGATCACCACAATGAAGAGGCGGAGGAATAGTTTTTGGACCAACCCCTTTAAAAAATTACGAATTAAAAATGAATAAAAAAGCTAGAAAATTAGCAATGAAGTCAGGATGATCTTTAAAACTTAAAGATGGACAAATTCATACTATAGATAATATGGAATTTAAAAATCCTTCTTCAAAAGATTTTATTAAATTACTTAATAACATTAAGGTAAATGAAAAGAAAGTTCTATTAGTATTAAACGGAGATGAAAAAGAATATAACACATTTTTATCTTCAAGAAATATTTCTAATGTTTTACCAGTTATTTCAACTGAAGTAATGTTAGATGACATTCTTAATTCACAAGCAATTATCACAACAAAAAAAGCACTTAAAGAAATTGAAGGGAGATTATTATAATGAATATAAATGACGTTATTGTAAAACCAATTGTTACTGAAAAAACATCAAATCATTTAATGTTTAATGTTTACACATTTGAAGTAAATCAAAATGCAACTAGAACAGATGTTAAAAGAGCAATTGAATTAATCTTTTCAAAATCAGGTGCAAAGGTTTCAAAGGTTAATATTATAAAAGTTAAAAGAAAAGCTAAAAAAATGGGTAGATATGAAGGATTTACAAAAGGATATAAAAAAGCAATTGTAACATTACTTGAAGGTTCTATACCTATATATGGATCTGAAGGTGTTGAAAACAACGAAAAAGATAAGAAACCTAAAAAAACTCTTAAAATTATTGATACAGATAAAATTATGAAAGAAGCGGAATCAGAAAGGTAGTTAATATGGCAGCAATAAAAAAATATAAACCTACCTCACCGGGTAGACGTAATTCATCAGTAATAAACTATAAAGAAGTTATTACGACAGGAAACACTCCTGAAAAATCATTAACAACAACACTTAACAAACATGCAGGAAGAAACAATACTGGTTCTATAACTGTTAGACATAAAGGTGGAGGAGTTAAAAGAAAATATAGAATCATTGACTTCAAAAGAAATAAAGACGGGATTCCAGGAAAAGTTGCAACAATTGAATACGATCCAAATAGAACAGCATTTATTGCTTTAATAAATTATGCTGATGGAGAAAAAAGATATATACTTGCAACAAAAGATATGGTGGTTGGACAAACTATTATGTCAGGTCCTGATGCAGAAATAAAATCGGGAAACAACTTACCAATGAATTTAATGCCTGAAGGAACAATTATTCATAATATTGAATTGAAACCAGGAAAAGGCGGAGAGTTAATTAGATCGGCTGGAACTTCAGCACAACTATCAGGTAAAGACGAAACAGAAAGATATGTTATTGTTAAACTAGCTTCTGGGGAAATGAGAAAATTTCTTGCAGGTAATAGAGCAACAATAGGAGAAGTTTCAAATCCTTCACACAATCTTGTTAGATGAGGGAAAGCTGGAAGAAATAGATACAAAGGAATAAGACCAACAGTTAGAGGATCAGTAATGAACCCTAATGATCACCCACATGGTGGAGGAGAAGGTAAATGTCCAATTGGTAGACCAGCACCACTTACACCATGAGGTAAAAAAGCTCTTGGAGTTAAAACAAGAAAACATAACAAACAATCAAATAAATATATTATTAGAAGAAGAAAGGGAAGAAAATAGAATATGGCAAGATCACTTAAAAAGGGACCATTCATTGATGGTCATTTAGAAAAAAAAGTTCTAAAAGCAATTGAAGAAAAATCAAAAAAACCAATTAAAACATGATCAAGACGTTCAACAGTTTTCCCAAACTTTATCGGACTTACATTCCAAGTTCACAACGGGAAACAATTTATCAATGTTTATATTTCAGAAGATATGGTTGGACATAAACTTGGAGAATTCGCACCAACAAGAACCTATAATGGTCATGGTGACGACAAGAAGAAAAAGAAATAGGAGAATTAGAATATGGACGCAAAAGCATCATCAAAAGTAGTGAGAGTATCATCTCAAAAAGCTGGGTTAGTTTGTGAGCTAATTAGAAATAAATCAATTGAAGAATCATTTGCTTTATTAGAAAATTCACCTAAGAAATCAGCAGATATCATTAGAAAAATATTAAACTCTGCAGTTGCGAATGCAACAGAAAATCACGGAATGACTTCTGAAGGATTATATGTTAAAGCAGCATTTGCAAATGAAGGTCCGACAATGAAAAGATTTAGAGCAAGAGCCAAAGGTAGAGCAGACCTTAAATATAAAAGAACATCACACATCACAGTAATAGTTACAGACGAAAAGAGAGGGAAATAGATTATGGGACAAAAAGCAAATCCAATATCATTAAGACTTGGAATCAATAGAGATTGAGATTCAAGATGATATGCACCTAATCAAAAAACTTGATCACTTTGATTAGTTCAAGATAAAAAAATAAGAAATTATTTTGATAATTATACAAAAGAGTGAGCGCTTTCAACAATTATAATTGATAGAACAAACTCAAGTATTAAAGTAACTATTAACACTGCAAAACCAGGTGTTGTACTTGGGATTGAAGGAGCAAATGTTGCAATAATTCAAAAAGAAGTTTCAAAGATTATTAGAAATAAAGAAATAAATATTGAAATACAAGTAAAAGAATTATCTAATTCAGATGTTGATGCTAAAGTTATTGCAAATGAAATTGCAATATCATTAGAAAATAGGGTTTCATTTAGAATGGCACAAAAAAGAGTTATTCAAAGAGTGATGAGATCTGGAGCAAAAGGAATTAAGACTCAAGTTTCAGGAAGACTTAATGGAGTTGATATGGCTAGAACAGAAGGATATTCAGAAGGTATTGTTCCACAACAAACTTTTAGAAATGACCTTGATTATGCATTAGCAGAGGCACATACAACTTATGGAGTTCTTGGAGTTAAAGTTTGAATATCTAAAGGAGAACTTTTAAAAGGTCAAGAACGTCAAGAGATAAAAAAACCTGAGAGAAACTTTAGAAGAAGACCTCAACAAAGAAACAACAATAGAGATGGAGGTAATAAATAATGTTACAACCAAAACAAACAAAATATAGAAAACCATTTAGACAAGATTATACTGGTAAAGCAAAAAGAGGAACAAAGATTTCTTTTGGAGAATATGGATTACAAGCAAAAGAGGGTGCATGAATTACTTCGAGACAAATTGAAGCAACAAGAATTGCGATTACAAGATCTCTTGATAGACAAGGTGAATTACACATAAGAATATTCCCTCACTTAGCAAGAACAAAAAAACCTCTTGAAGTTCGTATGGGAAAAGGAAAAGGTTCAGTCGATCACTACGTTGCAGTAGTTAAAGAGAAAATGATTCTTTTTGAATTAGGTGGAAATATTACAGAACCATCAGCACTAGAAGCATTAAGATTGGGAATGCACAAACTTCCAATTAAATGTAAAATTGTTAAAAAAGGAGAGGAGAATTAATTATGTATAAAGCATCAGAACTAAGATCAAAGTCTAGAGAAGAACTTTTAAAATTAATCTCTGAACTAAAAGGAAAGTTACTAGCGTTAAGATTTGAATCAGCAACTGGTCAACTAACTGAAACTCACTTACCATCTGTAACAAAAAAAGATATAGCTTTAATATTTACTGTATTAAAAGAAAAAGAATTAGGTATAGAAATCAAATCTAAAGAAGTTAAAAAACAAACTTCTAAACCTGTAATTAAAAAAGAAGAAGTTAAACCAACTCCTAAACCTGTTGCTAAGAAACCAGCAACACCTAAAAAAGAAGTTGCAAAACCAACGCCTAAACCTGTTGCTAAGAAACCAGCAACACCTAAAAAAGAAGTTGCAAAACCAACTCCTAAACCTGTTGCTAAGAAACCAGCAACACCTAAAAAAGAAGTTGCAAAACCAACTCCTAAACCTGTTGCTAAGAAACCAGCAACACCTAAAAAAGAAGTTTTTAAAGACCATGCAACAATAATTATCGATGGATTAGTTAATGAAGGAAAAGATGACCTGATATCAGTTGAATCACATTCTTCTACTATAGACAATACTAATCATCACATAGAAAAAGAAAAGGATGTTAAATAATGCGTACAAATAATAAAAAAACATATATTGGTACTGTTGTATCTGCAACTTCAGATAAAACAATTAGTGTCCAAATAGATACTTACAGAGCTCATAAGCTATATGGCAAAAGAGTTAAGTATTCTAAAAAGTTTGCAGTTCATGATGAAAAGAATGAAGCAAAGATAGGTGATAAAGTATTGATAATGTCAACAAGACCAATATCTAAAACAAAAACTTTTAGACTTGTGGAAATAAAGGAAACAAAGGGGTAGTTTATGATACAAACAGAGAGTAGATTAGTCATTGCAGACAATACAGGAGCAAAAGAAGTTTTAGTAATTAGAAACCTTGGTGGCTCAAAAGTTAAGTTTACAAACATTGGAGACATAATTGTTTGTACAGTTAAGAAAGCACAACCAAATGCTGGTGTAAAAAAAGGTCAAGTAGTTAAAGCTGTAATAGTTAGAACAAAATTCGGAATCAAAAGAAAAACTGGTGAATACGTTAGATTTGATGATAATGCAGCTGTATTAATTAATGATAAAAAAGAACCAAGAGGAACAAGAATATTCGGACCTGTTGGTAGGGAGCTTAGAGAAAAGGGTTACAATAAAATTGTTTCTCTTGCTCAGGAAGTTTTATAGGAGGTAATTATGAAAATTAAAGTAGGAGATAACGTAATAATAATTGCTGGAAAAGACAAAGGAAAAATCGGACTTGTTCAATCAACAAATCCTGAAAAAGATTTAGTAGTTGTTGAAGGTGTGAACATAAGAACAATTCACATTAAACCAACTCAACAAAGTCCTGAAGGTGGAATTGAGCAAATGGAGAAACCAATTCATGTCTCAAATGTAATGATCAATATTGGGGATGTAAAAAATCCAGATAAAGCAATAGGATCAAAAATATCATTTAAAGTAACAAAAAATAAGAATGGTAAAAAAGATAAAAAAAGAATAGCAAAAGCTAATGGAGAGGAAATTTAATTATGGCAATAGAATCAAGATTCTTTGATATGTATCAAAAAGAAATTAAACCTCAACTAGCAAAAGAGCTAAATGTTAAAACAATAATGCAAGTTCCAAAACTTGAAAAAATTGTTATTAATATGGGACTTGGTAAAGCTGTTAATGATAAATCAATCGTAAAAGATGCAGTTGAAGAATTAACAAAAATATCAGGACAAAGAGCGATTGAAACATATGCTAGAGTTTCAAATGCTTCATTTAAGATTAGAGAAGGAATGCCGCTTGGGGTTAAAGTAACTTTAAGAGGAGAAAAAATGTATCTTTTCTTAGATAAATTAATTACAATAGCATTACCAAGAATTAGAGACTTCAGGGGTGTAAAGCATAAAGCTTTCGATGGAAGTGGAAATTATTCATTAGGAATTTCAGAATACATTATATTTCCTGAAATTGATTTAGATAAAGTTAAATCAATGAAGGGTTGCGATATAACAATAGTAACATCTGCTTCTTCAAATGAAGATGCATATGCATTACTTAAAAAGTTTGGAATGCCTTTTAAAGATATAAGAAAAGAGGAAGTATAATATATGGCAAAAAAAGCAATGATAGCTAAGCAAAAGAAACATCAAAAATTTGCAGTTAGAGAATATAACAGATGTCAATTATGTGGAAGACCACATGCGTATATGAGAAAATACGGAATCTGTAGAGTTTGTTTTAGAGAGATGGCTTCAAATGGTGAAATTCCAGGTATTAAGAAGTCATCATGATAGGGAAAGGTTAGGAGTTAGTTATGGTTAATGATCCAATAGCAGATTTACTTACAAGAGTAAGAAATGCAAATCAAAGAAAACACAAAAAGGTTTTAATCCCTTATTCAAAAGTAAAAAAAGAAATAATTGATATTCTTAAAAATGAAGGATATATTATTGATTACAAAATTACTGGAGATAAAACAAAAAAAGAAATAACAATTTTCCTAAAATATAAAGGAAATCAAAAAGTTATTACTGGTTTAAAAAGAATTTCTAAACCAGGGTTAAGAGTATATTCTGAAGCTGAAAAAATTCCTAAAGTACTTAATGGATATGGGATTGGAATTATTTCAACTTCAAAAGGTATAATGACCGATTTAAAGGCAAGAGAATTAAATCTTGGTGGAGAGGTAATGGCTTTCATTTGATAGTCATTATTAAGGAGTAAAAAATGTCAAGAGTTGGTAGAAGAATTATCACATTACCTGAGGGAGTAACAATTGCAATCAATAAAAGTGTTGTAACTGTTAAGGGACCAAAGGGTGAACTTACAAAAGAATTTTCAAATTTAATAACAATTAAAGAAAATGGAAATGAAGTGTCTACAGAAAGATCTAATGAAAACAGACAAACTAGAATGCTTCATGGAACAACAAACTCATTAATACAAGGTATGGTTACTGGAGTTAAAGAGGGATTTGAAAAGGAATTAGAAATAATTGGAGTTGGATATAATGTTAAACTTCAAGGTAACATCTTAGTGTTTTCATTAGGGTTATCACATAAGATTGAATTAGAAATTCCATCACATTTAAAAGCAGAGGTTGAAAAACCTACAATGCTAAAAATATCTGGTGTTGATAAGCAACAAGTTGGTGAATTTGCTGCAAAAATAAAATCATATAGAAAACCTGAACCATACGGTGGAAAAGGTATTAGATACAAAGGCGAACACATTATTAGAAAAGCTGGAAAGGCTGCTAAATAGATTATGGCTAAAACATTAAAGAAAAAAAGACAAGTAAAACATTTAAGAGTAAGAGCAAAAATTTCAGGAACACCTGAAAGACCAAGATTAAATGTATTTAAATCAAATACAGGTATATATGCACAAATAATTGATGATCTTAATGGTAAAACTTTAGTATCATCATCAACACAAACACTAAAGTTAAAAAGCAATAATATTGAAAACTCTATTAAAGTTGGAAAGAAAATTGGTGAACTTGCAATTAAAGCAGGAATAAAAACAGTTGTGTTTGATCGTGGTGGATATATCTACCATGGAAAAATAAAAGCATTAGCAGATGCAGCAAGAGAAGCGGGATTAAAATTTTAAGGAGGAAGTTATGTATATGTTTAATAATGAAGAAGAAGTAAAAAAAGAAGAAGCAATTGTTGAAGAATCAAAACAAGAAGAAACAGTTGTAGAAGAATCAAAACAAGAAGAAACAATTTCAGAACTAACTCCTACTGTTGAGGACAAAGAAAAAAAAGAAGCATCTATTGAAGGTAATGAATCAAAAGAAAACTTAGATGACAAACCTAAAAACAATGAGAAAAAAGATGGTGAGAAAAAAGATCATTCTTTCAAACCAGTTTCAAAGGATCTACATCCAGATAAATTTAATCCTTTTGAAAGACCTGTAAACCCTAGATTTGCAAATAAAAGAGAGCAAGAATTTGAGGAAAGAGTACTTCAAATAAAAAGAGTAATTAAAGTTACAAAAGGTGGACGTAGATTTAAATTTTCAGCTTTGGTTGTTATTGGAGATAAAAAAGGTAGAGTAGGGTATGCAATTGGAAAACACATTGAAGTTCCTGAGGCAATTAAGAAAGCTGTAAGACAAGCTAAAAAAAATATTACAACTATTAAGATTTCAGGAAAAGCAGATACAATTCCACATGAAGCAATTGGACACAAAGGTGCAGCAAGAGTTATGTTAAAACCTGCTGTTGAAGGAAAAGGAATAATTGCTTCTGATGTTGTTCGTGCGGTTGTTGAATTAGCTGGATATAGAAATATTTATTCAAAAAACTTAGGTACAAACAATCCTCTAAATGTTGTTATTGCAACAACTGAAGCTCTTAAAAATATGAGAACAAAAGAAGATATTGAAGCTTTAAAAAGTAGTGTTCCAAGAAAACCAAATATCAACAAACAAACAAATCCTAAAAAACAAATTGTAAATTCAAATATTAAGTCTATTGATGAAAAACCAAAAGATTTAAAGGAAGCTAAAGGAGAATAATTATGGAACTACATAATATGAAACCAACACCTGGATCAAGACATTCTAAAAAAAGAATTGGTAGAGGTGATAAAACTGCTGGAAGAGGTGAAAACGGGCAAAAATCAAGAGCTGGTTATTCACAAAAAATAGGATTTGAAGGTGGACAAAATCCTTTATATAGAAGATTGCCAAAAAGAGGATTTACAAATATAAATAAAGTAGAATACTCAATTGTTAATTTAGACTCAATAGAATCACTAGGACTAAAGGAAGTAACTCCTGAAATACTTATTGAAAAAGGATTGATAAAAAATAACTATGGTCTTTTAAAAATATTAGCAAACGGTGAGGTAAAATCATCAGTAAAAATATCAGCTCATAAATTTTCAAAAACTGCAAAAGAGCAAATTGAAAAAGCTGGCGGAACAATTAATATTATTGAAAAATAATCATTAATTTTAAAACACTTAATATTTATTTAAGTGTTTTTTATTTAAAAATAACTTTATTTGAGTTATAATTATTATTAAATGAATGTAATAAAAGGTGTATTTACTGACTGAAAAATTGCAAAAAGATTATTAATAACATTGTTATTAATTTTTTTGTTTAGGTGAGGAACATTAATTACAATTCCTGGAGTGAATTTTGATCAAGGGAATATTGATCAGTCTTCTTTTATTGGAATTATGGATATGCTTGGAGGAGGAGGAATTAGTAAATTCTCAATTTTTGCAATGGGAGTTTCTCCATATATTACTGCGTCAATAATAATTCAATTATTATCTTCAGATGTTATACCTTATTTAACAAGGCTAACTAAACAAGGTGAAAAAGGAAGTATAAAAATTGAAAAAATAACAAGGATATTAACGATAGGGATTGCTATTGTTCAATCACTTGCTTTAATTATTGCTTTTGAATCAGCAGGTAAATTTACAGATGCAGCAGGTACAGCTACAAACATAGGGACAATGGAACTAATAGGATTAACAATGATAATGGTTTCAGGATCAATGATTTCTCTTTGAATAGCTGATCAAATTACAACATCAGGAGTTGGTAATGGAACTTCAATAATTATTCTTGTTGGAATTGTTGCAAGAATGCCTACATTATTATTAAATCAATTTATATGATTTACAGGTTCATCTTCAACAAGTGAACAACTATTAACTAGTGTAATACAGTTTGCATTATATTTATTGTTCACAGGATCTTTAATATGATTAATAGCATATTTTGAAACTTCACAAAGAAGAATTCCGATTCAACAAACTGGTCAAGGACTTAACTTGGTAAATGATAAACAAACATATCTACCAATAAAAATAAATCCTGCAGGAGTTATACCAGTAATTTTTGCTTCATCAATTATGTCTCTTCCTGGAACAATCGCTCAATTCTTTCAAGGTACTGCAGGAAGCTATTGGGTTACAACTCACTTTGCATTAACTGATCCATTTGGATTGTCAATATATACATTATTATTAATTTTGTTTACATTCTTTTATGCACATATTAATATTAATTCAGAACAAATATCAGAGAACTTTCAAAAGTCTTCAACATTTGTTATTGGTGTAACTCCTGGTAAAGAAACTGAAAAATATATTTCAGGAGTAGTAACATCTCTTTCTGTAATGGGAGCAACATTCTTAACATTATTAGCTATAACTCCTTATCTTCTTACATTTATGGGTATGCCAAGATCAATTGCTGTCGGTGGAACTTCAATGATAATTTTAGTTTCTGTTTCAATGGATACATGAGAGCAATTACAAGCAAGGGTTATTGCTTCAAATACAACAGTTAAACAAAAAGAAAAAATTAATAATAAGAAAAATAATTCAAATAGTCATACAATTTTATTCGACTAAGAAAGGGGATATAATAGCAATATGTTAATAATATTTTTAGGGGCTCCAGGTTCAGGAAAAGGAACAATATCTGAAAAATTAGTTAAAAGTCATAACTTCAAACATATTTCAACTGGAGATATATTTAGAAAAATGATTAAATCAAAAACACCACTAGGGAATAAGTTGAAAAATCTAATTGAAGAAGGAAATCTTGTTGATGATGAAACAACTTGAGAAGTGGCAAAAGAAACATTAGAAAACTCAGATTTAAAAAAAGAAAAATTAATATTGGATGGATATCCAAGAAATATTTTTCAAGCAAAGTTATTAAGAAAGTACTTAGAATCAATAAATTTTAAAAATGTAAAAATTATTTATTATAATGTTTCAGACAAAGAAATATTAGAAAGACTTTCAGGAAGAAGAATGTGTCCTATATGTGGGAAGTCATATCATTTAAAGTTTGTGAAACCGAAAGTTAAAGGAATTTGTGATGATGATGGCGGGGAACTATATCAAAGAAAAGATGATATGAATGTTCAAGTGAGAATAGATGCATATAAAGAAGTGACAGAACCACTAATTGATTTTTATAAGAAAGAAAAGAAACTAATAATTATTGATGCTGAAATGAATATAGAAGATATTGTTAAAAAAACCTTGGAGGTCACTAGTTAATGCCTTATATAAAAAATGAAAGTGAAATAAAATTAATGAGAGAAGCTTCACGAATAGTTGCAATTGTTCATCAAGAACTAAAAAAACTTTTAAAGCCTGGAATATCATTATTAGAATTAAATGATAAGGCTGAGGAAATTATTTTAAAGAACAATGCAACTCCAACTTTTAAGGGGTATCATGGATTTCCTTCATCTATATGTGCAAGTATTAATGATATAATGGTTCATGGAATTCCAAATGATAGAACATTAAAAGATGGAGATATCATATCAATTGATGTTGGTGTTATGAAAGATGGATGAAATGGAGATGCTGCTTTTACTTTTCCGATTGGAAACGTTTCAAAGGAAGCGGAACTTATTATGAAAGCAACAAAGGAAGCATTAAATGAATCAATAAAATTTGCAAAGCCAGGTGTCTCTCTTGGTGAGTTGGGTGGTTTCATTGAATCTTTTGCAATAAAAAATGGATTTACATCAGCAAGGGAATATGTTGGTCATGGGATAGGAAAAGAAATGCATGAAGATCCACTTGTTCCAAATTATTCTTTTAAAGGTGGAGAGATTCTAAAAGAGGGAATGACAATATGTATTGAACCAATGTTTATAAACGGCAAAGATGAACTGTTTGTTGATCCTTTAGATGGGTGAACAGTTCGAACAAAACATGGGGGTATTACAACCCATGATGAACATACGATTGTAATAAGAAAAAATGGTGGAGAGATATTAACAAAATTATAAAGGAGAGAAAATGTCAGAAGAAAATTTAATAACATTAGGAAATATTGTTCAAGTTATACCAGGAGGAGATTTTAAAGTTAAACTTAAAAATAATCATGTATTACATTGTCATGTTTCAGGTAAAGTTAGAAAGAATTATATTAAATTAGTTATGGGTGATTTAGTAACAATTGAAATATCACCATATGATTTAACCAAAGGAAGAATTATTTATAGGGGAGAAAAACCTTATTAATATATGTATATATTAATACATATAAAAAAAGAGCTTAATGCTCTTTTTTAATATGATAATAAGCTAGCTAAGAATCATCCTATAAGTGCAATCAATGCAAATAGAACTACAAATAATATTACAAGTTTTCAAATTCCACCTTTCTTTTCATCGAAAGAACCACCACCTTTTTGTTTAGGAGCTTTAGGTTGTTTGGGTGGTTTTCCTCCACCGCCTCTGCCTTTAGGTGCACGAGGTCCTTTAGGTTTCTTACCTTTCTTTCCTTTACCTTTCTTTTGTTCTTGCTCTTTATCTTCGTTTTCGTTATCATCAACATCTTCGGGTCCACCGCCTCTGCCTCCGCCAGCACCAGGCATTGGTTCTCCGCCTCCAAACGCACTTGCTGCTGCACTATCAAACGAACTATATTCTTTATTGTCTCCACTTGATTTACTACTGCTTCCAAAATTATCTCCAGGACCATCATTAGCAGGAACGTTATTATTGCTTGAACTTGTTAAACCTGCATTAATATTACCACCTTTTTTGGTAGAGAAGTTATCTCCAAAATCTTCATTACTTTCTTCTTTTGGTGAATCTAAATTATCTTCTTCTTGTGAATCTGAAACACTAGATTCCTCATCATCCTCATCTTTATTATCACGGAATGATATAAATCCACTAGGGGGTTTTTCATTTTTATGATTTATTACTCCATCAAAATCGCTATCTTTTGGTTCTTCAACTTTTCCTTTTCCATCTCTACTATAAATATTAAAATCTTCTTCTTCTCCTGAATCACTATGAGATATAAAATTATTTAATTCATCATCTCCTAAAGGTTCTTCTTCAGTAAAATCTTCATTATAAGGATCTTCGTCCATAAGGTATTGTTGACCATAAGGATCCTCTTCCATAGGGTACTGTTGACCATAAGGATCCTCTTCAGCAGGGTACTGTTGACCATAAGGATCCTCTTCCATAGGGTATTGATCGTAACGCTCTTCCTCTGCATATTGAGGTCTTTCTTCTGCATACTGAGGTTGAGATTCCTCCTCATATGATTCCTCTCTAGGTTTTCTTGAAGTATTTAATCTTTCGCTAAGAGTTATCTCATCTCTATATTTGCTATTTTTTAATTCTTCAAGTTTTGCAAGATAATCTGCTTTTGCTTCTCTAAGATTATCATCTCCCATTTTTTCTAATGTTTTTTTTTCTTTGTTAAAAATTTCTGATATTTCTTCTTTGACCTTCTTTGTTTTGTTTGAAATCATATCAATTACTTCATCTTTATTTTTTTCTAATTTTTTTTGATGTTGTCTAAAACCTTCTTTTTCTAATTCTTCTTTTTCTCTTAAAAGTCTTTCACTTTGAAGTTCATCCAATCTTCTAAGATATTTTTCTTTTATTTCTTCTTCAGTTTCTTCCTTTTCAAGTTTATCATCATAACAAGGATCGCCACTTATTTTAAGATTATATAATTCATCTTCTTTAAGTGTTCTCAATCTTCTTAAATATTCATCTCTTCTTAATCTTTGATTTTTTAATTCTTCAAGTCTTTTTAAATATTCTCTTTTCTGTAAATCTCTAGTTTTTAGTTCGTCATCTAAACTTTTTTCTCTAAGCTTTCTTCTTTCAATTATTTCTAATCTTTCGATATGTTCTTTCTCTTTTTGTTCTTCCTTTTCTAATTCTTTTAATCTATTTGTGTGTTCTTGACGTCTTAACGAACGAATTCTTCTTAATCTTTCTTTTGTTAACTCATTAATTTCGTCACTAAATTTAGATTTTTCATTATTAGTATTTTGTGTTTGTTCAATATTTTTAGTAGGTTGAACATCTTGAATAGATTGTTGATTAACTTCAACAGATTTTTTAACACATTGTTCAGAAGGAAGGGAAGGGTTATTTCCATTTTTCTCTACATTAAATTCTCTTTGATTGATAAACTCATTTTGTCTTTTGATTATTTCATCTTTCTCTTTTAAGAGTCTCTCTTTTTTTAATAACTCTTGCTGTCTAAGATACTCTTCCTTTTGTTTAAGTAATCTTTCTTTCTTTAAAATTTCTTGTCTTCTTAAAATTTCTTGCTTTTTAAAACTAGCTTCTTTTAATTTTAGAATCTTTTCTTTTTTTAGAAGAAAACCTTCTTTTAAGGACATTTCTTTTTCGATTCTTTCGCTTTCGCTCTCTCTAGTTAATTCATCTTTTTGATCTAAGTGTTTTTTTATAAGGTTTAGATACATCTCCTTTGTATCAAAGTCATTATCATTAGATTTTGGTTCAGGTTCTTTTTCTACAATAGTTTCAACAACCTTCTTCTTCTTTACAAACTTAGAAGAAATAGATATTGCGCTTTCAATTATATTAAAAACATTTTCTTCATTATCTTCAAATGAAGAACTTTTTAATCCTGGAACTCCCATTATAAATTCTTTAGATAATTTCTTTAATTCAATTAAAGAAATAGACTCAATTGTTCTATAGCCATTTTTTATAAAATATTTTGCAAATTTAGGACCAACACCTTTTATTTTTGTTAAATCATTATTTATTTTTTCTGATGATTCTTCTAAAAAATACTCTTCCTTTTGTGATTTTTCTTCTTCCATAATTTCTTTTGATTTCATCTTATCCATAAATTAATAACCATTGAAATTTCCAATAGTTTAGATAAAATTTATTGATAAAATAAAATATATTTTATTACATAACTATTATATTATATTTTCTTTGTATTTTATTACTATTTATTACTATTTATTACTTGTTTTTTAATGTTTAATCTATAAAAAATATTTATATTTTTCCTTAATTTAGATATATCTTTTATAAAATTTAATTTTTTATTCTTTTGAATTTAATAGTATAATTACTTGGAGAGAAATCTCAAACAAAGAACAATCATAATAATCTGATTTATATGTTATATAAACACATTATTATCATTTAGTATTTAATAAAAATATATAAAAGGAGAATTTAAATATATGAAAGTTAGATCATCTGTGAAACCAATATGTAAGCAGTGTCAAGTAATTAAAAGAAAAGGCAGAGTGCAAGTAATTTGTTCAAATCCAAAGCACAAACAAAGGCAAGGATAGTTAGAAAGAATGGCAAGAGTATTAAACATTGAAATTCCTGACAACAAACAAATTAAATTTTCACTTACTTATATTTTTGGTATTGGTAGAACAACCGCATCAAAAATTTGTGCATTAGCAAATGTTGATGAAACTAAAAGAACAAAAGATTTATCTGATGAAGAATTAACAAGAATCAGAGAAGAAGCTTCAAAATTTTCAACTGAAGGAGATTTAAGAAGAGAAATACAATTTAACATTAAAAGATTAATGGAAATTAAAACATATAGAGGTATGAGACATAGAAAAGGATTACCTGTTAGAGGACAATCTACAAAGCAAAATGCAAGAACAAGAAAAGGACCTAGAAAAACAGTTGCAAATAAGAAAAAGGTAACTAAATAGGTAAAGGAGAAAATAATGGCTAGACAAGTATCAAGAAGAAAAAAAGCTAAAAAAAATATTCCTTCAGCAGTTGCTCATATTCACTCAAATTTTAATAACACAATTATTACAATTGCTGATCTTGCAGGTGATACAATTTGTTGATCATCAGCTGGAGCAATAGGATTTAAAGGTGCAAAAAAATCAACACCTTATGCAGCACAATTAGTTGCACAAGCTGTTTCAAAAACAGCCAAAGAAAATGGTGTGAAAACACTAACAATTAGAATAAAAGGTTTTGGACCAGGGAAAGATGCAGCACTTAGACAATTTCAAGCATCAGAATTTGAAATTGCTGAGATAAAAAACGTTACACCAATTCCACATAATGGTGTTAGAAAACCTAAAAAATATAGAAGAAGATAATAGGGAGAAAAAAGAATGGAAAGATTTTTAGAACCAGTATTTAAAAAAATAATTACTGAAGAAAACAAAGATAATGACAATAAGAAAACTTTTATAGTTGAAAAATTAGAAAGAGGCTTCGGTCAAACAATGGGGACAGCATTAAGAAGAACATTATTATCTTCAATCCCATCAGTTGCACCATTTGCAATTGAATTAAAAGGTGTATCACATGAATTTCAAGCAATAAAAGATACAGAAGAAGATGCAGTAGAACTAATTCTTAATTTGAAAAAATTAGTATTGAAATGTGATACTTCAATTATTAATCCTGATGAAATAGTTGAACTTAATTTAGTTTCAAAACCAGGTGTTGTAAAAGCAAAAGACATAGAATTACCAGCAGGAATTGAAGTTGTAAACAAAACTTTAGTTATTGCCAATACTTCTAAAGATAAAGCAATAAACTTAAAAATTTATGTTGCTTTTTCAAAAGGATACAAAACTTTTGAAGAAAATAGATTGTTTGCAGAAGAAAAACTTGGAACAATAAAAAACATTATTACAATGGATTCAAATTATTCACCAATAGAATTAGTTAATTATTCAATTGAAGAAGTTAATCCAGGAGAATCAAAAGTTTATGAAAGATTAATCTTAAATGTTCAAACAAAAGGTAATATGGAACCTGAGTTAGCAGTAGCAACTGCTGGAGCAATTTTAAAGAATCATTATGCAGCGTTTGAAGAATTATCAGTTCTTGACCAAACAATGTCAAATGATATGTTTGAAGAAGAAAAAGTTATTGAAGAAGATAACTTAAAACTTTCAATCACAATCGAAGATCTTAACTTATCAGTTAGATCACAAAATGGTTTAGAAAAAGCTGACATTAAAACTGTTGGAGAATTAATAAATAGACCATTTTCAAATTTAAAACAAATTGAAAACCTTGGTGATAAATCAGTTTCAGAAATTGTTGAAGCAATACAAAATTTAGGATTGGCATTTAAAACTGAATAGGTAGAATATGGCTAAGAGAAATAGACAACAAAGACAATCTAATGTTCATAATTCTGCTAGAAGAGTTAGAATTGAAAGAAATCAATTAACTGATTTAATAATTCATGATCAAATTGTAACAACACATGCAAAAGCAAAAGAACTTCAAAAGAAAATGGATAAGTTAATTACTTGAGCAAAGAAAGACACAATCCAAGCAAGAAGAGAAGTTGCAAAGGTTTTAAGAAATATAAAAGTTGATGATGGAAAAACAGCCCTACAAAAACTATTTACAGATATTGCACCAAAGTATAAAAAAAGAAATGGTGGATATACAAGAGTTTTAAAGTATGGACACAGAAAAGGAGATAACTCTCCGATTTCAATAATCACATTTGTATAAAACAAAACATTAACGCAAATATTTATTTGCGTTTTTTTATTAAAAAACAAAGTTTAAAAAGTTCTAAACTCTTTAGATTAAAACAAAATTTAAGTTAAGTTTTTTAATTGATAAAATATAATTATATTATGTATATTTTAGAAGTAGATAATTTATCTTATGAAATAAATAATAAAAAAATCCTCGATAAAATTTCCTTCAAAATTAAAGAAGGAGACTTTCTTTCTCTAATTGGTGAAAATGGTTCTGGGAAATCAACATTATCTTTAGCTTTGGTAAAATTAATTGAATCAAAGGGAAACATAGTATTAAAAGGGAAAATAGGGATGGTTTTAGAAAATCCAGATCATCAGATAATTGGAACAACCGTTGAGGAAGATATTGTTTTCGGTCTTCAAAACATTGGTTTAACAAGAGAAAAAATGGAAGAAAGGTTAATCAAAACATTAACCAGTTTTAAGATGGAACACTTAAGAAAAAGAGAGGTAATAACATTATCTGGAGGTCAAAAACAAAAACTTGCAATTGCATCTTTAGTAGCAATGGAATATGATGTTTATATCTTTGATGAAGTTACATCGATGCTTGATCCAGATTCGAAAAAAATGATTAATAATCTAATAAAAAAATTGAATAAAGAAGGGAAAACAATTATACAAATTAGTCATTTTATTGAAGAAATAAAGTTATCTAATAATTCATTATTACTAAAAAATGGAAAGCTAATTTATTATGGAAAAACTAATGATTTAATGAAAGATGAGAAATTATTATTATCTAATAATTTGGTAGCAAAATGATAGAGATAAAAAGTGTTTCAAAAAATTTTATAGATGGAAAATCAAATGTTAACGCATTGGATGATATTTCTTTTTCAGTTAAGCAAGGAGAAATAATATCTATTATTGGAAAAACAGGTTCTGGGAAATCAACTTTACTAAATATTATGCTTGGAATATTAAAGCCAACAAAAGGAGAAATAATATTAGATGGAATATCAATAAATAGGAAAAGTAAAAAAAAAAATCTAAGGAAAATAACAAAAATACTTCTATCATCTTTTCAATATCCAGACCATCAACTATTTAATTCAACGGTAAAAAATGAGATATTATACAACTCAAATGATGAAAATTACATGAAAGAATTAATGAAAATAATTAATTTTTCACAAGATCTTCTTGATGAATCTCCATTTAATTTATCTTCTGGACAAAAAAGGAAATTAATCTTAATTTCATTATTAATTCAAAAACCAAAAATATTATTATTAGATGAATCAACAGCATTTTTAGATCCTAAATCAAGAGTAGAATTTTTAAAAACATTAATAAATATTAATGAAAAATATAATACAACGATAATTTTTGTATCTCACAACATAGAAGATGTTAGAAGATTAAATGGTAAAACATATTTACTTGATGATGGTAAATTAATTTGCTCAGGGAATGTAAATAATGTTTTGTTAAAATATGGAGAAAAAAATGAATAACAAGTCATATTCAAGATATAGAAATATAAACTCTCCGATCCATAAGATAGATCCAATAACAAAGTTACTATCATTTATATTGATAATAACTTCAATTTTTTTATCTCAATCTATAGAAACATTGGTTGTTATGTTTTTGTTTGTTATTGTTATTTCATTTGTTTCAAGAATAAAAATTTCATCATATTTTAAAACTCTATTTTTCATTATTCCTTTTTTTATAAGCATGACATTAATATATAGAATTTTTTATTCATGAGAAAATTCAATAATCCTTACTTCCCAAATGTCCTTGAGATTATATATATTTATAATCCTTTCAATTATTTATACATCATCAACAAAAGAAATGGAAATTGCAAATTCTATAGAATGAATAATCAAACCATTAAGATTAATTAAAGTCCCAACTTATGAAATATCAATGATGATAATGTTAGCCATAAGATTCATTCCCTTGATAATATCTGATTTAAATAAAATATTAATAGCTCAATCTTCAAGGGGAATAAACTCAATCAATGGAACTCCTAGGGAAAGAGGAAGAGCAGTAAGAAATTCTTTATTACCAATGTTTATACTTGCATTTAAAAGAGCTGATGATATATCAATTTCAATGACTATAAGAGGGTATAAAATTGGAAAAAAAAGAACCAAGTTTATAAAAAATAAATTTATGTTCCTAGAATTCATATCAATATTGTTATCAATAGGTATATTGATAATAATAATATTAATTAATAATGGAACTATATATATGGGGTTATTTTAATGAAGTATCTATTGTGAATTTCATATGATGGAAAAAATTATTATGGGTGAACACCACAACCGAAAGTCCCCACAATTTTTAAAGAAATTAATAAAGCAAGCAATTCCATTTTTAAAAAAGAGATGCAAATTAGATGTTCTGGAAGAACAGATAGATATGTTCATGCATTATCGTTACCAGTAACTATTTATGGAAATTCATCTATTAATAAAGATACTGTTCTTAGTTTAATGAACAAGGAGTTACCAAGTGATATTAGGGTTGAAAAAATAGAGGTTGTTCCAAATGATTTTGAGGTTAGGTTTGGAACAAAGTATAAAATATATAGGTATTTAACCAATCTAAAAGGAGAAGGAGATGTTGATTATTTTAATAATCATACATATCCATTTGATTTAAATAAGCTTATTAAAGCATCTAAATTATTTATCGGAGAAAAGGATTTTGCTTCTTTTACATCAAAAAGTAATTATGAGAATACTGTGAGAAACATCTTTAATATAGATATAAAATTAACAGATGGCATATTAACAATGGAGATAAAAGGAGATGGATTTATGAGATATATGGTTAGGAATATTGTTGGCGCATTGTTGGCACATAATAGAGGAGCAATAAGTAATTCTGAACTTAATGATTTATTTAAAAATCCAAAAATTGGAAAATCACACTTTAAAGCACGTGGATCAGGACTATACCTTGTTAATGTTTCTTATTAAAATTAATTTAGATCACATTTTAAATATAATAAAATAAGGTAGAGAAAATTGTGATATAGATTTTAAAATACATATTGTAATCATATATAAAAAGTAGTTTTTTTAAACTCTATCTTTCATGATCAGGTCTATAAATACCATTAATACATATTAGTATTTTTCTTTGTGATATTATATTAATATGAAGAAAACTTTAACTCTTGTAAATAAAAATGATAATCAAGATAAAACACAAATAATGTATAAAACCACTAGTAAAACTAATACTGGAATTATTTCATTATTAATGGATTTAATTGCTTTTGTATTTTTTGATTGATGATGATTTATTCTTACAATTATTTTCACAACTATATTTTCTATTAAAAGATATCAAAAAATAGATAGCGTTGTTTCAAACGTAAGAATGCTAATTTCAGCAGGTTTTCAACCAGAAAAAGAAGAAGATGCAAGAGTTCTGATTAAGGACTTTAAAATACATCCTAAATTAATAACAAACTTTTTAATAGAAGAAATAGAAGGTGACAACCTACTTTATCAAACTTAGTATTAAAGAGTTGATTAACAACATAAATTACAATACAAAAGATTCCATCTTAAAAAATACATCCTATAAATACGTCATATCTTTAATATTGACTACACCTTTTAATTTAAAAATTGTGATGTTATTAATACAATTATATTCATGTTGTCCTTCGTTATGATAAAAAATTTAAGTATTTTATTAAGTAATATTAAGATTGTTTATCATAGGTAAAAGTTTACAAAAAAGTTTACAAAAAAGTTTACAAAAGGTTTACAATTATATTGAAAGGAAATAATAAGCATATGAAAAGTCTTAAAATTTTATATAAAAATTCAGGGTTAAATGAACCAAATAAACTAGAATTGAATTCTGTTAAAGAAAATAGTTTTATTGATTGTAAAAAAATAAAACTAACAAATAATAAAAATGATATATTTTTTTTATCAAAAGATATTGATCAAAAATTTCAAGAAATTATAAATCTTTTAAAAAAAGAAAATATTGAAGAAGAAGATTGGTTTGAAGAATATGATGAAAACGAAAACGATATTCATAATGACATTATTTTTTCTTCAAAAATAGAGAATATTAATTTAATAAAGAAAAAAAATGATAATACTATAGAAATAGAAAACATTGATTCTTCTATTAACCATTCAAAGAAAGCTTTAATGTTTTTGTTTGGTCTAAACGAATTGACTCACAATAACTTAAAAGAAGTTAAAGATATTCTATCTGAGAATAAAAATTTCTTCGATGATGGAATATCAAAAGAAAAATTCTATAGGGATGATGATGTATTTATTTTTAAAAAAGTCAATGGACTTGATCAAAGAATTCACAAAGGGATTAATGATAAGAAAATTTGAGATTCAATGACTTTTCTTTTCAATTATATTAATGATGCAAACCCAAAAAAAGACAATATAAAAGACGTCATTTTAAGAACAGGTATTACTCACATTCTTTTCGAGTATATTCATCCATATTTTGATGGAAATGGAAGAGTTGGGAGGATGATTCTTTCTAGTCAATTTAAAAAAAGTGAATTTCACTATATAAATAAAGTTTACCCACAACTTCTAGAGTTCAATAAGAGTAAGTATTACAATGCATTAGAACATAGTCAAAAAACAAAGTTGTTGGATTATTATTTAATATTTCATGCGAATTTAATATTGGATTCAATAATGATTCACTACAGATTATTTATTATTAAAAAAGAAATTGGGTTATCAAATATTCAATATGAAAATTTAAAAAAATTATTAATCATTGGAATATGTACGAATGAATTTAATTATCCATCAATAAAAAAATATTATAAAGATATTAGTAAACAGGGAGTAATAAAACAATTGAATATACTTGCAGAAAAAGGGGCGCTAACTTATAGAGTGGATAAAAAAAATAAATATTTTATTTTGAATCCCAAATATAAATAAGTTCTAATTCTGTAATAGTGTTTTATTAATCTTTTTTATTATCAATAGATATTGTTATATACTTAAATTTGTATGAAAAAAACAATTTTACAAAAAGTTCATGATTTTAACACATCTTCTTATTCAATGATATTTTTTGTTTTGACAATTTTATTTTTTTCAATAATACAAATTTCACTTTTTGCTACTGGTATTACAACAGTGAATGGAAAGCATTGTTATGACAATGGATCATTATTTATTTGAATTACATTTTTCTTTAGTATAACATCATCAATTACAGGATTAATAGGAGGTATTTATGCAAATAGAGGAGATGATAATTTTTTATATTGAATAATTTATGCTGACTTTTCCTGTGCAATAAGTGTTTATATTTCAGGAGCAATAATTTTATCAATAATAACCATAATTATGCTATTTCTTCTTTTTGCAAGGAAATTCATGTGAAAGATAATCGAAGAAAAAGAAGATTATTCTTCAAAAAAACCTTTTATCTTAATTGTTTCTTTCTTTCTGGTTGCCATAGTTTTTGTAACACTTATAATATTTTTCTTTGGGGATAATATTTATAAGGAAAACATCAACACATCATGAGTTAGGTATTGCGATGGAATACAATCTATTTTAGTTTTAACAGCGTCTCTATTAATTATTTTTAAAATACGTTGTGCATTTATTTTTTATTTATTATCTTGTGCGTTTACAATGGCATTTTTTGCTTCTTCAAATGTTAATCAAATAGTTCCAGTTATACAACAAATATTATTTTCAATGATGTATTTAACAGGGTTCCTTTCATGGGAATATATAAAAAAATAATATACTTTAAAAGTATATAATTAAATAGATAGGAATAAATAAATGAAAAAAGGATTTACAGTTATAACTGGTGGTAATTCAGGAAACGGAAAAGCAATTGCTTTAAGTTTAAATAAAATTGGATACCCATTACTTATATTAGATTTAGATACAAAAGATATAAAAAAAGAAATTTCGAAAAATGTAATTTTTGCAAACGTTGATGTTACGGATTATTCTTCTTTTGAAAAAGAAATAAGAAAAGCTGAAAAGAAATTTGGACCAGTAGTCAATATGATTAATAACGCTGGAGTTATGATTCTTGAAAAGGCAGATCTTCAACCCGTAGAACAAATGTCAAATATGATAGATATAAACTTTAAAGGTGTTGTTTATGGAACACAAATTGCACTAAAATCAATGAAGAAAAATAAAGAAGGAACAATTATAAATGTTTCATCAATTGCAGGTATCAAAGGATTTGATAGTCATTCTGTTTATTGTGGAACAAAATTTGCAGTTAGAGGATACTCTGAAACCGTAAGGGCAGAAGTAGCTTCTGAAAACATTAGAGTTACAATAATTTCTCCAGGCGTTGTTAAAACAAACTTGCTTGAAGGAACAACAAATAAAGATATAAAAAAAGGATATGAAGAGTGAAGAGATGAAGCTAAAGCATTTATTCATGCAAATGATATTGCTAACTCTATCTCTTATGTTTTAGAGCAACCAAAGAGTGTAACGATTAGAGAGATTGTTATTGGTCCTACAACACAAGTGGAATAATAAACTCCATAACTAGAGTTAAACAAAAATATTACATTAGTTTCTTTAAATATATAAACTTAATACATAACGGGAAAAACAAATAGATTTATGATGTAGATTAACTTTTGAGAAATATTTTGCTAAACATATATTTTACTATATAATTTTATTGTTTCCAATGAATTTTTTCCCACAATTAAATTTTAAAAAGAAAGAGACAAATTAATATTATGAGACAAACAAAAATGGCTAATGGTACATCTATAGAAAAAAAATGATATGTTGTTGATGCAACAGATCTTGTTTTAGGTAGAATGTCTACAGAAGTCGCAAGAAGATTAACAGGCAAACATAAACCTACATACACACCACATGAAGATAACGGAGATTTTATTATTATTATTAACGCAGAAAAGATTGTGTTAACTGGAAATAAATTAAAGAATAAAAAATACTATAATCATTCAGGATATATTGGTGGAATGAGAGTTAGAACAGCTGAAACAATGATTAAAGATTATCCAGAAGAAATGGTCTATAGATCAATTTGAGGAATGATTCCTCATAACAGACTTGGAAGAAAACAAGTTAAAAAATTATTTATTTATAAAGGTTCTGAGCACAAACATGAAGCACAAAACCCAATTAAATTAGAAATTAAAAGTAAAGGAGTTTAGAATATGTATCAAGGATTAGGTAGAAGAAAAACTTCTGTTGCAAGAGTTACATTAACTCCTGGAACAGGAAAAATAGTTGTTAATGGAAAAGATATATCAGATTATTTTCCATATGCAACATTAGTTCAAGATGCTGAACAAGGATTTGTAATTACAAAAACTAAAAATCAATTTGATGTTAAAGCTAATATCAAAGGTGGAGGATTTACAGGTCAAGCAGGGGCATTGAGACATGGAATAGTTAGAGCTTTAATTGAATCATCTGCAGACTACAAACCAGCACTTAAAAAAGCTGGTCTTGTAACAAGAGATGCAAGAATTAAAGAAAGAAAGAAATATGGATTGAAGAAAGCAAGAAGAGCACCTCAATTCTCAAAACGTTAAAAACGCTTATTTATTTATATTTTGGTAATGATTATATGTTATCAAAATATACCATGGGACTGTAGCTCAGCTGGTTAGAGCACACCGCTGATAACGGTGAGGTCGGTGGTTCGAGTCCACTCAGTCCCACCATTTATAAATGGCAAAACACATTAAATTTATTTAATGTGTTTTTTCTTTTGATTAAGAGTAAAATTAAAAAGGAAAGATAAACTATGAAAGATATTTTTTACTCATTAAAAACAAAGGATAAATCAACAAAACTTATTTGTACACAAATAAATGAAATACCTTCTAATAAATGTAAGGTTATTTGTGATGACTATGAAGGTGGAGGGTTTTGAATTGTTACAAGTGAAGATCCAATGAAACTAAAAGAAAAACTTGAAAAACTCCTTGGAATTGAACTTGGAGATCCTAGGTATTAAAATGAAAAAACTAGTTAATGAAAATGTTTTCTATATAAGTGATATAGAAAACAAGAGAGAAACATACGTTAAATCAAACAAGGAGGGTTTTTGAGTCATCTGGGAAATCAATAGAGATAAAACCAAAAACACCTTTAAAAAGGCTTTGGGAGTGGAAATAAATAGAATAAAATGTCATTTAACTATTTGAAACAAGATCTTTTATTCAAAACACAAGGGAGCAATGAAGTGGGTCGATCATAAGGAAAATTATTTATTGATGAAACTCCCCAAAATATTTATCTTAAACTTTGAAAAAGGAAACCTTGTTAAGCATGAAACTTTAAAAGATAGGTATTATTTGAATGATTCAAAGATTATAAAAACCAAAGATATGGATGACAAAATAATATGTTATAGATATGTGTTTGTTGTGAAAGATAAGGATATTATTTTAATATCGAAACATAGGAGAAAATAGGTATAATATTTTTATGAGTAATTAATACTCACGTATTCAATTTATTGAATTCGCAAGTTGGCAACTGTGACTAGAAATTAATTTTTGAGCCTTGAAATCACAGATCCCATTTTTTTGAAGATGGGGGAAAGAGAGCATTTGCTCTCTTTTCATTTTTAAAAAATATTTAATGATATAATACGAAAGGATTAAATTCCATTTAAATTTGTATCGACACTTTTAGTAAAAAAGGTTAATATTGAAATTTAATAAAACAAAAGGAAAACAATATGGATAATAAAAAAATTGAATTTATTTCACCAAAAGATATAAAAAAAGGTGAGGTATTTACTTTTGAAGATTTGTTTGCACTAGATGATAATCTTAAATTATTTAATCACACAATAAAATCAAGAGTAATTGAAGAAGTTTCAAAAGGAATGATTGAAGAAAGAAATAAACTTCATATATCGTTTGATAATGAATTCAAAAAGAAAGAAGAAGTTTTAAGACAAAATATTGAAACTGAAATGAAAAAAAATAATGATTATATTCGTTTGAAAATCGAAAGTGAATCAAGAGAAAAAGAATTAAATCTAATGCAAGAGATATCTTCTTTGAAAAGTTTAAAAAATTCTTTAACAGAAGTAAACCAGTCATTAAAAGAAAGATTAGAAGAAAACAAAGATTTAAAATCGCAATATGAAGAAATGACTGAATATAAATTGAATATTTTAAGAAAAGAATTTTCAAAGGAAAAGGAAAATCTAATAAAAGAATACGAAGATAAAACTAAATCTGCAACAACAATTGGTGAAAATGCAGAAGAAGACATAAGAAATAAACTTATTAATTCATTTAAAGATGATAGAATAATAAAACCAAACCATGCAATTGGAGAAGCAGATGTTCTTCATGAAATAGTGCTAAATGGAGAAAAAATTTCTTCAATTTATTATGAAATAAAAAATAGAAAATCTTGATCAAGAGCAAATTATGAAAATTTTGTTGATAAAGTAAGAAAAAACGATCATGATTTTAACATATTTATTTCATCGGCACTACCAAAAACATCAAGAGAATCACATTTAAAATTATTTGCAGAAGATTTTTTATATGATGAAATTAACAATGTATACTTAGTTACTTTTGAAAATTGGCTACCAATAATTTTTGCAATGAGAAACCAAGCAATAAAAATTAGTCAAATAAAAGGGAGAGAAAACATAGAAAATGATATTAAACAAAAAGTATATGAATTCTTTCAATCTCCAGACTTTAAGAATTATTTTTCAAGAGTTTTAAAGAATGTTGCTGAACTTGAAAAAATCTTTAAAAGTATCCAATCATCAACAATAAAAGGAATGGCAGAAACAAATAAGATTTCTCTCGAAATAGAGAATCTTCAAAATGATATTGATACAAAACTTTTATTAAAATAATAATATTTATATTAAATATCTAAGTATAATAAATAAGAAGAGGTCACTCCACATGGCTTCTTCGTTTTATTTAAGGGGAATTTACATCTTTAAATAAAACAACATTTGTTTTTTAAAATGTATGTCTAAAATATTAGTAGTATAATTACCTCAATATTAAAGGAAGTAGTAACAATGATTGCAACACATCACATTAAAGCAAAGAAAAGCGAAATATCAAAAACAGTATTAATGATGGGAGACCCAGAAAGAGCTAAATCTTATGCTCAAAAATATTTAACTAACCCTAAGCTTATATGCAATATTAGAGGAATAAATATTTGGACAGGGAAATATAACGATCAAACGGTAACAATTATGGGTCATGGAATGGGGATGTCATCAATTGCTATTTATGCTCATGAGTTGTTTGAGTTTTTCGATGTTGAAAGAATAATAAGACTAGGATCTTCAGCATCATATTCTAAAGAAATTTCACAAGGAGATATTGTGATTGGAGATAAGTACTACACATATTCATTGATTGGAGAGGGTTATGGGATCGATCCAACCAAACCAATAAATGCTTCTGAGAATTTGGTTGATATATTTGAAAATGGATTTAAAAAAGAAAAGCAAAGGTATTTTAAAGGAGGAGTTTATTCTTCAATGTGATTTTATGCTCCGGAGTTTCATGGTGAAGGTGTGAAAAAAGATTCAATTATTGAAAAAGAAATAAAAAATAAAGGCATTATTGTTAAAGAAATGGAATGCTATATTCTTCAAGTTATTGCAAATTATTTTAATAAGGAAGCAATAACTATCGTAACAGTTATTGATAATCTTGCAACAAAGGAATTTTCATCAGCAAATAACAAAGTTTCAGTAAATAAAATGGGAGAGTTGGCACTAAAATTTTTATTTTAAAAAAGAGTATAATAATCTTGAATGGAAAACATTGAAGTTAATTTAAAAAGGTATAGACCAAATATTTTTATAAAAATCGGGGCATCATTAAACATAATTTTTGCTTCCCTTTTTTCAGTCTTGGGAGTAACATCATTTATAACAATTCCAGCAATTGTATTCAATTCTTTCTTATTTTCAACAAGAATATCTGAAAAGAGATATTGAGGTACTATTAGAATCCTTCCTATGGTGTTGTCATTTATAATAGGTATCTTAATGATTGTGATTATTTTCTTTGCATCTGGTTTAATTATAAGAATGTATAATACAATAATAAATATGGCAAATGATTTAATTTTTTGAAAAAGCAATGATTCTTTCAAAACAAAAGATCCTTATGACCAAATATTTTTATGATTAAAAATATTATTTGTAGTAGTATCTTTGCTTGGTAATTTCTTTATTTTAATTGGTTGATACAAAGGGAAAAGCATTTTAATTTCTGAGAGTAAGTCAACAAATAAAAAAGACATTAAAAAAGAAAAAAAGTTAGAAAAAGAAAATAAAAAAGAACTTAAAAAATCTATTAATAAAAAAGATGATTCAAGAGAAGGTCTAAAAGAGATCGAAAACAAAAAACGTAAAGAGAAGAAAACAATTGAAATCTCTAAAGACGAAAACAAAAAAACAGAAAAAGAATCTGACCCAAAGAAGAAAATAATAAAATCTCCTGACAATAAAAATAAGAAAAAAATTGAAACTAAAAAATCAAAATAATTATTTATTTACTAAATAAGTATTTTTAGTCAAGTAAAATACTTATTTTTTCTACTATTTTCTTACTAATTTTTTCCTAAATAATATTATTAATTAATGTGCCTAAACTCATTTATAAAAAATAAAAAAAAGCTAAAACATAGTGTATTATTTAGATATGAATAAGGGTAAATTAACAATATATTATGGTCCAATGTTTGCTAGGAAATCTTTGAGATTAATTAAAGATATTAATAATAATAGCGAAAAAAAATTAGTTTTCAAACCAAAGCAAGACACTAGAACAGAAGGAAAAATAAAATCTCGTGATGGACTTGAGTTTAAATCAATAACTATAAAAGATAGTGAAGAAATATTTAATTATTTAATAAGCAATAATGAAAATAAGGTTAGAACTATTTATATTGATGAAATAAATTTTTTTGGTGATGATTTATTTGGTGTTGTTAAAAAAATATTAAAAAAGAAAATCGATGTTGTTCTTTCGGGATTGGACAAAGATTATAGAACGGAGTATTTTCCGCAAGTTAAACTATTAATTGAAATCGCTGATGAAAAATTTAAATTAACTGCAAGATGTTTTGTTTGTAATGAACCATCTGAATTTACTTCAAGGTATATAAATGGGAAACCTGATTCAAGGGAGTCTGAAACGTTAATATGTGATTCAAAATTCTCAAAGGTTGAATATAAAACTTTATGCAAAAAACATCATCCATTAATCTTGGAAGATGAGGAGAGAAAATAATAATGAAAAAATATTTAAACTTATGCAAAGACATTTTAGAAAATGGCAATGAAAGAAACGATAGAACAGGAACAGGAACAATATCTATTTTTGGAACACAAACAAGATATGATCTATCAAATAGCATTCCTCTTTTAACAACAAAAAAAGTTAATTTTAATTCTATCTTACATGAATTACTATGGTTTCTAAAAGGAGATACAAATATAAGATATCTTGTAAAAAATAATGTTAACATATGAAACGATTGACCTTATGAACAATTTAAGAAGAAAAAAGAATTTAATGGAGAGACAATAGAAGAATTTATTTTAAAAATTAAGGAATCAAAAGAATTTTCAAAAAAATTCGGAAACCTAGGTCCAGTATATGGAAAGCAATGAAGAAATTTTAATGGTGTAGATCAAATAAAAAATATAATTTTACAACTTAAGGAAAATCCTGATTCAAGAAGACATATAGTATCTGCTTGAAATCCAAGCGAAGTCAAAGATATGTTATTGCCACCATGTCACTCATTATTTCAATTTTATATAGAAGATGGAAAACTTTCTACACAACTATACCAAAGATCTGCAGATGTATTCCTTGGTGTTCCATTCAACATTGCATCTTACTCAATATTAAATATGTTAATTGCCCACCATTTAGATTTAAAAAATGGAGAGTTTATCCACACAACAGGAGACACACATATATATGTTAATCATTTAAAACAAATAAAAGAGCAATTAAGCAGGGATGTTAGAGAACTCCCAACATTAAAAATTAAAACTAAAAGAGAGAATATTTGAGATTATAAATTTGAAGATTTTGAATTAAAAAATTATAATCCACATCCACCAATCAAAGGAAAGGTAGCGGTATAGGAGAATTATGAAAAAAATAGTAATTTATAATGCTGGACCTTTGTTTACAGAATATGAACAAAGACAAAGAAAAGAAGAAGGACAGAAAATAAGAGATCTTCTTCTTTCGATGGAAAGAAAATTTGAATTAGGAAACCCAATTGATTTTGATGTTAATCCATCAGAAGGAAATATGACACAACCAAGCCAAGATGTAATTTATGAATCAGATGCATCATTTATCGATAAAACAAATGTATTCTTTTTTGATTTGTGTAATGATGATTCTGGAACAATGGTTGAATTAGGCATGGCTTTTGAGAAGTTGAGATCAGGTATCGATATAAAAATATATCCAGTAATTTCAGATTTCAGAACATTATCCAATCCTGGAAAGGGTTTTGCTTCAACAATAGGATTTAATTCTTTTGTAATGGGTGGAATTAATAAACATGGATTTAAAGTATTTACATCATTTGATAAAGCATTAGAGCAATTTAAAAAGGACATTTCATAATGATAAAGTTAATTGTTGCTTATGATAAAAATTTTTTAATTGGAAACGGAAATAAGCTTCCTTGAAACATAAAAGAAGAATTTAACCATTTTAGAAATGAAACATTAAATAAAACAATATTAATGGGAGATGTAACTTTTGAAGGGATTGGAAAACCTTTACCAAACAGAAAAACAATAATCCTAACAAAAAAACAAGATTATGAATACAAAAATATTGATGTGATTGTTGAAACAAACTTTAAAAAAATTATTGATAAGTATAAAAAAAATATTAAAGAAGACATTATCATTTGTGGAGGATTAACAATATATAAATTATTTTTACCATTTGTAGATGAAATGATTATTTCAGAAATAGAAGGATCTTTTGAAGGAGATGTTTTTTTTCCAAAATGAGACAAAAAACTTTTCGTCAATAAATCTACTACAAAATATAACGAGTTCATTGTTAAAAGATATAAAAAAATAAACAACTAAGTTGTTTATTTACATAAATTATTATAATCTATAATATTAATAGCACTAATAATATTATTAATATCACTAGTCCAACAGCAATAATTGTTAGTATTGATTTTCATTTGTTAAAATCAGGTCCATAGTCATAACTTTTTTTATCAACGTAGTATCATCCACCAAAAGTTACAAATATATCAACAATAACTAAAACTCATAGTATTCAGTCCATTACTCCCATTCCCATATTTTTAATCTCCTTCTTAAAGTTAATAAAATTATACATTTTTTTAATTCGAAACAAATTTTAGTTTATAATAAATAATGACAATTTATTAAGAACAGTTGAGGAAATGTTGACCTTTGAAACTGTGCCAACCTTTTAAGTTAGGTGGTTATCAACATGGCTTTTAAAAAGTTACAATGAGTTATGATTAAAAACTCATTCCTTAATAAGAGAATGAGTTTTTTATTTCTTGATGAATTGTTATAAAAAAAATAATAATTAATAGAAAGAAGAATAAAATGATAATAACATCAGAACAAGTCGGAAAAGGTCACCCTGACAAAATTTGTGATCAAATTTCTGATTATATATTAACAAAAATACTTAAAGAAGATAAAAATGCAAGAGTTGCTGTTGAGACAGCTGCTGGGAAGAAAAAAATATTTATCACAGGAGAAGTAAAAACAAATTTCAATTATCAAAAAAATTTAAAAAAGGAAATTAAAAATTTATTATTAGAAATTGATAATGATTATAAGAATTTTAAAATAGAATTAAATATTTCAACTCAATCACCTGAAATAAATAGCAAGGTTGATTCAAGTGAATTAGGAGCAGGGGATCAAGGATTAATGTACGGATATGCAACAGATGAAACTAGTGTTTTTTTACCAATACCATATGCACTTTCAACAAAAATTATTTTAGAATATGAAAAACAATTTGCATCAATATCAGAAGATTATAAATTTGATTCAAAAGCACAAGTTTCATTTGATTATAAAAAGAAAAAATTATTTAATATAAACTTGTCTGTTCAACATTCGAAAAACAAAGACATAGATATCTTGAGAGGAGAGTTAAAAAAATTTATTTTAATGGTTGTTAATGATTTTGAAAATGAAAACGGATTTAAAATTATGGCAAAAAATACAGAAATAATTGTTAATAATGGTGGAACGTTTATATTGGGCGGAGCAATTGCTGATGCCGGTTTAACAGGGAGAAAAATTATTGCTGACACTTATGGTGGATGAGGAAGACATGGAGGAGGAGCATTTTCAGGTAAAGATTACACAAAAGTAGATAGATCTGCAGCATATTATGGAAGATATGTTGCAAGAAAAGTTGTAGAAAATAAACTTGCAAAAATTTGTGAAATACAAGTTTCTTATATAATTGGAAGACCAGAACCAATATCAATTAATATTGAATCATTTGGAACGGGAAATGAAGATAAAATAAAAGAATACATAAAGGAAAACTTTAATTTTAAATTGCTTAATATAATTAAAGAATTAGATCTTAAAAATATTGATTACACTAAAACAACTCTTTATGGTCATTTTGGGAAAGAAGAACTTAAATGAAAATAACTCCTACAGATTTTTTAAATAAAAATATAAAAATTTATATTAATACTAGTTGAGAAACATATGATAGAATAAAAAAACTAGTAGGGGGCTTTCATTATTCGTCATCAATAAGATTTTATGATGATAAAAATAATTTTTTGGAGATAAAAACAAACTCACATTCATCAATTGCATTTCCATTTTACAGGGGGTCAGACCCCAAAAAATCATATAAGTATGTTTTTGAAAACAAGTCATTTGATATGAGTTTTCCATTTTTTATCTATGATGAATATTTATCTTTTCTAAAAGAAAAAATCAAACAAAAATATGCCATTTTAAATTTAGAAAAAAATATTATATTAGATATTAATGATATAAATTTAACTAAACAATCTTAGAAAATACTTTCTTTCAAACCTTAATTCCATAACCTGCAGTAAACATAATTATTATTGTCCCAACACCAACGGTTAAAGCTGGATCTTCTCCTCCAAAAAACTGTTTTCCTTGTGTTTTTAAAGAGATTAATGAAGATATAATTGCAAGAATAATAAAAAAAAGATCAAGGGAATTTCTAAGAATGATGGGATTCAATTTTTCAAACCTATCCATTATTCTTTCTTGGAGCGCTTCATAAGGACGCATTGCAAAGTTAACATTAATTCATATTCCGATTGCAATTGTTAATAATGAATACCCAATAAAAAATCATAGTATTCCTAACCAAATATTTTTAAAATAATAAGAAGTTGTTCCACCAGAAGAAGTATCTTTTATTAAACCAGGAAAAAAACAAACAACATAATTACTTAAGAATCCAACAAAAAAAGCAAGAGAAAACCCAGTTATAAATATTGTTGACGTAGTCAAGTAACTTCCTTTTTTTGTAAATGATAATGTCACAATTATTAATCCTAAAACAACAATATAATTCATTTGAGGATAATTCATTCCAAAAATAGATCCAAATGATTTTGTAAATGCATCAAGCGGTGACATTCCAATCTTACTTGTGTAACTAAGTATGCTTTGAGAAAAACCCATTAATACAATTGCTATGAATAAAAAAGCTATTTTTTTTGATAAAAAAATAATCTTTTTATTTCTATCGCTTAGTGACTTTACCTGTGCTTTCATAGTATTTAATTTTATTCCTTTTAATTCTATTCTTTTTTAACATATTTTATTTTTTTTTTTTAAAAAATATATAATATAATTTATTTATTATGAGTAAACAAATACAATGGTTTCCCGGTCACATGTCTAAAACACTTAGAGAATTTAAGGAAATAAAAACAGACCTGTACTTTTTGTTGTTGGATGCAAGAGCTCCAAATTCCACATATATTGATTCATTTGAAGAAATAATTAACAAAAAAAAAACAATAATATTTATTACAAAAACAGATTTAGTAAACAAAAACGAGTTAAATAAATATATAGAAACATATAAGAAAGACTTCTTAGATGTTAAACTAATTTCTTTAAAGGATAGCACACGTTCAAAAAACGACATCCTTTCTGTTTTGTCAAAAATAAAATTTAAATCTTTATTACCTAAAATAATAATTTTGGGTGCGCCAAATGTTGGAAAATCAACATTGCTAAACATTGTTAGTGGAAGAAGAAAAGCAAAAGTTGAAGACAGACCTGGAGTGACAAGAAAAAATAGTTGATTCCAGTTTGAAAAAAAATACTGAATATTAGATACTCCTGGAGTTTTACAACCAAAATTCATCAATGAGAATCAAGGCATTAACCTTGCATCGATTGGAACAATAAAATTAGACATACTTCCACTTAATGAAGTAGCATCAGGATTAATTTCAAGATTAATAGAACTAGAAGTTATTAAAGAAGAAAGTGTTGATGATTATATTGAAAGTTTAATTGAATCATCTAAGAATAATCCAAATGAAGTTTATAAAAAAATTATTAGAAATTTTCAAATGCTTAAGTATGGAAAAATAATTTTAGATTAAAATAGAAAAATTACATCTCTTTGACAATTTATTATAAAAAGGAATAAATAATGAAAGATGTAATTTTATACTTTGCATGTAAATATTTTGGCGACTGAGAGCGGATATACGATGCATTAGAAAAACAAGAAGAAATCGATTTTCAAGAAATCGATATATTAAAAGAGAAATATAAAGATATGTATATAACTGTATTGGATCTTGAGTATCCAATTGATTTAAAGCAAATCGATAGACCTCCATTTATTTTATTTTATAAAGGAAATTTTGATTTAATAAAAAAGGAAACAAAATTGTGATATTTTGGAAGCTACTTTAATGATGAGGTAAGTGCAACATATGTTAAACATAAGAACCAAATGAATGAGAACAAAATAAATCTTATCACAGGGTATTCAAGTGACTTTGAAAGATCATTACTCAATAGCTCAATTCCTGAAAATTCAATAATAATAAGGGATTCAGGCATTAATTCATATATCAATATGACAAAGATAGAGGAGGAGATGTTTTTAAAAAATAATCTTTTAATATCAGAATACCCAGATAAAGTGATACCATCTTTATATACTTGAGAGTGCTCGAATAGAATAAAAATAGGAATGTCAATAGGAATATTTTTGATATCAACCTTAAAAGAAAAAATAACTTTTAAAATAATTGCCGATACAATTGATGAAAAAAGAGATGTTTTTTGCTACAATAAAAATATTGATGAGAAATCACACAATAGTATACTTATCAACAAAGGAGCGAATGGCATCGAAAAAATAGAGGAGATAAAAAATGGCTAAAAATTTATTAATAGTAGAATCACCAAATAAAATAAAAAAAATTCAATCATTTCTTAATGCAAATGAATGAAAAGTGATTGCATCTGTGGGTCACATTAGAGACCTTGCAACTTGAGGGACAAGATTAAGACTTGGTTTAGATCTTGAAACAATGGAACCAGAATATATTGATTTAAAAGACAAAAAGGAAATTATTGCAAAAATTATTGAAGAAGCAAATAGAGTTGACAATATTTACCTTGCAACTGACCCGGATAGAGAGGGAGAAGCGATTGCTTTTCATATTTCGAATATTATTGAAAATGAGAAAGCAAAAATATTTAGAATTACTTTTAATGAGATTACAAAAGAATCTGTTGAAAAAGCAATTTCAAATCCAGGAGAATTAAACAAGGATTTAATCTCTTCACAAGAAGCAAGAAGAATTCTTGATAGAATGATTGGATTTAGACTTTCATTTTTAACAAATAAAAAGATTTCCGCAAGATCGGCTGGGAGAGTTAAATCTTCAGTTTTAAAAATGATCATTGATAGAGAAAATGAAATAGAAAAATTCGTTCCTGATTATTGATGAACAATTCAAGGGAAATTAAAAAAAGATGAAACATTAATTAATATTGATTCTGAAAAGCATTCTCAAATAAAATACAAAAGCAAAGAGGAAGCAAAATTAGTTCATGATAATTTAACTGGTACTTTTAATTTTGTTGAAAGAAAAGAAACAAAAAGAAAAATAACACCTCCTCAACCACTAGAAATGGCAACTTATCTTATGGCAATGTATAATTCTCATTCGACACCAAATGCATCTGCAACTTTTGCTGCACAATCTTTATATGAAAAAGGATTAATAACATACCCAAGAACAGATTCAAAAAGAATTTCATCAAAAGAATTTATTGATTCAATTACAGAGTATATTTTTGGAAATTATGGAAAAGAAAACTTTCAAGGAGTGCCTGTTGTTAAATCAAAGAAAAATTCACAAGATGCTCATGAGGCAATAAGACCAGTTGATATAAATAAAACTCCATCTTCTTTATTAAAAGAATTAAAAATTAATGAAAGAAGAGCATATCAAATTATTTGATCAACAACAATGAAATCATTTATGGTAAATGGAGAAAATAAAATTTTAAATGATATTTATAAAGATGGGGAAACATTATTTGCATATAAACATTCTTATCCAATTGTTATAGGGTTTAGAATTGTTGATGGACTTAAAGAAATTAAACAACTTGATCCAGAAGACTTAATTAAAATAGATTTAAAAAATATTAATGTTGAAGATCATGAAACAAAACCTCCTGGAAGATATAACCCATCTTCATTAGTTAAGTTAATGAAAGAAGTTGGAATAGGGAGACCATCAACTTATTCAGGAGTTACATCAGGGTTAATAGGATTTGGATATTTAGAAAAGAAAAATGGTTCTTTAACACCAACTTCAATGGCAAAAGAAGTTAATGATTTACTTCAAGGAAGCTTTTCTGATATTGTAAATGAAAAATATACCGCTGATATGGAAACAACTTTAGATGAAATTTCGCTTGGTCAAAAAAATTCAAGAGATTATTTAAAAGAGTTTTGAAATATTTTTGAACCAAGAGTTGAAAAAGCGGATGAAGAAATCCCTAAAAAACCACCAATTTATATTGGTAGAAAATGCCCAGAGTGTAAAGAGGGTGACCTTGTTCAAAAAAGAGGAAGATTTGGAGAGTTTATTGCATGTGATAAATTCCCTGAGTGTAAACATTCAGAACCTTTAATACCAAAACCAAAACCAAAATTTGTTGATGAAAGTTGTCCAGAATGTGGTTCAAAATTAGTTATAAGAGAAGCTGCAAGAAGTAAAAATAAATTTATTGCATGTTCAGCATTTCCAAAGTGTAACTATATTAAACCAGAAGAAAAAACTCTTGAAGTACTTTTAACTCTTGGAGAAATAACAAAAGAACAAAAAGAGATAAGACTAGAAAAAGATAAAAAAAGAAAAGAAAAAGAGAAGAGAGATAATTTAAATAAAAAAGATGACTAACAATCATCTTTTTTTTGATAAAATTTAATTACTTAAACAATAAGTAAAAAAACAAATTTGTGAATTCAAAGATCGTGCCCACAGGGTTTCTTTGTTAGAAGCATTTTAAAGACCAAAACGAAAAAGGAAAAAATATGAAACAAATAATATCAAAAGATAAATTATTAGAATCAGGTTTACAATACGGACACAAGACTGAAAGTTGAAATCCTGCAATGAAACCATTTATTGCAACAGTAAAAAGAGATATCCATATGATAAACTTAGATAAAACTGCAATGTCTCTTGACAATGCTTATAATGTTGTGAAAAAAATAACTGAAAAAAGAGGGACATTTCTTTTTGTAGGTACAACAAAACAATCATCAAAAACAGTTAGAGAAAACGCTGAAAGAGTCGGTGCATTTTATATTGACCATAGATGATTAGGAGGAATTTTAACAAATTTTAGAACAATCCAAAATTCAATTAATAAACTTAGAAGACTTGAAAGACTTGAAAAAGACAATTTTGAAGGATATACAAAAAAAGAAGCAATCTTAATGAAAAAGAAACTTGATAAGTTAGAAAAAACATTAGGAGGAATTAAATTTATGAGAAGAGTTCCTAATGCTATTTTTGTTACTTCAATTAGAAATGAAGATATTGCAATAAAAGAAGCAAAAAAAATGAAAATACCTGTATTTGGAATTGCAGATACAAATGTAGATCCATACGATGTAAATTTCCCAATATTTGGAAATGATGATGCTAATAAATCTACTTCATTAGTTACAACAATAATAGCTGATGCAATTGCATCAGCAAAAAATGAAGGACAATTAGCAGCGTATGTTAATGATGAAGAGGTTAAAATTATGGGACTTGATCCAAAAAAAGAATATACACCAAGAGATGATAAATATAAAAGAAAGACTTTTACACCAAAACCAAGCAATAACAATGAACTTGTATTTGAAAAAGTTAAAGCAACTTTAATAGTCGATGGATTAAATGATGAAGATAAAAAGGATAATGAAATAATCATTGAGAAGCATTCTTCAACAATTGATAACACTGACAATCATATTAAACAACAAGTGAATGCAACACAAAAAGAAATTGATGAACTAAAACTTGCAATTGATGAAGAAGCAAAAAAAACATTAGCTGAAATAACAAATGCAAAAAAAACAAGACAAGAACAAATGAGAAAAGAACTTCTTAACAAACTAATGGAAAACAATGATGACGTTGATTTTCAAGGGATAAAATTAACGGATATTTATGGTATTGGTAAAAAGTGTGAAGAGTACTTAATTGCTAATGATTATAAAACTATTGAAGATGTTGCAAATATGGATGTTGAAAAAGTTCCAAAAGAATTTATTTCAAATTTACCAAATTTAACATCAGCTACATTTGAGGATAATAAAGAAAAACTTTTAAATATCTCAAACGAAGCAAAACTTGTTTTAAAAAAACACAAGGAAAGAGTTGAGAAACTTAAAGCAGATTCAGATAAAATTAAAAAAACAATTTCTGAAAAAGAACTTTTAGAAAAAGAAAATAAAATTTTAATTGAAAAAATAAATGAAGAAAAAGCTAAGCTTAAAAAAGAAGCAGAAGAAAAAAAACTTCAAGCTAAAAAACAAGCAGATGCTTTAGAAGAAGCAAAAAGAATTCACGAAGAAAAAGAACTTCAAAAAAAAGAACAAGCAAGACTTGATATTCTTAAAAAACTAAGTTCAAATGAAGATTTATCTGATGTAGATATAATAAATATATATGGAGTGGGTCCTAAATTAGGTGAATACTTAGTTAATAATAATTTAACAACTGTTGGTGAAGTTGCTAAATTAAATATTGACAATATTCCAGAAGACATAATAAAAAATTTACCAAATTTAAAATCGGCAACATTTGAAGATAATAAAGAAAAGATAGTTAATATTATCAAGGAAGCAAAAGTAGTTATTGCTTTAAATAAAATTAATGAAAAAGAAACTGAAGCAATTCACACCTTTAAAAAAGAAGGTGGAACTCAAGGACAAATGAGAGACAAATTATTAACTAAATTATCAAAAAACCATAAAATTGCAGATGTTGAATTAGTTGAAATATATGGAATAGGGGAAAAAGTTGGAGAATATTTTGTTAATAACAATATTATAACAATTGAAGATGTTTCGAAACTTAAAGTAAATGAACTTACAGAAAAATTCATAAAAGAATTTCCAAATCTAACAACTTCATCAATCGAAGATAATAAAGAAAAATTATCAATCATAATCAAAGAAGCAAAATACATTTTTAAAAAGCATAAAGAAATTGAATTAATGAATAATAAAATTTCAACTCAAGAATCACTAGTGATTGCCTCTTCAGAAGAAGCAAGAAGACAAAAAGAATTGCATGAAAAAAATGAAAAAGATTTTCTTGAAAAATTAAAAAAAGATAAAAAACAAGCAGAAGAAATTTCAAAGAAAACTATTGATCTTGAAGAACTAAAAAAACAAGCTCAATTAAAAGAAAAAGAAAAAAGAGATAAATTAAGAGAAGATTTACTTTCAAGATTATCAGAAAATGACGATATTCTTGATATAGAAGTAATTAAAATATATGGTGTAGGAACAAAAATAGGTGAATACCTTATTAAACATAACTTAACAACAGTAGGTGAGGTTTCAAAACTAAATGTTTCTGATATACCTGATGATATTGTTAAAAATTTACCAAGTTTAAAATCTTCAACACTAGAAGATAATAGAGAAAAAATAATTAACATTATAAAAGAAGCTAAATTTTTAATTAATAAATTTAAGGAGAATAATAAATAATGTCAATAGAAAAAATTAAACAACTTAGAGAGATGACAGGAGCAGGAATGATGGATGTAAAAAAAGCTCTTGATGCATCAAAAGGAAATATTGATGAAGCAGTAAAATGACTAAGAGTTAATGGAATTGCAAAAGCAGCAAAAAAATCTGGAAGAATTGCTGCAGAGGGATCAATCTTTATTGGTAATAATTCTAAAAAAGTTGTAATGATGGAAATGAATTCAGAAACAGATTTTGTTTCTTCAAATGATAAATTTAAATCTGAATCAAATAAAATTATTGATGCGATTTTAAATTCGGAAGTTAAATCAGGAGATTTAGATTCAGTATTTAAACTTAAGGTTGATGGTTCAACAATAGAATTAGTTTTAGCTAATATGACTTCAACAATTGGAGAAAAAATATCTCTAAGAAGATTTGTTTCATATGATTTACAAAAAAATAATGTTGGAATTTATAAACATTCAAATAATCAAATTGGTGCAATAGTTTTAGGAGAATCAATTGATAATGAAGTTTTAAGGGATGTCTCAATGCACGTTGTTGCAATGAACCCAGACTTTTTAACAAAGGAAGAAATTTCAAATGATATTGTAAAAAAAGAAACTGAACTAGCAAAAAAAGAGTTGGAAGAAACTTTAAAAGGGAAACCAGACAACATAAAGGAAAACATTATAAAAGGAAAAGTAAACAAAGTTCTTTCTGATGGTGTTTTATTAGAACAACAATTTGTTAAGGATTCATCAAAAAAAGTAAAAGATTTGGAAAAAGGTGGAAAATTTAAATCATTTATAAGATTTGAAGTTGGAGAAGGAATACAAAAAAAAGAAGAAAATTTTGCAGAAGAAGTTGCAAAACAAATTAAAAAATAAAAAGCTTTTGCTTTTTATTTTTTACATTTAAACTATAAAGGAGAATATTTATGGATTATAAAAGAATATTATTAAAGTTATCAGGAGAAGCATTAGAGGGAAAAGATTCAATTCTTAGCAAAAATATACTTAATGATTTATTAAAACAAATAAAATTTTTACAAGAAAAAAAGAAAATTGAAATTGCGATAGTTGTTGGTGGAGGAAATATTTTTAGAGGAAAAATATCTTCTGATCTTGGTATGGGTGAAAATACATCTCCTGCAGATTATATGGGTATGATGGCAACATCAATAAATGCCCTTGGAATAAAAACTTTTCTTGAAAACAATGGTGTTCCTGCTGAGTTTCAAAACTCATTAAAATTTGAAAAAATATCAAAAGGACTTAATAAGAAAAAATCAAAGAAATTTTTATCCGAAGGAAAAGTTGTAGTATTTGGTGGAGGTACTGGTAAACCGTATTTATCAACTGATACTGCTGCATCAATGAGGGCAATTGATATTAATGCAGATGCAATATTAATGGCAAAAAATAATGTTGATGGAGTTTATACTTCTGATCCGATGAAATCTAAAGATGCTAAGCACTTAAGTGAGATTTCTTTTGAAGAAATAATAAGTAAAAAGCTAAAGGTAATTGATGAGGAAGCAATAAATCTATTAAAAGGAAAAAATATTGATATAATTTTATTCAATATGAATACTCCAAGTAATATAATTAACTTGTATAATGATTCAAAAACTAAAAAAACAATAATTAAGGAAAATAAATAATGAACGAAATAATAGAAAATACAAAGAAAAAAATAAATTCAACCATGATTAAGTTGCGTGATGATTTAAGTAAAATAGTCGCAACAGGATCACATCCTTCTCTATTAAACGGAATTGAGGTTGAGTACTATGAAACTATGACTCCATTAAATCAAGTTGCAAACATATCAGCTCAAGATGCCACAACATTAATTGTATCTCCATTTGATGTAACAATAACTAAGGATATAATTACAGCCATAAACAAAGCTGATTTAGGATTGAATCCTGTTGATGAAGGAAAAAAAATAAGAATTGGGATACCTCCTCTAACAACTGAAAAGAGAGAATCTCTTGCAAAAGATGCTAAATCATTTGGTGAAAATGCAAGAATATCAATAAGAAATATTCGTCAAGATTCTAATAAAAAAATTAAGAATCAAAATTTCTCAGAAAATGAAAAAAAACAAAATGAAGAAGATATTCAAAAACTTATTGACGAAGCAAACAAGGAAATAGAAAAAATTGTTAAATCAAAAACAAATGACTTATTAAGTATTTAATTATGACAAAAGTAGTAAAGAAAAAAGAATCAATTAAGAAAAAATTAACAGGTATTTTTATTATATTATTTATAATACCTTTTTTTGTTATAGCAGGTCTGCCCATTGGCAACAAAACAACTGTAATGGTTACTATTCATTCGATTTTTGAGTCTTTATTATTAATTTTATTTTTATATGGTATTTATGAGTCAACAAATTTTTTATTTTCCCCCAATAAAAAAGAGTTTAAATTAATTTTTTTAACATTGATAATAACAATGGGATCTACATTAGCAATATGAATGATTAATTTTTTATGAAATATTTATAATGCTGGAGCATATCAAAAGGGATATTACATTTTGATTTTAGGGATTATTTTTTCACTCGTTTCAACATTAGCGATTGGAAGCATATTAAAAATTAAAATAACAAAATTACTAGTTTCATCATTTATGCCATCAATATTATTACTATACATAGCATCTCTTTCAATACTAACAATAACATTTGGATTTCAAATTGTATTGCTACTAACAATAACTGTTGCATTAACTGATATTACTGCATATTATGGAGGAAAAAAATTTGGAAAAAGAAAGGCATTTCCAAATGTTTCTCCAAACAAAACGGTTGAAGGATTGTATATAGGAATAATTTCTGGAGCATCATTTGGAGTAATAATGTATTCAATATTAGTTTTAATTAATGTTGCATTGCCAGGAACTATTCCGCAAGAATTGTTGATTAGTCCAAAATGATTACCACTTATAATTATAATTCTAATGTCAATGGTAGCTCCTTTTGGAGATTTGTTGTTTTCAAAGATAAAAAGAATTTATGGAAAAAAAGATTTTTCTAATCTTTTGCCAGGGCATGGAGGAATATTTGATAGACTAGATTCACATATTATTGCGATAACATTTGCAACAATTTTATTAATATTAGTCTCTAATCCTATATAATTTAACTTAAATTAATCACATGAAAAAACTATTAGAAAACATTAATGCATCAGAAAAATTAATTAGTAAAACATCTGAAGGAAAGATAGATGTTATTTCAAACATTAAAAGCAATGAACATAAAATAAAATTTAGTAATGTTAAACATCTTTCACCTGAAATAAATTATGAACTATATTCTAAGATAAAAAATTCTTTTAATAATGAAAATATGGGATTAGCAAATATTAATTTTGATTTAGAAAATAAAAATGAAAAATTCTATACTTATGAAAATATTTTACTTTTTTTATTGGGGGAGAACAAGGAAATTAAGGCCTCAGACTTTTTTTTAGATGAAAACGAAAATTGATATTCCATCATCACTCCAAAGGAAATTATAAGAAAAAAAATAAACACTCTAATTAATGAGTTGACTAAATTTTTAAAAGAATTTTCAATTACAAATAAAAAAATTGAAGTTATTTGTGATCCTAATTGTTTGAGTATGAAAAAGTTAGAAAGGCAACTTGTAAAAGAGATTGATACAAAAGACAAAGATAAAATATTTTTAAATGAAACTATTAGACCAAAACACAAAAAAGTTAATTTAGAGATTTTAAAAAGACAGACAAATGTTTATTTTGAGGGGTTTGTAAAGAATTTTGAATCTAGGGTTGCAAAATCAGGAACTGATATATATACCTTTATTCTTGGAAAAGAAAAAGAAGCAGTAATGGTAACGGTTTTCAATAAACAAAATAAAGAATTTGTTGTTAAAAATGGAGATTCAATAAGGGTGTATGGAGTTTATGAATACAATGATTTTAGAAGAACAGAAGTATTAACATCTTTTTCAATCGATGGTGTACAATTTTTATCGAGAGAAACTTTAGATGGGATAAATTCTAAGGTAAAACATATTAGTAGAAATGAATTTCATATCCATACAAAGATGTCGGTTTTAGATTCAATATCAGATATTGATGATTATGTTCATTATGCAGAGTTATACAATATTGATTCTTTAACAATTATGGACCATAATTCTGCCCAATCATTTCCAGATGCATATAAAGCATCAAAAAAAACAAAAGTAAAAATAAATTATGGTGTTGAATTTGATGTTTTTGATGATGTTAATACAAAAATTGTAATTAATGAAAGAAATCAAAATTTAGTGGATGCAGAATATGTATTCTTTGATTTGGAAACAACTTCTATTTCAGCATATTTAAATGAAATCATTGAATTTGGAGCTGTAAAATATAAAAACAATTCAATAATTGATAGAAAACAAATATTTATTAAACCAAAAAATAAAATATCAAAGTTTACAACAGAATTAACTTCAATAACAAATTCTGATTTAGAAAATGCTCCATCAATTGAAGAGGCGATTCTTGAGATAAAAGAATGAATTGGAGACTCTATATTAGTAGCTCACAATGCATCATTCGACTTTAATTTTTTAAATAAGGCATACATTGATAATGGATTAAAACCAATTTCTAATCCAGTGATTGATTCAATGAAATTATCATGACACTTTCATAGCAAATCAAGAGCTCATAGACTTGGTGTATTAGCAAAGAATGAACTTGTTAACTATGATCCAAATGTTGCTCATAGGGCAGACTATGATGCAGAAATATTGGCAAAAATTTTTGAAAGATTCTTACACAAATTATTATTAGAAGATATTAGAAATTTATCATCAATAAATAAACTAGTTGTTAATATGAAAGATTTTATATTCTCAAAACATATAACAGTAATTTCTAAAAATAATGATGGGTTAAGAGATTTGAATAAATTTGTTTCAATCGCATCGATAGATTACCTAAACAAAAGAAAAAAGATACCAATGTTACCATTATCAATCTTTTATAAAAAAGAAAAATGAAAGAATCTTTTAGTTGGTTCATCATGTTCTAATGGATTTTTATTTAATGCCATAATGGATAATGATGTTGAATGAATAGAATCTCTTATGGAAATATATGACTATATTGAGATTTTTCCACCAACAAGCTATCAACATTTAATATCTAATAATACAATTACAAAAGAGAACCTTGAAAAAGTTTTAAAAAAGATTATAGACTTAGGAAAAAAACATTCAAAACTTGTAATAGTTTCTTCGAATGCTCATTATTCTAATGAAAGCATAAAAGAGATTAGAGATGTAATTATAAGTGCACAAAGAGTTGGAGGTTCATTTCATCCTCTTCATAACTTTAGAAACCCAAACTCTGATAAACCAAATGCACACCTTAGAACAACAGAAGAGATATTTAAAGAGTTTGAACCATTTATAAAAAAAGACTTAATACAAGAGATTGTTATTGATAATCCTTTAAAATTACAAAATAAAATTGATGATCAAGTTCCGATTAAAAATAAATTATATACTCCAAAAATAAAAGGTTCAGAAGAAAAACTTTTAAATATAATTAACGAAAATATTGAAAATTTATATGGAAAAAATGTTGATGATAAAATTAGGAAAAGAATCGACAAGGAACTTGATTCAATAATTAAACATGGATTTTCAATAATTTATTACTTATCATCATTGGCAGTAAAGAAATCAACAGATGATGGCTATCTTGTTGGTTCAAGAGGATCTGTAGGATCATCAATTGTTGCAACTCTTTCAGGTATAACAGAAGTTAATCCTTTGAGTCCACACTATAGATGTCCAAAATGTAAATACCATGAATTTAATAGTGAAGTTGATTCAGGGTTTGACCTTGAGGATAAGAGTTGTCCTGTTTGTGAAACCAAAATGGTAGGAGATGGACATCAAATACCTTTCGAAACTTTTTTGGGGTTCAATGCTGATAAAGTACCTGATATTGATTTAAATTTTTCTAGAGAGAATCAATCATCTGTTCACTTATACATTAAGGAACTTTTAGGAAAAGAAAAAGTCTTTAGAGCAGGAACAATATCAACTGCTGCATTCAAAACAGCGATTGGTTATGTAAAGAACTATGAAGAGCAAAGAGGAATCTCATTTAATAGAGCAACAATAGAATGATTATCATCAAAAATAGAGGGTGCAAAAAGAACAAGTGGTCAACATCCAGGAGGATTAATAGTAATACCAAGTAATATGGAGGTTTACGATTTTACCCCGATAAATTATCCTGGTGATGATTGAAACTCAGAATGAAAAACAACCCATTTTGATTTTCATTCTATTCATGATAATTTATTAAAATTAGATTTTCTTGGGCATCTTGATCCTTCATCTTTACATATGCTAGAAAAACTTACAAAAGTAAATCCTAAAGATATACCAATGAACAACAAAGAAGTTATTTCATTATTTAAAAGTAATAAGGCACTTAACTATATAAACAATTACACAGGTGAGGATTTAGGGATAATTGGCGTTCCTGAGTTTGGAACTACCTTTGTTAGAGAGTTGGTAAGACAGGCAAAACCAAAATCATTCTCAGACCTTGTAAGAATCTCTGGGTTATCTCATGGTACTGATGTTTGAACAAGGAATGCACAAGAACTAATTAACAATGGAACTGCAGTGTTATCAGAAGTTATCTCAGTACGTGATGACATTTTAACTTACTTAATAAGTAAGGGAATTGATAACTCAGTTTCATTCAATATAATGGAATCTGTTCGTAAAGGTTTTGGAATTACACTTGAACAAGAAAATATCATGAGAAATAACAATATTCCAGAATGATATATTAATTCATGTAAACTAATTAAATATATGTTCCCCAAAGCACATGCAACTGCATATGTAATGATGGCATATAGAATTGCATGATATAAAATAAATTATCCACTTGAATATTATGCAACATTTTTTACAAAGAGAGATGTTGAACTTAATTTACAAAGAATTATTAAAGGTATAAATGAAATAAAAAAACATATTCAAGAAATAAAAGATATTCCAAGATATCAAAGAGTAAAAAAAGATGATGATTTACTTGAGACATACAACATTATTTTGGAGATGTATTCAAGAGGAATTTATTTTTCAAATATAAATATTAATAAATCTCAATCTGTTGAATATGTCGTTGATAAGGAAAACAATAAAATAACCCCTCCATTTTCTATTTTAGAAGGAATAGGAGATCTTGTTGCAAAAAAAGTTGTCGAGAAAAGAAACGAAAAACCTTTTGAATCAATTGCTGATTTCGAGAAAAGATCTGGACTAATGAGTAAGGTTATTAAAATATTAAGAAGCATAAATGCCTTTGATGGAATGAAAGAAGATATTGATTCTAGTAAACAATTATTTTTATTTGAATAATTATAGTGTTATAATATTTTATGAAAGTATTTATTTAATGAAGTGGGAAAGTTCCCACTTTGTTAATTTATAACAAAAGGAGAAAGTTATAATGAAGAAGAAAGAAACATTTGTTAACCAATTACATACGTTCTTAGAGAATCAAGGACTTAAAAAAGAAGAGGCTAAAACTTATTTAGTTGAGGTTTTTATGAAAGCTTTTGGTAAAGACAGAGATGCTTTAAGTAGATATGACGAAGAAGAACCACAACCAGCAAATGTTGTTGTTGATATTGATATGGATAAAGGGACTGTAAGTATCACAAGAACAAAAGATGTTGTTGAAGAAAAAACAATTATTGGAAGATTCACTCAAATAGAATCTTCAGATGAAGAATTATCAGGGTTGGGTTTATCAATAGGTGATAAGTATGTTGAAAAAATTGATTTAGAAGGAATTAATAATTCAAAAAGACAACATATAAAACAATTATTTTTACAAAAACTTACTGAAATAGAAAAGCAAAAAGTTTATGCTAGATTTTCTAAGTTTAAAGGTCAATTGCTAAATGTAAAAGTTCACAGAATATTAAATAAAGGAAATGTTATTTTAGAGTATGAAGGAGACACAATTTTTATGCCTTCAAATGAAATTCCTTTTTCTGATAAAGAAAATATGAAAGAAAATGACTTTATCACAATTTATGTCTTAGAAATTGAAGAAGAATTTAGAGATGCTCAAATAATTGCTTCAAGAAGAAACCCTCAATTAGTTGCAAAATTAATTGAAAGAGAAATCGATGATGTTTCTGACGGGACAATTATAATTGAAGGAATTTCTAGAGAGTCAGGATTCAAAACAAAAGTTGCAGTTTCATCAACACTGCAAGAAGTTGATCCAGTGGGGTCAATAATTGGAGTTAGAGGACAAAAAATAAAACCTATTTTAGATGAATTAAGTGGTGAAAGATTAGATGTTATAAAATATAGTGAAGATATAAAACAATTTATTGTTAGTGCATTATCACCAGCAGAAATATCTGGAATAAAAATAATCGAACAAAAGGAAGACGAATTAATTCAGGTAACAGTTATTGTTGAAAAGGATCAATTCCTTCCTGCTATTGGAAAAAAAGGAATGAATATAAAATTAGCTGCAATTCTTACAAAATCAAAAATTGATGTAAAAACAATTGAAGAAGTTACCGAAGAAGGAATTGAATGAGAAAGAATTGTAAGAGAAAGACGTCCTTCTCAAAATTATAATAAGTTTACTAACGAAAGAATTGAATTGGGAGATTTTTCTTCAATCGAAGATCTTGCAGAAAATAATATTTCAAACTTTAGTGACGATGACTATGATATTGAAGAGAACAGAGATTCATTATTAAATAATGATTTACCAGAGGAAGATGATTATAATGATGATTATGATGAGGAGTATGAAGGTAAATAGAAAAGATGTAGTTACCAATAAAAAAGTGGATAGAAACGAAATGATTAGAATTTCAATCTCTAAAGATGGAGTAACAAGCATTGATAGAAATTTTAATAATGGTGGAAGAGGGATTTACGTTTTAAAATCATCTATTAAAATTGGAATAGAAAAGAAAATATTACAAAAAAATATAAAAAGATTTGGTGGAGACATATCAAACATACTTAACGAATTATTAAAGGAGGCAGAAAATGGCAAATAACAAAAACAAAATAAATGAAAAAAGAATAGAGTTTGATTTAAAAGATTTTTTAATTAAAAAATTATCTTTTGAAAATAATACTTTATTTTTCGGAACCAATGTTAGAGTTGGAGAGTTATCAAAAGTCATCAATATTCCTTTAGCAAAAGTAATTAAGGATGCTGGATTAAAAAAAGATCAAACTAATCATGTTCTTGATGATGAACAAATAGCAGAAATTGCAATTAATAATAATTTTGAATTTGAAAAAATTGATGACATTTCAGAAGAGAATGTTGTTGAAAAAATTCTTGATATTATGAAAAAACAAAAATGATCTAAAGATGCAAATGTAACACTTAAATCTCCTGTAATAACAATAATGGGTCATGTTGATCATGGTAAAACAACTTTATTAGATTGTATTAGAAAATCTAAATTAACTTCAAAAGAAGTAGGTGGAATTACACAAACAATAGGTGCTTATCAAGTTGAAAAAAATGGAAAGAAACTTACCTTTATTGATACACCAGGACATGAAGCATTTACTGAAATGAGAGCAAATGGATCAAAAGTTACAGATATTGCAATAATTGTAGTTGCAGTTGATGATTCTATAATGCCACAAACAAGAGAATCAATTGATCATGCATTAGCTGCTAATGTTCCAATAATTGTTGCAGTTAATAAAATGGATAAACCTAACGTTAACATTGATAAAGTAGTTAACGAAATGATGAAGCTTAATATAGTTTCAGATAAATTAGGAGGAGATGTTCCGTTTGTTCCTATCTCAGCTTTAAAAGGCGATGGAATTGATAAACTTCTTGAAACAATAATTCTTGCATCAGAGGTATTAGATTTAAAAGCACCACAAAATATTTTGGCATCTGGAACAGTTATTGAATCCAATGTTCATAAACAAAAGGGAAACTTGGTTTCTGTTATCGTCCAAAATGGAACCCTTAAGGTTGGTGACACTATAATAATGGATGATTTTATTGGTAAAGTAAAAGCTTTAAATAATGATAGTGGCTTTTCAGTGAAAGAAGCATTACCAGGTATGCCAATAGAAATTTATGGTCTAGGAAATTCTCCAATGACAGGTTCGAAATTTGTTGTTTCAAAATCAGCAAAGGATTCTCAAAAAATAGCTGATACAATACATTTTGCAAGATTAAATAAGCAAAGAAAAAGATCAGGAAAATCAGTAGAAGATTTATTTATGGAAATGGATAGCAATAAAAAGGATTTTAACATTATTTTAAAAGCTAATGCACTTGGTGTTTTAGAAGCGATTTCATCAAAGATTATTCAACTTTCAAGTGATGATACTAATATTAAAATAATAAGAAAAGACGTTGGAGAAATTAGTTCAACTGACATTACTTTAGCAAGTGCTTCAAATGCACATATATATACTTTTAATGTAAAAACTCCCCAACAAACAAATGCTATTGCAAAAAACAAAGGTATAAATATATTGGAGTTTGATATTATTTATAAAATTTTTGAAGATATTGAAGAAAAAATAAACGGATTAAAAGTTGAGAAATTTGAAGAAAAAGAGATTGGAAGATTGGAAGTTCAAAAAATATTCTCATTTTCAAAAATTGGAAAAATTTTAGGTTCGATTGTAAAAAGTGGTTCAATAAAAAGAAACTCATTAATAACAATTGAAAGAAATGGTGAGGAAATTTTTTCCTCTGCTGTTGAATCTTTAAAAGTAGAGAAAGATAATGTTAAAGAAGTATCATCAGGAAGAGAATGTGGAGTTGTAATTAAAGATTTAAAAATCGAAGTAAAAGAAGGAGATGTTCTTATTGCAAAGGAACTTATAAGTAAATAATGAAAAACATAAAATTAAAACAATTAAATTCAGAAGTACATTATAAAATTTCAGAAATAATTTTAGGTCTTGATAATATTTCGGCCTCATGTGCAACAATAACTGAAGTTGTATTAAATGGTGATAATTCAAATGCTAAAATCTATGTAACCTTTTTAAAAGGCAACAAGGAAAAGTCTTTTAATGAATTAAAAAAAGCAATACCTTTTATTAGAAGGGAATTAGCACATTCTTTAAACATTAAAAAAACTCCAGTATTAGAATTTATATTAGATGAGAAACTAGATGAAATTAATAAAATGGAAGAGTTAATTAAAAAAGCAAACGAATAAGATGTCATTTTATTTAATTGATAAAGAAAAAAATATTACATCTAATAAAACTTTAAAGAGTTTTATGAAAGAAAAAAATATTAAAAAGGCTGGTTTTTCCGGTGTTCTTGATCCTTTTGCTACAGGATTATTAATAATTGCAACCGATGGAGATACAAAATTTATTGAAAGATTTTTAAAATCTGACAAAACTTATATTGGAGAAATACTTTTTGGAAAACAAACAGATACTCTTGATATTGACGGAAAAATTATTAAAGAAAAAAAAGTAGAAATTAATATTAAAAAATTAGAAGATATTATTAAAAGCAAATTCATAGGAAAGATTATGCAAACCCCTCCAAATTTTTCAAATATTAAAGTTAATGGTGTTAGAGCACATAAACTTTCAAGAAAAAATATTGATTTTAATTTAAAGGAAGTTGAACGAGAAGTTAAAACATTCAAGATTTTACATTTTGAAAAAAACATCTTAAAATTTGAAACAACAGTTTCCTCAGGGACTTATATTAGATCTCTTGCAAGAGACATAGGGATTGAAGTTGATTCTCCATCAATGTTAATATCCTTGAGAAGGACTTCAATAGGGAACATTAAACTAGAAGATGGCAACATTACAAGAATTGATAGAGATGATATTATAGGTATTAAAAGAATTGATATTTCATTAAAGGATATGAAAGACTTAATGGATGGAAAAGAAATTTTTTTAGATTTATCAAAAGAAGAATATATTGCATATGGAAATAAGAAAGTCATTTGAATTAATAAAATTGATGAAAAAAAATATAAAATTAAAAAGAGAATAGAATAATGAAAGAAATATTTTTTCCAAAAATAGAGGGATATTCAAAGAATAAAAAAGTTTTTGTTTTAGGAAAGTTTGAATCAATACATTTAGCCCATAGAAAACTTTTAGAAATTGCAAAGGAAATTGCAAATAAAAATAATTATGAATTAGGCATAATGATTTTTCCAGAAAGAGAAAAAGGAAATTTTTATTCTCTTGAGGAAAGAAAAAAATTTTTAAAAGAATACAATCCAAAGTATTTAATGATTTTTTCTCCTTCAACAAAAAATTTTTCTTATTCTAAAAATGATTTTGATAACTGGTTAAAGAAAATAAATGTTGTTAATCTTGTTGTTGGATATGATTTTGCTTATGGAAAAAATAAAGAAGGAAATACAAAAAGTCTAAGTATAGAGTTTGATACAAAGATTGTTGAAAAAGAAAATATTGGGTCTTTTGTAATTTCATCGAACAATCTAAAAAAAGCAATAGAGAATTCTGATTTTGTTCTTTATAAAGAAATGATTGGACACTACTTCTTTTATAATGGCATTGTTTTAAAAGGGAAGGGAATGGGATCAAAGTTGTCTATGCCAACAATCAATGTTTTATATCCAAAATATAAAATTGATTTACCATATGGAATATATTATTCCTACGTAATTTATAATGGGAGAAGATATGAATCTCTAACTTCAGTTTCTAATAACCCCACTTTCAACGAAAAAGAAACAGCATATGAAACATATATTTATAATTTTAGCGAATATATTTATGGAGAAAATGTTTATGTGGAAATAATTGAAAAATTTAGAGATCCAATAAAATTTGATACAATTGATTTATTAATTAAGCAACTAAAAAAAGATAAAAATGAAGGAAAAAGATATTTTCAACAAAAAAAAGGGTAAAATATATAAGTATGGCAATAACAAAAGAAAAGAAACAAGAATTAATTAAGAAGTATGGAAGTAGTGAAAAGGACACTGGTAAAACAGAAGTTCAAATTGCAATCCTTACTAGTGAGATACTTGAGTTAACTGAACATATGAAGATCAATAAAAAAGATAAACATTCTAAACTTGGTCTTTATAAGAAGGTTTCACAAAGAGCATCTCTTCTTAAGTATTTAAAAAAAGAATCAAATGAAAGATATTTGATTATATTAAAAGAATTAAATTTAAGAAAGTAAGCCACTTATATATAGCTACAAAAAAAACTAACCTTATTGGTTAGTTTTTTCATCTTTTAATAAATAAATCTTTATCTTTAACACAATATTCTCCAGAGTCAATCTTTTTAAAAATATCTCATGCATTTAATTTATTTTTTATTTTATAGTTAATTCCTTCATCTTTAAGTTTTTCAATTACTCAATTGTTATAAATTGATTTTGAAATTATTGCTGCTGCTGAAACTTCTAAATATTTTTCCTCGGCCTTAGTAAGTAATAATAGTTCTCCATCAAACGGAACGTTATCACTTTCTCTTATATATTCATCATATTTATTTTTATTAACAAATTGATCAGTGATATGCTTAAATCCTTTGCCTTCAAATTTTTTATGAAGTTGATTCTGCATTAGGGCATTAATAGCTTTTACATTATTTAATTTCTTATATATTTCATTAAATTTATATGGTTCAATTATTGCAACATAATACTCTGAGTGTTTTTTAATGAATTCAGCTTTACTCTCAACTTCTTTAGCAGAGAGTTTTTTTGAATCTTTGATTCCATTCATTATAACTTTTTTCTTACTTTCATAATTTAGAAATTTTAGTGAACAAGCAACGATTGGACCAATTGATTCTCCAACACCCACTTCATCAGAGCCGACATATAACTCATCATCAATTATTATGTTAATCAAATTACTTATGTTTTCTGTTATTATCCCATTAAATAGAATTGTTAAGTTGCTATAAAAAGTTACTTGATTATTTTCAAAAATTATTTGGTCAAAAATAACTTCCTTGTTAAAGGAACTTTTTTGACCTCCGATTTTTTTATATAAATCAAAGAAAGAATTTTTAGAATATGCTTTAATGCTTAAATACATAATAAATTAATTATAATTTAATTATGAGTATAAAAGGAATAGGAACTGACATTGTTTTAAAAAAAAGATTTTCAGAAAAAAAAGGAATTGAAGAAAGATTTTTAAGTTTGCTAGAAAAAAAAGAACTATCATTAATTAATAATGAAAAATCAAAAGAAGATTACATAAGTGGAAGATGAGCTGCAAAGGAATCGATTATTAAAGCATCAGATAAGAAAATACTCTTTTCTAAAATATCTATTTTAAATAGTTCTACTGGTAAACCGGAAGTTTTTATAGAAGGAAAAAAAACAAATAAAATTGTTATATCAATATCTCATGGTAAAGAATATACTATTGCATTTTCTATTATAGTTAATTAAAGTATAATAATAGTGTTAGAAAATAGTTGGGAGAATTTATGGATTATATAAAAAATTTTATGAGAATATGTACAGCTTGATTTACATTTCCATTATCAACATGATGAGGATCAAGAAAACTTGCTAAGCAAGTTAAAAAAAATGAAAGGGAACAAGATCCTAGTCTTTATCCTTTTGATGAAAGATGAAAATACCTAAGAAAAAAATCTAAGGGAATTTTAAAGAGAGCTGGAATAAAGGTTGAAGTAGAAGGGTTGGAAAATCTTCCAAAGGGTGGTTCATGAATAACTCCAAATCATACTTCAAATTTAGATGGTATTTACTTAACGGTTGGTTTAGGTGGTAAAACAGGTTTGGTTCCTGTTGCAAAGGATGTCTTAAAAGAAAGCAAGATGTTTAAAGGATATTTCATTGGTGCTGATGCAATGTTTTTAGATAGAAGCTCAATACGTCAAAATCTAAATTTACTAAATGGTGCTGCACAATATTCAAAGGAAAGAAAGAGACCTGTAATTATTTTTCCAGAAGGAACAAGATCTTTAACTGGTGATTTGCTTGATTTTAAAAATGGTGTATTTAAATTTCCACAAAAATATTTCTTGCCAATAGTTCCAGTAACTATAGTTGGTACTTTACAAGCAAGAAATTTCTTATCATTAAAAACAAAAGTGGTAAAAATAATTGTTGATAAACCAATAAAACCAATTAATCATTCAAAAATGCCTACTGAAATATTAAGTAAAAAAGTTAAGGCAATAATAAGTTCAAATATTTTGAACTATGAAAAATCTCTTTCAAAAAAAGAATTAGAAAAACTTAATAATTTAAAATTAAATAGCGTAAAAAAAGAAGAGAGAAAGAACATAAAATTAAAGAAAGAGATTAGTGGATAATGACATTTCTCGATATTATCGATAAGAAATCAAAAGGACTTTCTCTAACTGAAAAAGAAATTGATTTTTTTGTAAGAGAATATTTAAATGAAAACATCCCTGATTATCAAGCTTCATCTTTTTTGATGGCAATAAAAATCAAAGGCTTTAATGATAATGAACTTATTTCTTATTCGAAATCCTTGATAAATTCTGGGGAAGTTTTTGATCTTAATGAAGATTTAGTTGATAAACATTCTTCAGGAGGAGTGGGAGATAAAACTACAATAGTTTTACTACCAATCCTTTCATCAATGGGTTTAAAAATATTTAAGATGTCAGGAAGAGGCCTGGGGTTTACTGGGGGAACAATTGATAAATTAGAATCAATAAATGGTTTTGATACAAAACTCACTCTTCCAAAAGTAAAGAAAATGGTTGAAGAAATTGGAGTTTCAATTACAAGCCAAACACCAAAGCTTGTTCCAGCCGATGGAAAGATATATTCTTTAAGAGATATAACTGCTACAGTTGATTCTCTTGAATTGATTGCTGCTTCAATAATTTCAAAAAAAATTGCTACAGGAGCAAAAAATATATTGATTGATTTAAAGGTGGGAACAGGTGCATTTGTTAACAATATTAAAGATGCAAAGGAATTAGCAAGATTAATGAAATTAATTGCAAATGATTTTAATAGAAATCTTTTTGTTTTATTTTCAAATATGGATCAACCACTTGGTAAAAGCGTAGGAAATAAAAACGAAGTTTCAGAAGCAGTAAATTTCTTAAAAGGTGAATGATCAGATGATTTATATGAATTAATTAAGAAAATTTCTATTGAGTTATATTCTAAATCTAAAGGAACTTCAAAATCAAAAGCAGAAGAAATTTTTAATAATGTAATATCCTCAGGAGATGCATTAAAAAAACAAAAAGAGTGATTTAGTAAACAAGGTGTTAAAGACTATGAAGAAGACACAAAGTTTAATCCTAAATTTAAAGAAGAAAAAACTTCGGATGAATCAGGATTTGTAAAGTTTAATATTGTGAAAAACATAGGAAATTGTTTAATTGACTTAAACGCAGGGAGAAAAAAAATAAATGATAAGTTAGATTTTAATTCAGGAATTAATTTTTTTGTTAAAAATGGTGATAAAATTTTTAAGGGTGATAAGTTGTTTGAAGTTTATTCTTCAAATAAAATATCAAAAGAAATTATTGATAAAATAAGTAATGAAATTTTAATCACCAACAAAAAAAGAAAGAGTAAAATAATATTAGGAGAGTTAGGATGATAGGAACTGCAGAACAAAAATTAACACTTAGTAATTTCGAAGGACCCTTTGATTTACTATTGCATTTAATCAGAAAGAAAAAATTAGATATATTTGAAATATCATTAATAGAAGTTGCTGATCAATATGTTGAATTTGTATATTCTCAAGAGGTAATTGATCTTGATTTAACTTCTGAATATCTTTTGGTTGCTTCTCAGTTAATTGATATAAAATCCAAATCATTATTAAAATCAGAAATCTTTATTGACGATGATGAATTTGAAGAGGAAAAAGAAAACCTACTAGAAAAACTTATTAATTATGAAAAGATAAAAATACTATCAACGGAATTAGGTGAAGCATATGAATCATCTCCAAGGTTTGAAAAATTAGAAGATGATTTTATACCTTATATTGAGAATGAAGGTGCACGTTTAACAAAGTTAGTTTCAAGGGGAAGAAAAGATTTGGAGAGAGCTTTAAGAAATATTATGTTAACACTTGAAAATAAAAAGATAATGAAAACAACCTTAAGAATCAAAAGAAAATCAGCAGAGCAAATAAAATCAGAAATTGTTTCAATACTTAATGATGGAGATACAACCTTTATAAGTTTAATACAAGACAATACATATTATTACATTGCATTATCTCTATTGATTTTATTAGAGATGTCAAAAAATGAAGAAATTATTTTAATTCAAAAAGAAGATTTTTCAGATATAGAAGTAAGGAGAATTTATGGAAAATAAGGTATTATATTCAATCCTTTTTTTAAAAGGAAGAAATGGTTCAAGTATAAAAGAACTTTCAATCATATTAAAGAGTAAAGAAAGCGAAATAAAAAAAAGTATTATAAGTTTAAGGGAAGAGTTGGAAAAAATGGACTCTCCTTTAGAATTGAAAGATTCAGATGATAAAGTTAGGTTAACGGTTACAAAGGAAACATCATTAAATTTATCAAGTGTAATGGATAAGACTATAAACATTTCTTTAACAAAATCTGTTCTTGAAGCTTTAACAATTATTGCTTATAAACAACCAACAACAAAATCAAGAATTGAAAATATAAGAGGTGTTTCAGCTGATTATGCAATTTCAAAATTATTAGAATATGATTTAATTGAATCAAATGAAAGAGCTGATTTACCTGGTAAACCAAGACTATATGTTACTACAAATACTTTTTTAGAACTGTTTGATTTTAATTCGTTAGAGGATCTTCCAAAAGGGATGGATGAGTATGAAGAAAAAACATCAGAAACAACATTATTTGTTTATGATTCTGATGATAAAGAAAAAATAAAAGATACAGTAAAACCCAAGAAAGAAGATGATGAATAAGTTAGAAAGAGTACAAAAACTTATTGCAAATTATGGTGCATATTCAAGGCGTCAAGTAGATAGATTTATTGAAGAAGGAAGAGTTAAAGTAAATGGAAAAACAATAACTCTTGGTGATAAAGCTACTATTGATGATAAAGTAGAAATAGATGGAAAAATAATTAAATTTAACTTGAAACATGAATATTTTTTATTAAATAAACCAAAAGGATACATTTGTTCAAGAGAAGATAATTATGGAAAAGAAGCAATATCATTAGTTAACAATTATAAAAATAGAAATTTATTTACTATTGGAAGACTCGATGTTGGAACAACGGGTTTAATAATTATAACTACTGATGGTGAACTTTCAAATAAAGTTATGTCACCAAGGAGCCAAATTAAGAAAACTTATTTGGTATGAGTGAATAAACCAATCAATAAAGAGATATCATTATCTTTACAAAGAGGAGTTGAACTTGATGATGGTTATGTAACAAAGAAAACAAAAAACTTTAAAATAATAAGTAACGAAAATGGAAAAGTTCTTATTAAAATGACTATTATTGAAGGGAAGAAAAACCAGATTAAAAGAATGTTTAAGGCTGTGGATAGAGAAGTTGTAAATTTAAAAAGGATACAAATTGCTTTCCATAAAATAGATAAAATAGATAGTGGTTTATATAGAAGATTATCTAAAAGAGAAATGTATGAAGGGCTAGGAATAAATTATGAGTAAGAAAAAAATATATAATTCAGTATCAGTTGTTGGAACACAATGAGGTGATGAAGGAAAAGGAAAAATAACAAACTATCTATCACAAGAGGCTGATATGGTTGTGAGACATCAAGGTGGTAATAATGCTGGTCATTCGATTGTTATCGATGACAAGAGATATTCTCTTCATTTGATTCCATCAGGGATTTTTGATCCAAGTGTAAAAAATGTAATGGCTAATGGAATGGTAATAAATCCAATAGCAATGCTTGAGGAGCTTGAATTGCTTGAAGAGCAAGGAATTAAGGATTATCAGCTATTTATCTCTGACAGGGCTCATATGGTTATGCCATACCACATTAAACTTGATGGAATGTTTGAAAAAATGAAAGGTGAGAGAAAAATAGGAACAACCAAAAAAGGGATTGGACCTGCATATACAGATAAATCTTCAAGAGATGGCATTAGATTTATTGATTTTCTTGATGATGATTTATTTAAAATTTTATTAAAAAACAATGTTAAAATAAAAAATACAATGTTTAAAGCTTTTGGTGAAAAGGAAGTTTCATACAATGAAATATATAAAGAATTTTCAAAAATAAGAGAAAAAATTAAACATATGATCGTTGATACTTCTTCAATGGTTTATGATGCGCTTGAAAACGGAGATAAAGTTTTATTTGAAGGAGCACAAGGAGTTCTTTTATGTATTGATCATGGAACATATCCATTTGTAACTTCTTCATCACCAACTTCTTCATCTATTCCTGTTAATGTTGGGTTACCACTAAATTCAGTAACTAAATCATTAGGAATTGTAAAAGCATATTCAACAAGAGTTGGTACAGGAGGATTTCCAACTGAATTTGAAGATGAAGTATCTAAATTAATAAGAGAAGTTGGAAATGAATATGGAGTAACAACAAAAAGACCAAGAAGAATAGGGTGATTTGATTCTTGTCTTGTAAAACACGCAGCAAGAGTTTCTGGTTTAACAGATATTACAATCACTCTTTTAGATGTTTTAACAGGAATTGAAACTTTAAAGATTGCAACTTCATATGAGGTTAATGGAGTCAAAACTACTGTTATTCCTGCGGGAGAAAAAGATTTTAATAATGCAAAACCTATTTATATTGAGTTGCCAGGATGGACAGAAGATATAACAAAAGTAAAAACATTTAAGGAACTTCCAACAAATGCAAAAAATTATTTAAAGGCCATTGAAAGAGAAGTTGGAGTTAAGGTTTCGCAATTTTCTGTTGGGCCAGATAGAGAACAAACTATCGATATAAATAAAATGTTCAAATAAAGGAGTAAGAAATGATTGATAGATATTCAACAAAAAGAATGAAAGAAATATGATCTGAGGAAAATAAATTTAATACATATTTAAAAGTTGAGATTTCAACTGTTAAAGCATGAAATAAAGAAGGGGTTATTCCAAAAAAAGATTTAGAACTTATTTCAAAGAATGCAAAAGTTAATCTTAATAGATTAAAAGAAATAGAAAAAGAAACAAAGCATGATGTTATTGCTTTCACAAGATCTATTTCTGAATCGTTAGGAGAAGAGAGAAAGTGAATTCATTATGGACTTACTTCAACAGATGTTGTTGATACCGCTTATGCAATTCAATTAAAGAAAGCAAATAAATATATTCTTGATAACCTAAAAAATTTCTCATCAATTTTAAAGGAAAAAGCAATTCTTTATAAAAAAACTCCTGTAATAGGAAGAACACATGGTGTTCATGCCGAAATCACTTCTTTGGGATTAAAGTTTTTACTTTGGTATGAAGAAATGCAAAGAAATATAAAAAGATTTAAATTAGCTTCAAAAGAAATAGAAGTTGGAAAAATCTCGGGAGCTGTTGGAAATTTTGTTAATTCACCAGCAAAGATACAAGATTTTGTTTGTAAAGATTTAGGTATTGGATCTTCAAAAATTTCTACACAAATAATTCAAAGGGATAGACATGCAAACTACATTTCAACCCTATCAATCATTGGTTCAACATTAGAAAAGATTGCTTTTGAAGTAAGAAATTCACAAAGAACAGAAGTAATGGAAATGATGGAAAGTTTTTCAAAAGGGCAAAAAGGTTCATCAGCAATGCCGCATAAAAAAAATCCTATTGCCTCAGAAAATATAATAGGAATTGCAAGATTGCTTAGAGGATATGTAATTCCTGCAATGGAAAATAATGCACTTTGGTATGAAAGAGACATATCTCATTCATCTGTTGAAAGAGTAATTATTCCTGATGCAACAAATTTACTAGATTATGCTTTAACAAGATATGGAAAAGTTATTGATAATCTTGTTATCAATAAAGAAAAGATGATGGATAATATAAATTTAACTCAAGGAGTTATATTTTCACAAAGAGTATT
>CAMZNG010000017.1 GCA_947313745.1 uncultured Mycoplasmataceae bacterium
ATATCACTCGTTTTCTTTTTAACACCTTTCTTTATATTGATGGGACTTGCTGCAACATTAGATAATAATAAAAATGATGTTATTGATGATTTGGGATATCGTGTAAATCAAACTGTTTTTGCAATAGAACATGATAAAACAGGGATGTATATTAAACCACCTTCATATAAAGATGAAGTCCTTTCTTTAGATTCGAAAATGAGTCAAACTTTTAAATTTTCAAATAAAGAAACTTCTATGGATGGAGACCATGTTTTAGAAATACAATCAGATAAATATTATGGTATTACTAATGATTCAGACCATAATTACCTTGAAGTTGAATTAAATAAAGGAAATCCCACTTGAGGATTAAACTCAAAAGATAAAGGAATTTCATTGGAAAGAAAAAAGGGTTATAAAGACTCTTATGGAATAAGGTTGAACAATAATGGAATGTATCTTGCAAAAGATGAAAATAATGACAATCTAAAATTATCATGAACTCCTGATTGATTTCATTTTATTGCGATAACAACACCAATAAAGACAACTCAAGAATATATTGATGATTATAATTTTCTTCATTACAAAGATAAAGAGTTAGATCAAATGGACTTGATAGGAGAAAGCGGAAATCCATTATCAATCAAACTAAAGGATGATAATGAATGAATAACATCAATAAATGGTTTAGGAATAACAAAAAATGAAGAATTTAATTTTTTTATTCCTAAAACAAAGAATGGTGATATTGAAATTGCATCATATGAAACATTAAAATATTTTTTTGGAAAACAAGAAGATATAGATAAATATAAATTTTATAATGTTCTCTCTAATAGCGATAATGAATTAAGTCTTGATCAAATTGCAAATACTCATACATTACCTGATGAAGAAATAGATGTTGAAGCTCCAGATGTTGCACGTATTTGATTGTGTCCTGACCCAACAAACCTATGAAGAAAATCTATTTTATTTTATGGGGGTAAAAGTAGTAAAGATGGTTTAAAATATGTTTCTGTCAATAATGGAAATGTAGAGCTTTCAAAAGACCCTGAGTATTTTTATTTTAATCATTCTAATATGAAAAATCCTGAATTTTTTTCAATGAAACTATTATTAAACTCACCAGGATCAGCATTATTTAATTTATCTTCCGAGAATATAAAATCTATTTATAAATTCAAAATAGAAGCTTATGGTGTTGATTTTTTTGCAGAAGACTTTGATATTGACAATCCAAAAATTGAAGCTACAATCAATAAAGAAGTTAGCCTTAGACATTCAACAAAAAATATTTGATTTAAAGACTTAGATAAAGATTTATCATTTTTTGGAACAATTACTCTTTATAGAAGAGGGAGTGTCGGAAAACATACAACAACAAAATTACTAACTCCATTTGGAAAACCAATAAGTGATAAGGAACCGAAAAATATAAAAATGTGAAATTCAACAGTTGATTTTATTGATATTGAGGATTCTTGAAACAAAGCAGAAGTGTCTATTGATTTTAAAAATGAACCATCAATAAAAGTTGTTAATGACTTAGATCTAAAGATTGATGAAGTTGATGATGAAGGAATAGTTACCAAAGAGAATGTTTCTGATGTAAAATCTATTTCTCACCCTTTAACCGGAATAGTTAACTTTGAAATTGATAATCTAAAAAAGGAAAAGAGATATAGAGTAACAACACTATACAACAAAGATGAAAAATATGAAGAAGATAAAATTCAAGAAGATTTAGGAGTATATCAAATTTATTTAACAACAGAAAGAAAAATGCCTGATTTATTAAATCCTTTAGACCCTCCACCAATTATTTATGATGAGGGAACAATGACGATTTCAATAAAATTGGAAAATTGAAAAAATGACGATAAAATATTTCAAATATGGAATGAAAAATCATTTGAAGAAGATGATTGAAAGTTTTATGATAAAGGGAAAGAATGGGAAGATATTATCAATGGTGAATGACAAGGTTCTGAAGCTTCTGAAGGTTCTGAATTCTATAATTTAAAACTTTATATAAAAGTATCAGGGTTTGAAGGTTGAGAAGATTCCGATTATTGAGATAAGGATAGGGGACCAAATACCAAGTGTATATATGATGAAGAAATTGATATATATGCACTAGATAAGTTAATGCAATGAAATAACTTTTAATTAAATTCAAAAAAGATTAAATATAACAATGTATAATTAAAAATAAGGATAATAATGAAATTAAATATTAATAGTGAACTAAAAAAGATAAATAATGACTTAAAAAAAGAACTTCAATCATTAGTAAGCAATAAGAATTCTGGATTTATTAATGGATATGATTGACATATTTTTAATAGTTTAATGTATTATAAGCCAATATCAAAAGAGGAATTTCAAAAAATTCCTTCATTTAATAGTTCTTTTATTGAAACTCATGGAAATAAATTAAATGATTTATTTAAAAAGCATACAAACAATGTTGAAGGATCATTCCCTTCTTTAAAAAGAATTGATTTAGAAACAAGAGAATCAATGGAAATGATTAACTTTAGAAATGTTGATATTTCATCAAAAAATGACATTCTTTCAAGAAGTAAAGTAAAATTAAAAGAAGATTTATCATCAAATTATCTTCAATCAGAAGAATTTTTAAATGTTTTAAAAAACATTTTTTCACAAAGAACAACATTATTTGATCTTGAAATTACAAAAGAAGAAGTTAAAACATTAGATATAATAAACGAAAATCAAGTTGATATTTTAGGTAAAACAAAAATTAATAAACTGTATATTTCTTTAGGAACAATAATTGGAACTATTTATGGAGAAAAGGAATCAAATAAATTAAAAATAAATGCGCCTTTACTTTTCATTCCGATTAACTTATTTAATGATAATGAAAAATATAAAATTTCATTTGATTCATCAAGAGAGATAAAAATTAATGTTGATGTAATTTTGGCATGAAATAATTATAAAAAAATTAATACAAAAATAAATTATTATTCATTTGATGAAATTACCTCATATCTTGAATATGATGATCAAGCATTTAAGACACTAATTAATAATTTTTATTTAGAAAATGGATTAAATGTACTTGACAATGGAAAAAGTACAGGAGGATTAAAAATATCATCAAACATTTCTATAGGTCTTTTTGATGTTTATGTTAATTCAACTCAAATGGACATGGAAAAAATATTAAGAACTGGATTTGTTACAAGTAACATATTAAGTTTGTTTTCAAATAAAGATTCATCATCAAGATTAGATGAAATAAATAATATTAAAAATGAAAAACAAGAAAAAAGAAAACAAGAGCTAATTGACAAAGGAGAATACGATGTTTCATTCATTACAAAAATAAATTTCCCTCAAGAAAAAGCAATTAAAGGAACAAACATGAATGACAACATAGTTATTCAAGGTCCTCCTGGAACAGGGAAAACAGAAACCATTGTTTCAATTATTTCTGATTCAATATTAAGAAATAAAAAAATACTAGTTTCATCAGAAAAAATAGTTGCGCTTGAAGTTATTAAATCTAGAATGAAAGAATTAGCAAAGTATTCAATAATGTTTACTAATTTAGATGATTCATCAGTTTTTTATGATCAACTTAACTTTATGATTTCAGAATCTATAAAAGATAAGAGTTCACAAGCAAATACTTCTTTAATAATGTCAGACAATGAAATGATATTTAGAAGACAAGAGGCAAGAAATCAAATATATGACTACATGAAGAATTATCAAACGATTTTTCAATATTTAAGAACAAATGAAATAGGAAAAGACTATTCGTTTTTGTATAAACACCATGCTTCACATAGAACAAATGAAAAATCAATCTTAAGAATATTAGAAAAATCATCAATTATTGAGATAATAAAACAGAACAATCTTTTAGTTCCTAAGCTTTATGATGTTTTATATATGCTAAATCAAAAATTTTCATATAAAAAAAGTAATTCAGAATTTGATTTAGATAAAGTAGTGTTGAGTAAATATCCCTTTTTAATAACACATACAAAAAGCAATTTATCAGTTAAAAAAGTAAATAATACATTAAATGATCTTGAAGATTTTTCAAATGAAGAGTTATTTTCAATGGGTGGATTTAGTAAAACAGGAAATAAGATACTTAAAAAAGTTTTTATTGATGTTAAACATTTAGAAACATACATAAAAACAAAAGATGAGATGAGAATTGTAATTAATCTTTTATTTAAAAAAATTAAAGAAGTAGAAAATATTGCTGATAGCAACATTGCAGAGGATATATATAACTCATTAGGTTCAGCATGATTACATTTGTTTGAAGAAATTTCGGATTTATATAAATCAAAAGGAAAGAAAACAGATATAGAGTTAATATCTAGTGTAATTTTTGATCACACAATTCAACAAATATTATTGTTAAAAGAATCATCAAATGCTGATTTACAAAAAAATATTTCAAATGGAAATATTAATACTTTCCAAAAAATGATATCAAAAAATCTTTCAGAAATCGTTGAACAAAACACAACTTTAACTGGTAGAAAATTAAGAGATAAGTTATTAGATGTATTGATAGAATCTGGGAAAATGTCAGAAATACAATTTATAATTGAAAACCAAAAAACATTAAACATAAATAATTTTATGGACAAATATTGGGAAGAAATATTTTCATCAGTAAACATTTGATTCTTGCCAGCGAATGAAGTTTCAAATTTTTTCCCTCTTGAACCAGAAATGTTTGATATGGTAATTATTGATGAGGCATCACAAATGCTTATTGAAAAAGCAATACCATTAATGATTAGGGCAAAACAATTAGTTATCTCTGGAGATGATAAACAACTTAAACCATCTGTGGATAAAAATGAAAGAATATTCTTTGATGATGAGGAAAGTAGTTGAAAAAATACTGTTTTACCACCATTCGGACTTCAAGATGCACTTAAGAATAAGTTTATTAATTTTGTTTTAAATTATCACTATAGATCAAAATATTCTGAATTAATTTCATTCTCTAATTCATTCATTTATAATAAAAATCTTTATGTTTCAACACCAAACTCTTATGATCCAAAGAAACCACCTGTAGAATGAAAAAAAGTAAAAGATGGAAAAATTATTGGAGGAAAAAATTCTGCTGAAGCTAAAGAGGTTATTAAGACAGTAATTAATTTAATTAATGAAGACCCTGATAAAACCATTGGTATTGTTGCTTTAACTCAGGAACAAAGAGATTCTATTATGGAAAAACTTAAAACTGAAGCAGAGAAGAACACAAAACTAGATTTGTTTATTAGAACAAATATGTTTACTAATTCTGGGGAAGACACTTCTTTATTTGTTAAAAATGTTTCAGAAGTTCAAGGTGATGAAAGAGATATTATAATATTTTCTATTGGTTTTGCTAAAAAATCAAATGGTTCATATCCAAAAGATTTAGGTGAAATTTCAATTGAACATGGTGAAAATAGATTAAACGTTGCAATAACAAGAGCAAAATCTAAGATTGTGGTTGTGAGTTCAATTGAACCAAATGATTTAATTATTCCTTCAAGCGATGTCGGAGGGCAATTACTAAAACACTTCCTTTATTATGCACAAGCAATGAAATTAGGAAACATGAAAAATGTAAGAAGAATTCTAAAATTAGAAGAAGACAATGAAGTAAAGATTTTTGAATCTCCTATGCATGAAGAAATATTTAAATTAATTAAAGACCAAGGATATGATATTGAATATAAATATGGTTTTGACAATTATAAAATAGATTTTGTAATAAAAGATGAAAACAAAAGTATTATTTTAGGAATTAATTTAGACAATAAGCAATATCTAAGAAATTTCAATACCATGGAGAGAGAATATTATTTACCAACATATCTAGAAGCAAGAGGATGAAGCATTATGAGAATTTGATCTCATCAATGATCGAAAGACCCTGACAATGAAAATGTTAGAATATTAGAGAGAATAAAAATAGAAATAAATTCTTCAAACAAAGATTTTGTTATTTCATTATTTGAAAAAGGAAACAGAAAATTAGATTTTAATGTTGAGGATGATATATACATTGATAATGATGGTGAAAATATTATTGATGAAAGTTCAAAATTAATTGAAGAAAGATATGAAGAAATAAAACGTAAAAAGAGAAAAATATTATCAGAAAAACAAGAATTAGAAGAAAAAAGATGATTATCTGAGTATGAAGCATTAGAAGCAAAAAACTATTCATTAGAAGATGATATAGACTTAATTCTAGATAGAGACTTTAAACTTGATTCCAAGAAAAAAAATATAGATGGGATAGAAGACCCAGAATTATCAGAGTTGATAAGACTTTCAGAAAAGAGAAAGAAGTAAAATGATTGCAATTCTTAAAAAGACAGTTGGTCCAAACTTTAGAGCTGGTGATGTAATAACTGGTAGTCATTCAAGGATATCAAAACTTCATGAAAGAGGGCTAGTTACTTTAGATCATTCGATGTTATCAATGATAGGAAATTTATTTTCAATCATATTTTCATCATTGTTTTTTTGATTTGTAGTGTTGGTTCACTTTAAATGAATGCAAAGATACATACCAGTTGACTTTACATTTGTTTGATCATTAACTTTTTTATTCATAAGTTCAATAACGATTTTAATTAATACTGCATATTTTTTAAATGCTAAAATTCCATATGTAACATATTTTTTATCGTTTATAACAAATATATTTGGAGGAATTTTAATAATGGCTGGACATGAAAAAACATCCTCAAGGTATCAACCATCAACAATTTCAGCATCAGCTGCAATAGTTTTGTTTACACTTTCATCAATATTAATTTCAATAGCAGTCCTTGTTAATGTGAACTGAAATTTAGAAGTATTTTTTTATAGATCATATTTAAGAAACTTTATTTCTTGATTATTTTTTATTTTATTATTTATTTCAGGAATTATTATTTCTATGTTTTATGATGCAAACTATATTCAAAGAAGAAAAAGATACATATCATTTTTAAAAAGGAAAAATGCAACAATCGAATATAAAACTAAAGCATTAAATGCTTATAAAGCATATCAAAAATCAGGAAACTCTGATGAGTTTATGAAAAAAAACATTGAGTTATTAGAAGAAACTTTAAAAATAGATAGAAAACAAATAGTTGATAAAAAAGAGGAAAAGGATAATGAAGAATAATTCAAGAAAAAAAATACTTATTTCTACCTTATTTTTTTTATTATTTATACCTTTATTATTTTCGTTTAATAATTTAACTGATCATAGCAAAAGTAATTTTCTTTATGCCAATGAGAAAAATAATATAGTTGATTACAATATCTCAAGAGAGAGTCAATCCAAAAATGATGTTAGTTATTCAATAAACTATGAAGAAAACGATGTTTGATATTGAGATGCAAGAAAATCTGATTTTTCACCACCAAGTTGAAAACAAAGAAAATTTGATAAGTGAGAATATAGTACAAACCCTACATTTGGAATGGAGTATATAGGATCTTTAGATGAGGGAGAACCTGTCCCACCAGCACCTCATTATTCATCATGGAGTAGTTCTCCAGGAACTTATTATGGTTCATATGTTTATACTTGAACAAATAAATATCATAAAGCTTCAATGCCGAAAATAGATAGAAAAGATAGAAAAAAATGAGAAGTAACTTATCAAGATGATTTTGATAGTGATTGATATCAATCAAGTTTTAATAAATGAGGATGATCACAAGATCATGGAAATTGAAACCATCCAACAAGAGTTAACACTGGTAATGCAAACAAAGATGTTTGAGTAGAATGAAAAATCACATCAAAAAACATTGTTGAACAACAAGGTAATTTTAATATTGTTGATTCGCTACATGATTTAAATAAAACTGAGAGTGACCCAACAAGTTATAATAATGAATATAATCAACCATACTTTGATATGAGTGATAGCGATAATAAAAAACCACCTTCAATAGATATTCCAGAACCAAAGGATGGAGATGTTGAAGGAATCGGCGGAAATAAAACATTGAAAATAAAAAATTTAGCATTAGGATGAAAATATGATTTTAGTGCAAATCTTAATTATAAAGATAAAGATGGAAATATAAAAACTTACAAAACTTTTGATGATGATTTCACAACAGATAGAAATTCACCAACCGATGAAATAAATGCTTTTTCAGATTCTCCAGATTCTATAACATACTCAATCAAAGTTAATGACCCTAACAGCTCAAGAACTTCTCCAATAAGATGACAACTTAAAGATCAAAATAATATTATTATTGATAGTGGGGAATGTAATTCAAATAACTTTGTTAAAACATTCTTTAACTTAAGTGAAGATTCTTCTTATAATTTAGAATATGATTATGACTATAAACTTAGTCCTGACGACTTAAAAACTAATAGTCATAATTTAAAAAAGTCAACAAAAAATTATTATAAAAACACCATTAAAAACAAAGGAGTGTCAGTAACAAACATTTCTAAAGATCAAATGATATTAAATTCTAATTTTGAAACAAACAATAACTTTATTGACCCGAAGATTTATGATTCTTTTGGAGTATCAATTAAGTATTTTAATACTTCAGGAGAAAAAGTTATTAAAGATATTAAAGCGTCATCTAAAGAAATTCATCCAGGGACAAACTCATACTTATTTAAGTATTCTGAATTTGATCCAGGAGGAATAGATTTTTCAAAAGAAATTGACGTATCTAGTTGAGTAGTTAATAAAACCACTGGAGAAAAAATCACCTCCGATGATATGGAATACACCCTTGACACAAATACCGAAGTCAATTTTTCAATTTTGACAAAAAATTCAAACGTCACAAATAATCAAGCTACTATAAATTATAGTTTAAGTGGAAATTTTGATAATATAAATAAACTTCAATATAAAATTGATGATTCACATTGAAATGATATTGATTTTGAAAAGAAAAGTGATGAACAGTCTTTTATTATTGATGGTTTATCTGGGTCAACATCATATAATTTATCAATAAGAGGAATCAGTAATGATCATACTATATATGCAAATCCTTTCTCATTCACAACAGATAGAGATTCATCAATGAAAATCATTGAAGCATTACCAGGTGAAAACTCATTGACATTAGTTACGTCATTTGACAAAATAGAATATTTAGATAATAATTATTTTGATTGAAACATCATGGAGAAAGATACTGGAAAATTCATTATTGAGGGAAGACAAGATGTTTTATCAAATGGACAAATTTCAACAGAAATTAATAATTTAAATCTTAACACTGATTATATAATTACTACAAATATAAGTATTAATCATAAAATTGTCCCTTATGATGTTGAGATGACAACAAGTAAAAATTCATTTGATCATACAAACAATGCATTTGTTACTAATATTAAAAAAAAGAAATCAAATAAATTTGAATTAGATTATGTTGGGTGTGTTAAAACAGTAAAATATTCAATAGATGATGGAAAAAATTGAGTGAATGTTAATGATTTTCATTTTGACAATAAAAAAATATATTTAGACATAAAGGAAACTGATTATAATGAAATTTACTTTATGATGAATGATTCATTTAATTCATTAAGTAGTTGACATAATGGGATTGATAATCATTTGGTTTTAATTAAACATCCATTTAAAGTTAATGTTGCAATATTGGTGTTTGTTGTAATATTATTATTTATATTTTTAACAGTATTAGGAACATCGTTATGAGCAAAATGATGAAAAAATAAAAAAGTAAAATCAGAAAAAATAAATATGTGAAAAAAATAATAAAAATAATATATATACCTGCCCACCAATAGTTTAGTGTTGGAAGGAATATATAAAATGAAAATAAGTTGAGATATTAAATATAATCTATATATGGAATACATAGAGAAAAAAATTTAGAAGAAATACATAAAAACTATCTTTAAACCCTTATTATAAGTTAGATTATTTAGAAAAATTAAGAAACTCCCTACTTTAAGGGAGGCGAAACATATAAGGAAAAATTTAAAGATATTTCAATAAAATGGATTGAAAAAGAATATAGAAGAAAGATGGAACTATCCAAGAAGAAAAAGAAGAAGAAACCTATTCATGAAAAAAGTAAAAAATTAATTTTAGAAGATTTAACCAAGGAAGAATTAATTGAAATAATAAAGATTCAAAATTATTATGAAGAATGAATTAGAAAACAATATTCTGAGAAAAAGAGTTTAAAATTTATTTATATTAATATAACAAAAAAATGATGTAAATTATCTTTGGTTAAACTTTGTAAGTTGTTTGATGTTGTCAATAATGGTTATAGAAAATGAGTGAATAACGAAAAAATAATCAAAGGTAAATTTAATGAAGAATGATCTAAAATTATTAATAAAGCTTTTAATGATAATCTAGGAAATTATGGATGTGGGAAGCTTAAAGTTGTTTTAGAACAGGAATATGCTCTAAAACTTAATAAGAACACACTTTATAGATACATGAAGAATTCTAAGATTGAATGTCAAACAAAGAAATGGAAAAAACCAAAACCTCCAAAAGAATTTAAAAATAAAAAGGATGGTTTTAAAAATATTATTAAACAAAATTTTGATGCAACATCTCCAAATAAAAAATGATTTATTGATGAATCATACATTAATATAAAAGAAAATAAATGAGTATATCTATGTGCGATTATTGATTCAATCAACAATGAAATAATCGCTTCAAAAATTTCTGATTCTAGAGATTTATTTATTGCCCTTGATGTATTGATTGAGGATGGCAATAAATAAAAAGAGGTTGGTAATTTAATTATTCATTCAGATCATGGAAGAATATATAGTTCAAGAGAATTTAAAGATCTTTACAAAGAAAACAACATTACTCAATCAATGAGTAATGTTGCAATATCTTTAGATAACAGACCTATTGAATTTTTCTTCAGTATATTTAAAGGTGAATATTTAAGACATATGGATATTCACCAAAGGAATATAGATTCTATACTACTCTACCAAAGTGGCACCACCACTTTTGTTAATATTATATATAAGAACTATAATATTTTGGTGACTTATATTCTAATTTTGGTTGAATCCTTACATAATTGTAATGTCTTATTCAATGAGGCAATATATTATTTAAAGAATCTAAATCTCTTTTTCAAAATTTAAGTTCTCAAAGATACTCATGTTTCAAAATAGAGAAGAAATATTCAATAGGTCTATTGTCAAGAGACACTCCAACTCTACTCATTGATTGAGTAATATTGTTTTGTTCGCAAAATTTTGCGAACTTAGTAGAAGTGTAAATTGATCCATGATCAGAATGTAAGATTACATCTTCTGGGCTTCTTTTGTTAACAGCTTTTTCAATGGTTTCAAAAGCTATGTCCATATTTTTTATTGTTGATATTGTTCAAGATATTATTTCATTATTGTAAGCATCTATAATTCCACAAAAATATAAATATTTTCCTGGAACTTGAATAAAACTTTCGTCTATAAATTATTTCTGATTAGGTTTAGATGCTTCAAAATTTTGTTTAATTATATTTGGAATATTAACATTTGTATTTTTATATTCTCTAGGTTTTTTTAGTTCTTCTAATTCTAGAAGACAATCCAAGTTTTCTTAAATATCTATGTACCGTCTTTATGTTTAGGGGTGTATTGTAGCGATGTTTAAGAACTCCTCATATTCTATCTGTCCCATACACTCCTTTATGTTTGTTGAATACTTTGTTGATTAAAATCAACAACTCTTCATCATACTTAGGTTTTGATGGACCGTCATTATTTTTTCATCTATGATAAGTTCTTCTTGGAAAACCCATCAATTCACATAATTTGTGAATTGACATTTCTTTCTTTTTTTCCTCATCTTTGATGATTTCATAATTAATTTCTTTTTTGGGTTTATCATAATTTGCCTTGTGATATTCTTCTATCATTCTTCTTTGGATCCTAATTATTTGTTCCATTTCTTCTTTAGAATAATTTTCTATATCCATATTTTTAAAACCATCTTTTAATGTCGTTATTTTTGTTTTTTCCTTCTTTGGCCTTACTTCTATTATATTTTTTAATTTCTTTATCAATGTGTTTTAATGTTCTTTCCTTTGATAATTCATTTTTTCGTTCAAACTCAGGACCTCAAAAATTTAATGCATTAATAAATTGGTTTATATTTTCAAAATTTGAATTCGGATTTTCTCTTATTTCATTAAAAATAAGTTCAATATTTTCGTTATTTTTATATCTCATATAATAATTATATTTCATCTCTCAAGTTATATTCATTTTTTCCTCCAAGTGGTGCCACTTTGGTGGAGTAGTATAAGTAGTATGAAAGTATGAAAAAAACTATATTAGTTAAAAAATAATGTATAATGTAATTATGTTAAAGTCAATCAAAAAAATACTATTTATATTATTTGGTTTAATCATTTTTTCAAATGTATTTTTTATTTTTCAAAATAGAGTGTTTGATGGAGGAATATTAAATCCATCTTCTTTAGTATCAAGCGAGGAAAATGATTATTCTTCACAAAATATTGCATTAGATGAAGTTGATAATTATAATCTAGTTTTGGGAGAAAATCAATTAATTACCACAACATTACTGCTTCCAGATGATAAAGTATTTTTTGGTGGTACAAATGGTAATTGAGCAATACAAACAATTGTTGATGGAAAATTTACTGGTAACATAATTTCTGGAAACACAGGGAAATATGGAAGTATTACTGCTGCTGCTATTACTGATGATTATGAAAGTAGTTCAGAAATTATTTTGGGTTTATATGGATATGCAGCTATATTAAATGTAGAAACAGGAGTTGCAGAATTTCCTGAAGGATGAAAAGTTGGGGATAATATGGGAGTTGTTAGTTATATTCAATCAATTGGAAATAATCAATTTTTACTTTATAATAGAGCAAAAGGAAACATACTTAAAATAGATGCTTCAGATAAAGGGCATGGAGAAGTTGGTAAAATAGATGTAGGTACATATATTACTTCTAATTATATTATTATTGATGATAAATTACTTTTCGGAACGCTTCTTGGAAACATTTATGAATATGATCCCAATAATGATAAGACTACACAATTAAATAATTTCGATGTATCTGCTGCAATATATACATTAACAATGATTAATTCTACTGATTGTTTTATCGGTAGTGTTAATGGGGGATGATGAAATTATGATGTTTCAGCAGAAAAAATAAATACCCAAGGAGTTTGAAAGACTGGAGAAAAAACAAATCCCATATTTGCATCAGTAGCAATTCCTGATGCAAATAATTCAGAAATTTTAGCTTCAAGTTCAAATGGTTACTGAGCAATAATTGATATTAATAAAGATATTCCTGAAGGAAATGAAAATATAATTAATAGTGGTTATTTTGAAGGTAAAAAGGATATTAATAATTGTGTCGAATTAAGTTTGGGGGACTCTTCAACATTTCTTTTTGCAGGGTCTTCAAAGTGAACAACCGCAAACCTTGTTGGTTCTACCTCAGGATTTAATAAGGAAATAGACCCAGAGATTGTTAAATCTCTTCCAAATGAAATTGATTATAAGATTACAATGTTAAATGATTATCCTGAATGACCCATTAATATTGAAAAATATAAAATTAAATCAACAATTACTGATGAATCAACAAACTCTGATATTACTTCTATCTCAACATCTTTTGATCAAGCAGGAGAAATAATTGTAAAAATAAATTCTCTTGACACAGACAAAACATATAAAGACCTAAGAATTCAATTGATGAAAAATGATGGTGAGACACCAATAGGAGAAGAATGAGACACTAATATTAATTTAAAGACAACAATTGGAAGGGTAAAAAATATAAATAAAGTAACTCTTGGAGACATTGCTTCAGATGGATTTAAATTCACTATCGATTCCTTTTCTTCTTCAGCAAAAGATCCTGAAAATGTTTCTGAATATACACTTAAATTAAATGCTCAAAAAATTGATGGAGTATTGGGAGAAAAAACAATTTGAAAAAGTGAGTCCTTAACAAAAGCAGTTGATGGAACAGAATATGTTGTTAGCGGACTTGATCCTGGAGTAAAATATGAGCAAGTTACAATTCAAGCAAATTATAATGATACTGGCTTAGTTGGTGATCCATTGAAATTGTCTTCAGAAATAACAACTAAAAACATCCCCACTAAATTATCAGGGAAAATTGGAGAAAGAACAAACACTAGTTTTGAGTTGCTTGCAAATATTGAGGCTCAAAATTCAGAAAAGAAAATAACTGATGGATATTATATGCATGTTAAAAGCAAAGGTCTTGATTATACTTCTGAAATATCATATGATGCAGGAGAAGATGTTAGTTTTATAATTGGTAATCTTGATTCAGGGGAATCTTATGATAATCTAAAAATTTCATTATCTTGAGATAAAGAAGGAGAGGAACTTATTGATGGTTGTGATTCTTCAATTGATGGTGTGGTTGTTGATAATCATATTAGTTCAATAGAAGTTGCAACTACAGAAGAGGATTCCACTTCAATAACAATTAATTCAACTGTATCTGCAAACAATAATGATAATCCTATAACTTCTCCATTTAAAATACAAGTGTTTAACACTTTTGAATCAATTGAAAAACCTATATATGAAACAGAAGACATCCAAGAGAGTGGAGAGATTGATCCAATAACTATCTCAAACCTAACCACAGAAACAAACTATCATTTAAAGTTACAATTAATTGAAGATTCAACTAAAATAGGTAACCTGTATGATTTAGGAGTGGTAACTACAACTTCTTCAAAAGTTTTAGGATTTGAAAATGTAGAAATTTTAGATGATGGAATTACAACTCATGGATTTGATGTGTCAATGGATATAAAAAGTGAAAACGATGCAATAAATGTTGAAAGATATAAATTAGTTTTTTATAATGGCGAAAAAGAAAAACCAGTTTGATATAGAGAATCATCTTTGGCAGGAAAACAAATATTTTCTGTTGCTGGACTTTCTTCATCAAGAACATATGATAAAGCTTATTTTGAATTGTGAGATTCTCCTAATCCTGATGATCATAATGTAATTGCCACAAAAAATATTGAAATAACAACATTGGGATTTGTAACAACATTTACTAATGAAAGTTTAAAATTATCAAATGTAGGACAAAAAAGTTTTGATCTATCTTTTAATGTAGAAGATACTTTTAAAGGATCTAAACAAGAAAACAAAGCAAATAAGGTTGAAAAATATTGAGTTATTATTTTTGCGAACAATAATTATGATAATCCCATATATGGAGAACTTGATCCTAAAAAGATGAACCCGGAGGATGCAATTCAATTTTCTGGTCAAGTCAATTTAAGTGTAAAAAGACTGAAATCACACACTAAGTTCACTAATATAAAAATTCAATTTATAGATGAAAAAGGAATCCCTTCTTTTGGGAATCCACAAAGTACAGGATTGACTATTAAAACAAAAATGAGTATTATAATGATTGGTGAAATTGCAATTATATCTTTAACATTATTAGGTTTAATAATCTTTACAATATTTTGAACTTTAAGAACACTAAATACAAAAAGAAAAGAAGAGAAAGAAAACTTTACACATCACTTAAGAGGATTTTAAAAAGGAGGATAGAATATGAAAAAAGCTTTTAAAACTAAAAAAATTACACTTTGAATAACAATATTTGTTTTATTAACAACAAGTTTTTTAATTGTTGCAAACAAAATAAAACCATTAAATAATAGTTCTAAATTTGAAACGAGTTTGAACATAAGTGATTCTAACGGAGATTATTATTCTCAACAATTAAATTTGCTAGATATTGATAGCAGTTCTCCGATGAAAGATAATGAAATTACAACAACATTAATATTATCAGACAATAGAGTGTTTATGGGTGGAAAAGATGGCAATTGAGCTATCCAAACAATTGTTGATGGAAAATCATCTGGTGATCCAATGTCTGGAAAAATAGAAGGTGACAATGGAAACATTGTAATTGCAGTAAAAGAGTATGATTATAAAACAAATTCAAAAATTATTTTAGGTTTTGATACTGGAGCTTACTTTATTTTAGATACAACATCAGGCCAACAACAACATCCTTTTAATGAAGAAAACTTAAAAAGTGATGATTTAAATAAAAAAATAGTTGATATCT
>CAMZNG010000018.1 GCA_947313745.1 uncultured Mycoplasmataceae bacterium
TTGGGCATCGAAGATAAAAGAGCATCAATAAATTGCCCTTTTCCTCCTGCTCACTTTATAAATGGTTTTAATTTTTTCACAATATAATTATTGATCAAATAATATCATTTAATTTAAATAATTATTTATTTTTTATATCTATACACAGACTTAATGCCAACTCTTTTTTCAAAACATTCTGAATTTTTAATAGAGGCCTTCATTCCAAATGTATGGTTTTGAATAGTTCTTCTTATAACCGACTTAAAATTTTCTTTATTTTCTCATCTCTTTTCTTTTAAATTATTTTCGAATATTTCTAACATATGTTCATAAATTTCCGATAAAGATGCTCATTCATTTTTTTTCAACAAAAAGTCTTTTATTTCTAAGAAAATGTCATTTTTATCATTTGTATTTTTTATATTATATTTTTCTTTGTTTAAAGATGCGTTTTCCATTTTCGTTATGCGTTCATTAATCATCAATTCACTATAAATGTCATTATCTTCAAACAATAACTTATAAAGTTGTTTAAAAATCTCTTCAGAAAAATCATTGGTTCTTTTATTAATTATCTCTGGAGTTCATTCTTTTATTCCTTCTATGTCAAATATAAATTTAAGAAATTTAAGCTCATTTTCCATAATTATGTTTTTTGTTGAAATATAATATTTTTCATTTTTAAAATATGATTCTTTTTTATCTGAAAATGATTTATTAGAAATTGAACTGTTACTTTTTTTATTCAACAAAAGAATATTTCCTATTTTTTCTAAATAATCTTCTTTTATTTTTTTCTTATCAAGGTTCTCTCAATTTTTATCATGAATTCAATGCTTTTCAAAATTTTTTGGTAAAACATGTTCATAATGATCATATAAATAATGTAATATTCCTTTTTCAGAATTTGGAGTCATTATTCATATATATAACTTTATTAATTCTTTTTTCTTTTTTATATTGGATAGCATTCTTTTTTCATTATCAAAATTTCTCTCATTCTCTTTGAAAAATAACGAATTTAACATTGAATTATTAGCCTTTTCTGAAGATGATAAAATTTCTTTAATGTTAACTTTAAAAAATTTTTCAAATTCATTTCCTCTTCCATTATTTATATTTACATAAACAATAAAATTAAAAAGTATTTTTTTAATTGTTTTATCTATTTCATTCACTAGTATGTTTTTTCCGTTTCAACTAAACATCATTGAAAGAGTAAATATTTTTATTTGAGTAGTTTTCATTTCTTTTAATATTAAAAAATATCATTTTATATTGTTATTGTATTTGGTATCTTTTAGAGATTTATCCCCGATTTTTTCATATTCCTCTAAAAATCTTTCAACATATAAACAAAATTTACCTGATGTGTCTTTGCTTTTTTTTGTTAATATTTCATATTCTTTTGAAAGTCTTCCTTTAAATATATATTTTTTTTCTTTGCTAATTATATATGACCTTATAAACTCTTCTTTTTCTATATATAAATTTTCTTTTATTTTCTCTAAGTTTTTTTCAAGTTCTTTTAACATTGTTAATCTTTTTTCATTGTTTGTTGCATCTAATGTTCTATAAACTTCATTTCTAACTATATCTCATTGTGATAAATGTTTGTTTTTAGAGTTTATAGATTTAAAAACATCATTTATATCATATTCATCATCTGATATTTTTATTTCAATTAACTCAACTTTTGTAAAAAAGTAAATTATGTATTGATATATATCTTCTGGATTATCTTTTAAATCATCACTAAAAGTTTTTTTAATATATTTCTTTAAATTATTATATTCATTATAATATTTTTTTTCTTTAGAGTTGGAGTCAATCAATTTTTCCAAGGAATTATTTTTTCTTTTGATTTCTATTGAAAAACTAGAATATTCTTTAATTTCTTTTAATTTCTTATGGTCATGTTTTTTTGTAGTAGATTTTTTATCTAATTCCTCTTCAAGAAGTTTAATATATTTATCTACATATTCATTAACTACTTTTGAAAAAAGAAATAGAAATGTTGTTCTTTGTTGACCATCAATAATCTCCCATTTAAAATTATCTTTATCTATACAAAGTTTTCTTATGTAAATAGTTCCACAAAATATCTTATTACTTTTATCACTTTCACTTTTTCTATGTAAAAATTTATTTATTGTTTCATCAACAAATCCCTCAATCTCCTCAGACTTTCAAACAAAATTCCTTTGATAAAGAGAGATTGAAAATTTATTTTGATTTTCAAGATAACCTAAAAAATTTGTTGTTCTTACATTTTTTTCTTTATTATTAATCATACTAAATTAATTAGATCATATCTAACTTAGAAAACAACATTTTTTTAAAGAATCTTCTATGATCTAAAATGTTTAACAAAATGTATTCAAATATAATATTTCTCTCTTGGTTTAATACAAGATTTATTTATTTTCTATTTTATTAACGTCAAAAATAAAAATATACTTTTTCATCCTTTAAATAAAATCAACACCATGTTTATTGATGGCGTTGATTAAGTTATGTGCAAATTAATACTACTTTTTATATTCTTTATTATTAGGGTTTTTTTGATTTGCTGTATTATTGTGATTGCTGTTAAAAGTATCATTATTATGATCTTGTGTAGTATTGTTACTATTGTTTGCATCTGATTTTGGATCTCCAAACATATTTATCTCCTCCTCTATTTAATTATATGATTATTAATGAAGTTTTTTCATCAAATATAACAAACACTAAAATATCTCATCATTTTATTATTTTTAATTAAACAAGGTGTGGTTTCTCTATCTTTTCTTTATAAACCATAATAAATAAGTTGGTTTATAATGATTTTAAGAAACTCTTTTACAATAAGCCTCCCCTTTCTCCTTGTTTATGTAATAAGGTGGTTCAATATACTTTCTAAGCGCATTGTAAGATTACTTTCTTGTCAAGGATGATTCAATTGCTTTTCATTGTTATTAAAAAAGTGCTTAAAAGCACTTTTTACAATAATTTTATTTTAATCTTCTGAAGAATATGAGACTAGTATTAATATTCCGCCACCAATAATTCCAAGTATCCCTGCAATAAGTCTTTGGTTATAATCTTTTAAAAAGGCAAAACCAAAGTAAACAGAAGCAATAGAAGTACACATAAGTCCAAGATAAATAATCCCTATTAGCGGTCTTGATCTATCCTCAAAATCACTATCTACAAAACTTCTGATTGATAACCATAAAAATACAAAAGTAAGGATAAAGGATCCAATGATTGAAACAATTGCTCCTGCAAATCCTTTGCTATCGGGTTTTTCTTTTTTTCAATACATAATCTTCTAACTCTCCTTTTTGTTAAAGTAATTATATTATAAAATGCATAATTATATTTTATAATTATTATTTGATAAATCTTGTTCATCAATATAAAATTATTATTTTAATAAAAAGATTATTCTGATTAGAATAATCTATGTTTTTTCTATAAAAAAATGCTCCCTAAGGAACACTTAAAATAAATATTAATAATTATTTTTTTGCTTTTTCTTCTTTTGTTTCTTTTTTTGTTTCTTCTTTTGTTTCTTTTGATTTTTCTATACTTGTTGAAACTAATAGACTATAGTTTACTAAAAAGATTACGTTAAAAACTATTGACAAAATTGAAAATACTGCTAAGAATACAGAAATTATTCCTATTGCTAAACTTGAAAATCCTAATATGTTCATATCAGTTTTAAGTCCAAAAGCAACATATGCAGCTGTTATTGAAGCTAAAACCATAAGTAATGATCCTATTAAAGAAATAACAGCCCCTGCAATTCCTAAACCAGTTGGTGTAGTTTTTGTTTTTAAATTTAATTTAGGTAATTTATTTAAATTCATAATTTACTCCTTTCATGTAATTAATAACATTACAATATAAATTATACATAAATTTATATAAAAAAGAAAAAAATAATGTTTGTTAATATATTAAATAATAAATATTGATTGTTTGTTTTATTCCTTTTCATAATTGTTATCAACACTTTCTAAATATATGTAATTCCCCCAGTGAATTTGTTCCAATGTTAATTACTATTTTTCATTGTTTCCCTATTCCCCTTTTCATCTTAATATCTTGATTTAATTTTTTTATATTATTACTAAATAAAAAACTATGGATAATACCATAGTCTTTAAGTTTTCTTAATATAAAATAATTTACGAATATATGTATATTTTATTATTGTTTATTATAAATAAAGATATTAAATAATTAACAATATAACTAACACCAATAGTATCAGCATCATTACTGAGGAAATAGAAATCATTAAAATTAATTTTGTTTTTTCTTTACCCTCAGAAATATTACTTGTCTTTGCATTTAATGATCTTTCCTTACCGTTAGAATTATGAGTATCAACTGCATAAATACTTATTATATATTCTACGTTTTTATCAAGATTATTAAAAGTGTATTCATTTTTCCCACTTACTTCTGTTGATAAAATTTCTTCTTTATCTTTAGTGTCAAGTGTAACAACATAATGATCAACACTATCACCTGCATCAGGGTCAACTGCGTCTAATCAAAAAATAGTTAATGAATTATTAGTTGAACCATTTAATGATAAACCACCAACTTCTGATGGAGGTGTATTGTCTCCGATGTGTTCATCAGTCTCGATATCAAATATTGTTGATGCATTAGATTTATTACCTGCAACGTCAACTGCAATAACACTTAAGTGATAAGTTGTTCCTGCACTTAAACCATTAAATGTCATTTCTAATTCTGAAGGTGTTGATGTGTTTTTTGAATCAGAATATCCTGAATCATCTTTTATTTTTATTTCATAATGACTCATTCCTGAACCACCTGTTTCATCTGTTGAAGATAATCATTTTAAAGTTACAGAAGTTTCTGTAGTTCCTCCATTTGAAAGTCCATTCGGAGTTGATGGAGGTGTAATATCTCCTTCGCCATCATCTGTAGTAATAACAATGCTACTTGATGGAACTGATTCATTTCCTGCAACATCAACGGCTTTTGTTTTAACAAGATAATCTGTTTTTGCTTCCAAACCATCAAATGTTATATTTGTATCTGTGTTTGGAGTATCTTTTGTAATTTCTTCTCCTGTTCCATCTCTTTTTTTTATCATTCCTATGTAGTGATCCATTCCTGAACCACCAACTTCATCAGTTGAAGAATCTCAAGAATAAGAAACTGAACTTGATGTTGTTGAATTTTTAACAAGACCTGTTGGTGCTGATGGAGGTGTATGATCTTCTTTAGGATTGGTTCTTACTGTAAGAGGAGAAGAAAAACTTGAAGTGTTATTCTTTTTATCAACGGCCGCTACTTTTAAATCGTAAGAAATATCAGGTGTTAATCCATCAAAGGTTATTTCTTCTACAACACCTTCAGTTGTAGCATCTTTAGTAAATCCATTATTATCTGTTATATTAACTAAATAATGAGACATTCCGGAACCGCCAGCTTCATCAGATGAAGGATCTCAATTTAATGTTATAGATAAATCAGTGACATCTTTTGATGAAAGGTTTCCAGGAACACTGGGAGGACTGATATCTCCTCCTCCGGCATCGTCATGATCAACAAATTTACCAAAGATATTACAATATCTTCAATCTTCTCCATCGTATCCTCCGCCTCAATGTCCTCCTGTTTCCGGATCACCATATCCTGGTAAATGAGCATCTCTATTAATAACTCACATTGAAAGCATTCCTAAATCATGTTCTTCTACAAATGTAAATTCTTTTTTAGCTTCATCAGAAGAAAAATTTGAATATTGCGGAGGACTTCCTCACCCTGTTTGTTCTTTTCCAATAGAATTAGTAACACCCAATTTAGCATATGCTTCTTCTTCTGAAATACCAAATATTGATTGTATTTGTTTACATGTTCCTTCCATTGAACTTATCATTTCACTAGCCATTACATCACCACTATGAAATAACATCGCCATTATATTTACTTTATCAATTTCTAAACCTGAATCATAGTATGTTTGTAATACGCTTTGTCCAATCCCATCTAAACCTCTTGAAGTTACCGGAAGAGTTATATCTACTTTTATTCCTGTTTCTTTTTGAACTGTAGCCAATGCTTCAGCATTGTTTACATTACCTATTGATTCTGTAACACCCTCAATATCAAGGTCAATTCTTGTTAAAGAATATTCATCAATTATCTCATGATACATTGTCTCTAATTGTTCAACACTTGCATCATATCAAAGAACTGATCCACCTGCCCCTATTGCGCCACCAAGAGAAACTGCAACATCTCCCCCTTTTTGTCTAACTTCTTCAATTTCTTTTGCTATCCCTAAATAATGTGGATCAGTTGAACCCTTGCTATAAGCTCTATACCCTCCTCACGCTCATTGTGTTGTTACATTTTCACTTTTATCTTTAGATATTTCATGAGTGTTTCCAGAGGCGTCATAATATTGATAGACAGGTTGTAAGAAACCCAAGTTAAAGTATTGAGAACTTGCTTTACTATCATCCATATATGTTGATAGATCAGGAATTTGTGCACCAGCCATATCTGCAAAAGGAGCAAAAAAGTGATCTTCTCATTTTTCTTTTCCTTTTATCATTGAATGACTATTAATAATATTTAAATTCTTTTTATAATCTTTGCTTATTGAAAAAGAAAAAAGTAAACTTACTAATATAAGCAAAGGAAGTATTATTATTTTTTTTACTATTTTCTTATTCATACTTTAATCACTAAATTTAATATATATTAAATCATTTTAATTATATAGAATTAATCCATATATAAAAAGTTAATTAAATTAACCAATAATATGTCCTTATATAAAAACATTCAATATAAAATTTTAACCATATTTAATTCCTTCATTAAATCTATCTTTCATAACCTTTTTTCTTATTTCTCAAAAAATAAATCCTACTATAATTAAAATAATAATTAAAATTGCAGATGATGCAACAATCTCTCCAATAACAACAGAATTTATTTTTGTTGTTATTGACATTGCATTTCCATCGGAATCAAATAATTTTATAGGGCCTTGAAATCCTGTTATTTTTACAGAAAAGTTTTTATATGTGTGTTTTGATTTTAACCCCTGAACAATAAAAGTATATTTATTTTCAAAAGAAGTTTCATAATCAATACGAGAAGTTGAAAGGTAATCAATATCTAATTGATTATTATCAGAATAAAAAATAATATCTTTTTTAGGATCTAATTCAACATCTTCATCAAATGAAATAACCATACTAAATTTAAATGAATCTTTTGTTGGAGAAAATAGTTCAAGAGAGTTTGGATTAGGGGTTACTGGGTAGTTGTTTGTTGTGAATTCATCTATGTCTGTTTCAATCCCTTCCATACCAGTTTCTACAACTGTTACAGTTAAATTATATTTTGTATTTGGATATAAATTATCAATGTCTATTATTTTTGTTCCATCTGTATTAAGATTATCTAAACTTCATTTTGAATGAGTATTTTTATCCTCTACAAGCAATGAATATTTTTTTACAAGAGAATCTTTACAATTTTCATTATCATCTCCAGAAGAAACATCCACTGAAATTTTAGCACTTTTATAAGTTTTGGAGATTAAAGTTCCATTTGAAATTTTATTAATTAATGGTCTTTGTGTGTCTATACTAAATTTTTCTGAAAAAATATTTGGATTGTCTACTAGTTGAATTCTTACATTATATGTTGTAGCAGCCTTTAGATTGCTTACAGTGAATTTTACATTACCACTTTTATTAAGGTTTGTTGCATCGCTTTCCCCCACAACATTATCATCTTCTCCTATAATCTCTAATGAATATTCATCTAAAGTTTTGTTTTTAGATAAACTTGATTCTCCAACAACATCAACAGAAATTTTTGCTGAATTTTTCGTTGTCGAAACAACCCTAGGGTTATTTAATTCCGTCACTGGTTCTAATGAAGTTTTAAAAGTAAAAATTTCTGAAGATGTAATTACATTTTTTCCTCCCAAATCTCTAAGAGAATTTATTTTGCAATCTTTATATTCTGTACCAACTGTTAAGTTCTTTAATGAAATTATTTGTTCTCCATCAGAATTTAATTTATCAGTTATTCCTAAACGCTGACCTCTTGAATCAACAACTTCTAAATAATAGTCATTTGTTTCTTTGTTCGAATTAAAAATAGAGGTTGTAGTTGTAATATCAGCTGTTGTTTTTGTTGTAATGATATCCTTTGAAGTTGGTGTTGTTATTTTATCTATCTCTTTTTTATAAGTTGTAAATCCAAATGTTTTTGAATGTGCATAATCTATACCGCTTCCATCATCTTTTTCATTAGCATATATTGTTAAATTTTCATATCTTGTTTCTGGTTTTAATCCTTCTAAAAAAATTGATTGTTCACCAATGCTATTTAAAACTTCAGTTTTTCCAAGTATTACATTAAGATTATTTTTAATTATTAAATAATAATTAGAAGAAGATATGTTTTCTGTTAATGAGGCTGTTACTATTGTTGTTATGTTTGCAGTTTTGCTTGTTAATTCTATATCATCTGGAGTTGGTGTTGTTAATGAACTCACATTTCCAACAGAAGTTGTAAAACTAAAATTATTTGATGAAACAATCTCTGAAGTTAGATCATCTATATTTCTAAGGGCTATTATTCTACAACTATTGTAATTTGTGTTTTCTTCTAATCCACTTAAGTTTATTATTTGTTCTCCATCACTGGATAATTTTTCTGTTTCTCCAAGAGATTCATTACCATTCATAACTTTTAAATAGTAATCATCAACAACAGAACCCTCTTCTCCTGGTTGAGCCCTTACAATTGTTGGTATAGCAGCCGTTGTTTTGTTTGTTGATATTTCACTTGATTCTGGTGTGGAAATACTTAAAATTTCATCACCTTGTGTATAAAAATCAAAACTTAATGAACGAGTAATCTCTTCATCATTTAAATTTGTAGCAACAACAAAACAATCAGAATATAGGACCCCATGATCCAAATCATTTATATTGATTGTTTTAAATCCCTCTGAATTCATTTCTAGAGGATCTTGGGTACCTACTATATTTCCTGAATTATCTTTTATATATAATTTGTATTTTTCTAGTGTCTCTGTGCCTTCTTCATTATTGACAATAGTAGTTATTTCAGCACTATCTTTTGTTGTTGAAATGTCATCTTCCCTAGGGGTTGATAGTGTCCTTACATTATAATTAGAAGATGATGTATTTAATGAATTTATATTTTTTTCATTATAATTAAATATTTGAAAACTTTTAGCAGAAAAGGAAAAAATACTTAAAATAAGTAATAATATCTTTATTAATTTATTCTTCTTAATCATAATACTTCTATACATTAAATATTTTACCAATTAATCAATAAAATATAAGATAAATTACAATATTAAATTTTATATATTAATAATTATTTTTCAAACACACCACTTTTACACTTGCATTATTTTTTATATTTTTAAAATTATAAAAATAATTATTTAATGTCGTTAAGACATAAAAAAAATATTTAGCTATAAAGCTAAATATTTTAAATGTATGATTTTAAAAATTAAAATCCTCCGTTTATATATTGGTCATTATATATTTTTCTTTTATAGTAATTCTTTTGAATTTCTCTTACTATAAATGTTGATACTAACACAATTATTACTAACATAGCTAAACTACCAATAACTATTCCTGAAATTGCTCCAGCACCAAGCATAGGTTTTATAACTAAATTTTCACTCACCATAGATGATTCACCTATTTTATCAAGAGTATTCATTTCAATTGTTTGTGCTTGAACATTTGTATATGTTCCTTTACGTAAATGTGTTACATCAAATTTTAAATTATTCCCAACAGTTAACATTTCATCAGAGATTCAAATTGGATTTGAAGTATCTCCATCTTGGAATAACATAACTCTATATGGTGATACAAAATTACCAACTTGGTTTGCAGAACTTATATCTACTGAAAATGTAAATTCTAAATTTGATTGTTCAACTATTTTTGCACTTCCACTATTGATTCCTTCTACTTTATTATCTGTTGGAACAATATCCATTTGAGTATCAAATTTTTCTCCATATATTTTTTCAGTATCTTTACCTGCTACTAGTTGGAAACCAATATCATTATATCTGTTTCCTTCTGTAAGATTTTCAACAGAGAAAGATTTAACTCCTATATCTTTTTGTTCTTCAGAAGTTCATAATATAGAACCACTACCTGTTAATGCTTGTACTCTATATGAAGGAACTCATTCAGAAGAACCTTCAATATCTATTGAGAAATTAAAACCATTACTTGTTGAATTATTAATTGTAGCACTAGTTATAGATATTGATTCATCAGCCGTAGTTACAGAACCAATAACTTGAGATTCATTACCAATAACATTCCCTGTAGATGAATCAACTAATTTAACTCTTATATTTGAGTATCTTGTTGATGACATAAGTCCACTAACTGTAACTAATTCATTTCTTTTTCCATTTGTTTGGTCTTCAGAAGTTCAAACTACTTCTTGTACTCTTGCTCCGTGGTCGGCAATAACTTTTATCTTATAAGGACTAAATTCTTGATCACCACTATCTTCTGTAGTAAGACTCATATTGAATGATGATGATGTTGGTTGTGTCCCTCAATCAAGGGATACATCATTAATTCCTAATATTGAAGAAAGGAACGATACTGTTTCACGAGTTTCAAAAATAGAACCTATCTCTGATTGTTTATTAACATCATATAAAGAATATGAAATGTTAGAGTATGTTTCTCCATCAGAAAGATTATTAACTGTAAAGAATTCATTACGTAATTCATGATTAGTTAATTCATTAGAAGTTCAAATAAGATCGTTTGTTATACCATTATGGTCTGCGTAAACATTAACTTTATATGGTGATGCTTCATATTGTGATCCATCATCATTAGTTGTTATTGAAAAATCAAAACTTCCATCTCCAATGTTTGTATAATCAACTTTTGCATCTAATATAAGTATTGAAGAAAAGAACGATACTGTTTCACGAGTTTCAAAAACAGGACCTATTTCTGATTGTTCATTAATATCATATAAAGAATATGAAATGTTAGAGTATGTTTCTCCATCAGAAAGATTATTAACTGTAAAGAATTCATTACGTAATCCATGAGTTAATTCATTAGAAGTTCAGATAAGATCACTTGTTGTACCGTTGTGGTCTGCATAAACATTAACTTTATATGGTGATACTTCATATTGTGTTCCATCATCATTAGTTGTTATTGAAAAATCAAAACTTCCATCTCCAATATGTGTGTAATCAACTTTTGCATCTAGTATATCATTTATGTGATGTTCATATCCTGGAATTTGGTCATTCATTTTATGTTTTTCAATAGTATTCCCTTTTGGTGAATACGTCTCTTTTCCTGCACTATCAAGCAGTGTTAATTCAATCTCATATGTCACACCTTTTTTTAAACCATCAATTGCATCAATTGTTTTATTTCCACTTCCTGAAAAATTTTGCGATACATTGACAATTGTGTCTGCATTAGAACCTTCTTCTGGTGTTAAAGTTGTTTTAATTTTAAAATCATCAATTTTATCATTTGGTCTCTTATTATATTTATTATCATTTCTATTTATATTAACATCATATTGAATTGAATCATTTACTTTATTATGTAAATTAAATGAATCAACATCAATAGAATATTCATCATTGATTAAATTTCCAAACTTTATAGTTCTTCATTTTCCTCCATCCCCAGAGAAAATAACTTCATTACTATTCATTAGTGCAGAGTCATTATTATCATTTTCTATATAATATTGTCAAAGAATTTCTCCTGTACGTGGATCTACAACTGCATAATTTTGTTTACCTAATACAAAAACATTTCCATCTGATAATAATTCACATGAAGTTAAGTAAGTTCCCCAATAAATATCAAGAGTTCCTTGACGAACAACTTTTCCATTATCAGCATTTATTACTTCTCATTTTCCACCATATCCACTTTGCGTTTTACTTACTTGGTAAGAGTTAGTAGTTACAAATACCTCTTGATTTCCAAGATCAACCCCTGAAGAAATTTTATTTTCCTTCTTATCTAAACGCCCACCTACATTACGATTTCAAATATTATCATCACCATTAACACCATATGTTTCATAATAATTTTTATCATATCCAATAAAGTAATTATGCTGACCATAAGGATTTAAATAAGGAACTATTGTATTTATTTTTTCTGTATGTTCAGTTTTTACTCATTCACGACTATCTCTATGATCTGATGCACTTTCTGGATTAAATATAAGTTTAAGATAACCATCATCTGTACCGATCATAATATCGCCTTTATCTGTCACAGCCAATGCATGAACTACTGTATCGCCTGCTGCTCTCACATAATCTTGATACACAATGCTTCCATCTTCTTTTATAACAGTATAATAAGTAATTTGAGGCCCTGTGTGTGATTCATCTGTTAAAACCACAAACACTGTGTTATTTGGCAATAATACAGATGCACTTACATCTTCACCTTTAACAGATCCTTTGTATAATGCTTTGTTTGTTTCTGGATCAAATATTTGATAATCAGTACTTTCATTTTGACTACCTATAAAAAGTTTACCATCATTAAATGCTGTTATTTCACTTGTGCTTGATCAATCTCCAAATTTTCCTGCAAATTCTCCTGTTCCTATAGTCCAAGGATCAATATCTGCAGCAGAATTTTGATTATCTGTTAAATTTTTACTAGTTAAAGCACTCTCTTCTTTATTTACAAAAATAGAACTTGCTGATTTTCTTATTGTAAAAAAACTAATCATTAATAATAATGATGCTAATAAAAATATCGTAGCTTTTATAATTGTATTTTTTGTACTTCTCATAAACTTTTTTCTCTCTTTTAATGTGTTAATTATATCATAAATTATAAAAAATAAAAAATTATTGGGATAAGTAGTTATTCATTATATTATTAACAATAATAATCTTTTGTTATTTGTTATACAATATGTTATTCTTAAAAAATTTCTGATGCTATACATTTTACTAAAAAGAATTTAATCCTTTAAGTGTTTTTATATCTAGTGTAATGATTACGTTAATCTTTTCATATTTAGTTTATTTTTTCTTCAATTGCATCGTTTTAATAAGATAGTTTAAAAAATAAATGCAAAAAGCATTTGATAAATTATAAAGGTCATATAAAGAACAAGTGATAAAAATCACTATCAAACTCCTCTAAATATAAAAAGTCAATATCTAAGAAGTTTGGTTTTAAAAAATTTTAGATTCTTTATCTATAATAGATTATTATATTAAATATAAACTATGATGAATAAAGTTTCCTATTCATATTTATAACCACTTATTAATTAATGAAATTATAAATTATTATGTATGATCAAATAAATTTGTCCTTTTATTTTATTTGTTTGAGTAACATTTGTAAATATATTAATTTTTATTTAAGTGTTTATTCATTTTTTTTAAATAAAAATACTTTAACATAAATGCATTCAAACAAAAACTTTCGCTATCATGATTTAACAAAATACTATAAATTATTTAAGAGTTTAATAAACACTAGAATGTAAAAATTCTATTTACTATGATTTTTTCATATAACATAACAAAATATTATACATCTCTTTTATACTTACATTATTTTTAATATTTTTAAAAAAATAAAATAATTATTTAATGTTGTTGAGATATAAAAAATATTTAGCTATAAAGCTAAATATTTTAAGTATATTATTTTAAAAATTAAAATCCTATATTCGTATATTGATCATTATATATATTTTCTTTTTTTATAATGATTCTTTCAAATTTCTCTCACTATAAATGTTAATACCAGTATAATCATTGCTAATATAGTTAAACTACCAATAACTATTCCTGAAATTACTCCAGCACCAAGGCCATTTTTTAATTCATTCATCGTTGATGGATCACCTATTTTATCAAGAGTATTCACATCAATTATTTGTACTTGAATATTTTTATATTCTTCTTTATTTAAATTTACATCAAATTTTAAACCCTTTCCAACAGTTAACCTTTCGTTTGATATTCAAATCGGATTTGAATCATCTCCGTTTTGAAATAACATAACTCTATATGGCGATACAAAATTGTTATTTTGATTTGTAGAATTTACATCTAATAAAAATGAAAATCATGAACTTGATTGACCAACTATTTTTGCACCTCCACTATTAATTCCTTGTACTCTATTGTCTGTTGGGATAATATCAATTTTAGTATCGAATTTTTCTCCATATATTTTTCCAGTGTCTTTAGTTGATATCATTATATCTATTTCCTTCTATAAGGTTTTCAACAGAGAAAGATTTAATTCCTACCTCTTTTTGTTCATCAGAAGTTCACAATATAGAACCGCTGCCTTTTAATGCTTGTATTTTATATGAAGTATTTCATTCAGAAGAACCTTCAATATCCATTGAAAAATCAAAACCTTACTTGTTGAATTATTAATTGTAGCATTAATTATGGATGTTGGACCATCAAGAGCCGTGCATATTGAGCATAAATATGTTTTACACCTTCTAACATTACAAATACTGTATTATTTTGTAATAATATAGACGCAGTTACATCTTCACCATTAAGAAATCCTGTATGTAGTACTTTGTTTGTTTCTGGATCAAATATTTGATAATCATAATTATCACTTTGACTACCAAAAAAAGCACCCCATCATTAAAAGCTGTTACTTTATATGTGTTTGTTCAACCAGTTTTTCCTGGTCCTATAGTTCAAGGACTAATATTTACAGAACCAATTTGATCGTCTGTTAAATTTTCACTACTTAAATAGGTTTCTTCTTTATTTAAAGAAATAAAGTTTGTTGATTTTTTTAGTATAAAAAAACCAACCATTAACAATAATAATGATAATAAAAATATAATGACTTTTTATAATTATCTTTTTCTTAATGTTCATTATTAATCCTAACTTTAATGTAAAAATTATACCATAAGTTATAAAAAATGGTGGGACACAATCCTTGAGAAGAATATATTATATAACAATATTATGAATAACAAAAGTCATTTGAATCTAAACATATATGAATTACTATCTTCTATTTGAATACAAAAAATCTATTAAGAATAAAGATATTTTTATACTGATGTATGAAAAACTCCAAACAAAAAATATTATTAATGTTAATACAATGTCATATGACAACAAAATTAAGAATTTATCAACATTAAAAACGTTAGGGCTTCCAGAATTTATAAACTTTACTACATCTATAATAAAAATTGCTTGCAAAAAAAGAAAAGCGAATAACAATATAAAAACAATAACCTCATATAAAGTTTTTATTCTTTTTTTTGTCATTACAAAAGAAAATCTATTTTCATAAGGTAAATCACTTTTGATTGTTACATTCTTTTCATCTGTTGGTGCATTATTAATTTTTTCCTCAATAAGTAATTGTTCTAATTTTTTTGTGCTATCATCTTTTAAAAACTTTATTTTTTTTTGTTTTAATTCTTTTATAACTTCTTCTCTACTTCTCATTTTATTTCTTTCTTTAATAAGATTATACACTAAAGCATAATGTAGAGAACACATGCAATAAAATGTTAAAAATAAATTTATATGTTTACAATAATATTTTATATTTTGCTAATTAATATTTTCATAACTTTCTTTTTTATTTTAAATTTAACAAACCTCTAAAAAACTTTTTTAAAGATTAATCTTCCTAAAACCCTTATATTTACTTGGGTTTTAGGAATTTTATAATTATTACATCCTATTTCTATAAGATTAATTTTGCAATGTAAAACTTTATTTAAATATTCTTAAATTTTATTTAAAGATAAAAAATATTATAATAGTCATTTGTTAAATAAAATTTTTTAATAAATATTTAGTTCTTTTTTTAATCATTCTAAAATTAAGAAAATCCCTTCAACATCTTCGTTATTATATTTTTTTAATTCATCTAAAAAACTCTGTTTTACATTTCCGTTATTAAAATAATTATTTATTTTAATAAATAAGCTTCTATCATGCTTAAACGATCTCATATCTAGCTCATAGTTATTAATATTAATCATTTCTACTATGGTTTTAATGAAATCTAAGGATCGATGAGCTCTCATTGGTGGTTTGGGAGGAATTTCATTGATTTCTTTGTTAAACTCCTCTAATGACACACCGTCATATGAAAAGCTTGATAGATCTTCTAATTCTTTTTTAATTTTATTTTTATTAATCCTTGAATTCTTTTTGTTACTAAAATTAACATTGAAGTTAATGTTTGGGTTATCATCAGATGTATTAATCTTTTTGCTAAAAACTTTTTGTAAGTCAAGAACATCTGTAAATTGTTTTTTTCTTATAATATCATTTTTATTTTGATCAATAATTAGTGAAAAAATTCTTTCTTCAAATTCTTTTCCTCAAACAATTATTTTATAGTCTTTAGGAATTTTTTCAATCATTTCTTTCAACATTAAATTTAGTTCTTTTCTATAGATTTTCGGACCTTTTTTATATGATATTTTTGAAAGTATTTCAAAATGAAATACTTCATTATTTTCTTTATCGCCTAAAAATAATGACGCAGATATTGGAATACCAATAAAAGGTGTCACCTTTACAAAAAAGTCTTTTTTATCATCAGGACCTTTTTTATTTAAAAATTCACTAATAGCTTCAAAATCTATTATTGCAATTTTAGAAAAATTTATTCTTTTCTTCAGATCAGTTAGTTGATTGCCAAAAATAATTTCAGCATTATAATAATTATCCTTGTCACTAAATTTATATAAATGTTCAAGTTTGTTATTTTCCATAAAAATATTATAGCAATTTTTATATTTTATTAAAAAAAATATTTTTTATATATCGAAACAAATCATAGTTTAAATAAAAACATCATCAAATTATAATAAATCAAAATATATACAATAAGGAATCATTATAAGAAATAAAAAATCCAAACTAATGTTTGGATATGAGGAGGAGTTATAACCTAAACTTATTGAGTTCCCCAAACTAATTTAGGTTCAACTCTATTAAAATCAATGAAGGGTGTTCTCATAATTTCATCATTATCTATTTGAACTATATTTTTAGTTTTATTTAATTCGTTTTTTTTGTCCTGGATAATTTTTGAAATTGGTTGTTGTTTAATTCCAAGATAAGAAAATACTTTAAATAATTTTCTTTCATTGATTAGATTTTTAATAATTAAATTAAAAACATCATCAAACTCTCTCCTTGAGTCACCTAAATTATCGTTAGTACTTTCAATTTTTATTTTCATTTTCTTTGACTCAACAATATAATGATCTTCTTTTTTCGTGAATTCAATTGTTAAAAATAATTGAAATAATTTTCCGTATTGTGCTCTTAAAATCTCTTTATGCTTTTCCATGGTGGTTGTTTTCTATGTAGTCTTGGTAATTAATATCTTTTTTATTATTTATTAATTCTTTAAGTACATCTTTTTTAATTTTCATTTTCTCTGCTAATTTTTTAAAATCAGATTCAGATATACCTTGCCCTTTTGTTCTGTGTTCATTTAATACAAGTGTATCATAAAGCAATATATCACTTGTATTTGGGTTTTCAATCTTTAGCATCCATACGCTATGTTTGTTAGTTCTATCTAATAATCAATAATTTCTTCTCATTCAAGAAATTATCAATCTCATTTCTATATTCACTCCCATACTTTTTCTATCATTAAATATATATTATATTTATATATAAATTATATAGTAATTTACTATTTTTCTTATTTATTTAAATTTGTTATTTATACACTTAAAGATTTTTATTGTTTTGTCTTTTGGTATATTTATGCTCAATGTTAAATTATTTATGATTCCTTCTTGTTACGAAAAGGACTTGGATATATTTTTAATTTTTAGTTAAAAATATTTTCTATTATATTATTAATCTTATCTTTTCTTTTAGAGTGGAATTCAAGATAACTTCCATCTCTTTTGTCTTTGATGTTCTCAACCATCGAATAATATTTTTCCTTATCAATAGTTTTACTTGTATCATAATCATCAGCAATAAAATCATATTGATATTCATTACTTATAAAAATATTACCTTTATCAATATTTGAGTTACCATCTAAAATTTGAAGATTATAAATTGTGTGTATTTTTTTCTTAATTTTTAATTCATTTTTTATAAACTTACAAGGAATAACATGATCAATGTGAAGGTTGCTTTGATTTCTATTCCCTATAAACTCTTGTAAATATACTAACAATAATTTTGTTGTACTTGAAGGAGAACTTAATTCTTTATCTTCCTCTTCTTCTAAAAAATTAATAATAAACCTTGAAAAGGATTTCATTGTTTCTTTGCTTTCTTTTATTGTTTTAATATATCTTCCTTTTCCGTCATTTTCCTCTACAGCAAACCATCCATTTTTTCCAGAAGATTTTGAGTATGTATTCTCAATTGATTCATAAATGATTCAATGATCTAATTGATTTTTTTCAAGAGAAACATCATTTCCTTCTTTAAGTTGGTTCACAACTTGGTTGATCATCGATATTAATATATGTGTTGAAACCTTTAATGAATTCTTTATATTCTTAAAATTCTCATTTTTACTATAAAACTTAAATAATGAAATATTCTCTTCAACAATCTTCATTGATTTTCCAATGATTGAGATTAACTCTTCACTTTTTTGGTCATTATCATTCAAGACTTCTTTCATTTTCTCACCAAGTATCTCAAAATCATCTTTAGTATTTTTTAATTTAAAGTAATTTAAAAATATATGTGTAAGTGTTTCTATTTCAGGGATACTGTATATTTCTAATTCTTCATCATATTTTAATAAAGTGTCTTTTAAATATGAAGTTGATTTAATTATTTTTATTAAAACTGCATATAAATAATTTGATGGATTAACTAACTTGCTCCCAAAAGAAACAGGTATAACATCTTCATTAGCATTCAAGGCTTTTGCATATTTTTTTCTTCTTTGATTTATAAAATCATTAACAAATTCATCATTAAATATAAATTTGTAATTAGATCAAATTGATGTGTAAACTTCAAAGTTATTTAAAGGTTTTCCTTTGGTATTTAATCTCTTAAATATCTCAGTTACATCTTTTTGATTAAAATTACTTGGTATATTAATTCTATTTATTTCAATGTTATCAAATTCTTTATAATGAAATTCTTCTATATTTCTAAGAGCTTCTCAAATCATTCTATATTTATTGGCTTTGCTTTTTGAACCGGAAGTTGTAAATGCTTTTATATCAATTATTGTTTTTTCTAATCCGTCTCTATTAACTGTTGCTGCAATAGTCTTAGATAATTCCTTGAAAGATTTTTTTTGTTCTTTAAAAAACTCTTCTCAAGAAGATCTACGTTCTACTGATAAACATTCCTTTTCAATGTAATACATAATCATATTTGCACTTATGTATTTGTCAAATGAATTGTGTATGTTAACCAAAGAAAATGATCTTTGCAATCCATCAAGAAGTTGAATTGTTCCATCTTTAGCATTTGTTCATGTAGTTAATGATCCTATGGGATATTTTCTATATATAGAATCTAGTAATGCTGGCACCTTATCTTTTGTCCATACATAGTCTCTTTGGTATTCAGGTATCGATAATAATTCTTTTCCCTTGTTTCCATTTTTTAACATTTCTACAAGATCTATTATCTTAAAAGTTTTATTTTCATTATTCATAATAACGCTATTATCGCATATTTAATAAAATATTGTTAAAAAATTTGATTAATATTTTAGTGTTTTAAAACATTATATTTAGTTGGTTTTATTAAGTTATTTTAAAGTTTTTTAATGAGCTTTCTTTTCAAGATAAACAATCACTTATTCTATTGATACACAAATATTTTCTTTGCTATTTCCGAAAAATATTTTGATCTTTTATCAACAAAATCATCATATTCATTTTTATTTTCAAATCTATCAAAGTCCATTAATGAAGGTATTTCATTAAATTCCCCATCCTTATTAATAGAAATATTATCATTCTCAATTTTGTTTATTAAGAAATAGAAATCTTTTTCTTTTGATTTTTTAAAATCTTTATTTTTTTCATGAAAGAAATAGTTTCCTATTTTATTTAATGTATTTATAGAATCAATATCCAAATCTTTAACTACGCTATTTCAAAAATCACTTCTATCTTTTGCTTCTGGTTCAATTATTGTAACTGTTTCATAATTAAGAGCATCTAAATCATTGTTATTATGTCATTCTATTATTCTTGAAAAAATTGTTGACATTACTGATTTGTTTGATAATGGAGAATCTGCCAAGTCTTTTGAAAAGGTTTCTATTGATGGCATTATTAAGAATCCATCTTGTTCTTCAATTAAGTTTTTTAATTCTTCATAAAAATTATCATTTATTTTTTGAACTTGTTTTATAAATGCTGGCATATAGCTACCAATCGTAAGATTTCCTTCGTTATGAGAAACATCTCTTCTAACTTTTCAAACTTCAAGAATTTTTAATATCTTCTTAAATTCTTCAATATTTTTTATTTTATATATATCTCCATAGTTTTTGTTATATTCAAAATATTTTTCATTAATAATATAATTAAATAAAACACTAGAATATCCTGTTGCCTTAGAAAGGTTTCTATACAAGGGATAGTAAGGAGATAGTATGGCATTTTCAGTTCACATTTTTGGAACATCTATTTGCGTTACTAAAACTCCTGTGATTATTTTAGAAAAATCAAACAATATATCCTTATATTCTTTAATAGAAATGTTTTTTATGTTTCTCTCTTTATTCTCACAATCTTTTAAAAATGCTTCTTTAAATTCAGTAAATAATCTCCCTTTGCTCTTTGCTTTGCTTCCACTAATTGTCTCAATGTACTTAATTATAAATTGTTGTTTAGAACTATCTATTTTTGTTTTAGGAAGTTTTTCAAATTTTGATTCAATTAAGTTATGAAAGTTAACTACAATATCTTCTTCATTTTCTTTTTCTATTTTTTCATCTAATAATGAATATATATAATTTTTTAATTTATCAAAATCGCTTAATTTTTTTCCTTTAGAATTTAATGATTCGAAAAGTTCAAATTCATCAAATCCTTTTATTCAGTTAACACCCACCGTTAATCTTTTTAATGCCGAAAATATTTCGTCCAATTTTTCTAAGTTAGAATTTTTTAATTTTTCATTAATTTCTTTTCATGCTGAAAACACAGTAGAATCAATCTCTTGATTTTCAAATGAATTTCTTCATATTTCATTTAGAGTATTCATTGTTATTTCATTACCAATACGTTGTATAGGAAATTCTTTGTTTCTTTTAACAAAAGAAAATAATTTATCATCAATCTTATTTTGGTCATTATAAAGGAGATCATATTTATTATAAATTGCTTTCAATACCAAAAGCATTGTTGTGATCCTTTGTTGTCCATCAACTATTTTAATGATAGAATTACTTTTCTTGTTATCCATTCTAATAAAAGTTATATTTCCGAAAAAATGTAGATTTCCATCAACTATTCTTTTCTCAAGATCAAAAAATAAATCATCTATATTCTCCTTTGACCATGCATATCCTCTTTGGTAAAGTGGTATATTAAATAAAATTGTTTTATCATATATAATATTTATTATTTTATGATCTTCTATTTTAATTGTTTTTTCATTAACAGAATATATATTTTGTTTTATTGTTTTTGATATTAAATCAAAGTTTTCATTTGGAAAATAAATTCAACTATCAAATTTAACTTTACAATCCGATGAGGAACCAAGCCACTGGAATATTATAGAAATTGAATGCAACAAACTAACCAATGTTGATTTTGTAATATTTTGACCTGGTTCAGTATTTTCCATGTTTTCTCCATAATGAGTAAGTGCATTAGATTTTTCTCTTATATCATGTAATATTTTTCTTATATCTGTATTATTAATAAAGTAAATTTCTTTTGTGTCAAATAATCTTACGATTTTTTTATGGAGTCCAAGTTTTTTAAACTCATCAAAATCTTCATCATGAATATGTTCCTTGAATATATGGTTTATAAGAATAGAAAGAATTTCTCTTACCTTAGGTCCAAACTCTCCTATTGTATGTGTTTCATCTTCCTTAAAATTAATTATTTTTTCTTCCAATCTTGTTATTTCTTTTATTAAAGATGATCCGAATTTTTCTTCTATTAATTCAATATATTTTTCAAAATTTTTAGTCATTTTTTCTCCTAATTACAGTATACAGGAATAATAAAATAATGTTGTTTTAAAAAACTTTGAAAACTGTTCATAATTTTGCCATATATAATTCAATAATAAGATATATTCCTATTGTTTGTATGATGATTAAATATAAATATCTAAACAAATAGTCAATCAATGGATATAATAATCTGAATTATTTCCCTATAAAACATCCACTAAATAAAGTTATTGTAAAATTAAACAAATTCAATTGTTGTTGCAATAATATATAGCATTAATTATTTTTAATTATATTTGAAAGTATTTAACCATTTCCATTGATAATGAATATTTAGATTCATATTTATATCTTATATATTCATCATTATAGATATCATATTTTTCAATTTGTTTTACAGGTTCTCCAACATAATAAAATAATTCATGCTTATAGAAAAGTTTTTTTCCAATAAAATTATGATATCTATTTTTCATATTTAATTCTTTTTTGGAATTACGAGAAAGAATGAATGTATTTTTATTAATAACCTTATTTTCATATTTTGAATTTCCAATAGAATTAGCAAGAAGTACATCGTTATCATTTAGCGTTTCATCACTATCTAAAATTTTTCCATTAAAATTTTGCTTTCTTCTATAATGTCCTGCCATAAACAATATTTCTGCTTTTGAATATCAAGTTCTAATAAGTTTGTCGTTTCTATTTTTATTAATTATTAAATAATTCAATATTTCTTTTAAAAGTTCATTTGTTCCTTTATTCTTAATCTTGCTCATATTAAAATAAATATTATTTTCGTTTACTGAAAAGTAATCTGAAAAATCGCCAAGTACACGGAATCATTTATTATTATCTTTATTCCCTATAAAATAATTTATTCACTTATTAGAAAGAGAGACTGTTTTTCCTGAAAGTAGATCAATGATTTTTTCTTTTTCTTCTGTTGTTGAAACAGTAAAAGGCATCCAAGAAAACAATTCTATTATTTGGTTTTCAATTTTATTTATATCTTCAAATTTCTTACCACTAGTTTCATATGCAATTCTTAGTCATGATTTATCTCCTAAATTCATTGTCTTTCTTTTTCTAAAATTGTTAGATATTATTTGAATGCTTTCACCAAGGATTTCTTCCATATTTAATAAATTAAAATCTTTTTTATTCATTCTTGTTTCAGTAAAAATTTTATCTTTAAAGTATCTTAAATAACTCATTTTATTTAAGTTATTCAATATCTTATTTCTTGATATTTCACTTAATTGAAAATCATTATTGTTTAAATTATCTATAGATAATCTTCTGATTATTTCCATTGGATTAAGGGTTTCTTTTCCAGATAACCCAATTATT
>CAMZNG010000019.1 GCA_947313745.1 uncultured Mycoplasmataceae bacterium
AGGTGAATTTAAAACAAGTTCAGTTAACAAAGTAATTGAGATAGGAGAGGAAATAGTTTCTCTAGTTAATTATATGAATGTTTATAAGTCAGAAAGCATAAATAATTTAAATTTATGAAAATTATCAAGAACTTCAGCAAACAAAAATCAAATTATTAATAATAATTTATTGAAGGGAGATGTTTTGTTTTTGCCATCATCTGAGATTCCAAATGATATTGGGACGTCCATTATATTGTTTGAAAATTTAAACAAAACCTTGTATAGTTATCATTTGGTCAGGTTTAGACCTTCTAAAAAAATAGAATTGCTATACTTTAAGTATTTATTGAATTCAAGAAGCGTTTTATCTCAAATGTCAAGATATGCAAAAGGATCAACAAGGTATACTATTTCTTTATCTGATTTTAGAAAAATAAGCATTTCCATTAATGAAGAAAGTGAAATCCAAATAAAAATAGGAAATTTATTTTCTAAACTGGATTCATCAATTAACATTTTAAATAAAGAACTAAATCTACTTAAAGAAAAAAAATCAACACTTTTAAATAAGATTTTTAATAATTAAAGGGTTTGTCTTAGAAGCAATAAATCTAAAATATGTGGATTGCTTTATTATTATAAAAACCCTTTTGTTCTACTTAAAATCAAATTCTTTTAAAAGAACTTCAATCTCTTTTTCAAGTTTATTTTTTTCTTCTTTAACCTTTTTTAGATCATCATCTATTTCATAAAGTTCTCTATGTTCTATTTCTTCAAAAGTATCAATATATCTTGAAATATTTAAATTGTATTCATTTTCTTCTATTTCTGAAATAGGAACAACTCTTGAGATTAGATCATAATTTTCATCGTTTTTATCAACTTCTTTTCTTTCTATATATGTAGAAACAATGTCATTAATATCTTTTTCTCTAAGTTTGTTTTGATTTTTTATTTTCTCAAATCCTTTTGATGCATCAATAAATAATATAGACTTTCCTTCTTCATCTTTTCTACATTTCTTATACACTGCAATAATTGCTGGTATACCAGTTCCAAAAAATAAGTTTGATGGTAATCCAATTATTGCATCTAGTGAATTATCATTTTTAATGATAAATTTTCTTATCTCACCTTCTGCTCCAGCTCTAAATAAAACTCCATGCGGAAGGACAGTTGCCATTAATCCATCTTGTTCAAGATGTTCTAACATATGTTGTACAAAGGTATATTCTGCTCTTGAAGCAGGAGCTAATTTACCATATTTAGAAAATCTTTCATCAAGTGCCAAATAGTCTCTTTCGCTTGGTTCTCAAGATGTTCCAAACGGAGGATTAGCTACTATAGCATTAAATTTTTCATCTTTAAATTTATCATTCTTAATTGTATCTCCTTGTTTAAGATTAAAATTTGTATGGTTTACTCCATGTAAAAACATGTTCATTCTTGCTAAATTAAATGTTGTATGATTAAGCTCTTGTCCTCTTATTTTCATATTATCTAAGTCTGCTCTTGAATATTTATCTTTTCTTTTCTTTGTTTCTCTATATGCCTTAATAAGAAGTGAACCTGATCCACAAGTTGGATCATAGATTGTTTTAATTTTAGTTTCTTGACTTGCTACTATTTTTGCAAGAATTTGTGAAACTTCTGATGGAGTATAAAATTCTCCACCTTTCTTCCCTGCTGAAGAAGCAAACATACCAATAAGGTATTCATATGCATCTCCTAAAACATCATTATTTTCTGAAGATAAATCAATGTCATTTATATTCATTAAAACTTTTGCCAGGGTATTTTGTATTTCTTTATCATCTTGTCCTAATTTTGGATTATGTAAATTTATATCTGAAAATAGTCCTCTAAAATCATCATTACTTTCTCTTCCAATAGTTGAATCAATTATTTCATTAAATGCTTTTGATAAAAATTCAACAATGTGTGACTTATCTCCATTATTAATATCAGTTATTATTTTTGTAAAAAGAAGGTCAGGATTAAAGTAGTACCCAATTGATTTTGTAACTTCGTCTTTTAACTCTTCTTCCTCAAAATTACTAAAATCCTTTATCTCATCAATTGAGTCAATCTCTTTTAAAATCTCTTTTTTTAATTTGTCAGATAAGTGCTTAAAGAATATAAAACCTAAGATGTAGTTTTTAAACTCATCAGGATCCATTTTTCCCCTAAGAACATTTGCTATATTTCATAAATTTTTATATAAATCTTTGTTTTTGTCAGAACTCATTCTTTTCTCCTAATATTCTAATTGTGTATTTAAGTATATGTATGTAATTTCTTCTTTTAAATCATTAATAACTTTTCTCTTATAAATGAAGGGTTTTTGATTTTCTTCCTTAGCTTTTTCTTTCATAATAGGAACTAAATCTTTTAACAATATATGACTAAACCCTGAAGTCATTTCATAACTTTTTATTAACTCTTCAAATCCATTGTTATCTAAATTATATCTTTTTATTAAATCATTTAATTGATTTTTCTTTTGTTCATTAAGATAATCAAGTAATAAATCATAAGTTAATAATTCTCCAAATGTAATCTTGTCTTCTATTTTTTCATTTTGTTCATCTATAAATACTCTAATTAAATCTATTAGTTTTTGTGGGTAATTACTATGTCTATTTAATTTATCAACTAAGTCATTTGCAACTTTTCTATATTCTGTAGGTGTTGCAAATTCCTCTTTTTTTCCTTCAAGTAATTTCTTTATATAATTTTGATCTATTTTATCAGAAGATAATAATTCTATTTTAAAATCTACTTCATTCACTATTGAAATCTTATCTTTTGACTCTTGTTGTTCTTTTCACATTCTTCTGTAAACTTCTGAATAATTTTCAAATGTTTGTACATCGCAATCAATGTCTTCAAAGTCAAATTGGAAAAAAGTTTTTAAAATATTTAACTCTGAAGCTAATTCTCTAAATTTCTTAACAAAGTCTACTTTTTGTTCTTCATCTTTTAATGAAGAAACATAATCATGATTTTCAAATGAAGATGTTAAGTCTTTGAAAAGCTTATTAAACACCTCAACATAATGTTCATAGCTTTCTTTTAAAACCAAACTTAATCCTGCATTACTTGAAAATTCTGAAATTGATTCATCGACTTTTTGCTTGTTTGGCCTACTGTAAACAACAATATTTCCTTGTTTTTTCTTTTCATTATAAAGTCTATTTGTTCTAGAAAAAGCTTGTAATAATCCATGATACTCAAGGTTTTTATCTACATATAATGTATTTAATGTTGGAGCATCAAATCCTGTTGTTAACATATTTACAACTAATACTATGTCAACATTATTGTCTTTAACAGATTTTATTAGGTTAACTCTATATGTATTGTATCAATTTAAATTTGTAGTTGAAAACTCCTTGTTTTTTAATTTTGAATAATCATTAATAACTTCATAAAGCATTTCTTTATTTGGCTGTTCTCCATCGCCTTCATCATCATTTTCTTGTACAGAAAATATACTTACAACTTTTAGTTTTTTATCTTCCTCTAATAATGCATTTTGTCTTTTAAATTCATCATAATATTTTTTTAATAGTTTAATGTTTGAAACAGTAAACATTGCATTAAACTCTCTATCAAAAGTTTTTAAATCATGAATTTTAAATATATTCTCAACAATATTTTTTATTCTTTGTGGATGTTCTAAGACTTCTTTTCTATTGATTGATTGATTTGTTGAAATTTCATCTCCAACTGAAATTGATTTACTTAAATCATATGTTTTAAAGTACTCTATTGAAAATCCTAAAACATTGTTGTCTGTAATTGCTTCTGATATTTTATACTCATGTAATGACTTGTTATCGAAAAGATCATTTGTTGTTTGTTTGTGGTTGTTGTTTGCTGCTTTAATAGGGGTTCCAGTAAAGCCAATCATTTGATTATTTTTGAAATACTTTCTTATTAATTTATTAGTTTCTCCAAATTGAGATCTATGACATTCATCAAATATAAATACTACATTTTTTTCTCTTGATTCTTGTTTTCCATTTGGATATTTATCATTTAATTTTTTTATTGCTCTATCAAATTTTTGCAATGTAGTAACAACAAGTTCATTATCATTGCTTTCTATTTTTTTTACTAATGCATTTGTATTTTTTGTATCAAAGATATCTTCATCAGAATCAAAATCTCTAAATTCATCAAGAGTTTGTGAATTAAGGTCTCTTCTATCAACAACAAAAAATACTTTATCAATTTTTTTTATTGTATTTTTTATTTCTTGTGCTGCCTTAAATGAAGTTAAAGTTTTTCCTGAACCTGTTGTATGTCAAACAAACCCACCTAACTTTGAGTTTTCAATTCTATCTAAAATTGCTTCAACGGCATAGAATTGATATGGCCTCAAAATTTTTATGAATCCTGTGTTTTTTGATATGATCATATATTTTGCAATCATTTTTCCAATTTGGCATCTTTTTAAAAATGATTGAACAAAACTTTCTTTTCCATTTTCTTCAGTTAACAAACTATTTATTGGATTGTTATCTTTATCGGTTCATGTGAAAGCAAACTTTTTATTTGCATGTTTACCTGAATCTTCATTTGTAGAAAAATACTTTGTTTCGTTTCCTGTAGATATAATAAATATTTGGATAAACTTAAATAGGTTTTTAAAACTTTCTTTTTTATATCTATTAATTTGTCTAAAGGCTTCCCCTAGTTCTCCGCCTCTTCTTTTTAATTCTATTTGAATCATTGGAAGTCCATTGATAAGAATTGTTACATCATATCTATTGGTTCTTTCTCCAACCATTGTTATTTGATTTGCAACTTGAAATAGATTGTCACATCATTTCTCAGAATTAAAATACTTTATTGGAATAATCTTTCCATCCCTCTTTAATTTATATGATTTATTTCTTAAAGTTTGTGCTCTTTGAAAATTATCTCCAACATTTAATTCATTATATACTTTTTCAAATTCTTCACTAGAAAGGGTAATGTTGTTAAACTCTTCTAATTGTTTTTTTAAATTATTTTTTAATTCATCTTCATTTTTTATAAAGACTCTTTTATATCCTTGATCAATTAATTTCTTAATTAAATTTTCTTCTAAAATATATTCACTTTCAACATTTGTCATAATATATTAATTATATATAAAAATCATTATGATAAAATAAACTTGCAATGAAAAAAGGTTTTAAAATAAGCAACACAACAGAAAAGAACATTTGGTTTCGATCGTTTTATATTTCGCTTTGTATTTTAATTATTCTATTTACTAAGTTTTTCTTATGTTATGTTTTAAATGCTAATTGATTTACATGGAGCAAAGAAACAAAACCTATTGAACTTAGTATCACAATATCCTTGGGAACTGCAATAGGAGTTTTAATTTTATATAATGCAAATTTTATTTCAAGAAATAAAAATAAAGAATGAGAAGTAAACATTTCTTATTTAAATGAAAAAATTAGAGAATTAAAATTTAAAAAAGATCTCTTAAAAAATAAATATAGAGATATTGAGGAGCTTAAGAAAAAGAGAGAGCAAGTTGCAAAGGAGTGAGAGGACATTGAAAATAGTGGTAAAATAGAAGGAAATTTCTTTGATGCTGAATTACTTGATAAGGAATTAGAAGCTATTGATTATGAAATCAAAGAGATAGAAAAAGAAATCGGAGAACACTTTAAATTTAAAATTATAAATAAGCATATAGATAACCTAATTGTAAAAACTTATTCAGAGCTTAATAAGTTTATTATGGATAAGGATAAGAAGTTAGATGAAGAGATAATTAAGGATATAACGTTATTTTTTTGAGAAGATATTTGTTTCATCGATGAACTAGATAAATTTAATTCTGAGTCTAAGGTTATCATAGATGATGATCATTCATTTATTGGAAAAGATATAAGTGGTATAAAAAATATTGAAAGATTTAAATTTAATATATCAAAATTTTCAAATTATATTTTTAAAGATCTAAATTTTAACGATGGTTATGAATGCTTTCAAAAAAATGTTTCGTTCGAAGATTGTACTTTTGAAAATGTAACTTTTCCAAAAAAAGGTTTTGATGAATCATTAATGAAATTTAAAGAATGTACTTTTGAAAATGTTAAGTTTAGAACAAAAATTTCTTCTCAAACAAAACACAATAATGAATTTAAAAGTTGTTCATTTGAATAAGAATTCTTTACAATAAAGAGTTTGAAACCCTTGTCTTATTCTTATATACAAGCCTGCTATAAACATGACTAAAGAAATTAATTAATTATATAATTTATGTGTATAGAAAGGAGGAATAAGAATATGGCAAATAAAGATTTTAGTGAATCACAAAGAAATACAATATGAAGAAAATATTTTGGTGGAACTTCAAGTGGTACCGATGTTTTTGGAAGATTAGTATCAAAAGGAAATTTCGAATGTGATCATGTATACCCAAAATCAAAGGGTGGAAAAACTACTGTTGAAAACGGAATGCCTTTAGCACCAAAATCAAATGAGCAAAAATCAGATGATTTAAGAGGAGTTGTAAATGGAAAGTCATTTAGAGTTGAAGGCGGAATAACAAAAGGTATATTATATGTAAATGGAATTAAAAAATCAAAATAGTATATATTTGTACAATGTAAAACCTTGTATGTAAATATACAAGGTTTTTATTTCCTTTTTTTGAAAAAAACTTATTAATTAATAGTTTTGATGGTTCATATTCTCTCCTGAAAAGGGGCAAATAAGTCCTTCAATAGTTTTCTTTATTGGTTAACCATTATAGTTGTAGAAAATTTAGACTTTTTTAATCACAAGGTCACAAAAATTTATTTGAATAATATGGAAAAAAGTCCAAAATAACTATAAAGAAAGTCTACTCTCTAGTTTAAATACCTAACTTTTAATGGATGGATCTACTTTTACATAAAATTGTTTATAACAATGAAAAATGTATAATTAAATTGGAGCTTGTTTTTTTCATAAACATAATCTCCTTTTTATCGAATACTATAAGATATTCGGCGTGTGTGGTTTTATTGCCACACTTTATTTAAATAGACTTTTAATATATGGAAAATATAAAACCGAAGAAGATAAAAATGGCGGATTATATTGAATTGATTTCAATGAGTTTAGATTGCCTGAATGAGGTAATTGTTCAAACGGAAATCCACATCTAGCAATTTTAATAAAAGTAAATAATTTCATGAAAAAGGAAATGTTTCTTTCTTTTCCTATAACAACTAATGAAAATTTTATTTTTTACGTATGGCAACAAGATCATTTATCCTCTTTATTCAATAAATCATTCTATAAAAAATAAAAAACATTATGTGCTATTGAATCAAGTTAGAACCATATCAAAAGGAAGGGTGTTGCGTCCTTTTATATATAATGAAGAAGAAATTGTTTTAAACGAAAAAGCAATAAATAAATTAAGAAGTAAATATGTAAATTTTATTAATTATCATATGATGAAGAAGAAACCCACTAATAATACATAATAAGATATTTTTAATGTCCAGAAAGAATGTTAAAAATTACAAACTAGAATAGAAAAATTTTCCACTAATCAGATTATGTTTAAGTGGTTTTATTATAAAAGATAAAGTTTATGATGTATGAATTAAAAAATATTTTAGGTTTGACAAAAGTCTAAGGTTATTTTAATATATTATCTGTAAAATTTTTATGTCACCTTCTAGAGAGTAATTAGATTGTTTTAATCAATAATTTTTTTAACAAAATGTATAATTAGTATAGTTATGAAGAAAACAAACAAAGATATAGTCATTGAAGTTTTTAACGAAAGTAAAAAAGAAGAACTTAAATTAAAAGAAATTAATGACTTAATAAAAACTAAATATCCAAAAAAATATTCTTCTTATAAGAATGATGGTTCATTTCAAAGTACAATTGTAAATACAATTGAACGTTATTGTAAAGAAATGAAATATTATGGTGGAAAAGAAGGGGTATTTATTAGAGTGAAAGCAGGAACTTATAAACTTATAGAAAGTAATAAACAAGCATCAAGCAACTCTCATCCAAAAGAAATATTACATCCATCATCAAAAAATGAAGTAAAAAGAGAAGTTAAACTTATAAAAGAAAATAGAAAAACTTATGAAACAAGCGATACTTTAAAAAAAGAAATTATTGAAGAAAGTGGATATATGTGCTTTTTATGTAATGATAAAGAAGAAACAAAAAGGATGTCTTTTCAAACAAGCAAAGGTATTTATCTAGAGGGCCATCATGTTTTACCAATGTCTGTTCAAAAAGAAATTGAAAACACAAATATAGATGCAAGATGAAACTTAGTCCCCTTATGTCCTAAGCACCATAAAGAAATACACCTCTCTAAAGAAAGTGTTAAAAGAGATAATATTGAAAAACTATTATCTTCATATGAAGAAAATAGACAAGAGAAATTCCTTGTAAATCTAAAAAGAGAAATAGCAAAAGAAGACCAACAAAAAATATTTGAATTAAAGAATGGTGATTCATTAAACGAGAGAGCTTTTACAAAGTTTCTAATAAAGAAACAGATAAATAAATAAGGGGGTGAATAGAATGAACAAAGGTAAAAAATTAATGATATCAACAATAACATTATCAATAATAGCATCAATCGTTTTAATTGCATTATTTGTATTATTGATATATATGAGTAATGGGTTTGAGAGTGCAATCATCAAAGATAAGACAATTATGGAATTTTTAAGATGATCATATCATAGTGATTCTTCTATTGCTATTTCTATGGCAGTGTTGGGAATACTAGAATTAATATTATTCCCAGCAGCGATTGTATTGTATGTAAATCTTAAAATACATAATGAATTTGAAAATAAGGTTGAATAATAAAAACAATCTTTGGGTATTAAATAATTAGAGTTTGCTCTAATTTTTTTAAATAATTTTAAGATATAATTTATATTGTATTGAAAGGAAGAAATATGGCAAATAGCGATTTTAGTGATTCACAAAGAGAAGAAATATGAAGAAAATATTTTGGTGAATCTTTAACTGGTATAGATGCTTTTGGAAGATTAGTATCAAAAGAAAACTTTGAATGTGATCATATTTTCCCAAGAGCAAAAGGTGGAAAAACAATTATTGAAAATGGAATGCCTTTAGCCCCAATATCAAACGAACAAAAAGCTAATAATCTTAGTGGAGTTGTAAATGGTAAATCTTTTAAAGTTGAAGGTGGAACATCGGATGCAGTATTATATGTAAACACTATAAAGAAATCAAAATAGCATTATGTTTCAAGCTATAAATCTTATGTATAATTACATAAGATTTTTTTAATATTAATAAATAATTTATAATATAACAAAATAATAATGTTCTTCCCCTCCTCTTTATAATGAAGTGTTTAGTGATTATTAATGGTTGCTTTATTTAAATAAAAGTTCACTATTTTTTTATGTAAAATTATTAATAGTTATAAATAATAGTCATATAATTTATATTGTATGAAAGGAATAAATATGGCAAGTAATGACTTTAGTAGTTCACAAAGAAATATAATATGAGTAAAATACTTTGGGCAAGTTTCAAGCACAGTTGATGTTTTTGGAAGAACAGTAGTTAGAGGCGAGTTTGAATGTGACCATGTTTATCCAAAATCATTAGGTGGAAAAACTGTTATTGAAAATGGTATGCCATTGGCACCATTATCAAATGCAGAAAAAGATGATAACTTACATGGAGTAATTAATGGCAAAGAATTTTGGTTAAAAGGATCACCATCAAGAGGTATACTACATGTGGATTATGTTATTAAAACATTATAAGTAAATACTATTTTAACAATAAAAAACCTATGCATTTCATACATAGGTTTTTATTTTATTAACATTACAAATTATTTATTTTTTCTTTTGTCCATTTCTTCTTCTTCAGCTTTTAAAAATAAAAACTCATCAACCATTTTCATTAGTGGTCTGGGGGTTGGGATTCCATCAGGAATGCCATCGACCAACTCATCAATAGCCTTCTCAACATTCATATTATTTAAACTACTTAAAATTTGATAACTACTCAATGTTTCTTTTGCAAATGTATCATAAGCAGGCATACAAGCATATGTCCCCAATATTATTTTAGTTACCAAAGTATTTGTTGGTGATATATTTCTGTTTTCTATTTTATCAATATTATTATAGTAATTAAATATATCTTTATATAAATCATTAATAAGAGATTTATTTTCCAATATATCTTTCTTTGTATTTAAATTTATTAATTTTTTATATTTTGGATCACTAATTTTTTCTATTAATCCAACATTGATTTTATAACTATATTGTAATAGTCCTGATGATCCTCTATACATTCCTCAACTTGCAAGATACATAGAAAGATGAAGTGCTATATAGTCATAATCATCTTCTGTTTTATCATCTTGATTCATAAAACCAATAAACTTATCATAAAATATATTTCAAGATTTATATCTATGATTCATACTTTTGCTAAGTTTATATTTTTCATATTTAGAATTTTCTAGTAAGAACTCTTTTACTTCTTTGATTGTTATTTTTTTATCCATTACTTTAATGATATCGCTTTTTAATGTTCATCTTCAGGATCTTTGATTCTTCTTTTCATTAACTTATCAAGGAATAAAACTATATAAATTAATTCTTATAAATTTTTCAATTAGGAATTCATGGATACTCTTCATACATTCCATCAGTGTTATGAATTCCATCCTTTATAATTGCAAATGTTTCTGATGAAGTTTCAATAACATTATTATTCATATGATAAATATCTGGAACTACTTCTTCTAAGAAAGATTCTGTAGTCATTTTTTTCATTCCATAATAATTTAATATCTTTCCTATTTTGTTTTTGTGATTATCTTCAAATCCAACACCACCATTGTCGAATCCTCCAATAAACTTTGTACCTATTATATTTTCACCCTTTGAACTTCAATCATTAATAAAATCAAAGGCTGACATTCCCTTACTATCTTTGTATGCTTTTTGTTCTTCTATGCTTGCATTCCTGTTTTGTGAATATCAAGTTCCAAAGTTAGAAGCTCTTTCAATATTTTTTGTTGCAGATCCAAGAATGTGATCTGCATAATTAGGACTTGCCATTTCTGCATCAGAGTCAACTCCGATGGCTGCTGTTGAGGAAGTGCTTGATAAATTTTCAAGTGCTTCAGTTGTTTGTCCACCAGCAACTGGGAAAAGTATTGCATCATTACCTCTTGTTGAATTAATTTTTTTTATTTTTACTAATGCTCTTGAACCAGAATTACCATCATTAGGATCAGAACTAAATCCCCCTGTATAAAAACTTAGTTTTGGGTCAACGCTAACACTTGTGTCATTTGATCCTTTTTTAGGTGGAAGATCATAATTAACAATTGTATCTCCTGCATTATTTATTTTTATTGGTTCGTCTAACATTGAATGTCCATTAATTTTTGTTGATTGTAATTCTAATGATTTATTATGGTTGTCTTTTAAATCTTTAAACTCATTAACTTTTAATGATTTATCAAGTTTGTTTCCTGAAAGGTCAAATCCTAATATTTGATAATTAAATCAATTTATTGCTTGTTCAAAACTTGAGAGCATTCCATATATAGTTTGATAATCAAATCCTCCTCAAAGTGCAACCGAGGGTTTTGAACCATTTACCTCTCAAGAATAATTAGTATAAATTGATGCCATTATTCCTGCTAAAAATCCAGCGTCTTTTGCTTCAAAACTTATTGATATTGCATTTTCATTTTCTTCACATAACGTATCATTATCAATAAGAACAATTGTTTTATCCCCATATCCTTTTTCATATAAACCATCAAATTCATCTGTTCCTGAGAATGCTTGACCAACATTGACACCTGATGAGACAATTGTATTTGCTCCCAAATCATATATGTTAGAAATCTCATGTACATATGATGATCCATCATCTGAAAACGCTACAGCAGATGCATCTCCAACCATTGTTTTTTCAGCATTTGCATAATCTCTAACTCCATTATATGTAAGCTCATTAAAACCCTTATCTCTATGTGAGGGAGAATACGAGAAGAACGTTACATCTTGTATTCCTCCCATATAGGTTTGACTAGAAAATATAATTCTTAATATTAAAGTAGTAGAAAAGATAATTAATAGTAATGATATTACCCATATTCTAATAATCTTTTTATTCATTGCAACTCCCTTTACTAAACATAAATAAAAATATCATTTTCACATTTTGGATAACAAATGTAAAAATGATATTTATTTTATTTATTTGGAGGTTCTGTTTTTGGGGAGGCAAAACAATGATCAATCTATTTAAGTAGTTATAATAAATAACTCTTTTTCTAAATAAAGTAATAGACTCTCAATGCCTCATTGCTCTCTCCTAAATTATTTTAATTATAACATAAATATATACTTTTAGTTAATTTTATTCTATAGAGTTATACCTGCTTTATAAAAAAATGGTAATTGCTCTTATTAATATATAAAAAAAATACATATTTATGCATCTTTTATTTTTTTATAAGTAATTAATCTTTTTTTGATGGATTATATTTTTTAGAAATATTTTTAATAACATTAATTAATCCTGTATAGTCTTCCTCTGCATATTGGAATACACCTTTTCTATCTCCTAAATAAGTGATTAATTCCTTTCTTATTAAATTAAAGAACTTTTTATCGCAAAGAATATTGCTTATTGTTTTAACTTTTATCCAAAGTTCTCTTTCCAATAAAGCTTCTTCTTTTTCAACACAACCAAAATTTTCATACATATATTTTAAAACCTTTTCTTTTAGTGGGCTGTGATACTCATCTTTATATATGCCTTTATAAATATCAATAAGTAATCATGGTTCTTTATTTATTTTTTTATATAGCAACATCAAACTAAATAATGTTACTTTAACAAGTATAAAGTTATTAGATTGATGATTGTTATTTTCTCTTAAAAGTCAATTTATATACTCTTTGTTAACTATAAATGATAAATCAGGAATAAGTGTATCTTTTAAATAAGGGGGATTTTCACCAAGGTTGTTTGGAGAAAATAAATATCCGTCTTTATTAAAGTGTCAAAGTCCTATAGATCTAAAAAAATCATCTTCCATTTTTAATTTTCTCCTTTATTTCTTTTATTATATTAATTATACTTTAAACAATAAAAATATATTTTAGTAATAGTAAAAATATCATTAATTAATATAGGGGTGTCTTTTATTTTGGTTCGCATACCAAATTAGTATAAAAAAAATATGGAGTTAAAACCCCATATTTATCTTATGCGCAAATTAGGACACGTCCTAAAAGCTCATATATTATTATACATTATTTTAAAGAAATATGATCTAATAATAAACTATGTAATTATATTTTTCTGCTAAAAATTCTTGTTGACTTTATTAATATATTATCTAACTTTTGATAGATAAATCTATATTAATCAAACTTAAAGTAGTAAAATATTTTCTTATCTTTTGTTTTTTACATATTAATTGATATAAAAAATATGAAGTTAGAAACTTCATACTATCTTATGCGCAAATTAGGACACGTCCTAAAAGCTCATAAATATTATAACATTATTTTAATAGGATACAATCTATTAAATTTATATTTGTTTCTTCTTCTGCTTTTAATCTTTCTTTAATTTCTTTCTTTATTTTAATTAATATTTTTCCTCTACTACTTATTTTTAATATCTTTTCTAAATTTGAAAACAAGTATTTTATAGTTTCCTCATCATTTAGGTCTGTTAACTTAGGGTCTTTTTTATTAACCATTTTTAAATATGGTCCTTTATTCAATACAAAAGAATTGTGAGCAATATGGTTTCTTAAATTTTTAGAAACTTCAAGAGCATTTATTAATTCTTTTTTTGAATATTTTGTTTTGTTGGAGGTGATTAATGATGAAACTAAATCTCTATCCATTAATTTAATCAATAAAATTTTTCCTCCCAATGTTAGAGAATTAGATGCATCATACAAAGTCATATCAAATAAATTTAAATTATTATTTTTTTTATCTAATAAGTCTTCAAATTTTCTTGGACCTTTGCAGGTTGAATCTTTTGGAAAAAATTCTTTCATATTAATAATGTCTGAACATTTTTCTTTTCCAAATTTCAATTTATAGATTCCAGTAGTTACCATATCTTCTACCAACATTACCTCAAACAATAAAATAAATTTAAATAAACTGTTAATTTTAATAAGTGAAAGGAGCGCCTCGGGGGTTTCTTTTTTTAACATATCCAATCTCTTTTCAATTATTCCTGATGGAATAATTTTATCAATTACCATTCCAAGTTGTTGGCGTTGACTTGGACTTGCATCTAATAAAATTTCACTTAATGTTTTCATATTACTTTTCTCCTTCTACCAATTAAAATCGTCTTCCTCAAAATCATCATGATTTAATGCCTTGATGTATCCGTTTCCTTTTGTTGAAAAGAAATCATGAGTTTTTGTTTCTGTATCTAATCCATTAAGAACTATTGAATTTATATCTTTATCTTCAACATCAAAATGAGTATCTAAACCTAGGTTCATTAGTGCTTTGTCAGCATTATATTCTACATAAGTAATTACTTCATCATATAAACCAATTTCTCCATACAATTCCTTTGTGTATGTTTTTTCATGTTCAAATAACTCAAGCATTATTGAATAAACTTTATCAGTAAGTTCTTTTCTTTCTTTCTCAGGAATTCTTTCTAAAACTTGTTGAGCTAAGATTCCAACAAATAATCCATGAACAGATTCATCTCTAATAATTAAATTTATTATTTCTCCTGATCCGATCATCTTTCCTTGTCCAGAAAGATATAACGGATAAAAGAATCCAGAATAGAATAAATAAGTTTCAAGTAATACTGATGATGCCATTGCAATATATAATGATTTATCATCAGTAATATTTTCATAACTATCTACAATGATTTTTGTTTTTTGTTGCAATGCTTTATTTTCTTCTACCCAATGAAATAATTCATCAATTCTTTCCATTGAAGATAATGTTGAAAATATTGTTGAATAAGATTTTGCATGCATTTGTTCCATTGCTGCCATAAATGTTAATATAGCTTTATCATGTAAACTATCTACATGTTTAAGAATTGATGGCATCCCTACTCCACCTTGTTCTGTATCTAGTAAGGTTAGTCCTGCAAGAATTTTCTCATAAGTTGTTTGTTCTTGTTTTGATAAAGTCTTTCAACTCTTTTTATCTTCAACTAATGATATTTCTTCATCTACTCAAAATTGTCTGATGTTTTGATCTCAAAATAATTTTGAATAATCTCCACTAATTCTATTTCAGTTTATTGCTTTTTTACTTTTATTTTTAGGCATGACACATCTCACATTCTTCTATTTTTTTATTTCTTGTTCTTGTATAGTATAAAGATTTAAGTTCTTTTTTATATCCATATAAATATAATTTTGCTAAGTCTCTTGTAGATGCATCAGAATCAACAAATAATATTGTAGATATCCCTTGATCTATATGAGGTTGTATTTTAGCGACTAAATCAATTATATTCTCTTGTTTCATATGGTAGGCTGATTTATAAAATAATTGATTGTTTTTATTAAGATATGGCATTGGATAATATGTTGTTGAATTACCATATGTTCTTGATTCAATCATGCTTGTTATAGGCATGATTGAAGGAGTTGCTGAAGCAATGTATGCTGTTGATTGATTAGGTGCAATCGCTAATCTATAAGCATGATACATTCCGTTCTTTTTAACTTTTCTTTTTAGTTTCATTCAATCTTCTTTTGTTGGTAATTTAATCCCATCAAATAAGTCTTTAACTTTTTTAAGTTTTGGAAGAAACTCTTCATTTTCATATTTATCAAAATATGTACCCTTTGCGTATTCTGACTTATCAAAATCTCTAAATTTAAAATTCTTTTCAACAGCAAGTTCTGAAGATCTTTTTATTGAATAATAATTTACTGCAGCAAAGAATACCGAAGCAAATTCTTGAGCTTCTTTTGATTCATAAAATATCTTATTCTTTGTAAGGTATCCATGAAGATTCAATGCACCAAGACCAATTGATCTCATTTCCTTATTTGCTTTTCTAACTCCTGGAGCAATTTTGATATCAGTTAATTCAACTACTGCTGTCAATGAATCTGTTGCTCTTGAGACTGTTCTTTCAATATCTTTTGATTCCATTACATTTACAATATTTAAAGATCCAAGATTACAATTTATATCTCTTTTTATTTCATCCTTTTTAAAGTAATTAGTAATATTTGATGTTTCTTGTAATTGGAATATCTCTGTACATAAATTAGACATTTTAATTTTTCCAATATCTTTTAATGGATGATATTTATTTGCCGTATCTAAATAAACTATATATGGATAACCTGATTCCATTTGTGTTTGAGAAATCTTTAATAATAGTTTTCTTGCAGAAACAAATTGTTTCTCAACTCTATCATCGTTTTTAAGAGTGTCATACATTTCATCTATGTTCATATTGGATAAATGTTCACCATATGCTTTTCTTACTGTTAAGGGAGCAAATAAAGCTATGTCCTCATTCTCTTTAGCAAGTTCAAAGAACTTGTTAGGAATAGTAACTCCTAAAGCTAATAATTGAAGACGATGTTTTTCATCGGCATTAATTTTCTTTGTGTCTAAAAACTCTAAAATATCTCAATGAAAGATAGATAGATATGCTGCTCCAGCTCCATTTCTTTGATCCATTTTATTTGCAAATGCAAATGAATCTTCTAATAACTTAAGCACTGGCATTACTCCTGCTGTAACGCCCTTAACTCCTCTAAGAGATTCTCCTCTTGATCTTATGTTTGTAACGTTTACAGCAATCCCTCCACCTAGTTTAGATAGATGCATTGAAGTTCCAAGGTTGTATATAATAGAATTTAAGTTATCATCCATTTCAAGTAAGAAACAAGAAACCATTTCTCCAAAATTATAACGGCCTGCATCTTGAAATGTTGGTGTTGCAGGTTGATATCTTCCAGTTAATATTTCCTCGATCAATTCTTTTGCTTGTTTCATGTTTCCTTGTGCAAGTCACATTGAAATAACAATAACTCTATCTTCATAGTTTTCAAGAAATTCTTTTCTATCATTTGATTTTGTTGCATAGTCTTCAAAGAATTTCTTTATTGACATATATGATTTAAATTTGAAGTTAAATGATTTTGCATAATCATCTAATTCTTTAATCTGTGTTTCAGTATATAGTTTAATTAATTTTGGATTATAGTAACCTTCATCTATTAATCTACTTATTCTTTTAAATTGAGAAACTTCATTCCTATAGTTTGGATGAACTATGCTTATTTTATATTTCTTTATAGCCTCAATATCTGATTCTAGATTGTAAAACCCATCTTTATTTTTTTGCTTAATTTTATTATTAAGTTCAATATGTTTAGTATCCATTTTCTTCTAACCTTTCTACACCCTTTATAAATTTTTCCACATCATGCTTATTACCTGATAACTCGAATTTATTAATTATTGGAACATTAAATTTCTTTGCAACCTTATCTGCAGCAATTGCAAAGTTTGATCCTCAATTTCTATTTCCTGAACCTGAAACTCCAATTAATCCTTTTGGGTTATCCCTAAGAAATTTTTTATATTCAATTGGAACCTCTCCAAATTTTATTGTTGATACCAATAAAACGAATGGTTCATCTATAATTAAATCCTTTGTTATTTTTTGAATATTTTTATAGTTAAGTTTATTAACAAACTTTTCTAAGTTTCCAGTTCTTGAATAATAAAGTATTTTTGTTTTCATAGCAAAAGAAGTATAACACCTTTTTTAGAATTATTTTTTGGTTTGGAAGTCCAAAAAAATAAAAAAATATTTACAATTTTTAGACCCTAATTATTAAAGAAAATTAGTATCAAATTAGTATCATTTTTTTTGAAAAAAATGAAGTTTTTTAAAAAAATCTACATAACAATGTTTTTTAATGGTTGGTTAGGTTATGTTTTATCGCAAATATACTTTTATTATTGATTGTTTGTTTTATTAAGTTAAAAGTATTGTTATTAAAATGATTAATCTTAATAATTGTTTTTATGCATATAAGAAGATCTGATGATTACTCTAATGAATCATATAAAAACCACTAATTTGCTTAGTGGTTTTTAAAGTTTAGTTATACTATTACTAATATAATAAGTAGGATTGCTAAGATTGCTAAAGTTGCTGATGATGCAATAATTATTTTTTTCGAATTTTTATATTCTTGTTCTTTTCTATCGGTTAAGAATTTCTTATTAATATGGTTGCTTGTTTGTCCGTTTTTACTTTTTGATCATAACTCAACTTCATATTTTGTGTTTTCATCTAGTCCTTCAAATGAATAAGTTGTTTGTGTAGTTTCAATTTCTCTTCCAGAATCTGGTCCTCCATCAATTTTTATAATATAGGTAACACTATCTCCTGTGTCTACATCTATTGATGGTTCTCATTGCAATGTTAATGAAGTAAGACTTTTTTCTTTGTCCACCTTTACAAAACTATTTAAATTAATATCAGAAGGTGGATTGTCTCCTCCTGAAGATTTCTCTGTAGTAAATGATTTAGTTGTATGATTTGTACTTTCTAGTCCTTGACTATCAATAGCTCATATTTCAATTGAATATGTAGTATCTTGAGTTAGGTTTTTAAACTTGTATGTAAGGGTACTTACTTTTATTTCACTACCAGAATCTATTGTTAAAATATAACTTACTGTATCACCATTTGGATCTGTTGAAGCACTTCATTCTAATGTTAATGAATTTGTATCTTCTGTTCCACTTGTTTGAACAAAGGTACTTTCTTCAACATCTGATGGTGGATTATTTACTTCTTCAGCTTCTGTAGTGAATGATTTAGTTGTTTTATTTTCACTTGCTAAATCATGATTATCTACTGCTCATATTTCAATTGAATATGTAGTATCTTGAGTTAAGTTTTCAAATTTATAATTAAGACTTGATGTTTTCTTTTCTATCCCTTGATCAGGACCTTTATCTATTTTTATAACATAACTTACTGTATCAGATGAATCTGGATCTGTTGAAGATCTTAATAGTATCGTGTATGAATTGGGTGTTCCTCTTCGTCTTGTTTGCGGTGGGGTGCGTACC
>CAMZNG010000020.1 GCA_947313745.1 uncultured Mycoplasmataceae bacterium
ATCATTAAAGAATGCTCAAGACTTTAGTTATGTTAATGGTTCTCTTGGAACAATAATAAAACTAAATGAAAACTCTGTGACTGTACAATTTGATAATGGAGTAAGAACAATAATAACCAAGGAAAAATGAGAGAGTATAAATCTTGATGGTGAAGTAATTTCAACTTTTGAACAAATACCCTTAAAACTTGCTTATGCATTAACAATACATAAATCTCAAGGAATGTCAATTGATAGTTTAACTATTGATTGTTCAAATATATTTGAAGAAGGTCAATTTTATGTCGCAATATCTAGAGCAACAAATAGTGAAAAATTAAAACTTCTTGGCTTTGAAAGAAAACATATAAACTCAAATAAAAAGGCTATTAGTTTTTATAAAAGCTTTATTTAATTAGATTGTCTTTTGAGTTAAACTCTTCTATTGATATATTATCTTTAAGGATTATTTTATCATTATCCATAAATAAACCAACTAATCCTTTGTGTGATTTTTTGTTAGGATTTGTAATTGGATCTTTTTCCATTGACATTCTCTTTCCATCAATAACTATACTCGTTGCTTTAAATACAAATCCAAAAGTATCTCTATTATTATTTTGATAAAGCGTTGCCCCTAACCCAAAGACAATATTTTCTGTTGAATATCCTAAATTCTCGATTCCTTTGAGCAAGTCTTGAATAGTATCGAAATTCATTGAATCTCCATATATAAGTCCAACCTTATTATTTATAACTTTATATCCTTTTGAATTTATTGTTGATCCAAAATGCTTATCAAGCAATCTTAAAACACCTTGTTTTTCAAGTTTGTTTTTTGATTTTTTATTTCCACAAACAATTTTCAACGGATCTCCTGAATCAGGTCTTATTACTAATTTACCATCCCTATTTTCAATTTCTTTCTTTAAAGATGGAATAATTGAATCTAACACATTCCATAGATCCCATGTGTCTGAAACTATTGATAATAATCCTTTGGGATATGATTCAATTAATTTTTTATAAGCATCTTTTTCCTTTTCTTTTCCAAAGGACATCATAACAGAATGTTCAGTGGCTGGAACCGATGTCCCCAGTCTCCCAAAATGCTTCTCAAACTCAACTATTGAAGTTAGTGTTGATGATCCCTGGAAATTAGCCAAATGACCTATCCCACTTAGCAATCCTGATTCACTACCTGACATACCCCTATAAGAAAAGTCTGTTCCTTGATAAAATGAAAAATCTTTATTGTCAGAAGTTTTTTCTAATCATTCATCAAAAATTTTTTTAAGATTATATGAAATCGTTGCAGAGGTAACAAGCGGTCAGACACAAGTTAATAAATATGATTCTATATAGTTTGTCATTCAAAAAAATTTTTGATCATTATTATAGATATTAATTATTGGAAATCCTATTGGTACTATAGTCCCATCATCAACTACCTTTATTTCTAAAGGTAGTTTCTTATTTTCTCAAAGATCATAAAATCTTTTAATATTGTATGAATCAAAATTATGATATTTTATATTGAATTTCTCAAACTTTTCTAATACATCAGTCACTTCTTTTTTTGTTAAAGAAAAAAATATATCTCATTCATTTATAATTTTTTTCTTTATATAATTAAGTCCAAATACATAAATGTTATCCTTTATGTATTTATGATTTGATTTTCTTGTAGATAAATTTGAATAAATAAATTCTGTTTTATTTGGATATTGGTCTGCATGAACTAATTTATATCCATCAGTTTTTATCAAAATATCAAATGCTAATTCTTTTTTTGTTTTCATTTTCCTTATATATTGATTATACATTATATAAATTAATGCAAATTATTTTGATTGACAATTTTCACAAAAAAATGTTCCTCTTCCACCAACGACTATTTTTGTTATTGTTGAATTACAATCATAGCATTTCTCACCTTTTCTTTGATGAACCTTTAGATTTGATTGGTTTGTTCCTTTGACCCCCAATTGTGAAGTGAAACTTTTTATTGTAGTGCCTTTATTTTTTATTGCAATATTAAAAATATTAATTGAGTTTTTTACAATTTCATTTACATCTTTTTTTGTTATATTAACCCCTTTTTTCTCAGGATGAATTTTTGTTGAAAATAACACTTCATCTACATAAATGTTTCCTAATCCAGAGATTATTGTTTGATCTAATAAAATAGTTTTAATATTGACATTCTTTTTCTTTATTTTTTTAAAGAGTAAATCAATGTCAATGTCAAATGGTTCGTTTGCAATTTTTGATAAAATGTCATTTTCTTCATAAGTGATGTCATTTGAAAATAAATCAATTGTTGCAAACCTTCTAAAATCATTAAAAATAATTATGTTATTATTGGTTTCGATCTTTAAAATCATATGTTTATCATTCAAGTCAATTTGATCGTTGATTTTATATACATAAAATCTTCCTTCCATTCTTAAGTGAATAATAAGATAATTATTTGTAAACTTTATAATTAGATGTTTGGCTTTTCTATCAATTGATATTATCTCTTGGTTAATCAAGACTTCTAAATCGCTTTTAGAAGAGTTTCTTAAATTCTTTAAATATTGTAATTTAATATTTTTTACTTTATCATTTATGATTTTATTTTCTAGTGATCTTCTAACTGTTTCAACTTCGGGCAATTCTGGCATAATATCTCCTAATAAAATGATACATAAAAAAACAAATACCCATATGAGCATTTGCCTTATTAATTATATTAATTTAATAATTATTCAACTAATTCAAGTTTACCTTGGTGAATCATTGCTTTCATATATGAATTATGAGTGTCTTCGATTACTTCACCTGGTTGATATTCTTTATTTCTTCATTCCATAGTTTTAAGAACTTTGAATTGAAATTTTTGATTGTTATCCATTTTTATCCTTTATGTAATTGGTTGCCATATTCAAAAAGGTAACCTAAATTAATTATATATATAAAAAAAGGAAAAACACTAATTAAAACCACTATTTTTTAAAATTATTTTTGATATGAATTCATAAGAGTTATTTATTTGTTTTCACATCTCAATAATTTTTTTATCAGAGAATTTTGCATTTTTGATTCACCTTTCAATATATTCTTCTTGTTTCCACTTGTAATTTGAAGGTAAATCTCTTGCTTTTATACCTCCAACAAAAGAGTATAGCAATGATTGAGCAACTGTTTCTGCCACATATTCCTTTTGTGGAGTAGATAGTTTTATCTTGTTTAACTCTTGATTGTTATGGTTATTTACTAAGTGGGTTAATTCATGAAAGTAAACATGAACTTGATTTATAAAGTTTATGTCTTTTCTTATTTTTAAATTCCTAGATAATATTTTTATTTCTCCTAAACTAGTTCTAATCTTCTTTTGAGTAAGTGCTCCCTCTCTAGAGTTTCCTCTTCTTTCAAATTTGAACTGCGTATTAAAAAAATCTAATATTTCTAATGTGTGAGGAAGCAAACTTGTTTCAAAGGATTCATAATCATTTAAATAGTTAAAGTATATTTCCTTTGTAGAAATATATTTTTTGTATCTATCCAAAAGAATTCTTGTTCTATTTTCCATTTTTGTTTTAATCTAATTCCTCTAATAATTTTTTATAGTTAATCATTGTTCTTTCAGAATATGTTTGTTTTTTTATATTGCATCCTTTTTCATTGCTATGTTGACAATTATTAAATTTACAATTATTTGCAAATTGTTCAAAATTGAAAAAATTTCAACATATTAAGCTCTTATCTAATTCTTTTATGTCTAATGATGAAAAACCTGGTGTATCAACAATATATGAGTTAGGGAAAATTTCAAAGGCTTCTGAATGTCTTGTTGTATGTTTTCCTCTTCCTAAAACCTTAGATATTTCACCTGTTTTTAAATTAAATTTATCATTTAAAAAATTCAATAAAGTTGATTTCCCCACTCCTGTTTGCCCAGTGATGATTGATAATTTATCTTTTGTTCAATTTTTAAGATTAACCATCTCTTCTTTTTCTAGTGATTTTCCATAAGTAATAATCACCTTAAAATTAGCATCTTTATACTCATCAATTATTTTCTTATGATCTTTTGAAATTCCTAAATCTCCTTTTGTAAAAATTAATATAGGCTTAATACTTCTTGATTGAAATATAGTTATCAACTTATCTAAATAATAATCATTTAAATTCGGTTCAGTGATTGAAGTAACAAGTATTACATTATCGACATTTGATATGTTAGGTCTTTGAAATTCATTTTTTCTTTCAAATAATTTTGTTATTGTATTTAATTCTTCTCTTCCGGTTTTATTCTCATTAACTTGAATTTCAACAATATCTCCAACAATTATTTTAATATTAGATTTTCTAAAAATACCTAAAGGTTTAGCATTAAAAGTATCATTTTTAACTAATACTCTATAATTTCCTCCTGATGAATAAATTACTCTGCCTATCATATCTTAATTATATATAATTAATACTTTCATATCGAATAAGAGTTTCTATTAATGGTGTATGACTAAAAATATTGTCCCAGCAATTAATGCTAATAATACTATTGAACTAATTATTGTTAATATTATTATTTGTTTTTTCATTGATTTTTCTGAGTGTTCTTCACTCTCATCTTCATAGTATCCTTGCATTTCAGATATAGGTTTTCCACTATTAAGTGAGTTTAAATCTTTTAAAACATCTTCTGTTGTTTGATATCTATCACTTGGTTCTCTTTCAATCATCTTCATAACAAGATGATTTAATTCTTGCGATATAGTTGCATCAATATCTTTTGGACTAACAACAGGTTTATATACAATTTTTGATGCTAAATCATTATTTCTTTCAGAAGCATTTTCAATTTCTCTATTTTCCTTAAAAGGTTTTATACCAGTAAGAAGTTGATAAAATAAAATTCCTAATGAATATATATCTGTTTTTTCATTAGCTTTTTTGTGAGTGTCTAGAATTATTTCAGGTGCAAGATAAGAAATTGTTCCAATCACTGACCCTTGCCTTGTAAGGTTTTGATCTTCATCGAATTGAATGATTCCAAAATCAAGTAATTTTACATTATCATCTACTGTTATATGAATATTATCTGTTTTTATATCTCTGTGGTAAACTTTGTGAGAATGCACTTCATTTAAAGCAGATAATATTTGTTTAATATACTTTAATGATTGTTCTCTACTAATATAATCTTTTTTATCGATTTTTTCTTTTAATGTTTTACCTTCAACATATTCCATTACTATTATATTAATATCATCTACTTTTATATATTCATAAAAATCAACAATATTTTTATGTTTTAAATTTGAAAGGACTTTTGCTTCCATATAAAATCTTTTCTTATAATTAGACATTGTTTGATTAGGGTTAGAAGTTTTCAAAGCAACATTTCTTTCTTTTTTCTTATCATATGCAAGGAATACTTTCCCAGCTCCTCCTTCACCAATTAACTTCTTAATTTCATATCTATCATTTATTACTTCATTTTCTAAGTTATCTCATTTAATCATATTCTATTTTCCTTTTTGTTTTTTTTCTTTATTTTTTTTATAGTTAATCAAAATAAATGTCATATTATCATTTGAATTATTATTATATGCTTTTTCAATTATTGCATCAACTTTTTCTTCCATAGTTTTAGAATTTGATTTAATTATTTTCATAAGTGAAATATCAGATATATAATTATGTACTCCATCAGTTGACATAAGTATATATCCATTATCGCTAACTAATTTAGTTAAAAAGAAATCTGCATTAGTATTTTTATTTGGTCCTAAAGATGAAGTAAGCATATTTGATTGTCCTTTATAATGAGCAAATCTGGGGTCTATTTCTGCTAAAGTTGCTAAGTTATGATCTATTGTTATTTTATTAATATCTTTTTTAATAAATGACTGAGTTCTAGAATCTCCAATATTAATAGTAAATAATGAATCTTTCGAAAAGATATTCATATTAAGTGTTGTTCCCATATCATTATATTCTGGAAACTCAACACCTATTCTTTTAAGGTCTTTTTGAAAGACTCTTATTTTTGTTAATAAAAACACTTTTGCTTCTTCACTACTGTAATTATTAAAATTGACTTCAATCAATTCTTTCTTAATCATTTTAACAACAGCCTTCGATGCCATCTCTCCACCTTTATGTCCACCCATTCCATCTGCAATTATTGCAATTAAGTTTCCAAAATTATTAACAAAAATTAAAAAACTATCCTCGTTTTTTGGTCTTCTTCCTTTTTCGGTTGATCCATAATAATCTAATTTGTACATTTATATCTCTTTACTAATTATATCTTTTATTTTGCTCACAGTGTCATTAACATTATTATTTATTACATTATACTTAAACACTTCTTTATTGTTAGCAAACTTAATTTCTTCCTTTGCTCTTTTAACTCTTTGTTCAATTTCCTCTTTTGATTCTGTGCCTCTTAAAATTAATCTTTCTTCCAATTCTTTAATTGAAGGTGGAGAAAGAAATATTGTTATTGCATCAGTCATTTTTTGAATTGCTTGTTTAACCCCTAAAATTTCTATTTCAAGAAAAACATTTTTTCCTTTTTCTAACATTTTGTTTACAGAATCTATGGGTGTTCCATAATAATTATCAACATATTCTGCTCATTCTAAAAATTTATTTTCCATAATTCATTTTTCAAATTTTGGTTTAGTTAAAAAATAATAGTTTTTCCCTTCAATTTCATTTTCTCTTTTTTCTCTTGTGGTAGCAGAAACTGAAAAATGAAAGTTAAATTTTGGATCATTTATAAGTTCTTTACCCACAGTTCCTTTTCCTGAACCTGATGGTCCACAAAAAATTACTAATTTACCCCTTTTCATAAAATCTCTACATCCTTTCTAATGCATTCAGGAACCATATCATCAATACTTTTATTTTCGATTAATAAATCTCTTATTTTTGTTGATGAGGAATCTTTATCCAAGACAACAACATAATGGAAAATTAATTCATCATTTATATCAAGATATTTTTCAGCAAGGTTTTCCTCATACTTTGTTAAGTTTTTTGTTTTTAATCCTCTAACAATAACATTGATTCCCATCTCTTTTGCTATTGTGGGAGTTAATTTCCCTGGTTCTTGAATAAGTACATTAATATTTTTTAAGCCCAAATCTTCAATAACTTTTTCAACAATCTTTTTTCTAGTTTTTAAAGTTTGTGTATAAGTTTTACTTTCATTATTTGCAATAAGAATTGAAAATTCTTTATACTCACTTGCAGCACATTTGATAATTTCAATGTGTCCGTTATGTATTGGGTTAAATGATCCTGGGAATATTGCTTTCATATTATTTTTTACTTATTATAAGTATATCTTTCTCTCCCAAAGTTCTACTATTTTTTATTATAAATTTATCTAAAGATGAAATTTTTGTTCTCCTTGGTTTTTCAATAACAATAATTCCATCATCTTCAAGAACTTCTTTATTATAAATAAATTCTAATGCTTCATCATAATATTTTTCAGAAATAAATGGAGGATCAAGAAATATTAGGTTTGGTTTAAAAGAATTATTTTTTAATGCAATTCTAAAATCAACTTTAAAAACTTTAAAGTTATTTTTGTCCAATTCAAAATTATCAATATTTTTTTGAATTGCTTTGACTGAATGAATATTATTATCTGATCATGTGACTGCTTTTGCTCCCAAGGACATTGATTCAAAACCTAGTAAACCTGTTCCAGCAAATAAATCCATAACTTTTGTTTCTGAATTTATTTCAATTAAATTAAAAATTATTGATTTAGCCATAGATTGGGTTGGTCTCATTTTTTCGTTTTTACCTATTATAATATTTCTTCTCTTAAATTTCCCAAAATTTATTTTCATACTTAATTTTATATATAAATTAATTTATCATTCTTTTTTTAAAAACTTTTAAAAAAGTATATATAATTTATATATTATAAATTATAAATAATATGTCAAATAATAAAAAAATTAATACTAAAAAATTAAATAGAATATCATATAGCGACATTATTAAAGAAGATAATCCAATTTTAAGAGAAGTTTCTAAAGAAGTAATTTGACCTCTTTCGAAAGAAGACTTAACAATTATGAATCAAATGATTGATTATGTTAGATCTTCACAAGATGATGAAGAATCAGAAACTAGAGAACTTAGATCAGCATATGGAATAAGTGCAATACAATTAGGACATCCAAAAAAAATGATGTATGTTAGATTAGAAAACAACCAAGGATTTGGTGCAGAGGAATTTGCATTAATTAACCCAAAAATTGTTAGTCTTTCAGAAAAGAAAGGTGCTTTAGAAGAAGGTGAAGGTTGTTTATCTGTTGATAGAGATATTGAAGGATTTGTAGTAAGATCATTTTCAGTAAAAATTGTTGCAATTGACCACTTCACAGAAAGAGAAGTTGAGATTGAAGCATTTGGATTAACTTCAATTGTTTTGCAACATGAAATGGATCACCTTTCAGGAATAATGTTTTTTGATAGAATTAATAAATTGAATCCAAAAGCAATTGATCCAAAAGTTACAATTATATAGTTATTATTTTATTTATTATTAATCAATATATTTTATATTAAAGGATAAAAGATGAATGAAGAAAACAATTTAAAAAATAAAAATAAATTTAGTGGTGTACCACCACTATATACCTTTGCTTTAGGTGGACTTGGTGAAGTTGGAAAAAATATGTATATTGTGGAACAAGGAAACGAAATATGAATAATGGATTCAGGAATTAAGTTTGCTTCGGATAGAGTATCAGTTGAAGGAATAATACCATCATTTGATTACTTAATTAAAAATCAAAAAAGAATAAAAGGATTGATAATCACTCATGGTCATGAAGATCATATTGGTTCTATCCCCCATTTACTTAATGTTGTTGATATACCAAATATTTATGCAGGAAAAATAGCTATAGGCCTAATTCTTAATAAGATAAGAGAAAGAGGAGTAAAAAGACCGAAGATTAATGTTATTAATAATAAATATTACATTAAAACATTAAACTTTGAAATTACATTCTTTAATGTTAATCACTCTATTCCTGATTGTTATGGTGTAGTATTTAAATCAAAACATGGTTTATTAGTTAACACTGGTGATTTTAAATTTGATTTAACCCCTGTTGGAACAAAGGCTGACCTTAATAAAATGGCTGAACTTGGACAAAGAGGCGTTGATTTAATGCTATCTGATTCAACAAATTCAGGAGTAGAGAAATTCTCTAATTCTGAAATGGATGTTAGAGAAGCTCTTGATGAAATTATAGAAAATACAAAAGGAAGAATTGTTGTTGCAACATTTGCATCAAATGTTTATAGAGTTAGAGAAATTATTAATGCTGCTGTTAGACACAAAAGAAAAATTGTTGTTAATGGGTACTCAATGGATAAAGTTGTTGATATTGCAAGAAGAATTAAGTATATTAATGTTCCTGAAGATTTATTTATGAATTTAAAAGAACTTAAAAGATATGATGGAAACGATGTTTTAATTATTTCTACTGGTACTCAAGGAGAACCAAATGCTGGTATTTCAAAAATGGCAAATGGAAAACATAAAGAAATTAAATTGAGAAAGGGAGATACAATTATATTTGCATCTTCAGCAATCCCAGGAAATTATGAAGCAGTTGAATCAATAAATAACAAACTAGTTAAATTAGGAATAAATGTTATTAATAATAAATCAGTTCCTTTAATACATGCTTCAGGACATGGTGGAAGACAAGAACAATTATTAATGTTTAACTTTATTAGACCAAGATACTTCTTCCCTGTCCACGGTGAAACTGCTATGCAAGTAAGACATGGTAAGACTGCAGTAAAAACAGGAATAAATAAAAATAATATTTTTATCCTTTCAAATGGTCAAAGACTAAAAATGGAAAATAAAGTAGTTACTCTTGCAGGATCAGTTCATGCAGAAAATATATATATTGATGATACAAATCTTAAGGGACAATCATTTAAAGTCATTGAAAACAGAGATAAAATGTCTGAACATGGTATTGTTACAATCGCAATCGGAATTAATGCAATGGAAAATAAAATAATCACGAAAGCAAAAGTTGAAATTTTAGGAGTATTCCATAAAAAATCTAATATGAATATAATTGAAAAGATTGAAGAATCAATAATTAAAAATATTAATAATTATTATAACTCAGATAATAAAGTGTCTTTCTCTGGAATTAAAGAAATAATAATCGAAACAGGAAAAGTAATTATGTTTGAAGAAAGAAGAATCTCCCCTATTATTATTCCTATTGTTTTAAATGATGATAACAATATTGAAAAGAGTAATTTAAATAAAAGAATGAATGGTAAAAAAACCAAAAATGAAAAATAAAAAAGAAAGAATTGTTACAGGAATTACAGCAACTGGGAAATTAACCCTTGGGAATTACATTGGAGCTATAAAAAATTTAATCGAATATCAAAACTCTAATAATTATGATATCTATATGTTTGTCGCTGATTTACATGCCCTATCATTACCAATAGATCCTGATGAATTAAGAAAAAACATTAAGGAACAATTATCGTTATATATTGCTTGTGGAATTGATTATAAGAAAACAAAATTGTTTAAGCAATCAGAAATCATTGGACATTCAGATATATTCTATTATTTAACAGTAATATCTAATGAAGGTCAATTGAAAAGAATGACACAATATAAAGATAAAGCACAAAAAAACGCAAATAAAACAGAGCAAATTCCCCTAGGGTTATTAATGTATCCTATTCTAATGGCTGGAGATATATTAATTTATAATGCTGATGGTGTTATTGTTGGACAAGATCAAAAACAACATTTAGAATTAACAAGAGATCTTGCAGAAAGATTACTAAAAAAATATAAGGTTGATATTAAAATACCTAATCCCATAATTGCAAAAGAAGGTGCAAAAATAATGGCATTGAAAACACCAACAAAAAAAATGTCTAAATCAGATAAAGATATTGGTGAAACTATTTTCTTATTAGATGATGAGGAAACAATTAGAAAGAAAATAAAAACTTCATTAACTGATTCAGAAAATAAAGTATATTATGATATAGAAAAAAAACCTGGAGTTTCAAATCTTATTACAATATATTCTTCAATAAAAAATATATCAATTAAAGAAGCATCAGAATCCCTTAAAGATGAGAACTATAAAAACTTTAAAGAAATTATTGCAAACGAAATAATCAAGTTGCTAAAACCAATTCAAGATAAATACTTTTCCTTAAAAGAAAAAGATATTGATGAAGCAATAAATTATAATAAAAAGGAAATTCAGTCAACTGCTAATGAAATGATTGAAAAAATAAAGAAAGGGTTTGGATTAAATTAAATGAAAAATGAAAAATGATTAATAACTATTGATTTAGATGGAACTTTTTTAAACACGGGGAAACCAGGAAAAGCTAACTACTCTTTTAGTGATTACAATGCTAAAATTATTAAAAAAGTTATTTCAAAAGGACATGAGGTTTCAATAATTACTGGAAGACCTTGAAGAGATGCTAAAGTAATTTATGAAAAATTAGGACTTAAATCTATTATAGGTAATTATAATGGTGCGCATATACATAACCCTAATAATGAAGAATTTGTTGATTTAACTTTCTCTATCAATCAAAACATTTTGAATGATGTATTAAAAGAAAAGGAACTTAGTAAAATGACTAATTCAATCGTTGTTGAAACACTAGAAAAAATTTATGTTTCAAAAAGTGGAAGCGAGATGTTTTTAGAAAGAATTAGTGCTTCACAAGTTAATAACTGCGAATGAAAAGTTGGTGAAAGACTTCCTATGAATCCACAAGCAGTATATATAAGTCTTGATTATAAAAAGCATGACCCTTTCATTGCCTTACAAATATTGAAAAGAAAATATGGAGATTCATTGTTCTTTAGACTTTGAGACGAAAGAGATAATGGATGAATGTTAATGGAAATAAATCAAAAAGGATCAAATAAAGGAACTGCTTTGAAATATATAGCCTCTTATTATAATATTCCTCTTTCAAATACAATTGCATTTGGAGATGGATTAAATGACAAGGAAATGTTAACACAATCTTCAATTGGTGTCGCAATGAAAAATGCAAAAGGAACTGTAAAAACATATGCAAGTGATACTACAGATTTTACAAATGATGATTCTGGAGTTGGAAAATACTTAAAAGATTTCTTCGATTTAAAATAAACAATGTAAAAAAACCAATGAGTATATATCATTGGTTTTTTTATATTATTTATGTACAATAACCTTATTTTTTTTACCAATATTAATAAAGGCAACATTATTTAAAATAAATTGTTCTTTTAATTTTAAGTTTTCATCAATTACTTTTTCACCATTTATTTTTATACATCCATTTTTTAAAAATTCTCTATATTCTCTTCTAGATTTAACTTTTTCTTCTTCTATTAAGAGATCCATTAGTGAAATGTCCTTATTTTTTATTGATGGGAGCATTTCTAAGGTCTTTTTAAATTTGTTTGGGATAAGAGTATATTTTTCTTCGAAAAGAAGCTTAGACAGCTCTACACACTCATCAAACTCTTTTTCAGAATGAATAAGTGAAATGAACCTTTTTGAAAGTTCCTTATTTATTAACTTATCCTTTCTGTTTGCATGACATAGTTTAATAATCCCATCATAATCCTCTTTGCTTATATCAGTTACTTGTCTTAATAGTTTTTCTGCTAGTTCATCAGAAACATTAAGAAAGTATTGATAAATTTCATAAGGAGATGTTTTTTCTTTGCTTAATCAAATTGGTTTTCCTTGAGTCTTCCCTATTTTATTTCCATTTTCATCTGTTAATAAATTTATTGTCATTCCACAAGCATTTGTTTCTGTTCCTTCAAGCTTTCTAATCAAATCAATTCCAGCAACGATGTTTCCTCATTGATCTGACCCTCCTAATTGTAGTTGAACTTTTTCTTCTCTAAAGAGAGTTAAGAAATCAATTGCTTGAAATAATTGATATGAAAATTCTGTATATGAAATTCCGTTGCAAATTCTATTTTTAACAGAGTCTTTAGAAAGCATTGTATTGACATTGAAATGCTTTCCATATTTTTGATATAAATCTATGATTGACATAGATTCATATATTTTAGTATTATCAATTATTTTTGCATTTTTTATATTTTGTTTTTTTAAAATATTTTTTATTTGAATTGTTATTTTATTAACATTTTCTTTTATTGTTTTTTTGTCAACAACTTCCCTCTCAGAGTTTCTTCCTGAAGGATCTCCAATCATTCCAGTAAATCCTCCAATTACAATTACAGGATTTAACCCATGGTTGTTAAGTATTTTTGATAAATTTAAACTAAGAAAATGACCTAAGTGTATAGAGTCTGATGTAGGATCAATCCCAATATAAAATTTTCCTTTTTCTTGAACAACTTTAGATATTGATTCTTTGTTTGTTATATCTTTATATAAACCTCTTCATTCAAGATCATTTAATAATTCTTTCATTTTTATTTATCAAGTACTTTCTTGTTGCTTTCTTGTTTTAATAAGTTAGCAGTTATTTTTATCATTGAATCTTCAACAAAAACTATTTTTTCATTAAAATCATCAATTGTTGATATTTCATCTACAATCTTTGATAATTCATTAATAAATGCATCTACATTTATTTTTATTGCATCCGAATCAAAACCTTCAATCCCGATTACAGTTTCTATTAAAAAATCTTTGATTGAATCAATTCATCTCGAAGTTTTTTTAATTAAATCTTCCATTATATCTTCAAATGAATTAAATTTTAAATTTGAAATAATATAACCTGTTAATAATCCAGCAATGGTAAACATTAATCCTCTCATAATCTTCCTTTGCTACTCTTATTTTTTTACAACTTTTTTCTTTGTTGTTTCTTTCTTGGTATTTTTTTTAACTGATTTTTTTGTTGCCGATGATTTTGAAGGTTTCTTTTTATCTAAAGCTTCTCTTTCTTCAACACCTGTTTTTATTTTTTCTGTAATTGAATATATATAGTTTTTATTTTCTGCTAATAATTTAATCGCAGATTTGAAACCATTTTGTGTAACTGCATCAAGTGATAATAAATAATTTGAAACTTTATTTACTGTTTCAACAGTAACATTTAATGATTCAGATTTATAAGTTAAATCTTCAATTAAATAGTCAACCTTTTTCAAAACAATGGTTCTTCTTCTTAAAGAAAAAATTAAATATAGAGTTGCAATTGATAATAGTAATAATAAAATTATTCCAGTAACAACTAAAAAAATCAGAACTGATTCTGGTATTTGATTTGATGTTCCTGTTATTTTAATTAAGTTAGTATTGTTCATTATTTTCTCCTATTTAAATTTTACTATTTTATTGCTATTTAAATCACTTAAAATGAATTCTATTAATTTTGTAGTTTCTTCATAATCATTTAAATCAAACACTGTAGAACCAGTGTGTAATGATCTCGCAACTATCCCAAGAGGAATAACTGGTCTTCCTTCTTTTCAAAGATGGATTACACCTGCATTAGTTCCTCCTTTTGAAAAGTAATCTTGATAATTAATTCTTTTAGATTTAATTATTCTTCTAAGATAATCAACAACAAATTTAGAATAGATTGTTGATGCATCCTTGTGTCTTAACATTGTTCCTTTACCTAATTTTCCATTTGATTCAAATTCTCCACCAGAAAAATCATTTGCAGGAGAAATATCTATTACAATTGCTAAATCAGGATTAAATTTATATGTTGATGTTCTTGCTCCTCTTAATCCTACTTCTTCTTGAACAGAAGCTCCAATCATAATATCATAATCAAATTCATTCTCTGAAATAAATTTCATTGTATCAACAACCATTGATACTCCTACTCTATTATCTGCAGCCTTTGTTATTACTCTATTGCCATTTATCTCTGTTTTAGTATCAAAGGTAATTTGATCACCAATCTTTATACCTCACTTTAAAACTTCTTCTTTAGAAGTTGCTCCTATATCTAAAATCATTTTGTCAATTGAAGGAGTTCTTCCAATTCCTTTATGAGAATTAGAGTTAGGAAATAAAACCACTCCTGAAAATGATTTCTTATAATCACCACTTCACACTCTTAATCTTTGTGAGTTTAATGATTGATTTCAAATCCCTCCTTGTTCCTCAAATGAAATGAAACCATTTTTATCAATGGCCGAAACAAGAAATCCTATTTCATCCATATGTGAATCAATCATTAATAATTTTGCATTTTTATTTTTAGATTTCTTTATTCCCCAAACCGAACCAATGTTGTCTCTTTCGATTTCGAATCCATATTTCTTCATTTGTGTTTTTAATATTTCGGAAATAAAATACTCTCTCCCAGAAATTCCTGGAGCTTCTAATAATTTAGTTAACATGTTTTTATTTATTTTCATAATTTATACCTAAACATATTATATAATTTTTTAGTATTTAATAAAGGAGAAATTATGGGAAAAATAGGATTAGTTATTGATTCGACTTCTAGCATCGATTTAAAAGAAGCAACAAAAAGAGGAATTGGTTATATTCCACTTGTTATTTCAATTGATGGTGTAGATAAAAAAAGTGGGGTCGATATTACAATTGATGAACTTTACAAAAGAATGGAAAATAGAGATGTTAAAATATCTACTTCTCTACCATTAGGAGAAGACATTGAAAAAGCATTTGACAATGCATTATTAAAATATGAAAAAGTTATATATATAGGTTTAAGTAAAAAGTTTTCAGGAGCACATAATGCTATTGTTAATTTTATAAAACAAGATAAATATGAAGGAAAAGTTTTTGTATACGATACAAAATGATCTGCTCCTTGAACAGGTTTACATTTAGATGAAATTATTGACTTAACAAAAACAGAGAAAAATGTTGAAGATATATTCAAGAAACTTGATTTACCTTTACCTTGAATGATTGGATATATGTCTCCAAAGGATACATATTGATTTTATAAAGGCGGAAGAATAACTAGAGTGCAATATTTAGCTTCTAACTTTTTAAAAGTTTTACCTATATTAACAGTTAAAGATGGAGAAATAGATCAAAAGTCTGTTATCAAAATGAGAACAGTTAAAAAAACAATGATAAAAATGTGTGGATTGATGAATGATAAAGTTGATAAACTTAAGGAAATGAAAATCCCCTTTACATTATTATCATTAAAATCTGAAAATGATGAAAATAATAAATTAATGATTGAAACAATTATTGAGTTTTTCAAAGTTGAAAAAAAAGATATTATATCATTAGAATTATCAACAGAACAAACGGCTCATCTAGGGCCTGGATCATTTGGATTATCTCTTTTTGTTCCAATTAAAGGATTGGTGAAAAAATAATTATGAAAAAAGTATCGTTATTAGTTGACTCCTCAATGGGATTAACAAAAAAAGAAGCAAATGAAATAGGTTTAAATTTTGTTCCAATAATAGCAAGTTTAAATGGAAAAGACTATGAATCGGGTATTGATATTGATATGCAATGATTAATTGATAACCTAAAGAAAGATAGTGATTTTAAAACTGCTGCTTGTAAGCCTTCTGATCTTATAGAAGCATATAAAAGAGGTTTAAAAGAAAGTGAGCATGTTCTTTATGTACCAATATCAAAACATTTATCTTCAACTATTGAAACTGCAAAAATGATTGCAAATGAAGATGAATTTAAAGGTAAGGTTACAGTTTATGATTCTGAATTTATCGGACCATGATTATTACAATTTAAAAACTTATTAAAAAATATGATAAGTAAGGATGCTTCGCTAGAAGAATTTAATGAAGTGTTTGATTCTCAAAAGAATGAAATGATTGGTTGAGTTTGTCCAAAAAACTTAGATAGACTTTATCATTCTGGTAGACTTTCAAGAGCAAAATATCTTTCTGGTTCCCTATTGAAAATAACACCAATTATTGAAATTAAAAATGGTTCATTAAATAATGGTGAAGTTATTAAGGCTAGATCAAAAGATAAAGCAATTAAAATAATTGTTGAAAAAACAATAGAAAGAAAGAAACAACTTGAAGACCTCGGAAAAAATACAAAAGTTGTAGTTGTTACTCTTGGTATTGAAAATGAACTTTATGATCAAATGAAGAAAAGTTTTAATGATTATGGAATTAATGAAATATTCTCTCTCTCTCTTCCAACTGAAATTCTTGGACATGTGGGAATTGGTGGAATTGGTGGGGGATGCATCATCGATATCGGTGAAGAATATAAACCAAAAAAATAAATATAAAAAATAACAATAAGTAATTATTGTTATTTTTTTTATAAATGGCAGGAGTGACAGGAATCGAACCCGTAACCGATGGTTTTGAAGACCACTGCTCTGCCTAATTGAGCTACACTCCTATAAATAAATTTAGATTATAACTTTGTTGAAACGCTATCGACAATGTCTTTAACTGTTTTTATCTCAAGCAATTTACTATCATCAATAGTAATTTTATATTTCTTTTCAACATCAACCATTAAATCTAATAAGTCTAGTGAATCTATCCCTAATTCTGATATTTTTGTATCAAGTTTTACATCTATCTTATATTTTGATTTAATGACCTTTTTTACTTCTTCGAATATTTTTTCCATAATTACATTATACCAATAAAATTATCAATTAATTGAAAGGAATAATTTTTTCTTTGGTTGTTTGCTTTCACTAAAATATCAATATTATTATGAGAATTCCTTGATGAATAAGTAATATCATCTTTTTTTATCCCTTGTTTTTTTAAAGAGTTTTCAATGTCGTTTTCAAAGGAAAGCATAAATTTTTCTGAATTAAATTCACCTCTATATCCATTAATAGTTTTATCTAAATTTTCTGTATTTATTACTGGCCAAACGATTTCTTTTTTTCCAATTTTAAAACCACTCAAGAAATACATTAATAATGAAATTATTATAGAAATAAGAAATGTAATAATTACAAAAACTTTTGTTTTTTTACTCATTATTAATCTCCTTGAAAAAGTATTCTCCTTCTTTCCCTCTTAAAGGTTTTTTATTTCCTAAGTTAAGTTCAAAATCTATGTTGTATTCTTGATATGTTTTTATATCAATAGAAAAAAATAATTTTCCTTTGTTATCAAGTTCATCCCAAGGCATAACAATTCCTTCCTCATTAAGATAGTTCTCATTTGTTCCGGCAATTACTTTTTTCTTTTTTTCATCATAATAAAATTTATCATTTGTTTCATAAAACGATCTGTCGGAACCTTCTTCTTCATTAAGAGTTAAGTTTATTTTTTGTTTATCAATGTATCCATCAAAATACATAGATGCAACTATATTTTTTGGAATTGTTCAATTATAATGGTTAAGATCATCATCGTATTCTAATGACATTACATCATTAATTGTTTTAGGATATTTAAATTGATTAACAAACATTTTATTAAAAGTTAATGTTTCAAAAATTACCTCATTATTGTTGATTCCTATTGGACTAACTATTTTTTCTGTGTTAGAATTTTCAAAGTTTATGTCATAATCAATCTTATTACTAGTGTTTAAATTTATAACTTCAGATAAATCGCTTGAAATATTTTTAGAATCTTTAGAGATAAAACGAATATTTGTATTTGATAAACTAACATTATCATCAATATCTAGATGATAAACCATATCATCAGTATCATCATTAGACAAAAAATTAAATGTATCTAATAATTCATCATTAACAAAGACTTCTATGGTTTCATCTAATTGACAACTGATTTTTTCATAATCATTTTCCCCTTCTTTTTTAAGATAGAAAAACTTATTATCAATTGTGAAATCTAAAGATAAATATCCCGTAATAAAATTTCTTTTTGCAGAAATAAGATTAAAATCAATTCTATCTTTGTTGAAGGATGGTAATTTATTGTAAGAAAGAGCTAAATGAGGGTTTTCAGGATCGTATCAATAATAATATGGTTGTGTATCACCATCTATTAAAACACCCTTTCCTTGATAGGTTGTATCTTTATCTACAACAATATCTCCAACATTATTTGCTTCATAATAACTAAAAATAATATACCTCCTTATGAAGGTATATTATCTTTTAAATCTCTTTTTTCTAATATGATCTAGCAAAAATTGCAATTTGGTTTGTAACTTTATTTGATGAAATTGATTTTCCTTCTTTTTTAGATTTTATTAAACATCTTATTGTTGCGCCAGTACTTTCTTTTATTTCTTTTTCTTTTTCTAAATCTTCAGTTCAATATGCAACACCATATTTTCCTTTATTTACAATTTCTTTAATTTGTGAAATTGATGTAAATTCTACTTTCTTCTCTTCTTTAAGTTTCTTTGCATTCTCATAAATCTTATCATCATGTTTTTTTATCAAATCTTTTATTAAAGAATTATTAACTTCATTTGAGTTATATTGTATTTTTTCTGAAAAATTCCTTATTGAGATTGTAACATTATTATTTTCAATATCTCTTGGACCAATTTCAATTCTTATAGGAGCACCCTTGAGTTCTCATTCTTGAGATTTAAAACCAATACCTTTATTTGAATCGTCAATTTTTACCCTAAAATTTAAATCTTTTGATAATTTTTTTGCAAGTTCAAGAACTCTCTTTTCTTTATCGGAAAACAAAGTCATAATTACAATTTGAACTGGTGCAATTTTAGAAGGTAATATTAATCCCTTGTCATCTGAATGTGTCATAATAACAGCTCCTATCAACCTTGTTGAAACACCTCATGATGTTTGGAAAGGATTATATTTTTTATTGTCTTTTCCTTGTACCCTTACATTAAATGCCTTTGTAAATTTATCTCCAAGATAATGTGAAGTTCCAGATTGCAATGCTTGTCCATCTTTTAAAATAGTTTCAATTGTATATGTATTTTTTGCTCCTGCAAACCTTTCATTAATTGTTTTCTCACCTGTTATAACAGGAATTAATAATGTATTATTAGCAAAATTCTCATATACTTTTAAAATTTCTTTTGAGAAGTTATGTGCCTCTTTTTCTTGGGTATGTACAGTATGCCCCTCTTGTCAAAAGAACTCTGAATTTCTTAAAAAGGGTCTTGTGTTATTTTCTCATCTCATAATGTTAACTCATTGATTTAACTTCATAGGTAATTGTGAGTATGAGTTTAAATTTTCTTCAAAAAATTTTCCAAATAATGTTTCTGATGTTGGTCTAATAACCAATTCTTCATCCAATTTTTTTTCACCAATTTTTGTTACTGTAAATATTTCTGGCGCAAAACCTTCTATATGTTCTTTTTCCTTTGTAAGAAATGATTTAGGAAGTAGTAATGGGAATTGAACTTCCTCAACTTCCAATTTATCAAATTCATTATCAAGTATATTCTTTATATTTTTTCATATTGAAAAACCATGAGGTTTTAAAAACATAGTCCCCTTTACAGGCCCATATGACATTAGTCCCGATTGTAAAACAAGATCTGAATATCATTTTGTGATATCTTCATTAAATGGTGTTATTTTATTTTTTTTATTCATAATAATTAAATTTTACTATTTTAATTTTCCAGTTGAAATAAATAATGAAGTTTTTGCAATCTCTTTTATTGCATCCCCCACATAATCAAAAGACTTGATTGCAACTATAAATATTCTTGTTGCTTCATCTTTTTGTTTTGTTGTTAATTTTATTTTTGATAATTCTATTTTATTATTTAATGATTTAAGTTCTTTTCTATAAAGAATACTTATAGATTCGTCTTCTTGTGATAGGAAGTATGCTTCTTCAGGGCTCTCTGAAGTCATTAACTTATCAATTAATTTTAATCTTTTAATTATTTTTTCAGATAATTCAACCACTCATTTATTAGAAAGTTTATACTCAACATTTGACTTTAAGTAATTTGCAATATTTGAAGCATAAGTTGATATATCTTTCAATGACTTAATCATCATAATATATGAAATATTTCTTCTTAAATCTTTACCTAAAGGAGAGTATGAAAAGTTCTCAATTACAACGTTAAAGCTATCATCAATTAAATGAAATATTTCATCCTTTGCAAGAAAGACTTTTGCTAAATTTGTTTCCTTTTTATCTACTGTAAAATCAATCAAAAAAGAATATTGATTTGATAATTTACAAATTATTTGTTTTAAATCTGATTTTAATTTTAATGTATGATCTCTAATTACTGGCATAAATACTCCTATCCGAATTTCCCTCTAATATAATTATCTGTTTTTTCTTCTTTTGGTCTTGTAAAGATTTTCTTAGTTGTTGCATATTCAATAAGTTTCCCCTCATAAAAGAATGCAGTCATATCAGATATTCTTGACGCTTGTTGCATTGAATGTGTAACCATTATAATTGTATAATCTTTTTTCAGTTCTAAAATTAAATCTTCAACTTTAGATGCTGCTATTGGGTCAAGAGCAGAGGTAGGTTCGTCCATTAATAATATTTCTGGAGAATTAGCAATTGCCCTTGCAATACATAATCTTTGTTGTTGTCCCCCTGATAAACTAGTTGCAATTAATTTTAGATTATCTTTTACTTGTTCATATAAAGCAACTTTTTTTAGTGATTTAACAACTATTTCTTTAAGTGCTGCATTATTTTTAATACCATTTATCCTTGGACCATAAGCTACATTATTATATATTGACATAGGAAATGGATTTGGTTGTTGAAAAACCATTCCAATTTTAGTTCTAAGTTCAGGTAAAGTTAATTTATCTGTTTGGTCATAAATGTTTTTGTTTGTTAAAATATCTATTTCATTATTTAATAATATTTTACCTTTTGCACTAAATGAAGGAATTTCATCATTGATTCTATTAAGTGTTTTTAAGAAAGTTGATTTTCCACATCCAGATGGACCAATTATCGAAATGATTTTATTTCTTGGAAAATCCATACTAACATCAAATAATGATTGCTTTTCTCCATAAAATATATCAAGGTTTTTGACTGAAAGAATGATTGAATCATCTAATTCTGGAAATAATTCTTTCCATTCCTTTTTAAGTTCTTTATATTCTTTTTTAAAATTAGAAACAATTTCTTTCTTTGAATCAACTCCTTCTCTCATTGAATCAATTTGTTTTTTTAATGCATCAATTTTCTCATCAATTAAATCAAATGATGCATTTTTTGCCTTGTTAAGTTTTTTAAGAATTTTTTTATTGTTTTGTTTTTCTTTGTTCAATTTGAACTTAGCAGAATTTATGTTTGATTTTTTTAAATCTCTTGTTTTAAATTCTTTTTTCTTATATCTTTCAAGCTTGGATTTTTCCTTATCAATTAATAAATTTGATTTTTCCAGTTTTTGTTCCAACTTCAAAATACCTTCTTCACTAGAACGATCTTTCTCTTTTTCAAGTTTCGCTATACTTAATTTTTTTTCTTTTTGAATATAATAAACTTTATTATAGTCAATCTCTGCATTTGTTAGTTTTTCATCAATAACTTTTCTTTCTTTATTTATTTCTTTTGCTTCTCTTGCCATAATTAATATTCCTTTCCTTTTATTTTATTTCAAAATATTCCAAAAAATATTGTAACAATAAAAATAATCACTCCTATAATAAATATTAACAAAATGCATGTCAACACACCAATTAACATTAATAATATTGCTGCTGATGTTCCAAGTATTCCAATTTTATTCTTTCTAGAAATATAATTTGATAATAAAGATAAAGTTAAAATTATTGATATAATTACCAATCCAATTGCTGAAACTAACGATCATGGTATTTCTTCTAAGAGTGTTAATCTATACATTTCTGTTGCTAATGTTGTTCCTCCAAATTGAGATCATTCAGATAATGAACCTCTCGATGCTGTTCCAAATATCATAACCAATGCTGCAGATTCACCAATAATTCTACCCACAGATAAAACTACTCCAGATATTATTTGTGGCATTGCTTCTGGGAGTGCAATCCTTATAGAGGAAGTTGTCTTTGTTGATCCCAATGCTAGAGAACCTTTAATCATTTCTGATGGAACTGAGTTAATAGCTTCTTGTGTAGTTTGAACAACAGTTGGCATCACAATTAAAGTAAGTATGATTGCTCCAGCAAGCGGGGCAAAACCAATTAGAGATGCCATTGGTAAAAATAATACTGCTCCAACCAATCCAAAAATTAATGATGGTATTCCTGCTAATATGTCAACACCAACATTTAATAATTTACTAAATTTTGTATCCTTTAAAAAGGTTGCAAAATATATTCCGGTTCCAACACCTAATGGAAATATTAATAATAATGATAAAACAATTAATAATGATGTTCCAAATATAGCTGATCTTAAACCATTTACTTCAACTCCATCAATTTCTATTGTTCCTAACGAAGTAATATAATTTCAACTAAGAGATTCTGAACCTTGGATAACTAGAAATAAAATTATTGATGCAAGCAAGATTACCCCAACAGATGCCATCCCTCAAGTTAAATAACCCAATTTTTTTGACTTCTTCATTTTATCTTCTATATTTGATTTTTTAATTGTTGTTCTATTTATTATTAATTGTTTTCTATATTTATTTTTATAATATGTCTCAACTTCATCATCAACAATTTGTCTATTCATTAATTTAATATGTTTGTTTTGAAGTTTATATTCTATATTATCAAACCCCAATTCTTCTATTTGGGTTTTTATTTTATTTTGAATCATTATCTTTTTACTTGCTTTTTTTGATTTTACTTCTGGTTTAAGTTTGTGTTGAATAATTCTTAATGAAGTAAATACAAATAATATTGTGATAATTAATAACATTCCCATTGCAAACATACTTTCCATTTGAATTGATCCAGGGTCCATTTCATTATAACCTTTAAGCATTGTTGAGGTTAATAAACGAATATTCTCTAACAAACCAAATGTTGGACCTCCATAAGGGTCAACAGATATCATTGATACCGCTGTTGCTTCTCCAATAGCTCTTCCAACCCCAAGAATTACTGCAGTTAAAATCCCTGTTGAAGCAGCTCTTAATGTTATATAAAATGAAGTTTGGTTCCTTGTTGCTCCCAATGCTAAAGATGAGTGTTCAAGTTTTTTGTCAACAGTATTTATTGATGCTGTTATTATTAGTGTAACTGTTGGCATAATCATAAATGCAAATGTAATAACAATAGTTAGTAATGTTCCTGAATGAGCACCAAATATAGACATAACTAATCAATCTATTACCCTTGAACCAAATGCACCATATACAACCGAAGGAATCGCAGCAAGAATTGATAATACAACAAAGAAGATTGTTCTAAATGATTTTGGAGCAACTCTTGTTATAAATAAAGCTGTAAGCGTTGAAACAGGAACAACAATTAATGTTGCAAGGATTGTTGTTCAAATTGTATTTACCACCATAAACCCTGATGCAAATAACGTTGTCCCGTTAAATGTGTCTCCAAAAATTAAACCATCAATATTAAATGAACTTTTTATTCCCTTAATAAAGACAAGAGAAATTATTACCAAAGAAAAAAACATTACCATTGATGACAAAATAAGTAAAGAAGATTTAAAAATATTATCTGTAATATTTTTTCTTTTTTCAACTTCTTTTCTTGAGATGGTACTTTTTTCTTTAATATGGTTAAGCATTTATATCACCCTCTTTAAAGTTTGTAAAAACATCAGAATAATGGAAATATTCATTTTCAGAATAGACCTTATCTAATAACTCGGAAGTTGTATTTAAAACTACATCAGAATTTATTTTCTCATTATTATATATTAGCAAAATAGCATCTTTTACAAACGAAGAATATTCACCCATTGATTTATCTTCTCAATTTCAATTAAGCAACTCATTATCAGTTGGCTTTCTTGATTGTAATCCAATATATGGTTTTTGTGTTCCTGGTATTTTTTTCTTAAATGCATCTGCAGAACCAAAGTTAGATTTTTCAAAAATTACTTCATATCCTCAATCATTCATTTCATTTCTAAACTCTTTTGACAAAATTGATAAGACTGTTCCAGCAGATGATGATCCAACAACCTCTATTTTTAAATCATTCTTTGAAGATAAATTAACAGAATCGAAATAACCATCCACTAACTCTTTATTGAACTCTAATGATTTATCACTTTCAGATATTTCAGAATCTTCTTCCAATATATTAAATGCATTTATTGAGTAAATAGTTCATGAATAAAATAAATATGATACCTTTAATTCATCATCATTTATTTCGGATACTTCATTAGTTGGATCTATATTTTTTTCTCAATCATATTTTAAAATATTTGCCTCAACAGAATTTTTATCAACTCTAAAAAATTCATTAAAATCTCTTGATGCTCCATATTCTCCACTAGTAATATTTTCTTTTGAAGGAAGAACATTCTCAAAAGAAGAGAAATTAATATTCTTATTTTTTCCTTCTTTCAAAACTGCATTTCCATCTTCATCGAAATTAGCAACAGTCCCAAAGGATACATAACCTAAAGAATCCTTATTTGCATTTACATTATTTATCATTGCATCATTTGTACTTACTTCTCTTGCATTTAATTTTGAGGGTGAATAACCAATTGGATCTTCACCTAACATCTTTTCAATAAATACTTCTCTTGTTCCTGAAGAAGCATCTCTATTGAATACAATAATAGATCCCTTTGGACGATTATTTATTATCAATGGTAAAAAGATAACCAATGATATTGTTATTACTAATAATAATATTGACAACACTTTCACTCATGTGGAAGAAAGGAATATTTTTCATTTAGAATGCATTTTCATTTTCACACAATTTATAACATATAAAAATTATTTTATAGTAAAAATTTTTGTATGTTTACTTTTTGTTTTCATTGTATTTTTAAAGCTATCGATTGCAATGTTGTGATTTCCTAAATCTGTAATTAATTTATTTTCAAAAAGAATGTACTTTGGTTTAAATAACATCATTCTAGATAGGTCTCTTCTATCAAGAGAATCACATCTAAGAATAACATCAAAACCTTTTTCTTTAATGATATTAATTTTTTCTTTTAAATATATATCATCAAAATAATTGTCTCTGTCTTCTATTAAAATAAGAAAATTATTATTTCTTTTTATATCATCTATTGCTTCAATAATCTCGTTAATCAATGAAGCATTAAATGAATAGAACGAATACCTTTTTGTGGTTTTTTTTGAATCGTTATTTACATAATTAATGATTTCTTTAATAATCTTACTTTTATTTTGCCAAGGAAAAACTAAAACTTTGTTTGCTAGATCACTATCTATATTTAAAAAATACTCATTGAATGAATGCTTATCATCTTCTTGAATTTTTATTTCTAAAAACTCCATTTCCGATTTTTTATTTTTAAACTTTGATAAAATATCAGTTGATGTATTTGCAATAATTTTTGCTTCTTCAAATACACTTGAATAAATCGTATCGTTATATTTTCCTTGATACTTTAATTCAGATATTAATTGTAATTTAATTAAATTAAAATTAAGAGATGCTTGTGTTTTTTTATCATCATAAATAGTTGTAACAAAAGATTTCTTTATGTCTATTTCTTGCTTAAACTCCTTTGTAGGCATTAATAGGTTTCTAACATATATATTAAATTTCTTCAATGAAGATTGATTTTTTGTTGCTGTTCCAGGTTTGAATGAAGCAAAAATTGAGAAATCTTGTGAAATATAAGGAACTATTCCTTTTGTTTCTAAAATAGACTTAATTTTATTTGATTCAATAATTCTTGACTTTCTTGCTTTTTGAGTTGGGAGAATTTTATTTTTGTATGAGATCTTAACGATTACCCAACCTTTTGACTTTAGGGCTTTTATGTCTTTGTATAATGAATCAAATATTTTTTCATCACTAACTAATGAAACTTCATTTTTAAATATCTTTATTTCTTTATCTTTAGAGGAAATAAATGTTTCTGACATTTCAAAATATAAATTATCAATTTTTTCAGGAGATGAATTGGGAAAAAAAGTTGCATAAGATTTCTTCTCCCCTTCTCTTTCAAATGTAAATAAAATGACATCTTTTAGTATTGCTATTTTATCAAGAATTACTTTTTCACTTCTACCATTAACAATAAGTTTAAATAATTCTCTTAAATCTTTTGAATCAGGAGTAATTGAAATCATATAAATAAAATCATCTAATGAATATACTTCATTTTCAAAATTTGTATCTTTTTTTACAGGGTTCATATAAACCAATTTATTTTTTGTATCTATCCTTATTTTTGAATAATGATTTGGCTTTATCTTAATGATGCTTTTTGTTTTTTTTTGTATAATATACAACGGTATAAAAAATAAGAAAACAAACACAACTGATAATGATAAAAATATAATAATAATTTTAAGTCCGTTCATTTTAATTCTCCTTATTCAATAACTTTATAACTTTTGTGTCCCAATAGAATCTCTTGATTCTTTCCATCATTAAATTTAACAGTTATAAACTCACCATCATTATCAATGATTTTTCCTTTGCCAAATAAATTATGATAAACATTATTTCCAATCTTAGATTGACTTATTTTCTCATTGAGGTTTTGTTTGAGATTAAGTATTTGGTCAAGACTTTCATTATTATAATTATAAGTGTTTATAGATAATATTTCATCAATAAATCTTGATTGTACTATTTCTCTATTATAATTTGTAAATCCATTACTTGTTGTAATAAGAAGATTGTCCATTGCTCTTGTCATTGCAACATATGCAACTCTTCTTTCTTCTTCAATTTTATTGTTCTCAATTGCTTGGTTTGAAGGAAGATGTCCCTCTGTCATTGAATAAATAAAAACAATAGGAAATTCAGTTCCTTTTGATGCGTGTGCAGTTATTATGTTTATTTCTCCATTCTCTGTTGTTTTATCAGAAGATGAGGAAAGTATTGATTTATTATGGAATTCAATAATTTTTTCTGTAATAGATTTTTTATTTTTAACACAAATAGCAGCATCAATTATTTTTAATGTTTCTTTAATATTTTGTTTTCTATTTGGTTCATCAAATAACCTTTCAATATATTTAATGTTTTCTAGATATTCTTCCATAACAATTAGTGGTCTTTCTCCGTTTTGAATCGCAGAGATCATTATATTAGTATATCCAATTCATTCTTTAATACTGGCCATTTGTAAATCAATATTTTCATTCATATACTCTCAAATGGTTTGGTTAGCTTCTGAAGAATTTAATTTTGCCTCTATTATTTTCTTTGGTCCAAATTTCTTTGGAGGAACATTTATTATATCTAAAAGGTTTGAGTCAGATTGTCTTGCTGCAAATAATAAAAACTTCATTGTTTGCCTTACTTCCGCTCTATCAAAAAACTTCATTGCACCAATAACTCTATAAGGAATATTTTGGTGATTTAAAGCCGTTTCAATAGGCCTTGTTTTATATGAGGATCTTATTATAATTGCAATATCTTGATACTCATAACCATTTCTTATGAATTTATTAATCTTGTTAGTTATTGCAAATGCTTCTTCAAAGTCATTTTCTTTTTCAATAATTTCTATTGAAGAACCATTTTCTTTGTGGGGTTTTGAGAAGAAGTCACTTACTCTATTTTTATTATTTCTTATTAGGTTATTTGATGCATTAATTATTTCTTCTGTAGATCTATAATTAGTATCTAATAATATTGTTTTTGTATCTGGAAATCATTTTGAAAAATTATTAATTAAATCTATGTTTGCTCCCCTTCATGAATATATATTTTGATCAGGGTCTCCTACAACAGTGATGTTTGAATCACTATTTGTTATTGCTTTGATTATTTCAAATTGAACATTGTTTGTATCTTGAAATTCATCTATAAATACATATTTATATTTATTCTTTCATTTTTCAGCTATTTGACTATTTGAAATAAGTAATTTTTTAACTTCAATTAACAAATCATTAAAATCTAATTGTCCGTTAGCTTTTTTTTCTTCATTAAATCTTTTTCAGAGTTTTGAAATCATAATATGCGAAGAATTTTTTGATATCTCCATTTCTTTAAGATTTAACTCTTCTCTTGCAATCTTATCAAATGCATTTATAACTTCTTTTTTTTCTAATAAAGAATCATCATTTTCCTTTAAAAGATTTTTAACTTTATTTCCAACATCTGTCATATCTAATATCGAAAAGTCTTTTGTCATTCCGATTTCTTCTGCTTCATTTCTTAAAAAGAAATTACATCATCCATGATAAGTAAAAATATTTTTTGGTTCTCTATTTATTATTTCCCTTACTCTTTCTCTAATTTCGTTTGAAGCTTTATTAGTAAAAGTAATTGTTAATATTTCGTCTTGGTTTGCTAGTCCATTTTTTAATATATAGGCAATTTTTGAAACAATAGTTCTTGTTTTCCCTGAACCTGGACCTGCAACAATTCTCAATGGTCCTTTAATATGATTAACTGCTTCTTCTTGTTTTAAATTAAGATTTATATTTTTAGACATTTTCTTCACTTTCCTTAATGTTCTTTATACTTGAAATATCTACAATAGCTATTCCTAATTTCTTATCATTAATTCCAATATTTTTTGGCGAAGCAATAATTGATATTGAAATGCCTATAAAAATAAATACCTCAATTCTACTAATAATCATCGATATAAAATTTACAATTGATTGTCACATATAAACTTTTTTAATCCCATCAACACCATTTGGAAGTACATTAAATAAGAAATCAAATATTCCTTTTTTGTATTCTTCATTTTGCTTTAAATAAGAAGCAAATAAATTTTTTGCTTCAATTCCAGAGATTAATTGTAGAACTATCGGTAATATATAAAATATTGAGATTGGCAATTCCCTAATAAGAATTACCTTTGAAATATTTTTATTCTCTATGTTTAAAATTTTTATCTTAAGAATTTTCTTCCCAATTGATTGTCCAGGGTTTTTCTTATTTATAATTGGATAAATAACCATTGTAAAAATAATTCCAATCATTGCAAGAATCCCACTTAAAAGAAACTCTCAATTTCATGGTTGTGGATATCAATTATCAGTTTGTAAATTAACAACAAAATAAATAAATGACATTATTATCGGAATAAAAAGTGCAATAGAAAAATCAAGTATTCTTGCTATAAATCTTTTTATAAAAGAAGCTTTATATATTACTTGATCATCATTTATTTTGAAGTTAATTTCATTTTTATTTTCCATAATTTTATTTAAGTTTATGACATAGAAGTGTATTTCTTAATAACAGTGCAACAGTCATTGGACCAGTTCCTCCAACTATTGGTGTAATGTATGATGCTTTTTCAAGCATCATATCATATTCAACATCTCCATGAATACCACTTTCATCTTTTGTTATCCCTATGTTTATAATAATTACACCTTCTTTAATATGTTCATTTTTAATTAAATGTTTCTTTCCAACTGCGGCTACAAGAATATCGGCTTTCTCAGTGTGTTCAAAAATATCTTTTGTATTTTCGTTACACATTGTGACTGTTGATTTCTTATTTAGAAATAATTTAGATAATGGCTTTCCACTTATTTCTCCAGTTCCAACAATTACAACATGTCTTCCTTTTAAATTTAATCTTGCCTCCTTTAGAAGTTCCATTACTCCCAATGCAGTAGGAGGAATTAATTCTGCTCTATCGATATCAAGCAATCCTTTATTTAATGGATGAAAACCATCAACATCTTTTCAAGGTGCAATTGATTGAGATATTAATTCCTTATCAATATTTTCTGGCAAAGGTAATTGAACCATAATTCCATCAATATTATTATTTATATTCATTTCATTTATTTTTTCGACAATTTTCATTGTTGTAATACCCTCTTTAAATTTAAGATGAGTAAAAATAAATCCAAGTTCCTTTGCTTTAGAAGATTTATGTTTTATATAAAGTGTAGACTCATTATTGTCGCCAACTTGAATGGCGACTAAATGGGGATGTGTTCCTAATTTTTGAATTTCTTCTTTTGTCTTTTTATTTATTTTTTCAGATAATGTTGTTCCGTTTAGTATTTTTGCCATTTTATATTTCCATTCTTGAATTTGCATCCATTTCTAGATTTCCTTCTTTAATTATATCTTCTTGAATTTTTATTGAAGCTAAATATCCAATCATTGCTGCGTTATCTCCTGTGTAATTAATTTTTGGAAGATGCAATATTATATTATCAATTGATTTTAGTTCGCTACGTAGTAAAGAATTTGCCGAAACTCCTCCACCAATAATTACATCATCAATCTTAAATTCGGCCATTGCTTTTTCAACTTTTTTTATTAATTGTCTTATTGCTGATTCTTGAAAGCCTTTCATTAAAGATTCTTTGTTAAAATTTTTTTTTGCCTTTAATGAAACAAATGATTTTAGTCCAGAATAAGAAAAATCATATTTTTCAAGATTTGTTAAAGGAGATTTTTCAGCTTTCTTTTTTGTCTCATTATATATTTTATCTATTGTTGGACCACCAGGATATTTTAATCCTAATATCTTCGCAACTTTATCATATGCTTCACCTACAGAATCATCTCTAGTTTTTCCTAGTAAATTAAATTTTCATCCATCTTTTATTAATATTTGAGTATGACCACCAGAGACTATTAATACAATTGCTTTTTTAGGAATGAATTTTGCCTCCATATTTATAAAAGGAGAAAATGCATGCGCCTCAATATGATTGATTCCATAAACTGGAATATCAAGAACTAAAGAAAGTGTTTTTGCAATTGTTATTCCTATTTGTAAAGTGTTAACTAATCCAGGACCAACAGTCACTGCAATTCTATCCATATCTTTCAAGGTCTTCCCGGAATCCTTGATTGCTATTTCAATTAAGTTAAATATAAATTTTGAATGAAGTCTACTTGCAACCTCAGGAATAACTCCTCCGAATTTCTCATGGGTTTTTATTTGCGAAAATGTTTTTAAAGAAATTAATTCAATTCCTTCATGGACAGAAATTGATGTATCATCACATGATGTTTCAATTGCAAGAGTATATTTATTCATATTAAAAATTTAATTTCCCTGTTGTTCTAGGAAATGCTGTTACATCCCTAATGTTTTCAACACCAGTTAATAACATAACCATCCTTTCGAAACCAAGTCCATATCCTGTTGATTTAGCATATCCATTTTTTCTTAAATTAATATACCATTCTAGTTCTGATAAATCTTGTTTCTTCTCTTTTATTACTTTTGTTAAAATATCAAATCTATCTTCTCTTTGTGAACCACCAATTATTTCTCCAATTTCTGGAACTATTAAATCATATCCCCTAACAGTTCCATCTTCATTTTTATACATATAAAATGATTTTATTTCTGCAGGATAATCATATATATAAACTGGCGATTTAAAATGAATACCTGCAAGATATTTTTCATGTTCTGTCGCAAGATCAATTCCAAATTCAATCTTTGAATTTTCAAATTTTGTTCCGCTTTTTTTTGCTTCTTGAAGAATTTTAATTGCATCTCTATATGAAGTTTTCTTTAGTTTTGAATTAACTATTGATGTTAAATATTCAATTAAATTCTTCTTATTGTTTTTTTGTAGAAATTCTAATTCATCTTTATTTTTATCAAGAGTTTTTTTAATTATAAATTTAAGCATTTCTCAACCTGTATCCATCATTTCATTATAATCAGTAAAAGATGCTTCAGGCTCAACCATTCAAAATTCTGATGCATGTCTAGTTGTATGAGAGTTTTCTGCTCTAAAAGTTGGTCCAAAAGTATAAACCTTCTTTAGGGCTTGTGCATAACATTCTGCATGCAGTTGCCCTGAGACTGTCAATGTCGCTTGTTTATCATAAAAGGTTCCATCCTTTACAGAAACTAAAAACGACTCTCCTGCTCCTTCTGCATCGTTCCCTGTTATGATTGGTGTATTAATTAAAGAGTATCCTTCATTATTAAAAAACTCATGAATAGCAAAAGATGCTGTTGATCTTATTTTCATTATTGATTGAAACATTTTTGTCTTGCTTCTTAAATGTGCATTATCTCTTAGGAATTCTAGTCCATGTTCTTTTTTTCCAATTGGAAAATTTTCCTCGGTTTCATTTTTTTCAATAACTTTATCAACAAGTATCTCAATATCATTTTTTCCATCTTTTAAAATTCCAGAAATAACTATTGATGAAAATAATGGCAAGCTTGATAGAGTGTTATAAATTTCTTTATTTTCAGCTTTATAAATTAATTGAATTCCGTGAAGGTTAGTTCCATCTGTCAATTCAATAAAACCTATATTTTTTGAAGGTCTATTAAATCTAACCCAACCCTCAACTTGAACTTTTTTTTCAATTAATTTCTTCTTATCACTATATATTTTTACTATTTCCATGTCTTCTCCTTAAAAATTTCTTAAATATTCTATATTTACTTTATCTAAATTATCTAATAATTTAAAACTATTATTCTTTATTTTTTTCATTAATTTTTCTTTTGTAAAATTGTCATATCCAAAATTAACTTCATCCTTTTTTATTTTTTCAAATTCACTTATTATTTTTACCTTTTTAAAGACTCTTTTCTTATCTTTAAGATAGAACTTATTTTTACCAAAAGGTATTGCCGTATATCTTTTTTCTTTGTCATCAATTAAGTTAAATGTATTTATTGTATAAATTTTATTTACAGGATTAACTAGATTAATAGTTCTTACTATATTTAGTGCAACTTTTACTCCGGTAAAAGATCCAGGTCCTATTGTAATCATATATTCGTTTATGTCATTTAGATTAACTTTATTTTTATCAACAAATTTCTTAATCATTGAAATTGAATTTTTAATCATATCATTGTTAGTATCTTTCATTAAAAAATCAATGATTGAATTTTCATCATTAACAATCGCTAAAATAAATTTCTTATTTGATGTATCAATAAATAATTTCATTTTATTTTAAAATAACTTTAATCTCCCTTTTATCTTCTTTATTATTTTTTATATTAATGATTAATGTATTTTTAATTGTTGGGATTTTTTCTCCTCATTCAATTACAACTAAATTATTTTCTAAATCTTCTGTAATGAATGATAAAAATTCCTTGGTTCTCATTTTTTTTACTAAAAATAAATCATAATGAATGAGTCCTTTGTATTCGATTTTATATCCAAATGTTGGAGAAGTAATATTTTCTTTTATCCCCAATTCATTTGCCATCCCCCTAACAAGAACGGTCTTTCCAACTCCAACATTTCCTCTTAGGTTTATAATATTTACTTCCTTTGGCAAGGATCTTATAATTCTTTTCCCAAGTTCAAATGTTTCTTCTTCTATAGATGTTACTTCATTAAATAATTCTTTTTTCATAAAAATAAAAAAAATGGGGCGAGTGACGGGAATCGAACCCGCGTATAACGATACCACAAACCGTCGTGTTAACCCCTTCACCACACTCGCCATAAATTAACCAAATTAATTATACCAATTTATTAAAGTTTAATAAGGTTATTATTTATCAATTTTTGCTTTTTCCTTCTCTTCAATCTCTGTAATTTTAAGTTTTGCTTTCTCAATTTTGTTAGTAGCTTGATGTTCTTTTGATTCAAGAATTTCTTTTTCTTTTTTAATTTTTTCAATTATTGTTTCTTTTTTCTCAGTTATTTTTTCAGCTTTTTCTTTTTTATAACTATCTTTAATTGCAATAATTTCTATTTTTGCTTCTGTAGTAGTTATTTTTTCATTCTCAGCATCAGTTTTAATTTCAGAGATATTTGCTTTCAATTCCTTATCAAGTTTCTTTGCTGTTTGTTTTATTTCTTTTTTAATAAATAATCTCTTAATAAATTCTTTTCTTTTTCTTGATTCTATTTTTGCTAATTTTCTATTTTCTTCCCTGATAATTTTATTATTTTTATCTAGTTCTGCTTTTTTTCTAAAAGCTATTTGTAAACCATTGATAATAAGAGATGTATAAATTGCAACAAATATTATTCCTGTGATTGAAATTATTATAACTAAAATTCTTCCAGAAGATTCAACAGGATAAATATCACCATAACCAATTGTCGTCATTGTTACAAACGTGAATCAAAAAGCATCAAAGAAAGTTTGTATTTTTTGAGGAGATCCTCCAGATCCTCCAAAAACATCAGGATTAACCAATGCAACATTGTAAACTATAACTGATAAAAATGAAACAGTAATTATTAAAATAATTGTTAGTGTCATGATCATTTTACCTTGTAATTTTATTGAAAATATCATAAATGAAAATCCATTAATAATTTCTCCTATATATTTAACTCTTTTCAATCTTAAAATTAAATCTGTTAGTGTAAAGAATTTTAATAGTCTTAATGAATTTCATATTGGTAACATAAGAAAATATGGAAGTATAGCCAAAATACCTATTAAACCCTCTGCTGAAAATGGGAATCTTATTATGGATATTGCTCCTTTTTTATTCCCTTGGTAAAAACCATTAATTATGTTAACAATTCACCTTGCAAAAAAGTCGAAAGCAAAAATAGAAAGAAATATTACATCATTATCATAAATTCACTGCGTAACTTTATTATTATAGTTAATTGTTGAATCTATTACTTCATATGAACTTAATAATGTAACTAGTGATAAAGCAATCAACAAAAGAAAAAAACAGTCATATATCAACGCCATTAATGGTTCCTTTGATTTTGAGAAAAATTTTATCTTCTTTTCTTTATCTAACACTTTATTTCCACTCTTAAATATAATTATACATTTATTATTTGTTAATAAAAACTATATTTTTTTATGTTTTAATTTTTTATAAAATTTTTTCTTTCTTTTTGTTAAAAGAGTTGATGCATTTAACATAGCAATCGTATCATTAAAAACCATTGATATTGCTCCAACGATTGGAGGAATTATTCCAAGTGCTGCTATTGGAATTGCAATCATATTGTATATAATCGCAATAGTAAACCCTCTATTTATTGTAAATAAAGTTTTCCTTGAAAGAAAAATTGAATATGGAACTAAAGATAAATCTTCTTTGTTTAAGATTATATCTGCAACATCAATAGCTGCATCTGTTCCTTTACCCATTGCAATTCCAAGATCTGATTGTGTTAAGGCAACGGTATCATTAATTCCGTCTCCAACAAAAGCAACTATTTTACCATTTTCTTGAAGTTTTTTTATAATATTAGATTTATCACTAGGAGAAACTTCGGAATAAACATTTTCATCGTTTATCCCTAATTGTGAAGCAATATTTAAAGCTGTGTCTCTTTGGTCTCCAGTAATCATTACAACGTTAATTTTCATTTTTCTTAAAAGAGATAATGATTCTAAGGCTGATTCTTTTATTTCATCTCTTAACTCAACATATCCATAAATACTTTTTTTATTAAAAACATATATAATCGCTGATCCATTTTTTCTTTTTAAAATTATTTTTTCATCTTCTTTATGTTTAAAATAATCATTTACAAATGAAAGAGATCCAATATATATTTCCTTGTCACTGCTTTTAGCAATCATCCCTTTTCCTAATATTTCTTTAGTTTTAACAGATGGTAACTTTATTTTTGAATCATTATAATTATTAACGATTGATATTGCCAATGGGTGATTAGATGTTTTCTCAGCCGAGATAAGGATTGGCAGTATATTTTTTGGCACTGTATTTTCTTGAACAATAAATTCTCCTTTTGTTAATGTACCTGTTTTATCAAATGATATTGTATCTATTTTTTTTATTGTTTCAAATATGTTTTTTGAATTAAATAGAATCCCCTCTTTCTTTGAAGTTGAAGATGCTACTAAAATAGATAGTGGAGTTGTCATTGCAAATGAACAAGGACATGAAATAACAAATACTGTTACTGAGGCAAGAACTGCGCTTGCCATGCTTTCCGGTGAAGTCCCTCCTAATAAATATGTTAATATAAATGTTAGAGTTGCTATCAACATTACTGAGGGAACTAATATTTTTGCAATTTTATCTGCAATTTTTTGTGTCTCTGGTTTTGTTGATGAAGCTTCATATACACCTTCAATTATTTTATTTATAAATGAATCACTAAATAATTTTGATACTCTTATCTCGATCACTCCATCAGATGCCACAGTACCTCCAAAGACAGATGATCCATTTTTCTTTGTAATTGGCAATGATTCTCCTGTTAAGGAAGATTCATCAATTGTTGTTATTCCTTTTATAACAACTCCATCTATTGGTATTATAGATCCAGGTTTAATTAAAATTACATCACCTATTTTAAGTTCGTTTACTGGTGTAATTATTTCCTTACCATTTTTTAATAAGATTGCATCCTTAACTTTTAGTGATTCAAGTGAATTCATATCTTTCGTAACTTTATTTGTTAATCATTCTTCAATAAATCTACCTAAATATATTAATGATAATATTTCTATACATTCATTGAAAAATAAATGATAATCTTCTAGATTATTGTGATGAGTTATAAATATAACAAGCGAATAAACGTAAGCGATTGTTCCTGAAAGAAATACAAGTATATCTTCAGATATTTTCTTTTTCGAAATTGAAATAATAGTTGACTTAAAGAATGCTAAATCTATTAATATAATAATAATTGTTGCAGTTACCAATTGATAAGTTTCATTATCAAAGAAGACATTATTTACAAAGGCACTTATTAATGAAAACAAAGTAAAAATCAATGCTAAAACAAGTAT
>CAMZNG010000021.1 GCA_947313745.1 uncultured Mycoplasmataceae bacterium
TTCAAGAGAAAACATATTTTCATACCCTCTTCTTTTTGCAAAACTGTAAACTACAATAAATAATTGGATATTTGTTAATTTTTTTGTAAGTCCTTGTTCTCTTAAAACTAAAGAATTTAGTTTTTTATCTTCAGAAGAATAGTTATTATTTTTTGTTGTAAGTTTAGTTAAGTGATTTTCTATTTCATCTTTTGTAAGAATTTCATTGTTAATAAATATATTTTTAACATCATTAATTCTTTGCTGTCTTCTTCTTGTAAGTCTACGTTGTGATCTAAACTCTCTTCTCTTTTTTGCAAGTGAATCTAATGTTTTTGAGTCTTCTGGAGAGTCTCATAGTCTAACACCAAAGTCATCTATGTATCATTCTTTTTTCTTTTCATCATATGCAGAAACAGCTCACCCTAAAGATGCTACTCCTAAATCAAGCCCTAATATTTTCTTCTTATTATCCATTATTTATTCCTCTTCATCTTCCAATTTATCTTTAGATACATTATACATCTCTTCAATGTTTTTATACTTATCATCACTATTTCAATAGCTAATAATCTCATCCATATCTAAAATATTTTCTATATTGTTTCTTGTATTATAACTACATAAATTGCAAGATTTATATTTCTTTTTAAAAGCATAGTTATATACCTCTTTTATTTCTCCGCTACATTTTTCATTTGGACATACTTCTCCTTTTAAAGGTTGAGATTTTAACTTTAAATTCTTTGCTAAAATAGAATTGCACTTTTTATTATTACATTGTAGAAATGGTCCAAAGGGAAATGTTTTATCTTCTGGATCAATAATTACCCCTTCATTACATATTTTACATTTGGTATTATATATTTCTGAAATGTCATTATTTTTTTTAAAATTATCCATTAAAGGTTTGTAGTTATTGTAAAGTGATGGTTTAAATTCATTTGAATATTTATCTAAGTTAATTTGATAAATTTCTTTCATTGTTCATCTTAAAATACCATGAAAGAATTCTGCATAGTCTAGTGCATCTTTTAATAAGATATTACTATATCTTAATTCATCCCTAATATTATCAACCGTATAATCATTGTAATGTAAATACTTATGTAATTTTTTGTATGTCTCACAAAACTCATCATAAATTCTTTTTTCCATTTTCCCACGCCAAGGAAGATCTTTAAATAATGCAGAAAAGCTTTTATGTTTCTCTTTAGAGATAGTTCCATGCCTTTTATTTTTTACTCTTAAAAAGTATTCAGTAACCCCAAAGTCTTTTTGAATTTTCTTATTTTCTCTAAGTCCATTTTCAATTATTTTCCAAATTGATTCATATAAATATCTCATCTCTAATTTAATATAATGAAACTCTCTGTTTAGTAGTGCCTTTTCAAAATTATCAATAAAGAAAACAAGATGATAATATCTTTCTTTATCAATAACACCATCCATTAAGTGAACGAATTTAAAATTTTTCGTCTTATTTATTAAAGATAAACTCATTGGTTACTCCCTTATTATTTAATATATCACTTAAATTATAAATAAAAAAAGGACCAAGTCCTTTTTTATTAATCTATTTTATTTTGTTCCAAATATTCTGTCTCCAGCATCTCCAAGACCAGGAACAATATATCCTTTATCATTTAGTTCTGCATCAACAGCTGCAATAAAGATTTCAACATCTGGATGTTTTCTTGTAATATTTTCAATTGCTTTTTTTGAACCAAGCAATGCAACAAACTTAAGGTTTTGAATGCCTTTTGATTTTAATGTATTTATAGCAGCAATCGCTGAACCACCAGTTGCCAACATTGGATCTATAATAATATTGTATGTATCTTTTTCAGTGTCCTTTGGATATTTAAAAAGGTACTCAACAGGTTGTAGCGTTTTCTCATCACGATACATACCAATATGACCAACTCTTGCTGATGGTATTGTTGTTGTAAATCCTTCAACCATTCCTTGACCTGCTCTTAGGATTGGATACAGATTTACTTTTTCACATATTCTATAACCAATTGTTTTAGCTATTGGTGTTTCAATATTAATTTTCTCAAGTTTAATATCTTTTAATACTTCATAAGCCATAAGTCTTGTAATTTCATCTAAGTATTCTTTAAACTCTTTTGAAGAAGTTTCTTTTCTTCTGATGTGTGTTAATTTATGACTTATTAACGGATGATTTATAATTGTTACATTTTTATATTCTGACATTACTATTGTTCCCCTTTAACTAATTTTAAAGTATCATTAGAAAATTTTGAAAGATTTTTATCATCTTTTTCAGAAAGAACTTTTCATATTATTTCAGCTATCGATTCAAACTCTTTTTCTTTTCATCCTTTTGTTGTCATTGCTGGAGTTCCAAATCTGACTCCTGAAGTAATCATTGGACTTTCATCATCAAATGGAATTGTATTTTTATTAGCAACAATTCCAATCTTTATTAATCTATCTTCAGCAACTTTTCCTGTTATTCCAAATGACTTTTTAACATCAAGAAGGAATAAGTGATTGTCTGTTCCACCTGTAACAATAGTTGCACCCTTATTAACTAGATAGTTTGAAAATACTTGAGCATTTTTTATGACTTGTTTTTGGTATTTTTTAAATTCAGGTTTTAGTGCTTCGCCAAAAGAAACTGCTTTCCCTGCTATAACATTCATTAACGGTCCACCTTGTGTTCCAGGAAATACTGACTTATCTATTTTTGCAGCTATTTCTTTATTGTTTGTTAGGATGATTCCACCTCTTGCTCCTCTAAGAGTTTTATGGGTAGTTGAGGTTACAATGTCTATTCCATCTTTTAATGGATTGGGATGTAGTCCTGCTACAATTAGTCCTGCAACATGAGCCACATCTGCTAAAACATATGCTCCAACTTCATCGGCAATCTTTTTAAATTTCTTTCAATCAATGATTCTTGAATATGCTGATGCTCCACAAATTATTAATTTTGGTTTTACTTTTAAAGCTATTTTTCTTATTTCATCAAAATCTAATTCATTTGTTTCTTTATTTACCCCATAAGAATATGCTTTAAAATATTTGCTTGTAGATGAAACTTTAAACCCATGCGTTAAATGTCCGCCTGCTTGTAAAGCCATCCCTAAGATTATATCTCCTGATTCAAGGATTGCATTATATGCAGCAAAATTTGCTTGTGATCCTGAATGTGGTTGAACATTGGCAAACTTTGCATTAAACATTTTTTTCACTCTGTTAATAGCTAATTTTTCTAATTCATTAACATTCTCACACCCACCATAATATCTATTGTCTGGATATCCTTCTGCATACTTGTTTGTAAATATTGATCCCGTTGCTTCAAGAACTCCTTCAGAAACAAAGTTTTCTGATGCAATTAATTCAACATGCTCTTCTTGTCTTTTTTCTTCTTTTCTTATTAGATTTTCTATTTTCTTATCTTCCATTATCTAATCTCCTTTATTTCCTGATCAATTAAAGATATAATTTTTGAAGCTTTGTTTGAATTTTGTTTTATGTTTGAAACTGATATTTGAAATTCATTTGTAACTTCGTCATTATTTGTCATTGGTTCTTTTTTATGTTTATTTGCAGATGTTGCAAGTAGTGGTCCTACTTCTTTTATTATATCTAATATGTCTCCTTCAGGAATACGAATCAATACATTTCTCTTGTACTCTTTGGTTAAGTATTTATTATTAAATTCATCTTTTGCTTTTAAAAGATATGAAGTTCTTTTTTCATAATTGTTTGATAAATAATTCATTACAAAATAATCTTCCTCAAAAGAAATAGTAGCTTCTCTTAAAGAAGAAAACAATATTTGAATAGGTTGGTTTTCATCCCTATTTTTCATTTTGTTAATTTTTGAAATATTTTTTTTGTTTAATTTTGCTATCAATGCAAAAACTGTATCAGTTGGAAAACCGATAACTTCATTATTATTTAGTTTTTCAATAACTTCTTTATTATTTTTCATACTTAATTACCATAAATCTATCAAAGCCTGAATAATCTTTTATGACTTTAATATCGTCAGAAATTTTTTTTGCCAAGGCCTTTACCTCTTTTGCTTGTTGATATCCTATTTCTAAAATTATATAAGTATTCTTCTTTAAAATTTTATTTACATTAGAAAAAATTAAATTGTAAAAATCCAATCCATCTTCCCCTGCATATAATGCGTTGGTTGGTTGGTTTTCTTTTACTCAATCTTCAACATTGTTATCCCTTAATTTTATGTAAGGAGGGTTTGATATTAATATATCAAACTTTATTTTTGGTGTAAAGGTTTTAAAATCTTGATGTTTAAAATCAATGTTTCTTTCTTTGTTGTTTTTAATAGAAAGGTTTGTTGCTAATTCATTAACATCAATAGATGTAATATTAAAATTAGTTTCTTTCTTTAAGGCGATAGATATTGCTCCGGTTCCAGAACCAATTTCTAGTAAATTACCATTTTTTATTTCTAAATTCAAAACAAGATCAACTATTTGTTCAGTGTCATATTGAGGAACAAATACTCCTTTTTTAAGGAGTATTTTATTTCCTCTAAAATATCTATATCCTATTTCAAAAGTTATGTCTTCTTTATTTAATTTTAAGTTTGCAATTCTCCTTAAATCAAGATAATCATTTTTTGTAATTAAAATATCTTCTCAATTAAAAATTTTTTTATCATATTTTAGATTATAAACTTTATGAATTTCATTTACTAAAATTCTTTTTTCTTCCTTTAAAAATTCATTGATAAGTTTTTTATGCATTCTTTATTCTAGTTCCGATTGAATCATATTTACTTTGTAAAAGTTCATTATCCTCTTTAAGAGATGAGTTCTCTTTCACTAAATCTTCAAATGATTTTGGTGAAGTTAATTGGTATTTTCTGATGAAATTTAATTCATTTTTAATGTGATCAATTAGTCCTATTTTTGATAAATCTCTTTTTATTAATAAGTTAGTTTCTTCTGGGGGGCTTAGAGGTTTTTTATCATTTCATCTTGATCTATAAACCGGATCTTTTGGAGTAACTTTTTTTCCAATAAAACTTTTTCATTTACTCTCGTCAAAATCTTTATTAAAAACTCATTTTTCTTTTTTTATTTTTACTCAATCAATGATTGCTGTTGATGATATTTTTTTATTTGGATTTAATGCTCTTAATATTTCTATGTATATTGATAGTTGATATCAATAAGTCATTTTGTCTACTTGAGAAGCAGTTTTAGTGTCTCCAACATAATAGGTGTCCTCTTTTTCACTATATCATATTTCATCTATTTCTCCATAAATAAGAGACTCAGGATGACAAACCATTTGTCCTCTTGCTACTCAAATTAATTCTTCATTCATTATTTTTGCAACTGACATTTTTGTTTCTTTTAAAACTTTATCATCTGATATTTTTCCTCTAAGTGCATCCTCTTTATTTTTATCTACAAGAGTCCCGTATTTATTTGCTTCATCTATTAATATTTGATTTCACGGTTCAATTATAAATGGTTCTCTTATTGAAGAAAATCCGCTTCTTGAAAAGATCTTTGCTTCTTCTTTTCATGGACTAATGTTTTTTCTTCTAAAGAACCTTATTGTTTTATCTTGTCCTTCAGGAGCAAAAGACTTTAATTCAACTTTTGTTGAATCTCAAAATTTTAATTCATTATTTCCTTTTTCAAAATCTGCATATTTCATATTAATATTATTATACCTTTATATAATAGTTTCTCCTCTATTTGTATATTATTCTAATAAAAAAACTTAAGACGTTTTGTCTTAAGTTTTTGATGTGTGTTGTTATATTTGTTGTATTATTTAATTTTTTTCTCTTCTTCAAGAATTTGTTCAATTTCGTTAAAGAATTGAACTTTTTTATTGGCAATTTGTCTTTTTCTTTCTGTGACATCAAGTGTTTCTTTAAGATCAGAAATTTTTAATTCTAATTCTTCTGTATGTCTTTCAGATTGAGAATTAATTTCTTCAATTTTCTCTTCTAATTGTCTTTGAATATTATCTACTTGTTTTTGTGCAGATAATTTTGTTTGTTCAACAAGTTTTTTCATTTCGCTAATTTCATTGTTTGCATTTTGTTTTGCTTGTTCAATTTCTTTACTTGCATTTTGTTTTGCTTGTGCGATTTCATTGTTTGCATTTTGCTTAATTGATTCTTCTTCTTGAATAGTTTTTTCTCTAAAGATTCTACTTTCTTCTTTTAAGTCATCAATAATTTTTTTGGATTTTTCTTCATTTGCTTTAACTAAATTTTCAGCTTCATGGAATTTTTCTTGAAGTTCAGCTTTATGTTCATCAAGAATTTTTTGGTTTTTAATTTTTTCTTGTTCAATTTTTTCATGAAGGAGTGCTTTTTCTTTTGCTGCTTCTTCTTGAGCTGCAATTTTTTCAGCTTTCATTTGCTCTCTTTGTTTTGCAAGTTCTTCATCAAGTTTTCTTTGTTCTTCAATAGCTTTTTCTTGTATTGCAATTTTTTCAGCTTCCATTTGCTCTCTTTGTTTTACAATTTCTTTATCAAGTTTTTGTTTTTCAAGAAGTGCTTTTTCTTCAAGTTTTTTGATTTCAAGAGCCATTTGATTTTTTCTTTCTTTAAGCTCTTTTTCAAACATTTCTTTTTCTTTTTTAATGATCATTCTTTCTTCTTCAAGTTGATCAGTAAATTTTTTCTTCTCAGATTCAAGTTTTCTTTTTATTTCTTCGACTTCTTTTCTTGCTTCAAGTTTTGCTTGTTCATGCTTCTCTGCTGCTTTTAGTTTATCTCTTTTTATTTTTTCTTTAGCAGCCTCAAGTCTCTTAGCAATATCATCTTCCATGATTTTTCTTTGTTTTTTAGAAGCTGATTTAATATCTTTTATTTCATCTTCTCTTGAATTAAATCCTTTGTTAAAGATATTATCATAAGTTACTTTACTAAATTTCTTAACCATTTTTTCAACAAATGGTAGATTTTCTTCTTGTGTATCTTCTGTTTTATTCTCAGGAATTGTTTTGCTTACTATTTCTTCTTTTTTTGTTTCTTCAACCACTGGTTTTTTCTTTGTAGGTGTTGGTTTAACTTTTTCTACCAATGCCGGTTTAACTTCAACTGGTTTTTTCTTCACGGGTGTTGGTTTAACTGGTGCAGGTTTTGGTTTAGGGTGATCAAGTTTAATAAATATTTCATCTAACTCAATAGGATTTTGTAGTCCTCCTCCTGTTACAACTAAATTTTTATAATGTGTATTAGTTTTAATATTTGTTAAGTGAAATCAATATTCTCCATCCTTAACATTTAAGTTTTTTAATAAATCTTCTTTAAGAGGAATTAACTTTGATCCTTCTTTATTAATTTTTACCTCTCTAGGTTTGAATGTTGCAATTTCATGGGGAGCAACTTCTAATTTTATTCTGATTTTAATTTCTTTGTGTTCGTTATTATTTTCCATTTTATTTCTCCTTATTTTTATAATTCAGTATTATATTTTTCAATGAAGTGATCAGTAATTGATTTTCCATTTATATGATTGTCGATTGTCTCAGAAATAATATCTGATAAATCTATCTGTTTAATAAAATCATCTTCTTTTAATTTTATTGAATTTGTTGTTATTATCTTCTCAAGTTTAGCTTCCTTTAATCTTTTGATTGCTTCATAAGGATTGTTATTAGACCCTGACAATACAGGATGTGTAATAACTAGATAAATCTTTTTCGCTCCTTGCTCTTTTAAGATATTTATTGCTGATACAACTGTTTTTCCTGTATCAACCATATCATCAAATATAACTATATTTCTATTTTTAACATCCCCTAACACAAACATTGCTTCTGCATTATTGTGTGATGCTCTTCTTTTGTCAATGACCGCAAGAGGAGCATTAAACATTTTTGCTAACGTTCTCGCTCTAGATACTCCGCCATGATCTGGCGAAACAATTGTTAAATCTTTTAATTTTAGTTTTTTGATTTCTCTTCCAAGTATTCCCACTGCTTTTAAATTATCTACAGGAACATCGAAGAATCCAACAATTTGTTCTGAATGGATATCAATAGTTATTAATCTATTAATCCCAGCCTTAACTAATAGGTTTGCAACTAGCTTTGCCGATATTGCTTGCCTACCATTTACTTTTCTATCTTGTCTAGCATAACCATAATAAGGGATTATTACATTAATTTCTCCTGAAGATGATCTTTTAAGTGCATCAATAGATAAAAGCAGTTCCATTAAATTGTCATTTGCTGGTTTATGTGTTGATTGAACAATAAAAACAGATTTATTTCTAACAGATGATGTTGATTCAATAAATATTTCTCCATCGGCAAATTGAGATTTTTTCATTATGCCAAGTTCAATACCCAATTTTTTTGAAATTTTTTCTGCAATATCAACAGATGTTGATAATCCAAAAATAATTGTATTTTTTTTGTTTATACTAATCATTCTTTATTTTCTTATTAATACTCCTTTTGTAATTACTATACATAACAATTATATTATTATAATAATAATAATTCATTACAATTTATAAATTTATTTTTTTGAAAATATTTACAAAATCATTTATTTTTATTTCTTCTGCTCTTATGTTTAATTTTATATTATTGTCTTCAAAATATTTTTTTACCTCAAGAGTTTTTGAAAATCCTGATATTTTTAAAGAATTTAAAATTGTTTTTCTCTTTGTTGCGAAACAACATTTTATAAATATTAAATATTCTTCTATGTTAAAATCTATTTTTTTTCTACTTAAAACTATAAATCCTGAATCAACCTTGGGTTTTGGGTTGAAACATCCTGCTGGAACATTTATTTTATTTTCAAGTTCAAACAATGAACCTATAGCCACTGTTAATCTACCGAATTGTTTTGTATTGTTTTTTGCAAATATTCTATCAACCAATTCTTTTTGAAGCATTATTGATAATGACTCAAATTTTTCTTCTAAAGCAACCTTAAATATTATTTTTGTAGAAATGTAATATGGAAGATTAGATACAAATTGAATGTTTGATTCCTCTTTAATTAAATCCTCTCATTCAATTTTTAAAACATCTTCATCTATTAAAATAAAATTATCATCATTAATTTCTTCTTTTAATATATTGATCATATCTTTATCTATTTCTATTGCAATTACTTTCTTTGCGCTTTCAACAAGTGGTTTTGTCAATGCACCTCTCCCTGGGCCAACTTCAACTATTGTAGAATTTTTAATATTAGGTATTGATTCAATAATGCTTTTAATTTTATTTTTATCAATTAAAAAGTTTTGTCCTAAATGTTTTTTTGCTTCCATTAATTTTCTTTCCCATCTATTTCAAAAAAATCATATGCATTTTTGATGTTAATATCATTCAATTTATTAAATTCAATATTTAATTTTTTTGCACAATATTTTATCACTTCTTCTACCCTTCATGGATAGTTTGTTTTTCCTCTATGCGGAACAGGTGAAAGGTATGGGCAATCTGTTTCAAACATTATTCTTTCAATTGGAATTGAACCTATTGTTTCATTTTGAATTAATGCATTTTTAAAAGTAATAATTCCATTGTATGAAAAATAAATATTGTTAGATATTTTTAAAAAATTTTTTGTCATTTTTATGTCTCCTGATCAGGAATGAAGTAAAAATTTTTGGTTTGGATAATTTTTAATTATTTCATAACAATCATCTAAAGAATCTCTTGTGTGAATAATTATTGGTAAAGAGTATTTTTTTGCCAATTCAATTTGATCTATAAATGCTTTTTTTTGAGTTTCTTTGTCATAACCATCATAATGATAATCAAGACCAATTTCTCCAATTGCAACTATATCACTTGTTATTAATGATTCTATTCTTTTTAATTGTTTTAGATTATATTTTTTTGTATCGCTAGGATGAATCCCAACTGTTGGAAAAATATTTTTATTTGTTTTAAAAATATTTAATGCTTCAACGGATGAATCAATATCAAAAGCAACATTTATTGATTTCATTTCCCTTGTATTTAAATCTTTAATTACTGTTTCTAATCCCTCTTTAAAAGAGGATTTCAATATATGTGCATGTGTATCAATAAGTTTCATATAATAATTATAATGAATATAATGAATTGGTTGTCCATTAAAAAAATTAAATAAAATTTATTTCCTAAATGTATAATTAAAATGATTGTATATGAAAAAAAGAGTGCTTATTAATAGGATTTTTATGCCTTTATTTAGTATAATGATGATTTTGGTATTTGTACTTCCTTTTTTTATTTATAAAAATAATAATATTCTATCCCAAAATGATGATGATTTTAATAATTTGATGATTGAATCAGTTGCAACAAACACTTTTTCAAATACTATATATATGTCAATGATTGATAAAGTTACTAATAAAGAAAAAATATACGTTTGAGGAGCAGATGAAAAGGGCAATTTTGGAGATAGGAGTAAAGGCGAAAGCAAGGGAAGAAGTTATGATCACCCTGTTGAAATAACAAATGGAGGCTATTTCATTGTCGATGGATGAAAACTTACAAAGATGGATACAAACGGGGGAACAACTGCAATGCTTTTTACACATGCTGAAGATAATTCAACAATGCTGTATTCTTGAGGAAATAATAACCATGGACAACTTGGATATGTGGGAAAAGCCGATGAAGAAGATCACAGCATGCCTAAAAAAATTGAATTTTTTAATGACAAAAACATTAAAGATTTCTTTGTTGGAAATGGAGATATTGGGGTTGTTACTGTTGACGGGGGTGATAATAGTCATCTTTTTATGTGAGGAGAAAATGGAAGCGGACAACTTGGTTTGGGAGATAAAGAAGATAGATATGCTCCAACAGAAGTTCCAATGAGTTCATTTGGTGGTACAGATGCAAAGATAAAGGAAATTGGAGGAGATGCTGCTAACACATATGCAATTATTGAAGAAAGAGGAATAGATGACCTTTATGCTTGAGGTTCAAACGGAAGTGGTGAATTGGGACTAGGTAATGATTTTGAAGAAAAAGAATATGATACTCCCCAACAGAATAAATTAATATTAGATAAAACAATTACTAATGTTAGCATTGGAAAATATTTTGCAATGATTTCTACAAATGATGGTTATGGAGATCATTTATATGCATGAGGTAAAAATAATTGTAGACAGCTTGGGTTAGGGGATGGATTCACAGAAGCATATTATAATTCTCCACATGAGGTAAAATTACTTGATGGAGAAGGAAAAATTGATACAAGGGGTTGAGGAAAAATTCTTTCAATAAGTTTAGGATATGAATCTTCGTCAATAATATCTAAACGTGATGATGGGAATCATTTTTATTCATGAGGATATAACAATCATGGACAATTGGGTCTTGGTAATACGACAGAAAAAAACAATCCTCAAGAAGTTGTTTTTGGAGGAAATCTTGAAGTTAATCAAATTTCTAGAGGATGGAGAACTTCGTTTGTATTAGCATCTAATAAAGGGAATAACTACTTGTTCTCAACCGGAAGTAATGCTTCAGGACAACTAGGAGCATGACAAGGGTCAGAAGATGTTACTTCTTATATTAGTATAAATAATGTAAATAGTATTTCTCATGTAACTGTTTATTATGATAGTCGTAGGTCTGCCATTGCGTCAGTAAGAGTTGTATCACGTAGTCCAAAAAGTCTTCCTTCAATACCATATCAATTAGATTTAATTTCAGGAGATGGGAAAATTATTGGAACCTCAAACAAAATTGAATCAGGAACCGAAATACAAAAAGTTTACTTCTATGGAATGGAAAGAAATCATCTCTATAAAAACTGTGTTATAAAAATTCATGGAACTACCAACGATGATTATAAATCAGAACCCTTTAATATGGAAAATATAAGTAGTAATATATGATTTATAATTCTTATGACATTTATTGGAATATTTGTTTTAATGCTTTTAATTATATTGGTAATATTTATCTTTAGATTTTGAAGTAAAAAACGTTGAAAAAGAAAATGTATTGAATTAAAATATTCATAGAAAATTGTCATTGTAATGACAATTATTAAAGTAGAATGAACCTTTATAAAAGTTCATTTTTTTATTTCTAAAATATATTTAAAGGAGAGGGTTTAATTTATGTAGATTATCTACATCTTTTATTGGCCGTAATATTTCTCTATCTCATCTCCATATTTTTTGAATCAAACAAATGGACTAACCCTTAATAGTTTTTCAATGAATATTACCTCTTCATATAAAAGACTATCTTTTGTGTTTTTAATGTATTTAAATTCTTTTAAATTTATAATTTTTAATAGTCTTTTCCTAAAATCTTTATTAAGGTCAGAAATTCTAGAATCATTTGTTCTACCATAGAGATCTTTTCATTCTTTAAAAAGAAGAGTTAATTCATATGTAAAATATTGTTCGCTATATTTTCTAATATTTAAATCAGTTTGACCATCATTATTTTTTAATGTTTTGTTTCTACTTTTAAAAAAATATAATATTATTCCTCCCACCATTAAAAAAAGTATTATGAAATATAAAAAATAAATTATTATGTATGTTTTGTTCATTGTGTCTCCTTTTCCATTAGTTGTTATTTTAGTTTTCTTTTTTGAGTTATTGCATTAAGGTGATAATACTTTTATTCTTTGTTTAATTTTTATCCATAAAAAATTTTGCTACTCCATATAATTGAGAGTCTGCTCCTTTTGAAGTTTTAACAATTTTAATTTCTTTTGCTTTTGTGTTGTTGTTCAAGCGAAAAGAAATCTTTTTTTTAATAACTTCAATGTCAAATATTTCGTTTTCAGATATACCTCCTCCAATAACAACTATTTCCGGATCTAAAATATTAATTATGTTTGATATACCAATTGAAATGTAGTTTAATCATCTGTTGAATATTCCCTTTATTATCTTATCTTTTTTTATAAGATTTAAAACTTCTTCGCCCGTTAAATTATTAGTTCCTAAAAATAATTTAACATTTCTTATAAGGGCTCTTGTTGATGATGAATATTCTCACATTCTTCCATCAATATTTTGTCTTCCAACCTGACCTGCTGCAAATGAGGATCCTTCATAGATTTTACCATCTATTATTATTCCCATCCCAATTCCAGCTCCAATTGTAATTAATATACCTGAACCATATTTTTTCATTTCCCCGTTTTTAGATTCCCATAATGCTGCAGCAGCAGCTTCGTTAATGACCTCAACAGGAAGATCAAAATATTTTTTCATTTCTTCTTTTATGCATAAACCTTGGGATTTTGGGAGGTTGTGTGATTCAATTAAAATTTCTGAAGTTTTAGAATTAATAATTCCTGGCAATGAAATTCCAACACCTATAATGTCATTATATTTTTTATTTAAATAAACAACTTTTTCTGCAACACTTTCAAAAACTTTTGTCATTTTTATTGTTAAGGCATGTGTTTCGAATTTACCTTTTTTAATGATGGATAGATTTTCATCTAAAACTGCTCATTTAGTAAATGTTCCCCCTATATCTATAGCTATTAATTTCATCAAAATTAATTATCTCCTCTTATTTATTTTTAATTCTTAAATAAGGGTTCATATATAAAAACAAATAAAAATATACAACCTTATATTCCCTTTTATTTATTCATTTTATTAAGATTAATGATAATATCAATATACAAATGATGTTTTTCTAACTTTTTTTAAAATTAGAAAAACATCACTAATTTAGTGTTAATATTTTTGTTAAAATTTTATAAAAAAAACTAGCATAAATTGCTAGTTTAAAAATTTATTTTATTTCTATTTGAATTCTTTTAAGTCTGTAACAACAGTCATATTTGGATGATCAACAAAGTGTGTTATTGGGCAATCATCTCTTTTTACACCTTCTTTTAATTTTTGAAGAGCATCTCTTTTTCCTTCTCCTCAAGCAAGAAGAACTATTTCACTAGATTTATTATAAATATCATATAGCCCCATTGTAATTGCTTTAGTTGGATATTTATCTCTACCTTTAAAGTTTGACTCAATAGTTGATTGAGTTAATGTAACTTCGTTTGTTCTTGTTTTGAATGGTGTTCCAGGTTCATTGAATGCAATGTGTCCATTTGTTCCAACCCCTAAAATTGTAAAGTTAAACTTTTCAATTTTATCTAAACTTTTATCATATTTTTTTACATCTGATGGAAAGTTAGTTTTTTTCTTATTGATGTCTACATGGTCAAATAAATTGTCATCCATAAATTTTCTAAATGAATCTTCAGGGAATTTATCAATTCCTCTATATTCATCAAGATTATATGTAGTTAACCCTTTAAAGCTAAGTCCCTTTTCGTGTTTCTTTATTAATTTTTTATATACTCCTACAGGAGAGTTTCCTGTTGCTAAAATGAATAATGGATCAGATTCTTTTTTAATAATCTTTCCCATTCTTTTTGCAACAAACTCTTCTAGTTTATCTTTGTCTTTTACTAAAAATTTAATCATTATTTATCTCCTTTAATATTTCTTTAATTTTTTCTATAGATATATCGCTATTAATTGTCCCATCTTCTCTAATAGATAGTCCAACATGAATATAGTTAACTTTTGATTTATTAATAATATATTTTGCATTATTAATAGATATTGATTTACCAGCTAAAATATTTATGCTTGTATTTAAGTTTACCAACTTCTTAATAATTTTAACACCTTTTTTAGCATTAATTTTAGTTCCTGAAGTTAATAAGCAATCAACATCATAATCTGATAATTTTTTAAAGGATTCTATTGCATCCTTTTCACTTAGTTCATCAAATGCTCTATGGAAAGTTAATTTCATCTTTCCTTTGTTTTTAATAACCTTTTCAAGGTCATCAAAGTTTATCTTATTTTCTTTTGTTAATGATCCAAAGACAATTCCTTCAACATTAAGCTTTGATATTTCTTTAATAAAGCTTAAATGATTCTTCATTACTTTTTCACTATATATAAATGAATCATAAGTATCTCTAATCATTACTCTTACAGGAATTTTTACTACATTGCAAACTTCCTTTGTAAGTTTTACTGAAGGAGTTGTTCCTCCGTTCTTAAGGTCAACAACTAGTTCAATTCTATCTGCTCCTGCCTCTTCAATTAAGAGAGCATCTTTTTTGCTTCAAGCTATTACTTCTAATTTATTTTTCATACACAACATTACCATTAACTATTGTTTGAACTACATTGAAATCTTTATCAAGAATTGTTATATCAGCAAAGTACCCTTCTTTAATGTAACCATTCTTTTTAAGACCAAGCATTTTTGCTTGGTTTGTTGAAGACATCATTGATGCCTCCTCTAAAGTACAACCAGTAAATTTAATAAAGTTTCTAAAGTTTCCATCAAATTTACTTATAGATCCAGCTAATGTAGACCCATCTAGAAGTGTAATTATATCATCTTGTTTTAATGCCATTAACTCTCCTAATTTATATTCTCCATTAGGCATCCCTTTAGCAGGGACTGCATCAGTAATAATTAATATCTTGTCGATTGGTTTATTTTTATATAGTAGTTCTATTGATCTTGGACTAACATGATGACCATCAGAAATTATTTCAGCATATAGTTCATCTTCCAATAATGCAGAAGTAACTATTCCAGGATTTCTATGCTCTGCCCCTGTCATCGCATTGAAAGTGTGGGTAACTGATTTTAATCCACATTTCATATGTTTGACAACACTTTCATCCCTAGCTGTTGAATGGGCAACTGATGGAATTATTCCTTTTGAAGAAATATACTTTGTAGTTTTAGTATCAGTATTTTCGATAGCATAAGAAATTGTTGTTAAATTATTTCCTGATGCTTTTATTAATTTATCAACTTCTTTAATTGTAAGAGGTTCAAGGAGCTCAGCTTTATGAGCTCCTTTTTTCTCTACTGATAAATAATTTCCTTCAATATGAACACCTAATAATTTTGCTCCATCTGTTGACGGATTATCAATTACTTTTTTTGCAACTTTACAAGATTCAATCAAATTATCTTTTGTAGTTGTGATTGAAGTGTGTGCAGTTGCTGTAACTCCTTCTTGTGTTATTCCTTTTAAATATTTTCTTGTTGATTCTTCATTTGCATCCGTAAAATCGTAACCATATCCTCCGTGAGCATGATTATCTATAAAGCCTGGAAGGATATAGTTCTTTAATCCTTTTGATGAAGTTAATTTTTCAACTTTTGTTATCTTGTTATTTTCAATTGTGATTTCAATTGGTTCTTTTTTTCTGTTTAATCCTTTTATTTTCATATTAAACATATTATATTATGATAATTTGCAAATAGTGAAATTTATTCTTTAAATTAACAATATGTAATTATAATTATAATAGTATGAAAAAGCTTGTAATAATAGATGGAAATTCTTTAGCGTTTGGTAAACGTCCAAAAGATGGGGAAGTTTCAGATAAAATATCTAAATCTCCTATAGATAAAAGAGATATTTTTATTGTAAGAAAATTTATTAAAAAGTTACTTAAATTAAGGTTTCATATCTTTTCAGGTTATGAGTTAATTGTTATTTTTGATGAAAGAGATAAGGATACTTTTAGACATCAAATGTGTGATAAATATAAAAGAAAGAATCTTAGTGAAAAAAGAAGAGAACAAAAATTATATATTTATGAACAAATAGATGAAATTAAGAAGGTTTTAGATATTTTAAAGATTCCTCACTACTCAAGTATAAAATGAGAGGCTGATGATATTATTGGAATGCTTTCTCATCATTATGAAAAGCTTAATTACTTAATTACAATTGTTTCAGGAGATAAGGATATGTTGCAATTGATTTCTAATAGAACAAGAATTGCATATACTGGTCAAGGGTTTTTCTTTAAGATATATGATAAAAAAACTATTAGCGATCTTGAAAAAGGTCTTATACCTCATCAAATTATTGATACAAAAATATTATATGGTGATAAATCAGATAATATAAAAGGAATAGGAATCAAGAGAAGTGGAGAACATAAGATTGACTATTGAACAGAAGAAGAAGTTATATCTTATGTTAAGAAATATTCTTCATTAAAGAATATGTTAAAAAATATTGATGAAATTCCTGAACCATATAGAAGTTCATTAATTTATGGTGCAAAGAAAATAGAATTAAATAGAGAATTAGTTACCATTGTTAGAAAATGAGATATTGACGTTGAACCTTCACACTTTAGTAAAAAGGAGTTTTGTCATAATTCGTTACTTCATGTAATGAAAGATTTAAATCTTGAAAAAATGCTTCTCCATAAAAAAATTAAAATGGGGATAGATAAATGTACATAAAAGATATACTAATTGTTTTAGAATTAGTATTTTTAAGTGTTGTTGTTTCTCTTGATAATGCAATACTTATAGGGTTATTTATAAAAGATGAAAAAAAGAAGAATAAAAAAATTATTGCATTCTTTGGGTCATTACTAGGATCTTTATTAAGACTTTTTTTTGCGTTTCTTTTTTACTTTATTCTCTCAGAAGATATATCTGTTATCTATATAATGGGAGGGTTATTTGTTATTATAGCTGGTCTATTAGTTTTGAATGATAGCAACCATAAAAAAGATAATGATAAAGAGAAACCTGCTTCAATAATAAAGATAATAATATCTATATTTCTTATAGATACATTATTGTCCTTTGATAATTCAATATCAATAGCAGATCAAGTACATCACATTACAAAGGATCTTCATAATAATGCAACTCTAATTGCATCTTTAATAATTGTGTTTTGTACATTGATTTCATTTCCAATAGTATATTTTGGATCTACATCTTTTAGTGAGGTTTTAAAAGATAATAAAATCTTGGTATATGTATCATCATATTTATTGGTTTCTATAGGAGTAGGTATGTTTATGGAGGATCCTGTTTTAAG
>CAMZNG010000022.1 GCA_947313745.1 uncultured Mycoplasmataceae bacterium
CCTATTGGTAAAAACTAAAAAATTTGTACTAATGGCATTATTTAGTTTGTTTATAGAGATAAGAAAAAATAACATAAATACTAAATTTAATAAATATAAGAAAGATGATAAGGAAGGAGTAAATACTGTTTGTGGGTCTGATGATCAAATGGTTTCGCTTTGATAAAATAGTTTATTATATATATATATATATATATATAATATTAATATGAGTTTATATAAAAAGAGTTATCTTTCCCTTTATATTTTTATTAAGTCAATGCAAGAGAAGACTATGTTTGTTGCTCTTTTATTTTTCCCTTTAATAATTACATTATTAACAAATATACTTTTTTCGTTTAAATTTTCTTCTTTATTATCATTTCTGTTTTTAACAGTTATAATTCCAACATTTATTATGTTGAACAGCTACCAAGAACATAAAAATACTATTTTGTATAAAAATAATGAGAGAGATAATGTATTTATTATTTTTTGTTTCATTACTAACATTATAGGTATTGTTTTAGTTATGACATTTATATTTTTATACTTCTTTTTTATTGTATATATATTACAAATTAGTTTTGGTTATAAAATAATAAGTGAGGCATGGATTTTCTCAAATCCTACAGAGGTTTGATGTATATCATGAAATTATTATGAATTTTCAACTGCATATTTTGCGTTTATTTCAATGACTGTAACAACAATTTCTATGATTATTATTCTTGATAAATTTAATATTGATTCAAAAGTAATTTATATTATAATGCTTTCTTACTTGATAATCACATTTCCTTTTGTTATTTTAGATACTTCGCTAGATTGAGCACATAGCAACCACATAATATCAATAGGACATAGCACTCCTATTGTATACATCACATCATTCATTTTTCCACATATATGAACAACAGGTTGATTTAATCAAGTAGATTCAAAAGCTTGAACAAAAATACTCGCTGATGGATCAATAGAATACTATAAAGCACATGAAATAAAACATATCTTAAAACTATATGACTGAAATTGAAATATAAGATTATTCCTTCCATGAGCATTCCTTCTATCTTCATTAATGTTAAAAGTTATGGTTAGGGCTCAAAGAATATTTGCTTTAAATAATATATTTAAATTTCCTTATCTAAGAGATGCTTAAGTTTTGTTTTATATAAATTAGTCTTCCTTGTGCGTTCAAGATAATAATGCTGTTATATCCATTAGTGAAAATAAAATAATTTGCACTAATGGTATTATTTGATTTATTTCTGGCGATAGGAAAAAAGCTATGGAAAACATATTCGAAAACAAAAAGAATATAAATGCTAACCTCATTTTAAATATAAGAAAAATTGACCCAAAGAGAACCAATACTGCTTGTGTTGCATCAAAATATCTTACTCATGGTATTTTAATATGTTCCCCATACAATCAATCACCTTCTAATAAAATACATAAATATGAAATAGATAATACAAAGAAAAAGGATAACAATATATATGTAATTACCTTTTTATTATTGAATGTTTTATCATTCTTTTCAAAATAATCCCAAAGGAATTTTCTTAACAAAACTAACAATAACATTATTAACGTTGAAATGAAAATCATAATCGCCCTAGTTAAAAACGCATTTATAGCAAAAGATAAATCTGAAACAATTATTCAAACCATAAACTTAGAATCTTTTCTATTACTATACACACCACCTACAAAGCCAGTGATTGATGATAAAATACTAAATATGAATGCTATCCAAATTGTTATGGATCCATCTGAAACATATGTTCCATTTACTCTCATGACACCTAGAGAAAATAAAATAATTTGAATTAATGAAAATACAGAAATAGTTAATGTAAAAAAAATCATTGAGTTCTTTGATTTGTAAAAGTTATGTGATTTTTTTGCAATATCTTTTAATTTCATATGAATGTATGTTTCTTAATATAAATGTATTTTTTATTTAATTAGGTTTTATCAAAACAAATTATTACCACTTTAGAGAATTTCTTCATGAAGGTCCATCTTCGCTTGAAGAATCTTTGACAGGTTTTATTTTGTTTTTTGTTTTTTTGTCTTTTAAATTATAAGAATCTTTTTTGCTTTTTTTCTTTTTCTTATCAGGTTCAGAAATAAAGTCAAATTCTGTCGTTTTTTCTTTTTCATTAGTTTTAACATAACTTGAAGAAGCTCCAAAATAAAAGTTTTGTTCGTCGGGAGAAGATTTTTTATTCTTCTTAGGTTTATCTTTTTTGCTTTTTCTTTCATCTTTTGGATAAAGATTTGATTGGGGAATTTTATCTACTTTTAATGAACTTGAAACACTAGCATCAAAATAACTTGTACCATGATTATAACCATCATTTTTAACAACGGGATAAACTTCTTCTTTTTCTTTTTTCTTTTTAAAAATCACAAACATTATCACTAATAAAATAAATAATAAAAAGAAGATTGGAACTGTTATTTCGGTAATCATTATTATATTACTTCCAAGTGTTTTTACTGAAATATTTTTTATTGAAGTATCTACACTTCCTTTTTTAAGGTGTATTACAAAGTTTGAATAGTTTTTATTTTGCTTTAAATTAGATACTTTATATATAAAATTACTACTTTCGTCATTGTCTTTTTTTTCAATGAAACTTGTATTTAGTTCTTTACCATTTGATAATAAATGTAAATCAGAGGGATCAAAATCTTCTTTTGAGTATCCATCTTTAAATGTAATATCAATACTAAAGTTAAATGAATTTTTATCAATTGAATTTTTATCAATATTAAAAGAGTTAGGATCAAGGGAAACGGGATCATCTTTTGTCGTGAAACTATCAATATTTATTTTTGATTGATCTAACCCCTTAATTGAAATCGATAAATCATTATATGTATGATTTCAATTTAAATCATTTAATTCAAATTCCTGTATTCCATCAGTATTATAACCATCTTGTTCTCATACCATTCCTTTATCATCGCTAATGATTAACGCGTAATCTTTAACGTTATCATTCATAGATAATGTTGTTAAAACATTTACTGAAATTATCGCTGAATCATAAGTTATTGAACTCGCTGAAGCATCTGATAATTGGATAGCTTCTCTATCCTCTGTTATAATTGTAAATTCATTTGAAATAACATCATGATTATCAACAACTCTTACTTTAGCTTTATCATAAGTTGTATTTGGTTCTAAATTTGTTAAATCGAATGTTTGTGGTCCATTTGTATTTAAATTAGAAGCAGAACTTGTTCCGATAACAGCATCATTTTTATCAACAACTTCTAGAGAGTAAGGATTTATTATATCACTATTAATTAAATCTTCAGATGACACAACAACATATATCTTAACAGATGTTCCTATTGGATCTCCTTGTGTACCTGCATCAGTTAATGATGAAACAGACTGTTTTTTTTCTGTTGTTAAAAGTGCAAACTTATTAGATACAATCGTTTTATCTTCTACAACTCTTACTCTCACATCTCCATAATCATGTGAAGCTTCTAAACCATTTATATAAAATGTTTGTTCTCCGTCTGTAGCCAATGTTCCTGAGTCGCTTATTCCTACTACAACATCGCTATCATTAATAACTTCTAAAGAATAATTATTAACATCCGTGTTTGTTGAACCTTCGAATGATGAGGTTACTTTTATTTTAGCAGAGTTGTATCCAACAGGTCCATCGAGACCTGCGTCCTCTAATTTTTCAATTGTATTTAATTTAGTTTTAAGATCAAATTCATTAGATACTATTGTTTTATTTTCAACAACTCTTACTTTAACTTTTCCATAATCATGATTAGCATCTAAATTAGTTATGTTAAATGTTTTTGTTCCGCTCGTTGTTAATGTTCCTGAATCACTTGTTCCAACAACCAATCCTTCACTATCAACAACCTCTAAAGAATAAGGTAGAACACTAACATCATCATTAGTTAAAGATTCATCAGAATTTGCACTAACAGATATTTTTGCATCATTTGTAGAAGTGCTTAATGTTGATGCTTCTGTTAGTGTAGATATTTCAGAATCTTTAAAATATTTAAGATAAGTAAATATATTATAATCATTATTATCACCTAATCCAAGTTGACCATTATCATTTTGTCCACAAAGATATAAGTAATCTTTCCCATCGTTTTTTAGAATGATTGAAGAAAACGTTATTCCAGAAGAAATTTGTTCTATTTTCCCTGGAGGTAGTTGTGTTACTTCTGTTGGAATATTTACATTCCCGTTTATTTTTTCATCACCTAATCCAAGTTGACCATGAAAATTTTCACCTCAAGAAAATAAATGATCGCTTGTTCCATCATTAATTAAGACCATAGTGTGTAATCCATGGCCTGATGAAATTTGTTCTATTTCTCCATCAGGTAATCCCGTTACCTTTTGTGCTGTATTACGATCTTCTTCATCTCCTAATCCTAGTTGACCACTATTATTTTTCCCTCAAGTATACAATACATCAGATCCTCCACTATTGACAACTACAAAATTATGATTATTTGATGCACTAATATCCTTTATTTGTCCCTTTGGCAATTTTGCTATTTGTTCTGGAATTATTGAATCTTCATTATCACCTAATCCAAGTTGACCATTATATCCATATCCTCAAGTATAAAGGTAGTCAAACTCATTGTCACTTGTTAATGCAACACTATGATTATTTCCTAAAGAAATTTTCTCGATTTCTCCATGAGGTAAAGTGGTCGCTTCTGTTGGTACTGAATAATCACTTTTATTCCCGAGTCCTAATTGACCTTTTGAGTTGCTTCCTCAAACATATAAGTGGTTAGAAGTTCCATCGTTTACAATTGCTGAAGAATGGAATCCTCCAAATGATATTTGTTCTATTTCTCCATCGTGTAAGTTTATTACTTTTTTAGGTTCATTATAACTAACGTTATCTCCTAACCCAAGTTGTCCACTATCGTTATTTCCTCAAGTATATAAAGAATCTGAAGTCCCATCATTTATTACTGCCCCAGAATGAAATGACCCTAATGAAATTTGTTCTATTGCTCCTTCAGGTAAAGAAGTAACTTTTTGTGGAGTATTAAAAGAATCGTTGTTTCCTAATCCAAGTTGACCACTATCATTATTTCCTCAAGTATATAAATCAGTAGATGATTCATTGCCATCTTTAATAATTGCAGCAGAATGTTGAAGTCCTAAGGAAGTTTGTTTTATTTCCATATTTACAAAATTAGAATTCATATTATTTTGGTTAATATATGGATTAACATTATTTAATCTAAATAAAAATAATATAAAAACATTAAACAATATAAAAATTATTGTAAATTTATTTTTTCTTAACATAATACAATTATATATTTTAATTGATAAAAGTTATTATCATTAATAGTAAAAATATAGGTTATGCAATATATAAAATATCTATTTTTAGAGATGATTTAAATTAATTTTAATACTTCTAGTAATTTATCTTTTTATTTATGTTTTTAACTATCTGTAATTATAAATTATTAACTCTTCATATATTTAATAAATTCTTCTTGATTAAAAACTAAAACTTTACAATTAGTAATTTCTTCATTGTTTCATCCATTAAAAACAGATTTTATTCTATTTTCAATAATTGGAGAAACCATAATTGCATGATTAAGTTTTTCTTTGTTAAAATGATTTACATGATCTGCAATTGCATCGGCCTCCATTTGTGTTTGTCTATATAATTGAAGGGTTGGTTCAACAATTATTATTAATCCATTTTCATCATATATAATTGCATCCGGTCTTCCGCCAGAAGCAAATCTTTGTGGTGCCATATCTTTGGAACCAAAAGTTAAATTTAATGAATCTCTTATTATTTTTATAAATTCATCATTCGTTAAATCAAAAAGTTTTTTATTGTTTTTAAATAAAACTGCAAATGAAATAATAAATTCATAAAATGTTGGTTCAGTGCAAATTCCATTAAGATGATTTGAGTTTTTAATATATTCTTCAACTCTCTTCCTCATTCTAAATACACTATCTTCAGAATCTTTGATTAAAAATAAATTTAGGGTTTCAATTATTTTTTCAATTGTTCCATATTTATCTTTATATATATTTAAGACATTGTTATTATTGACTCTGACTTCTTTTATTTTAATAATCCTAGAAAACTCCTCTGGAGTAATAAATGAATTATCTTGTAATGACTTTATAATATCATCTTTATTCAAGATGACTTTTTCAATAAATTCCTTATATTCATCAAAAATATTTAATTTTCTATTTTCTAAATAAAACATTGGCAAAGGGTTTAAGTGGTTTTTATTTAAACTAAAATATGAACTTTGCGTTGCTCCTACAACCCTATTTTTTACCCGCTCTAGAATATCATTTCTATCCTTTGCTAAGATATCTTTTATGTCAAGTGATTTTTCCTTTAAAGATTTTTTAAAATCTTTTTTATCATTATCATTATTTAATAAAAATTCTAAAACTTCTTTTGAGAAATATGTTGGTTTTTTTTCAAGCAATGCTGCATTTTTATAAAAAAGTAAAAGTATATCTTTTGGGTCTCCTCCAAAGATTGAATAATGAAGTCATTTTTTAATTACAGGATTTTTTGCTTCTAATGTTCCGAATTTTTTTCCATCTATATATTTGGGTTTTGGACTAGAAGACTTTTGTCTCACTAGTTTTCATACATTCTCTTCAAATGTATAATCATCCATTTGTAAATAATTATTTTTCTTTTCTTCATCAAATAAATAGTGTCCAGGTTTTCCCTTTAATATATTTTCCATAACTAAAAAACTTGAAAAACAATTGTTGTTACGTTGTCATAAAACAATAAGAAAGAATCCTCATTCAACTTCAGTCATTCCAAAGATATTATTTTTCGAAGAATAATTTCTCTTTAAATTTATTGAAAATTTAGTTGGTTGGATTTCTCCGTTTTTTCCTTCCTCCCAGAGATTTAAAGATTTGAATAGAGATTTTTCTCTACTTATTTTTATTTCTTTTTTATTTGACTCAAAGTATATTTCCTTCTCAATAAATAAATCAAAAATCTTTTTCTTATCTTTTTCTCAATGAAGGTTTTTTATTCCTTTCTTTTCATCAATGACCAACTCAATAAAAGAATAATATGAATTTATTAAGGAAGATCTTTTATGTTCTGATTGACCTATTTTTAAAGGTCTTATAAATTGATCTAGCTTATAACTACTATTTTTTTTCATAACTAAAAGTTCCTCAATATAATTTCTTGATCATTTTCTTTATAAGATTTTCTTTGATAGTTTGAATTGCTATAGTTAAGATTTATATCTATAATGTTTAATTTTTCATTGTTTAAACCTTTGTTTTTTTCTATAAATTCCTTAAGTAAAAAATTTTCTTTTCCTTTTGAAATTAGTACGTTTGACAATATTCATTTTACTTTATATTCTTTTGTTAATTTTTCTAATAAAGATAATAATCTGGTTTCTTCTTCTGGCGTTCATGAGTAATTATATGTTGCATCTGTAATTAAATAAGGAGGGTCAAAGTAAAAAATAGTCTCAGACTTGTTTGTTTCTGATAAAACAAATTTTACAAAATCTTCAAAATCATCATTTCTAATTACAGTATTTTTATTTTCAAACGATTGAACAAATTTAAATATTTTTTCTTTTTGATAATCTGTTCATTGAGTTTTTCCTGCCGGAATGTTAAATTCATTCTTGCGATTAAATCTTATTTGTTGATTAAATCCAAATAAAACTAGTGTTAGAAGTTCTCTTGTATCTCTATTTTTTATTGTTGTTTTATTATATTTTTCTTTTAATTTTGAGTACCCTTCTTTATAAGGGAGTGTGTCTAATTTATATTTATTAACTATTTTCTCAATTTCTTCAACAATTGTTTTCTTATTTGTATTTACTAAGAAGTTTATTATTTTATATAAATTTTCATCACCATCATTTATATAATATTTTTTTGCTGAAGTGTAACTTGCTGACACAACACAAGATCCTGCAAAAACATCAACAAAATTTTCAATTCCTTTTATCGGCATTACGCTTTCTAGTTTTCCAATCATTCTATATTTATTTCCTAAATGATTAAATGCTGGTTTTATTAATGAATCATTAATTCTTTTTTTTGAAACTTTTCAATACTTTGTATCAATTTCTGCACCAATAAAGAATCTATTTAATTTATGAGAAGATAAAGATATCTGTCCCGAACCTGAAAAAGGATCAAAAATTAAATCTCCTTTTTCGGTATGCGTTTCAATTAATGTTTCAATAACTTTTGATGCTTTTTGTGTAGGATGAAATCTTCCTTTTCCTAAAGCGACTCCACTTAATATTTCTGGTCTTAAATAGTGAACACCTTCTGGTTTATTAAAAGTTCATTTTCCTGGTTTAACCACTCAAAGAGCATACTCAGCATCTCCAACATATCTTCTATTAACGTTTCTTGGCATTGGAGATGACTTTCTTCATCTTATTAAATCTTTAATCTGGAAACCTTGGTTTTCAAGTTCTTTTGAAATAAGTCCCATATTTTTTCAATCATTAAAAATGATGACTGATCCTCCAGGTTTTAAAATTCTATTTATTTTCTTTAATCATTTAACTTGATTGAAGTTTGAATCTCAATCTCCAAAATTAATTCCATTTCTTCCGATGGTTTTAAAATTATTTTCTCTCGAAACATTGTAAGGAGGGTCTGTAATTATTGCATCAACTTTAATATTTTGTTTAAACATTTTATCCATTAACAAAATACAATCAATATTGTATATCTCATTAACTTCAACATTATTAATTTTTTTATAAGATGGAGTATTTTTTTTATTTAAAGAGGGTCTGTTAGGTTTAGGTATAGAATGGAGTTCGCGCGGCTCTCTCTCTCTCTCTCTCTCTCTCTCTCTCTCTCTCTCTTAGAAAGGGATGAGCTAACTATAGGAGTATTTATTTCTTCATCTTTTTTCATCATCATCAATTATATATAATCATCATTAATAAAAGAAAAAGAATAAGTAAATACTTATTCTCAAATCTTTATTATTTTTTCAACTAATTCATTTGTTCTTGAATCTATTGTTTCTTTTGTTCATTCAGTATTATTTAATAAATCTTTATTCATTGATAATATTGATTCCTTAAAATGTATTGTTTTATCTTTAAAACTATTGTTTCCTAAAGCAGAATTGTCTCTAGATATTGTTAGATTTCCAATTCTGTTTAAATAAGAGTTGTGATACATTTTTCAATCACTACCTAAATATTTCTTTCATTCGCTATCTTTTCCTAATGTTTGAGGCATAATATGTTCTAAAGTGTAATCTTCAAACTTTTGGTTTTTTAATGTTTCTTTGGAAACTTTTTCATTTGTTTCAATCTTCCAAATTATTGCTCTTATTATTGGTGTTGCTACCCTATTACCAAAATAGTTATCTTTTATCCCTTCTTTAAATTCAAGGTCTGAGGGAATTCCTATATCTTCAAAAACTTTAACCATCTCATCATAATTATCAAATGTAAAGTTATTTATTATTCTTGTAAGAGATCTTGATTCAGCTCCACAAATATATCTCCTCACAATAAATCTCTCTAAAAATAAGATTGATTTTCCAAACCATTCATCATCTTTATTGATTATGTTTTGATCCCTATTATACTCAAAATAATGATCAGCTAAAAACATCATAATTGGGAAAAATTGTGCTCCTGTAAATATTGCATTAAAAATTTTTAATGTGTTTTCATAAGGTTTTTTTATGTTGCTATTATCTTTATATGATTCTATCTCATTAAGAGTAAATAAGATTCGTCTTATTTCTTTTAGTGAATTTGATATATCATCAGGATTTTTAAATCAATTAAAATTTTCATTCATTTGTTTTTTAAATTTATTATATAGATCTATTTCGTCACTTTCTTTTGGAAGTTTGTGTTTCACCCCTTCTTTAAAGTTTTTTGCTTGTAAGTAAATTATTACTTTTTTTATAAAAGATGAAAAAGATTTATTTTCTGTCTTTTTATCTTTACATATTTTTTTAAATATTTCATCTTCAAAGAAACTCTTAACTTCATTGAATAATTCTCCACTAGTAATACCAAATTTTCTTAACAATATAAAATAAAAGTTTTTTATAAGGTCAATACTAGATAACGGAGATCCTTTAGAATTGATTGCTTCAAATATTTGTAATTCTGATTCCTTTTCTGTTAAATATATTCTATTTATTAAAACATTGTTAAGTTTCTGAATTAATATTTCAACATCAATTTTCTCATCGTAAATATATTTTCTTAAATCATAGTAATTATTGTGGAATAAACTTTTTCCTTTGAATGTCTTAACACTTATTTTATTAAAAGAAATATGATCATCTTCTAGAAGATTCTTAAATTTTTCTCCATTAACTAAATCACGTATTTTTAATCTTCTATGTTTATCTCCTGTTTCTTTTTTATAAATAAAATTTTCTAAGTCTTTTGAAATTTTTTCATAGTTTGCAATTTCACAATCTTTTTCTTTAATGTGATCAAGCATTGCTCTAAATAAAATCATAAACGTTGTTGTTCTTTGTTGTCCATCAATTAAAAAGCTTTGTGTTCCAATATTATTATTTTTAATAATAATTGTTCCAACAAACAAGTTTTCATTATCATCTATGTTATATATATCTCTAACTAATTCAATAGCTTGTTTTGATTTTCAAGTGTATTTTCTTTGGTAATCTGGAACATGATATATGTGTCCATTAGTAAAGAAATCCCTTGCGTTTTTTATTTCTGAATGCATACCGTTATTATTTTGGTTCATTTTTTCTCCTATATATTAATTACATCATAAATAATTATTTTTTAATAATTATTATCAATTTATTTTATATAGACTATTATTTTTATTAACTTCTAAAAAATGAATTACCAATTAGACAAACTTACAAAATAATCTTTACCTCTTTTTTACACATTATGATAAATACGTTCATTATTATAATTATAAATGTAATTACTGATAAAGAAATTTTCAAAATAACAATTATATTCTTTTTAATTTAGTTTTTATTGGACTTGTATTTATTTTTAATGCATATTTGGAGCATTTTCTATTGCTGCCTCAAAGTTGTCATAAACATTATTTGCTTTTAAATCAAAAGCTTTATATGTATAGATGTCTCCATCTCTCAAGTGCAAGAAATTTAGTTTTAACTCTTTTTCCGTTAGAGTGTAAATGTAAACTCATTGAATCAAATATTTTGGAACTTTAATTTCGTCTCCAATGAAACATCTTTTATTGTTATGTTTAAATTCTTTTTAATTGAATTAAAAGTATTTTTCCTATTGTTAAAAAAACCAATAACAAAAATTATTGTCATAAATACTAATGTATATATAAAAAATAAAAATTTAGAAAGAAACTTTTCATAATAAAATAATTATTCTTAAAATTATGTTTAACGTCAATTCTATTACTATGATGTTTTTATTCTATCATAAATTATATAGATACATAGTGTTTTAATCTTAAAATTCTATATGTATAACCACTTATATTTTATGATGTTAAAAGCCCTATCATCCGCTTCTTAGTACACCACTTTTACCACCGTGTTCTTCATATGAATCTTTTTTTCTTTTAATTATTAATAAAATAAAAACTATTGCTAATATTAATAATATTAGTAAAATTAATGAAATTAAAACAATTGTAATCTTTTGATTTCTTTTTGTAGTAACGGTTTTATTATTAATTGTAATCGTATTTTTAGAGTTTGTAAATGTTATTTTAAAACCATCATATTCCTTATGTGATTTTAACCCAAAAACTTTATATATGTATGTAGAATCATTCTCTTTTTTTACAAATGAAGTTTTTAGTTTTTCTCCATTAGAAGTTAATGTTAAGGTAGATGGATCAAAATCTTCAGATGAATATCCTCCGTCAAAATCGATGTCTACACTAAACATAAATGAATTATGTTCAATTGAATTTTCATCTATAGTAAAAGTATCTGGTTGAGGGTTTATAGGCGAATCATCAGTTTTAAAATGATCAACGTCAATTGTTATATCTGTTCCTTCAATACCTACATATAAATCAGTATAATCAGTTTCTCAATCTAGATTATTAATTTCTATTTCCTTTGTTCCGGTTGTTGCATCAACACCAGTAAGATAAAGTGTTTCTGATCTTAATTCAGGATGATATTTATCAGCAACAAATAATCCATAATCTTGAAGTGGTATTGTGTCTTCATTTGTATTTGTTGAAACATCTACTGAAATAGTTGCTGAGTTATATGTTGTCTCACCCTCAATAGCATGAGCATTATCTAATACTGAAGCACTTTTCTTTTGAGTTGTGAATGAGAATGTGTTTGATACAATGTCTGTTCCAACTATTCTGACAAATACATCAGTATATGGTTTATTAGAATCTAACTCTGTTAAATCAAAAGTTTGTACTCCATCGGAATGTAGATTTGTTGCTGAGCTATTTCCAATTACATCTGTTCCTTCAACTACTTCAAGATCATAATTATCAACATCTTCATTTAGTGTTGGGTTATAAACTGCGTTAACAGATATTTTTACTGATGTTTCTTTTGTATCTCCAACAATTTTTGCATCTTCTAAACCAGTAAGTTGTTTTTGAGTTGTTTCAAGTTTTACACTATTTGATTTAACATTTGTATCGACGACTCTAAGTTTGACTTGTCCATAATCTGTTGCTGGCATAAGTCCTGTGATTGTAAATGTTTGAGTTCCAGAAGTATTTAATCCTTCCATTACACTTGAACCACTTATTTGAGTATCGGTATTATCTATAAGTTCTAATGAATAATCATTAACATCTTCATTTGTTGAAAAACCAGCAACTACTGTAACGTCTACTGAATTACTACCAACTTCTCCAACTATTGCAAAATTTGTTAATTCAGATATATCTTGTTTTGAAGTCTTAATATTAAATGAATTTGATACAATGGTTGTTCCAACAACTCTAACTACAACATCATTATATTCTTTATTAGGTAATAAGTCTGTTAATTTAAATGTTTGTGTTCCACTTATATTTAAGTTTTTAGCATCACTATTTCCAATTACATTAGTTCCATCAAAAACTTCAAGAGAATAATCTTGAACTGTTTCATTTGTATTTAAGCTTGATGGAATGGCAGCATTAACAGATATTGATACAGAAGTGTCTGTTGCATCACTAGCTATTGCACCATCAAGAGATACGATTTCATTTAATGCTGTTGTTAATTGGATTTCATTTGAAACTATATCTGTTCCAACAACCCTAAGTTTAACTAATCCATAATTAGTTCCTGGTGTAAGACCTGTTATAGTAAATATTTGAGTTCCTGTTGTAGATAATGGTCCTTCTGTACTTGAACCATCTATTTTGGTATCTGTAGAATCAATAATTTCTAATAAATAATCATTAACATCTTCGTTTGTTGATGGTACTTCTGCATTAATAGTAACATCAATTGAATCACTCCTTACTTCTCCATCAATTGCAAAAGATGATAATTTAGATACATCTTGTTTTGAAGTTGTAATATTAAATTTATTGGATACGATTGGAACGTCACTTTCGGAACCAATAACCCTAACCCGTAAATCAATATAAGATGTATTTGGTGTTAAACCATTTAAATTAAAAGTTTTACTACCAGAAGTATTCCAATCTTTTGCATCGCTTATCCCAACAACTGATTCATCGCTATCTTTAATAACTTCCAACGAGTATTTTTCAACAGGAGTAGGAGGATTTGTATTTAGTTTATCATCATTAACATCTACAGAAATTATGGCACTATCTGGTTTTTGAGAAGTAGATCCTGCACTTGTTAAAGAAGATACTTTATAAAATTCAAAAAATGGAATAATAGATGGTTTTAAAATATCTGCTCCTTTATTTCCAATTCCTGATTCTCCATGTCTATCTGCTCCAAAAGCATATACATGATCTTTACCATTTACATTAGTTATAATTAAAGAATGGTATTTAAACGTCATAATTTGTTTTTCATAAGTTATAGGTACTTTTTCAAGTTTAAGACGATTTTTTTTATCACCTAATCCTAATTGTCCAGATGCATTAAATCCACAAGACAACACATCTCCTCCAGATGTTTTTATAAATAATGACTGATTCATTACAATTTGATCTATTCACCATGAGTCCATTACTTCTGTGGGAACTAAACGGTTATCTTGATCAACCTAATCCAAGTTGACCATATTCATTGTTTCCTCAAGTATATAAAGAAGATATACCACCTTTATATTCTAAAGCAGAACTACTATCGCTACCAAAAGAAATAACTATTCTACCATAAAAAGAATATGCTTTAGTGGGAGTGTTACGAGAGTTTTTATCACCTAATCCAAGTTGACCGTGATCGTTATCTCCTCAAGTATATAAAATATTTTTATGAAGCCCATCGTTCAAATAAACTCCAACGTGTTGCTCCCCAAGAGAAATTTGTTTAATTGTTGCTGATGGTAATCCAGTTACTTTTGTGGGAACTGAACGGTCAATATCATCGCCTAATCCAAGTTGTCCACAAGAATTTAAACCTCAAGTATATACTGAGTTATCTATTAGAACTGCAGAAAATTTAACTCCAAGAGAAACTTGAGATATTTCTCCATCAGGCAATCCATCTACTTCCGTAGGAACTAAACGGTCATCCTCATCACCTAATCCAAGTTGTCCATGGTCATTAAGACCTCAAGTGTATAAATGATCATTAACTCCATCATTTATAATGGCAACAGAATGATTCCCACTTGTTGAAATTTTCTTTATTTCCCCGCTAGGTAATCCAGTTACCTCCACAGGTGTTAATCTTTCCTTTTTATCGCCTAATCCAAGTTGTCCATGGTCATTAAGACCTCAAGTGTATAAGTGGTCTCCATCTTCATCTCTTGTTAGTATTGAAGAAGTATAATCGCCCATAGTTGTTTGTTTTAATTCTTGATCATTAAAAAAATTATTAATATTATTTTTATAAGGTGCTGAAAGATTTAAACCTTCAATTTTTAATATAGAAATAAATGCCACTAAAAATACTAATATAGTGATAACACATATGTATATACTTTTTTTAATTTTATTTCTTATCATATAGCGTTATTATAACATATGATAAAACAAAAGTATTAAACTGGGGTAGATTTTCTTTACAATCGTTTAGAATGTTTTCAAAATACTCTAATGGGTTTTTCAATCTAAAACAACCTTGATGTGTTATTATAATCATCCATTGATTCACTAATTATTTTAAATAATGAATTAAAGCTTTGCAATTTTATTTCATCATTATCTTTCTAAGCTTAACCATTCCATAATCAGTTCCGGGTGTAAGTCCTGTTATTTGAAATGATTGAATACCTTCGGTATTTAATCCTTCTTCTATGCTTGAACCACTTATTTGTTGTCCAGAATCATCAATAAGTTCTAATGAATAATCATTAACTTCTTCATTGCTTGTAAAGGTAGATGATGGTGTCTTTGCATTTACAGTAACATTTACTGAACGTCCGCCAACCTCTCCTGAAATAGCAAAATCTGATAACTCTGAAATATCTTCCTTAATAGTCTTAAGATTAAATTTATTTGACCTTACTTTATGATTTCCAGCTATAGTTACTTCCACACTTCCATAATCTTTATTTGGTTCTAAACCATTTATAGAAAATGTTTTTTCTCCTGTTGTATTATAAAGATCTGAATCACTTGTACCAATAACATCATCTGTTCCTTCTTTTACAACTTCAAGTGAGAAATTTTTAACGAAGGAATCTTTGTTTTTTATTGAAGGAGAATCCATACTTGCATTAACTTTGATTGTTGAAGATAATGTACTAACACTATCTACTGAAGCATTAGTTAGTGATTTTATTTCTAATGGAAAAGTAATTTTGGAGAATCTATTTTTTGTTCATCAGTACCAATACCAAGTTGACCTAAGTTATTTGACCCATAAACATATGTGTCATCTGCACCATCGATTGTTGTATTAATAATTGAATGATTTGAATCCCCTAGTGAAATTTGTTTAATTTCTCCATCAGGTAGACCATTTACTTTTTGAGGAGAGTTATATTTTTCTAATGAACCTTCTCCTAATCCAAGTTGAGATAAATCATTATGTCCTCATGTGTAAAGTTTATTATCAATAATTGCTGAAGTTGAATCGTATCCAGAAGAAACTTGTTTTACTTGGTTTCAAAAAGAATGTATCTCTTGAGGTTTAGATATATCTAAATCATATGGATCAACACTATAAGTTCCAAGTCCAAGTTGACCTAACTCATTATGTCCTCAAGAAAATATACGATCAGATGATCCGTCGTTTAAAATCGCAACAACATAATCTTTCCCTGCAGAAATTTGTTTAACTATTTTTATTGTGTCTGGTAAATCATATATCCTTTGAGGAACTGAGAATTGATTTATAAAATTACCAGTGCCTGATTGTCCATAACGATTGCTCCCTCAAGTGAATACTCAATCTTTTTTTATCATTTCATCTTGAGCATTTTTTAATTCAGCATTTACAACTGCAGTTGTAAAATTTTCTCCTAAAGAAATTTGTTTTATTTCTCCCCCTTCAGGTAATTTTGTTACTTCTGTTGGTACAAGTCTATCGTTGTAATCTTCACTACTCATACCAAGTTGACCATAATCATTATGACCTCAAATATAAAGGTGATTGTCTTCTCCTTCTTTTACCAAGGCTGCTGAATGATTTGATCCAAGTGAAATTTGTTGTATTTCTCCATCAGGTAATCCAGTTACTTTTGTTGGAACATTCTTATCTTTTGTATCACCTAAACCAAGTTGTCCAAATTCATTATTTCCTCACATATAAAGACTATTATCTATAACTATTGAAGAAAATTCATTACCTAATGAAAGTTGTTCCATTTCTCCTTCAGGCAATCCAGTTACTTCTTGTGGTGTGTTATGATTGTCATTATTTCCTAATCCCAATTGTCCATGATTGTTAGAACCTCAAGTAAATAAATGATCAGATGTTCCATTGTTTATAATTGCTGCTGAATGATCATTTGCTGAAGCAACATCTTTTATATCTATACTTGGATTATTTATATATGAGTTGCTAGTGTTTTTATTTATATTTTTTTCTAATGAAAAAGTTGAGGAAAAAATTATTGCAATAAATCCTAAAAAATATATTATAAATAAAAGTTTTGAAAAAATTCTTTT
>CAMZNG010000023.1 GCA_947313745.1 uncultured Mycoplasmataceae bacterium
TCTAATAAATCATACAATGATTTTAATTATGAAGAGATTAAAGAAAAAAACTATTTGCTTCATGCTGAATATTTATGTATTGAAAAACTATGTGAAGATAAGAAAGATGGAAAAAATCTTAATCTAATAATTACAACTTCGCCATGCATAAAGTGTGCAAAGAGAATAAAGGAACTTGAATTTGAAAACGTATATTTTTTATTTGATAAGTTTTTTCCTTCAAAGGAAAATTTATATTGGAAAGAATTAGAAAATATAAAAAAATTAGATTGAGAAAATGATCTTTTTCAAAAGGAAACAAATGACAAAATAAAAAAAATGGAGAAGGCTTGAAAATCATCTATTTATCAAAATAGAAAAAAAATCTAAATTACCAATAAATAAACTTGTAATTATGCGATACTGTAATTAATGAAAATAAATAAACAAGGATTAATTAAAGGAATATTAAGAGAGTCAATAATAAATAGCAATTATATTGCTATAGGTGTTTCTTATATAACATCAAAAGGATTAGATGAAATATTTAAAGGTATTGATGTATCAAATAAAGAAATATATATAATAACAACTAATGATGATGGGATAACAAATCAATCATCTATAGATTATATGAATAACCTTGGAGCTAAGGTTAGAATAATAAATAAAGAAATAAACAAACAAGGTTTTCATGCGAAGTTTGTCTATTTCAAAGGAAAAAGAAATGTTGCCTATTCAGGATCGTTCAATATAACAAAAGAATCATTTGATGGAAAAATAGAAAATATTATTGAATCAAGTTTTGAAGAGACAAAAGAAATATTTGAATCATTATGAGACTCTGCAACTCCGGCTGAGAATATTTCTTTTGCTTGTGACAATAAATTCATTGATACTAAGATGAATAGTGATATTAAGGATATTGAAATAAAATTAAATCCAATGCAAAAAAAAGCAATGGATGAAATAAACAATCTTCTTGAGAAAAAAGAAAAGAAGTTTTTACTTTGGGCAGCAACTGGAACAGGGAAAACTATTTTATCAATGTTGTTTAGAGAGAGGATTAATTCATCTAAGACACTATTCATTGTTCATCAAAATAAGATTATAGAATCAGCAATGAATGATTATAAAAGATTTAGACCAAGTTTAAATATTATTAAGTATTCACAAGATATAAATATTAATAATGCTTATGATGTAATTTTTATTACTGATAAATCAGCAAGAAAATTACTAGATATAAACAAAGATTTTTTAAGAAGCTTTGAATCAGTGATATTTGATGAGTGTCATCATATAGGCCCAGAAACTTATCAAGAAGAGTTATTTGATTTCTTTGTTAGAGAAAATAAATATGTTTTTGGAATGACAGCAACAATAAGAAGAACAGATAAACCATTATATCTTTTAATGAAATTTGAAGGAAAAGAAAATGTAGTTGGAAAAGTTACTATGGATTTAGCTTTAAAAGAAAAAATAATAATTCCAATGAAATATTATATTGCAAATGGAGATGATGAAAATTTAA
>CAMZNG010000024.1 GCA_947313745.1 uncultured Mycoplasmataceae bacterium
ATCAATCAATGTTTTTATTTGGAGAAAAAAACGGAACATGAAATACTTTTGAACCAATTGGTAATATTGTTGGTTTTGATAAAAGTTCTCTTCCTGAAGAAATTTCTGTTTCCGATGGGAAGTTAGTTTATAAAATTTCAACAAAATCTGATTATCCAAATTGACCCTTAAATGTAAAGAAATATAAAATTCAATCTACATTACATGATGAAAAAAATGATAAAGACATTGTAAACACTTCTGAAACATTTGATACATTTGGTGAAAAAATAGTTGAAATTGATTCTCTTTTATATGGTAATGAATATTCTGACCTTAGAGTTCAATTAGTAGAAGAGGATGGAACAACACCTATAGGTAACGAATGAAAAACAGGAGTTAGTTTTAAAACAGAAATAGGTAAAGTTAGTGATATTGTTAATGCTTCTATCAAAGAAGGAGATGTTTATTCAAATGGATTTAAATTAACAATAGATGAATTTGATTGTTCAAAAGGTGACCCACTTAAAGTTCTACCTTATACATTAGATGTGTTTGCAACGGTTGCTGGTGAAAATGAAGAGAGTGTAATTTGAACAAGTCTTCTTCAAACTACAGCGATAGATGGAGAAAGTTTTATAATCGATACACTTGACCCAGGGATTGAATACACTGATGTATCAGTACAAATTAATTATGATGGAACATATGTTGGAACAAAATTTAGCTTAGTTGATTCTTTAACAACAAAAAATATTCCATTAAGTCTTTCAGGAACATTTTCTGAAATTACTTCAGACGGATTTAAGATTTTAGCAGACATAGATGCTGAAAATCAAACAAAACTAATAACTGATGGGTATTATATGCATGTTACAAGTGATGGAATTAATTATACTTCTGAAAAAAAATATCAAGCAGGAAATGATGTTGAATTTGAAATTGGAAATCTTGATCATGGACAAAGATATAATGTAAGAATTTGAATGTCTTGGGATGAAGATGGTAATGAGCCAATCCCTAATTGTAATGCAATTGTAGGTTGGGTAACAATTGAAAACCATGTAAAGGAAATTAAAAGTGCAAGCATCGATGATAAATTAACAACTTCAAACAGTATAACAATAAATTCATCAGTAAGTGCAGATAATGATTTGCTTAATACAACAACTCCTTTTACAATAAAAGTGTTTGATGTTAAAAATGATTCATCAAAAGATTTGCTTTATGAAACAATTCCTTTATCAGAAAGTGGAGATCTTGGTCCAATTGTTGTACCTAACCTTACTTTAAAAACAACATATAATATAAAATTACAATTATTAGAAAACAAAGTAGAGATAGGTGGACTTTTCAATGTTGGTGAGGTTACAACTCATTCTTCCGAAGTTACAAACATAAATAAAATAGAAGTAGAAAAAGATTCAATCACATCTGAAGGATTCGATATTAGAATCAATATTGATAGTGAATATGGGGAAACGGACGTTGATAGTTATCAAATTAGACTTTATGGATCGAAAACAAAAGAAAAACCTATTTGAACAGGAAAAAGTTCTACAGCAGGTGTTCAAACATTTACAGTTAATGGACTTGATTCATCACATAAATACACAGATACAACATATGTATTATGAGATGTAAGCAGTAAAACAGAAGTTGATAGAGTATCTGGTCCTGATGTTACAACATTAGGTATGGTTTCTTCTGTTGATAATATTAAAATTTCAAATGTCAAGGACACAAATTTTAATATGGAAGTTAATGTTAATGATACATTTGAAAATGGGGAATTTACTCAAAATAATGAACCACATAAAGTAGAAGATTATTGAATATGAGTGTTTGCAAATGGAGATGATATAAATCCAATATGAAAATCTAAAAATTCATATGGGATTTCAGGATTAGTTGAATTTAATGTAGATAATTTAGATACTAACACAAGTTTTAATGATATTAAAATTCGGCTTGCAAAAGATAAAGAAGGAACCTCTTTTTCAGGAGAAATACAAAAAACAAATTTAAGCATAAAAACAAAAATGAGTCATAAATTAATTGAGGGAATTACAATTGGATTAATAATATTTATAATAATATCAATAATTGTTATATATTTTTCAACAATATTTTATATAAAATCAAGAAGAAACAGAGAAGAAAGACTTTCACAAACATTGAAATTCAATATATAAAAGAAATTCAATGTTATTAAAAACTCCTTATAAGGAGTTTTTTATTAAATAATTCATAGAAAGAAAGGAAAACCCTTAAAACAACGACGCTGTAAATAATTTTATGTAAAAAGAAAAGAATCTTTATAATTCAATTGCGTTGAAAGGAAAAGATTCTCAAATGAATTATAAAGCAGACAGCGAATTTTTGGATAATTTGTATAATAAATTATCCAATTTAATTCCA